>CAVAGP010000151.1:0-2001 GCA_963588175.1 Faecalibacillus sp. | reverse complement strand
TTTCATTTCTGTCTTCTGACGTTCTTCTTCAGTTAAAGCCATATTGGCCTCCTTAGTTATCTACAAAAAGTTTTGTGTAAATCTTATCGGTCGATTTTATAGCTCGATAAGAATCCAATTGGCGCATATTTCCTCGCCAAGATTGATATGCGTTAGCGATACCTTTTCGAGTCATTAAGCCACGATCCAACAAGCCTCGATAAGCCTTCAGCTTTCGGCGCTCTCTGACTACCTTATCTGCTGAGGGACGTTTAACTAAATGCCCCGTAGCAGTGAAGTGATATTTCACCTGCATAAAGACAAACCCCGCGCTTAATGGCGCGACCTTCGTCTTTCTGTCATTGATGTGGAGTCCTATTTTCAGTGCTTCGGCACGAATTTCTTCAAGCAAATTCTTTAGAAAATCCCTGTCTTCATGGATCACATAAATGTCATCCATGTATCGTCCATAGAACTTGCACTGATGAACGATTTTGCAAAGGGTGTCTACTCGCGTTAAAGCAAAAACCCCACATATCTGAGATACCTGAGAACCTATGCCTAATCCTTTCGGCATGAGTGCTTCTTTCTTGTCCGAAGGCGTAAAGCTTAGAGAATTAAAGACGCCTTCGAAAAGCTCTTTTCTCTCTGGCTCAGATAAATCAGAAACATCTGGTGCATTAGACTGCAAGACAATGTCTAGCAAAGCTAAAGCTTGAGGATCATCTAGTTTCTCCGCAATGCGCTCAAACAAAACGTCATGGCGGATATTGTCAAAGAATTTCGAGAAGTCTACTTTCAGAACATAACCATTCTCTCCGTATTTGCGGAAGAATCTTTGCAAATGGCATTCCAATCGATTGCGAGCAAAGCTAACGCCCTTGCTATTAAGACTGGCTCCGTTGTCATAAATCAAGTACCTTCGCAGAACGGGAATTAAAACATTGTCGCAAAAGCTTCTTTGAACCACTCTATCTCGCACTGGCTGAGACTTTATGTGGCGCTCTTTACCTCGCTCGTTTAAGACAAACTCGTGATATTCCTGAGGTCTGTAAGTTCCGGAGCGAAGTTCGTTTTGGAGCCTTCTCAGGTTTGGCAAGAGATTTAGTTCAAAGCGTTGAACGCTTGCCTTCCAATCGGAACCTTTCTTGCAGAGTGAGAAAGCTTGATACAAAGCATCGATGGTCGTTGCTTCGTCAAATAAGTAACCCATAGAAATTGAGAAACCGCTGATAGCTGTACTGCTCGTAAGCAACAGCGTCGGTTCCGTTTGTTCGAGTTTTAAAACTCGGGCAGGACGCTTCCTTTCTTGATTGCCTGCGAACTTTGTTTCGCCGTTAGAGCTACTCGCAAAACAGGCACGAGAAATCGGGCGGACACCATTGGAGTTAGAGGCGTTCCAGTTGTTGGAATTGCCATTGTTGTTGACATTGCAGAAGTTCGTCGAATTTGCCACTGCTGACAACCACCAGTTCCAGCGTTTTTCAAGCGACTGCCCATCCGAAAACAGTGGCTATTTAAACCGCTGTCGAATTTTGTTATCGGCTTTTCTCCATCCTTTCAAAAGCTGATATTCCATTTCGATCATATCGATGAATGGCGCTAGTTTTTGAAGATCAATACCCTCGTCACGGTTAAGAAGCTTTACAACAAAACTCATTTCCTCAAGAAGACAATCGGTTAAACCGACGGCCTCATTTTGGTATGAGCGTCGCTGTTGATACTCTTCAAGAGATTGTGGGTAAATGGAGTTAGCCAATCGAATGGCGGAAACCAGATCGGCGAGAATCTTGTCAATTCTCAAACGACGCTGATTAATCCACCATTCGGGAAATTCTTCAATGAGCTGATCTCCGAGCCGATACTTCTCAAGTAAAGCGTTCATCGTTCGAGCGTCTTCTTCAGACATCTTTCGGTGTTTCTGAAGACCCTCAACGCTTCTCGCCTTTGGCTTTAATCCAAAATCTCTGAGCATGAACTGGGTTACTTTGTATCTCAGATCAATAGCAGTCTTGTAGAACT
>CAVAGP010000150.1:0-2037 GCA_963588175.1 Faecalibacillus sp. | reverse complement strand
TATACAATGGCTTTTAGAAAAGGTTATGGTTCCAATATTAATTGCGCTATTTACTGTACAGCTGACAGAAAAGTATAATAAAAAAAGGAGCGGAGGGATAGAAAATCGCAATTACAATATCAATATTTGGAGCAATCTGGTGATATGTCAAGCTAATTTTTGAAATGATTTTGATATGTATTTCAGAAAAAAGGGTAACTTTAATAAACCTATGTCTAGGATAAAACATAAGTTCGGCTAGTTAGAATCTTTAATTGATGTATCCAGCGATATGCCGGAGTACAGTTGGTTTCTGGCCAGCAATCCATAAACCAAACGAACGAATTTACGTGAAGTCAGCGCGAGTGCTCTTTTGTGTTGATGTTTCGGAACTTCATTGTACTTCTTTCGATAGTACGCTCCGTATTCAACGTTGTGTTTCCTCATACTGTTGGCGGCTTCGCCAAGATAGTATCGGAGATAACGATTACCGGCTTTCAACATAGGAGTATCTTCTCCATTGAAATCACCGGACTGATTGGACTTCCATGTAAGACCGGCATATTTGGCAAGAGCATCAGATGAATGAAAAGCGGTTATATCGCCTATTTCAGCAATTATGCCACCAGCAAAGACAGGACCGATGCCATCAATAGATTGAAGAATAATAAAGGCGTTTGGGTTTAAACCTTTGATTTCTTTTTCGATAGCATTGTCGATGACCTTAATTTCTCTTTTGAAGGTTTCAATGCAGTTGAAAGAACTGGCAACAGACACATTCAAAGGCTCATAAAGAGCTTTGTCCAGACGATAAGAATCTCTGGCTGCTTTCTTTAATAAATCTGCGGTCTTGCTTATATCTTTAATGCGGTTGCGGCTTTTTTCAGCAAGGAATGCGATCAAATCTTCTTCGGAAGAATTTAATATTTCTTCCGGGGAAAGGTATTCCATTAATACACTGGAAGATGTAGCTCCGTATATATCGCAAAAAGGTTGATCATCGCCTTCAAGCATCTGTAATTCACTGAATTTCAGATAAAGATTGGAAACAAGATAAGTTTTCTCTCTGGTCATGCATTCAACAAGGTGGAGGCGATGCCGTGTGAGACGTTTCAAAGCAAGAAACTGACTGCCGCGCCAAGGCTCGGATTCAATGTTTCCGGCTCTTGCATAGTCTGCAATAACAAAGGCATCGATAGGATCAGATTTACCAAGTCCTATATAGCTTTTCTTGTAGTTTGCAGTGCATTTAGGGTTCAGGACGAAAACATAAGGCTTAAACCGCATCAATTCTTCACAGGAAGAAAGATAATTAGCGATATGGATGCTGTAAACAGAAGTTGATTCTAAAGCAGCAACAACCGTAGTCAAATCGGAGTGTTCTTTTAAACACTCAAGTATCTTCAATGCTAATTCCTCAGCCCCGGGCTGATTGTTGGCAAAAGAAGAATTTATGTATTTATTTTTGAAAAAATCCAAAGCACAAACATAGTTGGATTTTGAGCTGACGTCAATACCGACGTAAAGCGTAGATAAAGGGTTAATCTTTAACATGATATCACCCGCCTTTCCGATTAAGTATTCTTGGGATCTGAAGTAAAAGGTTTATCCTGGGAATCATATGCTGACCGAAACCTCGCGTAATAAGCATACACTCTGGCAGCTCTTTTGCTGGTGCTGTACGCCAGAGGATGAAACATCTGTGTAAGCGGAATATGACATATGAATCAGGCTGAAAGCTCCATAAGCAGACACCGAAGACCGGGCTGAAAGGAAAAAAAGCAGTGCCTCTAGACATCAGACTCTGCTGATATCATACCACAGAATAACCTATGTAACTAATAACCAAAGTAGATGAGATGGAAAGGGGTTATCCCAGGTGTCTCAGATCATCTATAAATCTATAGAAAGAATAAGTGCATAACCATCATTTCTACTGGCTATACACTTATTATACGAGGAAATAGAACATGAGTAAAGTAGATTTTGGAGCAAAGCCATTGTTATTCCCGATGCCGGTGCTGATCATCGGCACCTACGACAAGGACGGCGTGCCAA
>CAVAGP010000149.1:511-2096 GCA_963588175.1 Faecalibacillus sp. | reverse complement strand
GGATACCACCAAGACTCCATGTAGTATCATGTTCGATCCAAACGGTGGACATTGGTCCGGAACGACCAAAACGAACGCGATTGTTTCTACCGCTCATGTTGGAGAGACCATGGCTTTAGCCAATATTCAGATTCCTGTGTATGACGGATATGTTTTCAAAGGATGGTTCACTGATCCGACCAATCCAAACTCTGGTCAGTTCACTGACTTGACCATCATCCCAGGTAACTTGACCTTGTTGGCCAAGTGGGAAGTCGCAGCCTAAAAATAAAAGCAACCTGAGAGGGTTGCTTTTTTGTTTGTGTAATGCAATTAGTTAAAAATAAACCACATTTGGCTTATTTCTTCTCAATGAGAATGTTTTTAATGCTATTTAGGGTATCTTGAGAGACGCCGGTTCTCTTAATCAAGTAGTTGGCGGCTTTCTGAGACAATGTGTCTCCCTCTTCTTGATTGATGAGGTAGACATACATACCCTTGCCAGAGATGCTTGAAGTGGTCAATGGGTCGGATCCTAGGTCTTCGAAGTTGGAGAAGAGATAGTCTTTAATTAACTGTTCTTCACTCATGCCTAGGAGAGCGCCTAATGCATAGTTCAATGCACCCGTTCTATCAGTGCCTCTAACGCAGTGGAAAATAGCCGGATAATTAGTCGGTTCTGCCAGATATTCGAAGAAGGTTTTGATGTTGTCGGTGTTGCAAAGCTGGGTATAAATGTTGGTTCCGCCGAAATACATTGGTAAGGAAACCCATCTGACGGATTTGCCTAATGGGGATTCGGTGATGGAATAGATTTCATCCTTTGGCTGAGAGAAATCGGTGGTTCTTCTCAAATCGATATCTGATTTGATACCAAGGGTGCTAACCAATTCTTCTTGGCCACCAGCGGTGATGATTGATTCAAACTCTCCGTTAAACTCCGCCGAACGATATAAGAGGCCTTGTTTGATGACTCCGCCGTCGACTTCGTAACCGCCGATATCCCTGACATTCTTAACTCCATCGATATAAAGGTTTCTAATAGCTTTATCGGTAATCTTTTTGGTGTAGACATCGGAGGTGTATTTAGTGCCGTCATAGTCCAAAGTGATGGTGTAGTAATATGTTGTATTAATCTTCAGATTGTAAACGGAGATTTCCTTTTCGGTGGTGGTATAGGACATCTTGTTGACGCTCATGCCTTGATCTTCGGCTAAAGTGAGAATGGCCTTGCTTGGTTTCTGGGTGGTTCCGTCTTTGTATTTCCAAGAGAATTCAACGGCTTCAGGCTGAGATTGAGAAGTATTAGCGAATGTCTCGCCCTGAGCGGCGATAAAGGAGTCGTTATCCTTGACGTTCAAGAATCTTTCTTGAAGTTCGGTGTGGATACTAGCCTCTTCGCCAGAGGTCATGGTGAATATAACCTCGGTCGGAAGGCCGGTATTGCAAGAGCATAAAGGAAGTGCCAAAGGCAATAAAAGAAGCAATCGTTTGGAGTTATTCATAGCCACATTATAACAAAAGAAAACGGTTGAGAGTTTATTTTAATAAACATCATTTTTCCTAAATGTTTCATTTAAAAATTGACATTCATACGCTCTTAGGC
>CAVAGP010000149.1:0-501 GCA_963588175.1 Faecalibacillus sp. | reverse complement strand
ATACACACGATTTCTAAGGAAATTTTTGAAAAAAAGAAAGGATTAATGGTATGAAAAATAAGAAAATTGTTGCTCTTATGGTCATGTCATTCGGTGCTGTCGCGGCTTTGACTGCTTGCGGCCCAAACACCTCTAAAGTTGACTATACCTTGAGCACTTACCTCGATGCCAACCCAAAGACCTGGAACCCACACGCTTGGGAAACCAACTCCGACTCATACATCATGGGTTATTGCGAAATGGGATTCTATGACCTCGGCTTCAACGCTGACAAATCTGGTTATGAATTCTTATGCGAGATGGCTTCCGAAGAACCAAAGGATGTCACTTATGAATTGACCAAAGAAGAAAAGACCAAATTCTTCGGTCGTCCAAACATCAACCTTACTTCTGGCATTGCTTACGACATCAAATTGAATGAAAAAGCTTGCTGGGAAGATGGTACTCCAATCAAAGCGCAGGATTACGTCGAATCGATGAAGCGTTTGCTCGACCCTGAGA
>CAVAGP010000148.1:0-2172 GCA_963588175.1 Faecalibacillus sp. | reverse complement strand
GAAGTATACTTTCAAATCAAGAATTCGCTTTGATAGTTTGTATTAAATCGTGACCTTAACTAAGAAAGGTTGACATTCTTTTAGAACCTCCAAGACGACTCTTACAGGCAACTCACTCTATGGTAAAATTTCTCCGGACAGCAATGAACAAGATTAATACATTGAACACATTCCCGATTTTTGACATTTGTGTCATTTTTCGGGAATGAAATTCTTGCTTTTCCGATAAAAATCGTACCTTTGCATTCCCGAAAGTTGACACTAATGTCACTTTTCGGGAATAACTATGATTATAAAAAGAGATTATTATTTACAACAACTTATATCGAGCAAGTCAAACAATCTCATAAAGATTGTAACTGGAATTAGAAGAAGCGGCAAATCGTTTCTTCTCTTCAACTTGTTTCACAATCATTTGATAGAAACAGGAATAAGTGAAGACCATATAATAGAAATTGCATTGGATGATCGCCTTAACAAGAATTTGCGTGACCCTGATGTTATTCTTCAACATATTCATGAACGCATCGTAGATGACAAACTCTACTATATCATATTGGACGAAGTACAGATGATAGATGAGTTTACGGATGTACTGAATAGTCTTTTGCATATCCGCAATGCGGATGTATATGTCACAGGAAGTAACTCCAAGTTTCTATCCAAGGATGTGGTTACAGAGTTTCGGGGACGTGGTGATGAAATCCACCTTTTTCCATTGTCTTTTGCTGAATTATACAATTCTGTGGGAGGCGACAAGTTTGAGTTATGGAAAAGTTATTATACCTATGGTGGACTACCAGGTATATTGGAATTGGATAGCGAGAAAAAGAAAGCGGCTTACCTCCGCTCTTTACACGAGACTGTGTATCTCAAAGATATAATAGAGAGAAACAACTTGAAAAACAGCGAAGAATTTATGGAATTGATGCGTGTGATGGCTTCATGTATTGGCTCTCCATGTAATCCGAGCAAGTTGGAAAATACATTCAAAAGTGTAAAGAACGAAACGCTTGACAGAAAAACCATATCCAAATATCTTTCCTACATGGAAGATGCTTTTCTTATAGAGAAGTCGATGCGATATGATATAAAGGGTAGAAAATATATAGGTACACTTTCCAAATACTATTTCCAAGACATCGGATTGCGCAATGCCTTGCTGAATTTCAGACAAGTGGAAGAAAACCATATCATGGAAAATGTCATATACAACGAGCTGCGTTTACGAGGCTTCTGTGTTGATGTTGGTATGGTAGAGGCAAGGACTGCAAAAGAACGCAAACAGCTGGAAGTGGATTTCGTTGCAAATATGGCTGACCGTAGATATTATATCCAATCAGCATTTGCAATGTCTGATGATGACAAGAGAGAGCAAGAAAGTGCTTCATTAAAACGAATCGACGATTCCTTTAAGAAGATAATAATTATGCGTGATGACATAAAACCGTATCATGACAACAATGGTTTTTATATTGTTGGTTTAATGGATTTCTTGCTTAAACCAGATTTGATAGAACAATTCTAAGTATATGACAAAAATTCAAAAATGTTAAGTCTGTACCGGTTAGAGCGGTTCAGAAGGCATTGAGAGATGTAGTCGAGCCCGTATTTGAAGAGGCTCACAGCTCTTCTGCCATGCTTCAGGATTGCTACCGGCTTGATGTATTTGTTGATGTAGATTCCGACGAGATAGCACCAGACGTAAGCAATCATTATGATGGAAAAAAGATTGGCCATACGCTCGCGCATTCTGACATGCGACCCCTCTATGTCAAAGCCGCTGCTTTTCAGACCCTTGTACATTTAGGGAAGGCTACAAAAGGGGAAGTTCACACGGGGAGTCTCGTTTTCAATCAAGAAGAATGTCGTTATACGAATTTCAGAACTGCAACACCAAGAATCAAGAGAATCATCGTAATGATTGAGATGGCCTTTGTCGCCTTCTGCTGCTTAAGAAGAATGGCTATTTGATCCTGGGTCTTCTTTTCTTCTGTCTTGACAGCAGTGATGGCTGCCGCCAAGTCTTTTAGCTTTTTGTCCTGATCGCTCTGCGAGTTCAAGATTACATTCGCTTTAGCATCTATTGCGGTTTATCTCGTCGGCGGAGATGTCTCTTTCGGCTTTTACAGGGACAGCCGGAATGAACAGCACCTGTTTGCCGGCCAGCAG
>CAVAGP010000147.1:0-2202 GCA_963588175.1 Faecalibacillus sp. | reverse complement strand
GTGCAAACCGAACGAAGCTCTTGGTGCTTGCGGTTGTGCATAAGGATTCGGTTGATATGGAGTCGCCGTATAACTATACGGATACATGTTTGTCGGGTATGGGTTCATAGCATCCTCCTTTTCTACTCGAACGCTTCCCTGTTAATTTTGTAGGCTACGTAAGCGTCCATCATAGCGGCCACAGCATCGATCTTGTGGTCGAGGCGCTTCTTCAATAGTTTACGGTTGCCATTTGTATCTTCCAAAGTGATACAGTTCCCCATCGTAAACGTCATAAGTTCCTCGTCGAAAAGAAGCATTCTTTCTTCGGATAACTTCTTTAATTCTCCAAGCGGAACAGATTCTGTTTTGGATCCCTGTATAACTTTTTCGATTCCGAATGAACCATTCTCAGCGGCCCATCTTGCCACGAATTCTTTTGCATTATATGGATCGTAACCAAAACTACGGACATCATACTCGTGCTCCACAATGTAATTGTCCAAATCTTCGTATACTTCCATCATGTCGAGAACGGTTCCTTCAAGTACAATCAAACTGCCTTCTTTAATGAACTCCTCGTACTTAATCCGCATGGCCATAGGAAGTTTTGACAACGTCAAAGACGTAATATAATTTCGAGTCTTTACTCCAAATGCGCCATTCGATAATGGAAACAGAAAAGTGAAAGCACAGAAGTCATCACCCTGCGATAAGTCTGCGCCCATAGAACAGGCCATCTGCCAGTATTCTCTTTTTCTGTGAGGAAGAGTTTCTTCATAAGTGAAGTAATACGTATACCCTTCCATCGGCAATCCGAAACGCTTTGCTAAAATATCGTTCCTTGCGGCCGGGGCTTTCTCAGCTCTTTCCACATCCAATTGGTAAGTTTCGTAACGGACTGTCTTTCCTAGATTCGGATTTGCTTTGATCCACTTATCTGGATCGGCAACTTCATCGATAGAATCTAATTTATACCACCAAATAGAAACATGCGGATTCTTGTAGTCGCCTTTGAGAATGTCCATCAACTCCATTTTGATTGTATCTCCCGCTCCGTTACGTACAGTACCTTCGGAGCTAATCGCAACTATCAGGTAATCATCTACTTTGGATGCACCCTGCTCGATTGCACCGATAACGTCTTCACGGATGTCCCCAGAAAGCCACTCGTCAACCGTGGCCATCTTTAGCTGAAGCCCCTGAAGTTTATCGATTCGCATTGGACGAATTTCGAGAAGTGATCCAGTAAGAAAGTTCTCGATTCCTTTTTTAGTGGACGCTAGCTTAACTCGATTTGCTTTGGAACCGGTTGTGTTCTGTATAGAACCATCGGTGAGAAATTTGTAAAACGGTCCTCTTGCTCTGGTGATTGCTGTACGAATCGGCGACAGCACCTCTTCGGCTTGCTTCATCGTCGGAGCTGTGGTGATTTGGTGGGTGGTCGTTACGTCGACGTTTAAAAAGAAGTTTTGTAGACAGGAACCATACATTGATTTTGCAGCGCCTCTGGCTACGATGAGATACTGCTTGTTCACCAAACGACGCCTAATGTATTTGGTTATGTATCTTCCGCCGCGACCACTCTCATAAGGTGTATACACCTGCTGTTCTTCGAAATAATACCAACCGAAAATTTCCTCGGCCCAAAGTTTAAATGAGTCTAATAACTCCAGATCAGAGCCATCTGTAAGCGTCAGTTCGTTTTCGCAATATTTGATGAATCCCTCAACCGCTTTGTCGTCGTAATAATATTCCGGATTGGCTATGAGTTCGTCAACGCGATTCATTTCCATGTCTATTTCTCGGCATACGGGAATTTCGCCCCTAAGTACGGCATCTCGAAACTTGCCGTAATATATTGGGACGGCAGTGTTTGATAATGCCATAATTAGTTGTCCTTTCTGATACAATGTGCTATACTTATGAAGAATAATACCGATAAGGAGGCGAGTACAAATATGGAAATCACGTCAGACGCTCTCTCGACCGTTTTAGATAAATGTTACAATGCTGCGTTGCAAGGTGTTCCGAAGACAAAGACGTGCTATGACCTCGCCAACGAGTATCTCAATAAATATAAGACTCCAGAAAAAGCCATCGATAATTTTGTCAAATGGCAAATTGGTAAATGCGCCACATCCGGCTTTCTAACCAGTCTGGGCGGCGTTATAACATTGCCTGTCGCAATACCGGCCAATTTAGCAACCGTATGGTATATAC
>CAVAGP010000146.1:0-2207 GCA_963588175.1 Faecalibacillus sp. | reverse complement strand
ACGGTAATGTATGAGGGCCAGGGGAAACGGTGCTTTTTCAATTCAATTCTAAATTATGATTTAATAAAGAGACTTAGTGAAACGACAGAAGGAGAAATCCCCGTTAGAGCTGCAACATTTATTAAGAAGAAGACTGGAGAAACCTGCATCTCAAGTATAACGGATGTGTTAACAATTCGCGAACACATCACGAATCTCATACACTTTGTAGAGGCTGAAAATTATGTTTATGCGAGAAGGTACAATCAGAATATTCAGTCTTTAATTCAACCGCGCCTTTCTTCTAAAGGCAGAACTCATTACAACTTAGTCATTAATATACTAAAAAGGGCATCATTTGATATATCTGAACTGCCGGTTATTACAATAAACTTCTCATCTAAGATTCAGGCTGAACAAGAGGCATCAAAAGAGGCTGTTCTCGCCGTATCGCATATGGCTGATGAGTTTTTAGCCCAAAACGATATATCCAAAGCAATAGAAACGATTAATGTTGCGATGAATGCCGGGAACTTACTTCCTAAAGATCATAGCTTGTTATTTCAAAAACTGATTCAGATTTATTCGATATCAGAAAGGCAAGAAGATGCCATAAACACATATAAACTTTGGATTTCATACGGAGTAGAGCATGATATGTTCACCTTCAAGAAACTGAGCCGGATGTATACAGATCTCGCTCGTCTCCAGTATTCTATACCGGGCCAAGAACAAATAGCACTTGAAAGCTTAGATAGGGCTATCGAATACAACCCGGAAAACAAGCTTTCGATAAGCCTTCAAGAGCAGATTAAAGATGCTTTGGCTGAAATGGATCACCAGTCAGGTGATGAGTTACAAGTTCTACCCGAAAACCGTTCTTCCCACTCTCTCGATATTGTTAGCGATATGTTGGATCTTGATATTCAAGAACATAAATTCACCGACAAGAGAATAATTAGCAATGGAAGTCCCACAATAGAGATTGCCAATAGACTCCTTGAAGAAGCGAAATCTTCAAATGAGGCAGAGTCGTTTCCACTATTTCTTGAAACAGCCAAGGCATTTCATGATCTCAAGTTCTATAATCATCAAGACTACCTTTATGTTGTAGCCAGCTATGCAAGACTAAAAGGGAACTCATTGATAAAATCTTTTAGGAAAAAACTATTATCCTATGTTAATAGTCCATCTGAAGAGAATAAGATAGAACTCTGCCGTCTTAAAGACAGTGCTCAAAGTTACTATATGGAGTCTCTCAATCTATGGTCCTACATCTCTTTTGAGGAAGATGATGAGGATAATGAAATATCCAATGACAATGATATTCATCAAGAGACAATAGTGCTTGAAATACTCGTAAATCATATGCGCCTAGATGTCGCTTACCACCACATATGCAATTCAAACAGAACAGCATATGACTATGAAAGACTCTTTAGGATGGAATTCAAAGACGTTTTCTATAATTGTATGAGGAGTAATAATGAGCAATTACATGGTATAGCAGCCAGCACTATCGTGAAAGTTGGTTCTTATAGTTCTACTATATGGAATAAACTTGCTTCATTACCTAATGGTATTGGTGGACTGTATGGAGAATTAACACATGTCGACAAACGGTTACGTTTTTACTCATCAATAAACACGTCTGAATCAGCAACAATTTCGACAGAACTGGCACCAAAAGAGTTTTTACAGCAATCGTTTAGTAAACATTCATCTGATCGATATGAGTTTGCAAAACAAATTACAAAGCTTAAGGAAGAAGTATTAAGCCCACACGGAATGGATATTATAACTTCAAGATGGAGAGACATAATGCCATTTTATAGACTCTTATCGGCAACTGATATGGAATCCGCAAGTCGAGTAGATGACATCCTCACGGCTCTAAAACCATACCCTCACCGCGGAGAAGAAGAACAATCAACCCTTCTCTATCAAGTCACTGAAATAATTGATGAACAGGTTAAGTTCATCAATTTAAACACCACCTATTACGGAAGGACATTTTTCTATCCACTTTTGACGAAATGGGCCGGAGAAATTAGAAACATCAGAAGAGAACGCGTGGCTCGTAAACATCCTCGGTTAAATATTAAACCAGATCCTCATTATATTATTGACTCGAATGGCGTTAGGAAAGTTAATTTGGTAATAAAAAATAGCGGAGATACTACTGCCGAAGGGTTCTGCCTTACATTGACATTTTCTTCGCACAATTC
>CAVAGP010000145.1:0-2231 GCA_963588175.1 Faecalibacillus sp. | reverse complement strand
TCTTCTGATACCGGTTATGACTTTAATCATTCCGTTGTTTTCTCTTTCAATTAATTTGTTTAGATAGAAATCTCTCTTAATCATATTTCTAACCTCATTGAGGATTTTTGACACTTTTGCCAACTTTCTTCATTAATTATAGTTTCTTTTGCTTAGATATCAATTGTCCATTGAAGTTTTTTGACACTTTTGCCAGTTTTCTTCAGTCAATAGTTAAAACACACTTCCATTGATAGAGTTGAAAAAAAGGAACCGATTTCTCGATTCCAAATTTTGTTTCTAGAATGTGTATTTGCCACAAGTTACTTCCCGACAACCATCAGGTAGTTCAATTACCGCGGTGGTGTTCGGAGGTATCTCAATGTTATACGTGACTTTTTCGCCATCCCTCTTCCATGAAGATTTAACAAGCCCATACGCGCTTTGATATGAGGCCGAGGCATAGGTTTCTTTACCGCCCGCTATCGGTTTAATCAGAAAACGGTTCTCTCCGATGACATTGATTCCACACATCCCTTTATAGAACCATTCCACCACTGCGCCTTTTGAGTAATGGTTGAGCGATGAGATGCCTAGTTGTGCTTTAGGCCCTTCCCAACCTTCCCAAATGGTGCCTGTGTTGTTCTTAGCCATATAGAGCCAGCCTGGCATTTCTTCATTCTCAAGCAAACGATAAGCGTAATCCGGGTTTAAATCCTGCAAGACATAAAGGATGAATGGAGTTGATAAGAATCCTGTTCCCAATTTCCATTTGTAGTTATCAAGCGCTGCAATAAGTCTCTTCTTGGCGAATTCAGTTTGCTCAGGAGTGAGTAAATCCATATAAAGCGGTCTTACCAGTTTAGCTTGCCTATCCGTATACAGGGTGTATCCAGGTTTGGTGACCAATTCTTGATAGGCTTTCCTAACGCCGTTTGAATACTCTTCTAATAAAGATATGTTCTCCTCTTTTCCAAGTATTTTGGATATTTTCACCATCAGCCCAAGGATATAACTCGTATAGGCCATAGATTCCTCGGGGTGCGGACAAGCGAAGTCTGTCCAAACGAAGGATTTGACATCGCTAGGTTCTGCCCACTCGCCATATGATTGGCCCGTATTAACTCCATATTTCTTGTTTTCCTTAGATAAGTGCAACGGTTTAGCGTAAATCGCGTATATCCCTTTAGCACGGCCGCATCTTTTAATCATGAATTTGGCATATCTCATCATGCCTTCATAATTGTCTCTAAGGATGCGAACATCTCCGTATTTCTCATAGAATCTCCATGGAATCAACACTCCAGCATCGGCCCAGCCAACCGATCCATTCATGACATCCATGAACCAATCTTCTGCCGAATATGGGGCGATTTGCGGAAGTCTGCCGTTTTTATCTTGCCTATCGAAAACGTCTCTAAGGTGTTTCCTTGCGAACGCGGAATAATCCGTTAAATAAGAGGCGGTTTCGAAAAATACCTGCGAATCCCCGGTCCAGCCCATTCTTTCACGGGTTGGACAATCGGTAGGGATATCTACTGAGTTGCTCTTAAGAGAACGCAAGGTGTTTTCGTGGAAGATGTTAATCAATTCGTTTGAGCAGACAAATGTCGATGTTTCTTCTACGCTGCTCCATATCGCCACCTGCTCAATATCGATATCTTGAACATCGCCTTCTAGAGAAACATATTGGAAGCCTCCATAGTAGAATCGAGCCTTGTATTCATTAAGGCCGTCTTTGCAAACGAATGTAACTTCCTGAAGAGGTGTTTTCTTTCCTTTTCGCACACATTGAACGTTATGGAGAGTCACATCCCCGTTGTCATCGAGCATTTCGCCCATGACAAAATGAAGGGTGTCACCCTCTTTTGCGTTGACACTAAATTTAATATATCCCGCAACGTTGTTTTTAAACTTGTAAATCTTTTTACCTGTCTTGCTTTTCGTTATCTCGATTGGCTTTGAGAAAAGATTTTCCTCAACGTGAACATTGTTGCTAGAAGATAGTAATACGTCTTTCTTAACCACAACGGCACGGCCCTTATACGAAGGGGCTAAACGATTATCCACTATTTCCCCGTCTTTTAAGTCTGCAAATCTAAGAGGTCCGTCATTAGACCAATCAAAGGAAGAATCAGAACAAATATAAGTTACGTTTCCCTTATCATCAATTAATTCTAATTGGGCAATGAGAAGCGTTTCCTTACCAAATACATAGGTGAACCCTTTTGCGCCGATAGAACCGCGATACC
>CAVAGP010000144.1:0-2253 GCA_963588175.1 Faecalibacillus sp. | reverse complement strand
ATTTTCAACTTCCTTATCGCCTAAGACGAGAGTGTATGGAATCTTCTTGATCTGAGATTGTCTCATTCTGTAGCCAAGCTTCTCGTTTGTGAGGTCACTGGTGGCGCGGATATCGGCTTCCTTAAGGAGTTTCTCAACTTCTTTGGCGTATGCACCTTGGATGTCAGCTTTGACAGGAATGATATTGCACTGGACTGGTGCTAACCACGTTGGGAGGTTGCCTTTTGTTTCTTCAAGCAAGAAAGCGATGAATCTATCTAATGATCCTAAGATTGCTCTATGGATGACGACTGGTCTGGCTTTTTGACCATTCTCATCGATATATGTCAATTCGAATCTCTCTGGCAATTGATAGTCGAGCTGGATAGTTGAGAGGGTGACATCGTGCCCGATGGCGGACTTGACCTGAACATCGAGTTTAGGCCCGTAGAATGCTGCCTCGCCCTTAGCTTCATAGTATTCGACGCCGAGTTCATTCAAAACTTGTCTTAATTCGTTTTCGGATTTCTCCCAAAGCTCATCGTTTCCGAAGTACTTGTCAACATCGTTAGGGTCTCTTAACGAGAGTCGGAATGAGTAGTTTTTGAATCCGAAGTCATTGTAGACGTCAAGGATCAACTTAGCGACTTCTTTGAAGACCTGTCCAATTTGGGAAGGGCGGCAGAAGATGTGCGAATCGTTCTGGTAGAAACAACGGGTTCTTTCAATTCCGGTAAGCGCGCCAGAGGCTTCCCATCTGAAGTCATTTGCGACTTCGGCAATCCTAAGCGGGAGTTCGCGATATGAGTGAAGCTCCGAACGATACATGACCATGTGGTGCGGGCAGTTCATTGGACGCAACACGAATTCCTCATCATCCATCTTCATGGCAGGGAACATATCGTCTTTGTAGTGGGCCCAGTGGCCTGATGTCTTATAAAGATTAACGTTTCCGATGACTGGAGTTAAAACGTGCTTATAGCCTAAGGCGATTTCCTTATCCATGATGTAGTCGGATAAGAGTCTTCTGATCGTGAATCCATTAGGAAGCCACATTGGAAGTCCGCGGCCGACAAGGTCATCGAACATGAAGATTCCCATGTCTTTGCCGAGTTTTCTGTGGTCTCTCTGTTTTCTATCCTCGAGCACTGCCAAATAGTTGTCTAATTCTTCCTTCGTGCCCCAGGATGTGCCATAAATTCTCGTTAAAACCTTATTGTCTGAGTTGCCTCTCCAATAAGCACCGGCAAGCGACAATATCTTGAAGTTCTTGATGTATCCGGTTGATGGGATGTGCGGTCCTTTGCAGAGGTCTGTGAAGTCTCCTTGCTTATATAAGGAAATGCCTTCCGATGCGTGTTCTTTGATGAGTTCGCACTTATATTCATTGTCTTTAAAGATCTCAAGAGCCTCTTCGGCCGGGACTTCGATTCTCTCGAATTTGATATCCTGCTTGGAGAGTTTCTTCATCTCGGCTTCTATCTTGGCGAAATCGTCTTCTGTCAAGACATCGTTTCCGAAGTCAACATCATAATAATAGCCTTCATCGATTTCTGGCCCAAATCCGAATTTGGCGTTTGGCCAGATGTGTTTGATAGCTTGCGCCATCAAGTGAGATGTTGAATGGTTGAGCATTGCAAAACCTTCTTTTGAATCGGTTTTGACGAAGCTGATGGCATCACCAGGATTGATGATGTCTTTCATCTCATGGATTTTCTCCCCGACCTTATAAGCAACAACTTTGCTCTTGTTCTCTGGATCGAGGGTTTTGACTGCGACGAAGCCGTTAGCGCCATCGGCGATCTCGACTTCCTTTTCTAAATAGATAACCTTCATATGTCATCTTCCCTTTCCGGGGCAAAAAAATAAAACGCCCCCATAACTTAAGGACGCTTCCGCGTGGTACCACCTTGTTTCGCGAAGAATTTAACCAATCTTCACGCTCTCTCGACTCTTAACGGGATGTCATGCGCCTAACTTATTTCGCCAGGGGCTCAGGAGTGGTAGTCCTTATATCTATAGATATTTGACCTTGTCTCCGTCAATGCACCAATAATTGTAGTTTCTCAAACTATAGATTCAAGTGAAATATACGAAAAAAATGTTTTGATGAAATTTTTTAAATCTTTGGGATTATTTCGATTATTCCGAACCATTTCAAAAACATACGTCCCAAATAATATATAAAGATATGAAATTGAAAGCCTTTTCTTTTTGCACAACGAGAAGAATTTATGGTATAAATAAGTCCCGGAAATAGTCCATCTTCCATTT
>CAVAGP010000143.1:0-2258 GCA_963588175.1 Faecalibacillus sp. | reverse complement strand
ATACGCAAAAAATCTCACCCCAGCATCGCTGGCGTGGCACTAGACGCGTCGATTCCTTGACTCTACAGCACCGGTGTAAAGCACGTCCCTCTATGTCGTATCTCGCACTGACTCATTATCGTCCCTCCAGAGGTTAAAATTTTATTCTCTCACACGATCAGCTCCAGCTGCTCGGGCCTCATATAGCCTGTCGCCACCCATATCACATTGCCGATGTTGATAAGGACCCGCTTGTTCTTCTTTATCCTCACCACGTTCCCTTCCACTCCCTTGAGCGGTCCTTCCTTGATCCTCACGCGGTCTCCCAGCTTGAGGACTGGCCTCTCGGCCATCACAATCGGCGCCTCCAGCGCAGCGCAGACCCTCATGAAGAGATCCATGTCGCCCTCGCGCACCACTATCGGCTTCCCTGTCTCCCGCGAGCGCATGAAGCCAAGCTTCTCTCCGACGCTCCTGCGGGCTATGAAGTCCCTGATTCCGCTTTCGCAGGCGAAGACGAAGAGGAGGTTGCCCACCACCGGCGGGACGAACGTCCGCATCCCGGCCTCTTCAATGAGAGGAGCTACCGAAACGGCCCGCACATAACGCAGATTAAGCACGTGCCATTTATTCTCTTCATTTCCAGCTTGTTCCACGGCCTCAGTTTTCAGCTAACTTTAATCTTCCAACACACGGCAAATGTACGGATATTTCCGTAGCAAA
Organism: Faecalibacillus sp.; assembly: GCA_963588175.1. Lineage (GTDB taxonomy): Bacteria > Bacillota_I > Bacilli_A > RFN20 > CAG-826 > UBA4951. Next base: position 1,556 of record CAVAGP010000143.1, on the reverse strand, counting down.
GCAAGCCTTTCAAGGTTCTTTTGAGGTCTTTTGTGGCATTAATCGTCTTATTGCGGCACAATCCGCTATTTGAATTTCTATTGAGGCAAACAGCTTTCTTTGCAATAATCTCAAAAAGGTGTAAATTTGCGTGTTCAATAATCTCAAAAAGGTGAATTATGCTTAAGCGGAAAATATACGGGCGGCTTCTGGAATGGAAGCGGGAAAAGAACGGGAGCACGGCTCTTATGATAGAAGGCGCGCGACGCATCGGCAAAAGTTTTATCGCCGAGCTGTTTGCGCAGAATGAGTATGACTCCTACATTCTCATTGATTTCTCCAAGGCTCCGTCCATCGTCAAATCCTGGTTTGACGAGTATCTTGAGGATGTTGACACTCTGCTGGAGAACATTCAGTTGCGTTACCGCAAAAGGCTCACCCCGAGGAAGTCGCTCATCATATTCGATGAAGTGCAGGCTTGCCCGCGGGCAAGGGAAGCCATCAAAACGCTGGTCGCCGACGGACGTTTCGACTATATCGAGACCGGGTCGTTGATTTCCATCAAGAAAAATGTCAAGGATATACTTATCCCGTCGGAGGAAGACTCGATAGACATGTACCCTCTTGATTTTGAGGAGTTTCTCTGGGCTAATGGGGACGAGATGCTGATGCCATACATCGAAAGACAGTTCACGTCTTTGAAGCCTATGGGCGATTTCCACCGCCGTGCGATGGAATATTTCCGGAAGTATCTGATTGTAGGCGGAATGCCTCAGGCCGTGAACGCCTACATAGAGTCCCGTGATTTCAATAAGGTTGATTCTGTCAAGAGGCAGATATTGAGACTGTATCGCAACGACATCAAGAAGTATGCTGACAATTATGAGACTAAAGTGACGGCCATCTTCGATGAAATCCCATCCCAGTTGTCCAAGCACGAGAAAAAGTTCCGTCTGTCTGCACTCAAGGATGATGCGAAAATGCGCGATTACGAAGACTCCTTTTTCTGGCTTGATGACGCAAAAATCATCAACTGCTGTTACAATACGACCGAGCCGAGTATGGGCTTGCGTTTGAACGAGGAACGAAAAACTCTTAAATGCTATATGGCAGACACGGGACTTCTTCTCAGCCATACATTCAATGCAAGAGGTCTGATGTCCGGGGAAATATATCAGAAACTGTTGTTTGACAAGTTGGAAATCAATGAAGGGATGCTGATTGAGAACATCGTTGCCCAAATGTTGAAGAGCAAAGGTCATAAGTTGTATTTTTTCAGCCGCAGTGACGAGGAAGCAAACAACCGGATGGAGATAGATTTTCTGATACAAAAGGAGATTGTCACCAGCCGTCACAACATCTCCCCGATTGAGGTGAAAAGCGGACAGCGTTATACCCTTAGTTCCTTAAATAAGTGCATTGAGAAATATGGCGAAAACCTGTCGACACCATACGTCCTTCATTCAAAAGATTTGAAGCAGGAAGGAGGAATCGTATATCTACCGTTGTATATGACTTCGCTATTGTAGTATCTTAAACCTCTGTCACTTTAATTTGCTGACGAAATCGAGCGCGTC
>CAVAGP010000142.1:0-2264 GCA_963588175.1 Faecalibacillus sp. | reverse complement strand
CTCTAAAAATTGGAAAACCACTGTTTTTAGCCCATAAAAGATTTGGAAAACCACTTATTTGAAGGGCAAAAACTATTGGAAAACCACTCTTTTTGGAGCCCAAAACTATTGGAAAACCATTAAAAGGCCTTCTGTTCTTTCTTGCTTTTATAGGATGCAGACGTTATTCCAACTCCCTAACAGGATATTGATCTTAACTCTTTTTGTTAGGGTGATTTGTTCTGATTTGATTCCATTTGTTTCCAGTTGTCCACATTACATGGACTGCTTGAGCTAATGTTATCAAATTGTTATCAACAGATGTTATCAATACACTTTTCTATTTCAGGACCTTCCAGAATGGATCCTGTTTTGATCCTACTCTCTCGATATACCCTTTCTCTTTTAAAGAATCCAATGCGCGCTGAACAGTTCTTACGGTCTTTGCAATTTTGCTTGCAATCTCATCACGTGAAATATCCGGTTTTTGTTTTAAAATTGCTAAGACCGTCATTTCTGTACCGTTCAAAGTGACATCCAAAGTGACATTCGAAATGTCACTTTGGATTCGTGGGCGATAGATAATAAACTTGAATCCATTCGCCGTATTTTCATAAGAATACTTTACTCCAGCATCCTTACACAGACCATGAATCCGCTTAAATCCACTCCCAAATTGCTCCGTAGATTTATTCAAATACAGAATTTTGGCTATCGTTTCATTGCGAATCTCAGACTCAAGATTTTTCTTTATGTACTCTTCCGGTGAATGGTTGCTCGCATATTCGCCCGGGCTGTATATAGTAACCATTCCAGGATGGATACAGATTTCATGTTTTGTCCGACCATTGTATATTGCATGAGCAAATCCATTAGCCAAAACTTCTCTGATAACTGCAACCGGTATTTCTGGAATTTCTTCACGATCAATACCTGTAATCTCACTTCTCCATCTAAGATTCTTTAAAATATATTCCTCTGCTATTCTTAAGAGATTATAGATATTGTCTTCCGCCATTTTCATGTCAAGAATCGTAAGTTTTTCATCTGTAGCAAAAATTCCCATTTTAAGTGTAACAGGATGCGTACTGCCAAATAATGTTTCTCCGGCATTTGTCAAATAGCCGTCTGAGACCAAGCCATAGCGATTCAATATAATCGGACAAGTATATCTGCCTTCAGCCATTCTTCCTACTGCAACTGCCTTCTGCCAAAAAGACTTTATCGCACTCTTATCAATTTGTTTATCCGTTGCACTCGATTTTTCTTTTTCCCAGTTTCCACGATACTTATTTACTGAGAAAATTTCACGCAGTTCTTCCGGAGACACTTCTCTGTCTTCATCCGCTGTTCTTAAATAATATCTTCCAGCCGCGGAATATGGTCCTTTTTCGCCACTAAATTCAACCTTTATCAGATGTCTCCCATCTAAAACAATTTCTTCTATAGCCGGATATATCTGTGGTCTGATATTCTCGTAAACCGCTCTTGATACATCTCTCAACGATGACTCCGATACATCCTGTCCAATAACATCACCATTGGGCTTTATACCAAAATATAATGTTCCAATTCCTCTTTTATTCAAAATTGATGAAATTGAAATCATTGCGGCTTTCATTTCACCAGTTGACTTCTTAAACTCCACATTCTCTGATTCTTTACCAAGATTCATAGTAATGTCCCTTTCTTCAAAGTGACATTATTATACGTCAAAGTGACATTTTTGTCACTTGTTTTAGATTAAAAGTTCTCTTCGCTTTCGTATTTTCAAAAAATCTTCTCGGATAACTTTACGGCGAGAATACGCTGTTTCGATGTATCCTTTTATTTTACAACGATTCATTGTCCGCTCTTATTGGAATCATCGCACCTAATGACCTCGATGTTTCTCTTTTCGCATATTTTGCTTCAAGTCAAACTTCCGTTGCTGTTCAAGCTCACGCTGTTTCTTACCGGCTTTCTTGTGCTCGATTTTCGATTCTTCACGCTGTGCGGTAAGCGCCTGCTGTGATTTTGTGCCGATCCCAACGGTCTGAAGCTGCTTCTTTATGTTTCGCTGCCGGCGTTTTGGGTTATCAACTGCCGACAATACAGGAAGGATCGTCCCTCTACGATCTCGAAGTAATAAACATCACTGAGTTTTAGTCGATATATCTTTTCGTCCACGACTCCATGGATCGTAATTTCTCCGGCGGTCACAGCGCGTATAGCTTCCACCCATTTTTCTTGCGCATCATGGCAGCGGACGACCACTTCTTCCTCGTCCCTGCAAGGGATCTCTT
>CAVAGP010000141.1:0-2290 GCA_963588175.1 Faecalibacillus sp. | reverse complement strand
TGAAATGTACCCCTAATCCTGGACAAAACAGGAAAGGGGTATTTTTCATGAAATACAATTGGAAATTTAAACTTGATTGTGTCCTCAAGTATAAAAAAGGGATACGAGATTTTGTACCAACAGGAATAGGAAGAAGTTCGTTCCTTAGCCATGTTAGATCGTGGGTGAAATCTTTTGATGATTTGGGAGTAGATGGCTTAAAACATTCATCTACCAATAAAAATTGGACTCAAGAGGAAAGGCTTGATCTCGTATTAAAAGTCTTGGCGGGGGATTCAATGTCCAATGTAGCCAAAAACGCCCATATTAATATCGGCCAGCTCTGTCAATGGGTGAGGAAATATCGAGAAAAGGGCATGGATGGTTTAAAATGCCTAAAAAAGGGTAGACCCCCAAGAGGAGGATTCTCAATCGACATTATGCCTAAAAAGAAAATCAAATCGTCTCAGACCGAACAAGAAGAACTTAAGCTGCTTAGGGAAAGAAACAAATATTTAGAGGCGGAGAATCTGTATCTAAAAAAATTGAGAGCCTTGGAATTAGAGAAGACGGCCAAGCTAGCCAAGGCGAAAAAGCGAGAATCATCCAAGCCGTCAGAAAAGAACTCGGATGCAGCTTAAGCGTTCTTCTTGAAATCTCCGGTCAAAGCAAATCGACTCATTATTTTGAATTGCAGAGATTTTCCAAAGTGGATGGGGATGAGGATCTAAAAGAACGTATCAAAGATATCTTTTACAAAAACAAAGAAAGATACGGCGTTCGCAGAGTGTGCGCCTCTTTGAGGAACGAAGGCATTGTTGCTAATCATAAAAAAGTTCAAAGATTGATGAACGAGATGTCCTTAAGCGGCAAAAGAAAGAAACGGAAATATCGTTCCTATATCGGTGAAATTGGACATATCGCGGAAAATATAATAAACAGAAACTTCGTCAGCGATGGGCCGAACAGGAAATGGACAACCGATGTCTCTCAATTCAATTGCCCATTTGGCAAAGCGTATTTATCTCCGATTCTTGACATGGGAATGGGAGACATTGTTGCGTGGGATCTATCGTTGTCCCCCAATCTTGAGCAAACGAATCGGATGCTTGACATGGCGTTTAATAAATATCCGGATTTAAATGGCCTCATTATGCATAGCGATATGGGCTGGCAATATCAGCATCAAACATATCAAACGAGATTGAAGGAGAAAGGCATTATCCAATCCATGTCAAGAAAGGGGAATTGCATTGATAACTGCATCATGGAGTCATTCTTCGGGACTCTTAAGAACGAGATGTTTTACGGACATGAATCTGAATTCAAGACATTCGATGATCTATATAAAGCGATAGAAAAATATATCGACTATTACAACAACGAAAGAATCAAAAGCAAAACAAAATGGATGCCCCCTTCTAAATTCAGGGAAGCATCCATATTAAGCTCATGATATAATCCAGTTAACTTGTCCAGAAAATTGGGTACACCTCAAATATGATATATTTTACTAATTTTAAGCATAAAAAAAGTCCAATAGCGAAGTATCAGACATAATTTACTAAAATGGTGCGGGTGGAGGGACTCGAACCCGCATGTCTCTCGACGCTAGATCCTAAGTCTAGTGCGTCTACCAATTTCGCCACACCCGCAACTGTTAATAATTATACTCCAACAATCCTATTGGTGCAAGATATATTTTTAACACATTTACTCGCTGATCCTAGCGGCTAATTCTAAGGCTAATATGCCTACTTTAACTTTCGCATCTAAAGATGAGTTACCAACTAAGCTTCTTGGTTGCCATTTTTCTGCATCTAAGTTATCAGCAGCGTAGAAGAATTGGATAATATCTTTATTTCTAAATTGGGCTAATGCTTCATTTGCTGAAGCTTCCATTTCGACACAGATACATCCTTGATTTTTCCTTAATGTTACTTTTTTCTCTGTTTCTCTATAAAAAGCATCTATAGTCCAAGTTTTACCTACAACATATTTTATTTCTAATTCTTCTAACAGTTTCTTAAAAGTATCGAGATACTTACTGTTGGTTGCTATCTCATCGCTTGCAGATAAATAATGATAACTAGTTCCCTCATCTCTGATAGCACTATTTGGCAAGATGATGGAAAATGTTTTAATGGACTTATCTAATACACCACAACTACCAAAGCATATGATCTTTTCTATTCCCATCTGATAGGCATCTTCTAAGGTACCTACACTCATTGGCGCACCGACTCTATTCATAAATAAAGCAAACTCTTTATCTTTATAAATGATCTTATATATGGGGCTTGTACCATTA
>CAVAGP010000140.1:0-2294 GCA_963588175.1 Faecalibacillus sp. | reverse complement strand
CTTCCAACCATCATTTCCAGATGCGAAGTCATCCGTTTGGATGCCATGCCACACGAAGAAATACTTAAGGGTTGTAAAGAGCTAGGCTTAGATGAAAAGAAGTCGGAACTCCTCTCTTTCTTCTACGGAGCCCCTGAATTGATTCAAGACAAACTCAATGACGAAGACACCGAAGATATCCCTGGCTTGTTAGAAATTGTTTGCGATGCCTTGAATAACAACCCATCGAAGACTCGTTTCTTGTTCCAATCAAAGATTGATCCAGCTTGGAACAACAAAATCAAAGCAGGCATCCTCATTGATTTGTTGATTGTCATTTATCGTGAGCTGCTTAATCTCTCTTACGGATTCAAAACCGGGTTACCTAGTTATATAGATTTGCTAAAGCCGTTGGTAACCAACTCAACAAAACTCACCGAACAATTAGATTTCTTGCTTAAAGCGAAATCTGAATTGGAAACCAACATCAACCCAACCTTGTTGTTGGATCATATTATCATCACCTTGACCAAGGAGGACACTTTATGAACGAATACACCCACTTTGTGGCCATACATTTCGAAGGAAACGCCAAGTCCTACTACTTCTCAACCAACATCGCCGATCTTCGCCCAGGAGAATTCGTCATCGTTGATTCTTTGGGTGGATATGAAATGGCTATCGTTACTTCCGTCCCTCAAATCATGAGCGACTACCATTCCTCTTTAAGTCTTAAACCAGTCATCCGCCGTCCGTCTGAGGCCGACCTTTCCGTATATAAGTACAACATCGACCAGGCTAAAGCCGCATTGGACATCACTCGCAAAGAGATTGAACGTTTGGGCCTTCAAATGAATCTTTTGGAAGCCAAATATACTTTGGATGGTTCCAAAATCACTATCACCTATACGGCCGACAACCGCGTTGATTTCCTCAAGGTCTTAGCCCCTCAGCTCCATTGCCGTATCGAACTTAGACAAATTGCCCCAAGAGACAAAGCCAAGCTAATCGGTGGCATCGGAACCTGCGGTTTGCCACTTTGTTGCAACACTTTCCTCAATGAATTCGATGGCATCGCCATCTCCAGAGCCAAGAACCAGATGCTCACTTTGAACATCCCTAAGCTTTCTGGCCCATGCGGCAAATTGATTTGCTGCCTTCTTTATGAAGATGAGATGTACACCGAAGCCAAAAAGAACTTCCCAAACCTCGGGGTTCACGTCATCTGCGATGGACACGAATACGCCGTAACCGGCTTAAACATTCTCAGCAACACCGTCAAGCTCGAAAACCCATTGACCATCAAGAACATCCCATTGGATGAATTCAATGGTTTGAAGATCGTCGAGAAGGAGAAGAAAGATGAGCCTAAAGAGGGAGAATAACTACGAAGGCAAAACGCCTCTCCTTTATATGGTTGCCACTCCAATTGGCAATGTGGAGGAATTCTCTCCGAGGGCTTTAAAAGTCCTTAACGAAATGGACTATATCGCCTGCGAAGACACCCGCAACTCAGGTGCATTGTTTGCGAAGTTCAACATCAAGAAGCCTTTGATTTCCTGTCGAGAATTCAACGAAAGCGAAAAAGCCGATGAAATAATCGCCTTGCTTAACGATGGAAAGAAAGTCGCTTATGTTTCCGACGCTGGTTATCCGGGCATTTCCGATCCAGGCCAAAGATTGGTCGCCAAGGCGGTCGCTTCCGGAATCAAGGTGGCCGTTATTAATGGCCCAAACGCGGGATTATGTGCCCTTGTTGCCTCTGGTTTGGATACCACTCATTTCACATTCGAAGGTTTCTTGCCAGCCAAGGAATCTACCGCCGTCAAACGCCTAGAAGAACTCAAAAATTGGCCGCATACTTTGATTTTCTATGAAGCCCCACATCGCATAGATAGAACTTTGGAGTTGCTTAAGAACGCTTTTGGTTCCGACAGGAAAGCCTGCATCGGACGCGAACTAACCAAGATCCACGAAGAATACATCCGCGGAACCTTGGGCGAGCTATGCGAAATCGATTCAGAAACCTTAAGAGGCGAGATGGTCATCGTTATCGAAGGCAAGACAATCTCCAACGAAGTCACCGACGACGATATCGAAGAATCTTTGAAAGAAGCCCTTAAAAGCCTTTCTTCGAAAGAGGCCGTAAAGAAAGTGGCAGAAGATACCAAAACGGGTAAAAACCGCGTTTACGCTATTTATTTGGAACGTTTTAAATAGATTCTTTCCTGCGTCTCTTCAAACGGATAGTGAATAAGGTTATTTCATAACCGAAGAAGATAACCCCGGCGGCTGCGCTTAAAGCAATGCCGCCT
>CAVAGP010000139.1:0-2296 GCA_963588175.1 Faecalibacillus sp. | reverse complement strand
ATATGATGAGGAGGTATCTGACGAGAACTATTCTTTGGTGAATTTGCGATGCGAACTGACCAGCGATTACCTTGTCAGCCTAATTCAAGAGGGAAAAGCCAAAATCGTCATCGTCGTGGAATGTGCCAGTACGATGTTCCGCCGCCATTACGCTCAGCCGCTAAGCACATCGAGGATTGATATCCCCATCGCCGATCTGAACGGCAAGGTTTCGGTCTCCGCGTTCGTGGTCGCCGCTCAAGACATAAGCGATTACAACTGCTCGGATTTCTTAGACGATTATGATGACTTCAGCTTTAGCATCGAGAAAAATGACATTCTGGCCGTCGATGATGGATTCACCAACAGAGTTGATTTCGACGCGGATGAGGACACAAAGAAGTCTTCAATCTTCGTCGTTATCAAGGACAAGACCATCACGGATGAGACGATGAGAATTAAATACGATTCCTCGAAAGTGAATATCTATTTGCCTGAAGAGCAGTGGAACACTTACGACAAGACGAAAAGGATCTCTAAGTTCCAAAATCTATATTTCTCGATTCTAGCCATCCCGGCGCTGGTGTATTCCATACAGGACCTCGCCAAGAAGGAAACGCCTGTCGATCAAATGAGGATGGATTATTCTTGGTTCAACGCTTTCGCGGCGGCTTACAAAACCATAAACGGGCACGAACTCGGCGACGAGGAATTCTTGAATATGGACGTCTACTTAGAAGCTCAGAAAATCATGAATTCACCCATCACCAAAGCTTTAGACGACGTTTTCAACCTAACCATCACAATGAAAGGAGACGAAGATGCAGATTAATATCAAAATGATGACGGAAGAGGCGTACAAAACTCTTCAGGCGAACATTGCTGAAGTCTACGATCAAATCGTCGACCACCCATCAGATTGCACTTGGCTCAAGAGTTATCTAGGCTTCGAGCCATTCGAGGAAAAGAAATACGTCATCAATGATTTTGAGCTTTCCGACAATGAAGATTACGAGAAGGTCGCATTCGACAATTCCGTTGTGCTCTATCAAACGCTAAAGGATTTGCCTAGATACATCCTATGCAGCAATCGCTTTTGGGCTTGGGTCACATTCGCAAAAGCATATAAGCAAGCCTTGCATTCAAGCAAGCTCACTAAGGACATGCTTAAGAACAGCTGGCTTATGGGCAACGCGAGGCGCGACCTTCTCTTAGGCGTCATCTCACGTTATTACTTTTACGTCGAGACCACATACGACGAAACGTTGGAAGACAAATACGAGATCACGAAGTACGCTTTAGCCCACGCAGAAGGCTACAGAAACATCACTTACAGAAACATCGGCATGCTCAAAAGCGTTTCCCTTGAATACTTTAGGGTATTAAAAGATTTTTCCTCTAACACTGGTACTGAGATGAACAAGCCACGTTGCCGCGAGTTGATGAAAGAAGCTTCCAAAATGGGAAGCGTGATGCTCATCGATTTGGCGACCAATAAGGAGATATACGATTATCTTTATTCCAAATTAGAGAAAATCATCGCGTCTGAGCAGACGCCAGCCTCGGCTGTCTAAAGGCGCTGAGAAGTAACACAGCTGAAAAAAGACGGATACAGCTAGAGAAACGAATTATGAAAAGACATCTACTTTTGGCGGCTCTGATTGCTGCCACCATCTGCTCTTGTGGTGGAAACGGAACTGATAAAAACTCTGATTCTTCCAGTGATGGAAACCTTATCACTAAAAACAGCGAAGCCAAACACTATGAGTTTGACCTTACGGTGGAAAACTATTGGAAGTTCATCAACGTTGAAATCACTAAGGGGACCACTAGTTATTACACTGTCGCTTGCACGTTCAACGGTGTTCTTTCTTTTGCGTATTACGAGGACGTTAAGTTCGTTGCCAGCTATAAAATCCAAGGGACATCGGCAAATTATGAAGCCAAGATAACGAAGGAACTGAACGCCGGCGGAAACGGCAGCATTGTTTTGCCATATGACTACGTTCCTGAAAACATCACCCCTTCCTTCAACGGGAGCAACCTATACGGGTATGAAAGAAGCCTCACCATCGAGTCCGTATCTGGGAAGGTTCTATTTTCCGCCTGAGAATTCTAGACAAATTATGTTGTCTAACGTCTGACCAAATTTCGAAGAGGGGGCATCCTCAGTCAAACCAACCTAAGTGCGCTTCGCCAAACGTCTTATTTCAATGGCTTCGTGTCGATGAAAATCCCGAGTTCGTCTCGTCGCACACTCCCGGAGGAGCGGGATACGAACATCGAGGCATCCGCCCCTGCCTAGCCACTCGCAATG
>CAVAGP010000138.1:0-2307 GCA_963588175.1 Faecalibacillus sp. | reverse complement strand
TCTCTGCCCATCAAGGGCAATTCTGAGGGAATGGAGCGCAGCGGAATGGAGGAAGAGTTGCCCGGGCGTGTGAATATCAGAGCTAGTTAGAAGTATTCTGTTCTTCTTTCTTCCTCTGAAGTAAACTAATAATTATTGATTTTCATCATCTTCTATGTTCATCCACTCAGTCAATATATAACGATAGTTCTTCCGCTCAGTATTATTTATTTCAAGATTATCTCCATAATCGGAATTTTCAAAATCTGCTTCGTATTTCCAACTTCCAAGAGTAAACTTAAATAATGCTGGCAAATGCAAATCAATATCTATGGCGCGGATAGTGTCATTAATATGTTTTAGCTTAATCAAGCCTGGATTCCACATACCTAAGGACTTTTGGTTTCCTGTGATATAAACTTCTTGCTTGGCATCTTTTACCACAATCTCAATATGCTTGCGATATACTTGTTTTGAAAGCGTAGTCGTATCGTTTGAAGCCAAAGATTTGATAGAGTCAATATAATCAAAATACCCTTGATAGGCATCATGAAGAGCCATAGGGAATGAGGTGAGATGGTTATAATCCAAATATGATTTCCTTTTCCATACAATGTTGCTTGGTAGTTGTTGGGTATCAAGATAATGATAAACCATTTCTCGTGCAGGTTTCCATGCTCTCCATCCATGAGACAGTCTTTCTTCTCCCGCATCGCTGAAAAAGAGATAGCATCGCCTGTTTACATCAAATTTATAATTGCAAAATTGTGAGGCAAGCATCAACTTATCATTGCCAAAAGTCAAATTTGGAGAAAGAAAAAAATAATCTGTAAATGGATCACCATTCATGAGACATTGCATCATAAAAGAAGCCCCCAAAGAATGCCCAACACCTAAACTTCGTTCTGTAGTCCTGTAATGACTACGGATATAAGGCATCAACTCATACTTAACAAAATCCATCAATTTCTCAGAATGTCCTCCATGTCCATCGTAGCTCTTGATGGTAGCACTATCGTTTGGCAAGAAATCATCTTGGCGACTATACGTTTCTGTCTGTGGACTGCATATACCAACTACAATAAACCACTTATACTTATTCTGAAACAAAGGCCATGCACAAGTCATGAAAAACTGTTCCATTGTTTGTGCATCAGTTGTATAAACCACATCAAAGTCATTTGCATCAAAATAAGGATAGCAAGGAGGCAAATATACAAACACTTTACGCTTGAAATCAAAATATTTTGATTTCAGCATTAGTGTATCTATTTTTCCTGTTGTATATATGTCTTGTTCCAACCCCAAACCATAATCATTTTTCGTTTGGTTAGCAGGAGTTTCTAACGCCTTTTCACTAAAGACATATCCATTTCTATATGTCGCAACAATCTCCTTATTTAGATTGAGGACATACCCATTTTTGTAAGTACCCACAACCTTTTCATTGCTGTGGTCTTCAAATGATTTGCATGAGCAAAGCATGAGAACAATGGAAAATAAAAATACTATCCGTTTCATCATTACTTGATTATATTATTAATTCGGGGAGTTTGCTCCTCAGAAGTTCGTAGGCTTCCTCCGGGTTGTGCTCCCAGACGAGGCCGTAGGTCTTGTTCTCTCGAAGTGTTTTTGTCAGTTGTGCCTTAGCATCATTATCAAGGTTTTTGTCATTGGCGAGCAGCCCCACCAATTCCTCGTTAGAGTATTTTGCCATACCGGTTACTTGCTTAAAAAACAAACAAATATAGCGTTTTTATGTCTTATTCTCTGATATAAGAGTATAATAATGACCGGCACGATGCGAATATGATTGGCGCTTTCTGACTGACTGGCGATGACCTCAACGATGAGCATCATAACCACACTATGTAGCACGATGGGCGGCGACGCGGCCTCAATGGCCGCGAGTTCCCCTGAAAGGGGATGTCGGCGGCAGTGGGCAGGGGTCCAGACCGCCTGCGGTTGCGGAGCAGCGAAGCTGCGCAGCAGCCGCCAGTCGGCCGCCGGGGGGGGGCAGCGGGCAATCCGCAGGAGCCGAAGGCTCCGGAGGATGCGCCGCAGGGCGGGCGGAGCCGCAGGGCGGGCGGGGCCGCAGGATGCGGAAGCATCCGAGACAGTGCGGAAGTCGGACAGCAAGTCTGTGGACTTCCGCAGCGAAGCGGAGGACGGCCACAGTCTTGCCCGACTGGAGCGAACCGACGCAGCGAGCGAGAGCAGAACAAGCTTGCTTGTTATGCCGAGCCGCAAGGAGGAAAAGGCCGAAGGCCTTAATTAACAGGGTCGGTGCCGAGGTCTCGCGCAGCGACGGCCTCGTGACCGACACCG
>CAVAGP010000137.1:0-2313 GCA_963588175.1 Faecalibacillus sp. | reverse complement strand
CTCTTTTGCCGTTCTTGGATGAATAATCAATTCTTTCAGCGGATATTTGTTATAGATATCTAAAATCGCTTGGAACTCATTTGGATCGGACCAGCCGATTCTTGTTTTTACTGATATGGGTAGTGGGCTCCCTTCAATAACGCCCTTGAGATAGCCATCCAATCTAGGAAGGTTTCTTAAGATTCCAGACCCTTTTTCTTTTGCGGTGACTGTGCCAACCGGGCAACCAAAGTTCAAATTAACTTCTTTATAACCCAATTCTTTCAATCTATTTATCAAGGTTAAAGTGGAATTAACATCATTGGATATTATCTGGGGCACAATCTCTTTATTGATTTGATTATTCTCTGGAAGGATATCTCTTTCGCATTTCGAGATAAGTCTTCCATCTCCCATCGGGGATAAGAAAGGGATGTAATAACGGTCCACACCCGAGAAGCGTTCTTCAAATGCATTCCTCAAGGTATAGAGGGTAACGCTTTCAAGCGGTGCGAAATAAACTTTCATGTCAGTATTGTAGCACTGTCCATAAATTAAATGACCCGAATTTCTTCGGACCATAATTCATTTGATCTTTTCAAATGTTCTGCCTAGAGGTAAGAACATGAATTTTGCTATTCTCCAATATATCTTGCCAGATGGGATGCCGATGATTGTTATCATGAATATCAACGCTGTTGCGGCGTAGGCAAGGAAGAACTCCCATCCTGCAAAGATTGCCCATAAGACATTAAGGACCATCTTAAATCCCGAAGGTTTGGTGAATGCGGTGTCTTTGCCAAATGGCCATAAGACAAATAGACCCATTTTAAAATATTGGATGCCAACTGGAATGAAGATGATGGTGCAGCAGCAAATCACGCCGACAAGAAGCATTGCAACGCCCCATTCTGCACCTCCCAATATAAGCCATAAAACGTTTCCGATTGACCTGCCTAGCGCATTGTTTCTATTGGCCAAGGCGATAATTATCAGAACAATAACTGCAACCCCAACGATTATTCCGATAACGCCACCAGGTCCAATGGCGGTGAAGAAATTAGCGATGCTATTCCACATATTTTTAAAGAAATCTCCTACCTTTTCCCAAAATGTCATATGATGCCTCCATATCAAAATATATTCTTTATCACAATTATGTTAATTTTAAACGGCATATTCCTTAAGTTTTTTATACATGTAAGCGTTTTATATCTATCCAAGTACATTTTCGTCATTTTATAGATTGAAATTTTTCCCCTTGGTGGTATTTTGTAGTGCATGAAAAATAAATTAATCGTTTTTGGAATTGCCGTTGCGATGCTCGTTAGCTGCGGATCGACCTCAGGAACTGATTCATCTGCAACAGTGGAGATGGTCGAATACAATTTCACAATCACAAACACGATGAGCAACGGCATCAAAGGCTTGCGTCTTGATCTTGGCGGCGAAGAAAGCGTCAAGACCAATTTCAGAGGCAAAGCCACTATATCCGCTCCAAAGGATAAAGTGATGGATTTGTCCATTACGAACTTGGGGGGTTATATCTACGATGGATTTAAGACAGAAGTCGGCAAATATGACTATGAATTGACCCTTCACTCCGTTCCTAACCCAAACGAAATCGAAACATCCGCCTCTATTGGAATAGGCGACAATGTTTACGATTTCACTCTTGAAAGAGACGACGGAGTTAAAGTCAATTTGACCCAGTCAATGAAAGGTAAGAAAGGAGCGATAATCAATTTCTGGTATATTAATTGCAAATATTGCCTAGAGGAATTTCCTTGCCTCAACGATGAATACCCATCATTGAAAGACGATTACGCATTCTTTGCATTGTCGCAAGTCAATGACCTGGAGCATATCAAAAAATACAAAAAAGATTATGACTTCAGCAACCTTGATTTCTACTTCGACAACGTCGGCTACACCAATTCATTGGGTATTACGGGGTTCCCAACGACCGTCTTAATCAACACCGAAGGCTTGATTGTCGCCGAAGAAAGCGCCGCCCTTACTGAAGGCGCCTTCACTACATTCGTTACCACAAATTTAAAATAATAATTAGGAGATATCATTATGAAGAAAAAGAATTCAGCATTATTATTCCTTGGGCTTGCATCTGTCATCTCACTTGTTGCTTGCGGTGGAAATAACCAAAACAAGTCAGATAACGATTCAGAATCGCAAGTCTGGACAGGAGACGCTTTCAAGAACTATTTAACTAGAGCATCAAGAAGCGATAACTACATCATCAACGTCAATAACGGCGGTGAGATCATCTATCACTATAATGATAAGATTGATTACCACAAATACGGTTCTTACATG
>CAVAGP010000136.1:0-2334 GCA_963588175.1 Faecalibacillus sp. | reverse complement strand
ATCGTTGGCAAGGAATCCACCCCATTCTTGCTTAAAAGAATCGTTGAATTAACGGGCGGAGATTCCTTAGAGACTAACATTTCCTTGGTCTTGAATAACGCCAAGTTAGGCGCTCAAATCGCCGTTGAATATTATAAGGAGGCCCTATGACAACTGAAGCTAAACTTAAAAAAGCCTTAAGGGATGCGATGTCAGATAAACCGTTATCGGAAATCAACGTCACCAAGCTTTGCGAGACCTGCAAAATACATCGTCAGACCTTCTATTACCATTATCAGGATATCTATGATCTTCTGACCGCCATCTTCCTTTCGGAAGAAATCAAGGGATTAGATACCGCTAAAACGGTGGATGAAGCTTTGTTGGCCGTTTTGAAATACTACAAAGAGAACTTCGTCTTCTTAAGAAGCGCCTATGGCTCCTCGGCCTCAGAGTTCGTCGATGACTTTATCTACGGCAAGATCATGATGAAGATTTTCTCCATCTTCCTTGCGACTGATAAATACAAATTGAGCAAGGAAGAGAACAGAACCTTAGCTAGACGCTACGGTCGTTTCGTTTCCCAAGAATATTCTCATTGGTTGAAGAACACTTTGGTGTCCCCAATCAGATTCGAAAAGACGATGAAACACTTCATCGCCGCCTCTAACAAAAACGTACTCCCTGGCTTAATCAAAGCCATCTACGAAGAAAGGACTAAGAAAGCATGATTGATTTTAATTTCGTTTCGCCGACTAAGATTTTCTATGGCAAAGACAAAGAAAATGAAGTTGGTTCTTACATCAAATCGTATGGCTTTAAGAGAGTCCTTCTCGTTTACGGCGGTAATCACGCCTTAAAATCGGGGCTTATTGATAGAGTCAGAACCTCTCTCGAAGAAGCGGAACTTGATTATTTCGAATTGGGTGGGGTTCAGCCAAATCCAACCAGAGACTTAGTCGAAGCTGGCAAAGAGATGGTTTTAGAGAATAAGTGCGACTTTATCTTGGCTGTTGGTGGTGGGTCCGCCATCGACACCGCTAAATCCATTGCCTGTAACGTTTATTACGACGGAGATGTGATGGATTTTAACATCGGCAAGGCTGTTCCAAATAAAGCTATGCCTATTGGGGTTATCCTCACTATTGCAGCGGCTGGCTCGGAATTAAGCGACTCTTGTGTTATTTCCGACGAAGCAAAACAGATTAAATCCGGTTTTCATAACGATGTTGTTAGACCATTGTTTGCGATTGAGAATCCAGAACTAACCTATTCCTGCCCAAGATATCAAACGGGGGCTGGCATCATCGATATGATTAGCCATTCGTTAGAAAGATACATGTGTCCTTCCAGCGACCTCCAGTTCTGCGACTCTCTAGCTTTAGCGGTCATCAAAGAAATCATCAAAGCTGCGAAGATTGTTAACAAAGATCCTAACAATTACGACGCTAGAGGATCGTTGATGGTCTTGTCTGGTTATGCCCACAATGGATTAACTTACTTAGCCAAAAAGAACTCTATGGTCTGCCATGGGGCGGAGCACGCCTTATCGGCCTTTGATCCGAAGATTACCCACGGAGCGGGCATCGGAGTTTGCTACCTTGGCTGGTCTAGAGCCTATCTTAATGAGATGGCTTCGAAACTCGCCGCATCAGGACGTTATTTGTTCGATATAAAAGAAAATGATGACATTCTGGCCGCGAAGATGCATATTCATGCGATGCAGGAGTTCATTGAAGAACTCGGCATGCCAACCAGTTTGGTTGAGCTTGGCATTAAGGAAGAAGATTTAGATCATATTTCGGACCTCGCTACCAAGAACGATACCAGAAAGATTGGCCTGGCCCCTTATCCACTAGATAAAGCGGGAGTTAGAAAGATTTACGAACATTGTTTGAATAAGGAGAATTTATGAAAAGAAATGAATCCCTTGGTTACTTTGTATATTTGGTGATTATCGCCATCGCGGTCGTCGTTGGCATCACCGTCGTTAGACCGGACTTCATGGCGGCTAGAGACCTTCCTCTCCACCCGGCCGTAATCTGTGTTCTTTCCATCGTCGTTGGAATCTTGATTTCCTCCTTGTTATTGGAACTTGGCCACCTTATTGGGGCTAAGCTCGGCAAATACAAGGTTGTCAAATGGATTGTCCTCGGCATGGGTTATGTCGTTAAAGACAACGGCAAGAAGAAATTCGTCCTTAAAGAATTTGATGGTTTGACTGGCGAGACTTACGCCGTCCCAGAAGACGTTAACAAGAGCAACCCGAAGAAAGCCATTTGGTTTGGCTTGTCAGGATTATTCTTATTTATCCTTATTTCTGTCGTTTTGATCGTGGTTGGAACGGTTGTCAGC
>CAVAGP010000135.1:0-2365 GCA_963588175.1 Faecalibacillus sp. | reverse complement strand
GTATCAGAAGATGCGGAAAATCATATCTATTGGATCCTATTTTTAAAGATTATTTAGTCAGCAAAGGAATTAAAGGAGACCATATAGTTAAAATTGAACTCGATAGGCAAGAAAACGTTAAATTCCATCATGATCCAAAAAGTTTCAATGAGTATCTTAATTCCAAAATCATAGATGAAGACATGCATTATTTTCTTCTTGATGAAATCCAGCTTGTGGACGGTTTTGAATTTGTGTTGAACGGCCTTTTATATAAGAGAAACGTTGATGTCTACGTCACTGGCAGCAATTCAAAGTTCTTGTCTTCAGACATCATTACTGAATTTAGGGGTAGAGGCGATCAAATCCATGTTTTCCCTTTGTCATTCAAGGAATTCTTTGAATCTTCTAAGATGGATAAATACGACGCTTGGAATGAATATTCTAGATTTGGCGGTATGCCCTCAATTGCCGCCGTTGCAGATGAAAACGAGAAATCCAAGTATCTTAAAGATTTATTTGAATACACTTATTTCAAGGATATCATCGAAAGAAATAAAGTTTCTCGCGTTGATGTTCTTGATACTTTGGTGAATATTTTAGCCTCTTCAATCGGTTCTTTGACCAACCCGCAAAAGATTTATGACACGTTTAAGGGCAATGGTGAAAAAGAACTATCCATAAACACTATCAATTCTTATATCAAATATCTGGAAGATTCGTTTTTAATTAACAAATCCACGCGATATGACGTTAAAGGCAGGAAATATATAAGCACGCCTTACAAATGCTATTTTGCAGATGTGGGACTTAGGAATGCCAGGCTTAATTTTAGGCAAATTGAAGAAACACATATTATGGAGAATATCCTTTATAACGAGCTTTTGATGCGTGGCTATAACGTTGATGTCGGTTTGGTTGAACTACGCGACAAAAACAAAAGGATTCACACCGAAGTCGATTTTGTGTGCAATTTGGGTTATCAAAGATACTACATTCAATCTGCATTCAGCCTTGAAACATCCGAAAAGATACAGCAGGAGGTCAGACCTTTTAAAAACATCGATGACAATTTTAAAAAGATAGTGGTCGTGAAGGATTACATTAAGATGTGGAAAACGGAGGATGGCATTACGATTGTCAGCGTTTACGATTTTCTATTAGACTCTTCTTTATTGGAAAAATGCTAGTTGAAAGTGAGCCATTGAAGAAAACTGGCAACAATGCCAGAAACCTTCATTGAATTTAAATTTGATTTTTTGTTGCCTTTATTTTCAAACATTTTATAGTGGTGCCCATGGAATATATTGTTAAACACGGAAGACCAGAGGATGCATCAAGTCGTATGCCTAAAGAAATGGAATGCTACGACATGCTTGATAGTCTTGGCATTGCTTACGACAGAATCGATCATGATGCCATCTTTGACATGGCTCATTTAGGTGAGGTCAGGGGGATATTGGGCGCTAATATCAATAAGAATCTATTTTTATGCAATACTCAGCAAACTAGATTCTATTTGCTTCTGATGCCAGGGGATAAGCCGTTTAAGACAAAGGAATTATCCCATCAAATCAATTCATCTAGATTATCATTTGGACCATCTGATAAGTTATTGGAACTTCTAAACGTTACTCCCGGCAGCGTTAACATCCTTTCTTTGATGTATGACAAAACCAATAACGTTCAACTCCTTATTGATGAGGATTTGCTCAAAAACGAATATTGGGGCATGCATCCGATGATTAACACAACAAGCCTCAAGATTAAGAAAGACGATATTCTTAATGTTTATCTTAAATTCGTCCATCACGAACCGATATTTGTTAAGTTGGTAGGGGAATAAGGCTAAAGTCTCTTCCCCAAATTTGAATCTTTTTCGTTTTTGGGGAATGGATTTCCAGTTATCTGGAATTAAATAGAACGCTTGTTTTTAGGCCGATTTTTCTTTTTCGGACTCAATTTTCTACATGCTTCTATTTAACTCAACCGATTCCAAACTTTAACTCATAAAGCGTTTATCTTGCCTAAAAATTATTTGTTTGAAAAAAAGATAATTAGCCAAAACAGTATGCAAGATGGCGTTTTTGGCTAATTATCACGCATAAAACATGGGATAGCGAGCCAAAATAGCATATAAAACCTCAGTTTTGGCTAATTATCACCAATAATGGGCTTCGGAATACATTTGCAAATGTTGTTACTCCCAATTTGAAATAAATACAATCGGAATCTATTCTTTAATCCTTATTATTACAATGTTTAATGCGTGACTTTTTAGACATCGTGTTTTTCAGAAAATCATATCTCGATATTGGTGTTTTGAACGGATGTTCTATTTCAAATGATGTGAAACAAAATCCTTAAACAGACAACCCATACCCCA
>CAVAGP010000134.1:0-2391 GCA_963588175.1 Faecalibacillus sp. | reverse complement strand
AGGTACCAAAATGTCATATAAACGGAAAGGTACCTGTTTTCAGGTACCTTTTTGACACTTAAGCCTGTTTTAGAATATAGACAAAATTCTTTAGGCATATTCTGTTCTCCATAAAATTAGGAAGCCTATTTTTTTATCTCTTAGAGATGTTCTAAATTTATAAAAATCAGGCTCTCTCTATTGGCTAATTCTAAATTTCTTAAAAATTAACAAAACAACTTCATAAGTTTTTTTCCGAAACTGATCTAAAAGAATAGCCAACACAAAAACCAACACAAGAAAAACAAATATAACTAAAACAGATAAAGGGCCCGACATTAAAGAGTAAATTTTGCGAACGAATTCACAAAAATAAGGACGACAAAGATTTACGTTCGTATGCAAAAGAAATACGGCAAACGAAGAAGAAGCAATCCAATTGAGCAAGCGATTTTCAAATGCCGGCTTCAGAGAGAACGTTAAAAATAAAAAACAAGATGCAATGATAACTAGAGGATTTATGTACGTGTAATTAAGCCCAGCACCAGGCAATGAATATCGCCTGATAATATATTCAATCATAGTCATAACACAAACAGACAAAATATACCCCCCCCCCGTAACCAACGTAATTTTTTGAATCTTTGCAAGAGTCGGAGCAATATAGCGATGCAAGAATTGGGCCAACAAATACAATCCAATAAAAGATATTGTAGAATACCCAGCTTCAATGAACTTAGCCGCCCCCGAACACCCATAAATTGTCTGAAAAGCAAAAAAGCAACAAAGAACCGTAACAAAAGATTTTCTATCCGCATTTTTGCAAAACTCATTCAAAACAGGCGATATAAAATACAGCAAAATATAGGCCTTAACAAACCAATTCCATTGCGTAATTTGAAAACACTCAGCAATTCCTTTCAGATTTATGGATGAGCCCAAAAACACGATACAAAAGCAATAAATTAAACATCCAAAGAAAAAGACTTGAAAAAGAAAACTAAACAAAGATTTCCACTTGAAGTGAATTCCAAACCATCCAGAGATCAAAACAAAAACATTTACGCATACAATACAAACCGATTCAATTCCAATTCTAAAAAGAGAAGCAATTCGATTATCTGTACATTCTTCAACGGTCGGGGCTCCTAATGAAAAATAATCCGCATGTACCACCAAAACAAGAAACATGGAAACAATGCGCAGCAATTCAATATTTGAATTTCTCATTTTTTACTTCCCCAACGCCGTCTCTAGCCAGTTCGCCGAATAGGTTCGCCAGCCTTCGAGAATCGCATCAATTTTTTCCCAATCAACTGGAGTATTCAATTTTTGCAAGACCTCTTCGCTGGATTCTTCACAATTCAGAGCGCGATATTCTAAGCCCGTCTTACCAAGCAAAGTCGCAAAGCGCTCGTTCATGCCCTTGCCCGTCGAACGGTTGGGAATCACCAAAAAAGGCTTGTGAAAAAGAATGCAAAAGACCGCGCAATGGAACGAATCGGTGACGACAAACTCCGCACAGTCAATAGACTGCAGCCACTCGGTAACGGACGGAAGCCGCCGCACACAGGGTTTTGAAAGCCAGATTTCCCTATTTTTCGGCAGAAGAATACTCTGCACCGCATCGGGAATAACTTCGCGAATGCGATAGACAAACGAGAATTTTTCCTTTATCGGCCTGTAAGGGAACTCCTTCCGATAAAAGTCGCCCGTATGCAAAAGCGTCGGGTCACACACGCATACGACGTTCTTGAGCCCGAGAGAAGTGAGGTAAGGGACCGCGCTTTCTTCGCGGACGCTAATGGCGTCAAAGCGCTTGAGCATGGGAAGGACCTTTTCTTCGAAAGGCTTGGGCCATTCCTTCATGCCGAGGGAAGCGGCGTAGGAGATGCGCCGGGCGTCCTTTGGCCCAAAGTCCAAAAAGTAAAGAGACTCCTGTTGCTCGATAAACCGCGGATTCCAAATCTGATCGGAACCGGCGATGAATGTGGAACAAGCCTCAAAGCGCAAGCGATGCATATTTCCGCAAGAGTGAAAGCTCGCCGTCCGCGGAAGGCGCTCAAACTCCGGAAAGCTTTTGCTACGATAGGGATAACGAAGCCTAAGCTTAACCAAACGAGCAAGCGCCAACAACCGCCAAACGCCGGGAAGCAGCCTTTTGCCATTGAGACCGACAGCATTGCTTAAATTGGCGCACCATCCCGGAGAATAATCAACAACCGAAGCCTTTGCTTTTTGACTCAGCGCAAAGGCCTGGAGGAAGGCTCCGTAGTTTTGCGGGTAATGAAAGGTAAGGGTGTAAATCATTGGTATTTAGCTATTGTCAATACAACAGTAATGAACGCCAAAAGAATAGGGCAAACAGAAAGGAATACAGAAATTAAAGCCCACTTACTTTGTTTTCTAGCC
>CAVAGP010000133.1:0-2396 GCA_963588175.1 Faecalibacillus sp. | reverse complement strand
AAGAAATCTGATCCTCCGTCAAATCTGCCTTACTACATCCAAATAAAAAAGCTTTCTCAGCAATGCCTTTCTTTAGACGGCAACGTTGGTTACCTTTGTTATTTCGAACGCACGAACGGCGAATATGACACCGAGTTCAAAAGAAACAACGGGTCGAAGAAATTCAGCAACACGAATCCCAAGAACAAGAAGTTCGATAAGATTGATTTGGCACGAGCCATCAACTGCTGGGAGCAATTCCCTTACATCACTTGCCAGGGAAGAGAGAAAAATTTCTCCTGCTTTAATGATGTGGTGAAAAATCAATTGGGCAGCCCGACCGAGCAATATTTCAAGAACGCATACGCCACCGTAATTCTTTATAGAAAGCTAGATAAGCTCGCCAAGAAGATGGGCCTTTCCTATAGAAGTAACGTTGTCGCTCATACCCTTGGTTTGTTGTCATACACCTACGACAAGCAAATCGACTTGAACGACGTTTGGGAAAGGAAGGATCTTTCTCCTGCGCTTTGCGAGGTCGCAACAAAATTATTAACTGCGGTTCACGCTGTTATTGCCAATCCGCCAGCGGAGCATCCTGAGGCGAGAATGTGGGCCCGGAAGGAAAAGTGCTGGGATACCGTGAAAAGCATCTCAATCGACAATTTAACAATTGTCAAAACCGGAAAGGAAATTGAGTTCTTTGAAAAGAACGATGCATTAGTTTTCATATCTAGCCAAGATAATTTCAACAATTCCCTTACTTGGATGAAACTCATTCTATGGGATAACAAAATGCACGTTCTAAACAAACAGCAAATTTCCTATGTCAAAACGATGAGAAGCTATGGGGACAGCGCATCGCTTACGAAAAAGCAAATCGATTGCTTGAAAGACGCCTTCATAGTCGCCGTTAAAGCTGGGTATCAATATAAATGATGGGGGAGGAATTTCTATGGCAATGATATTTGATGACGACAATAACGTCATCCGCATCGACGTTCCGAATTCGGAGGCCAACATCAACGCTCAGCATTGCGGGATCAAAGACAGAGGCGTTGGCTCGTATTACATGAGCGAAAACTATGTTAAATGCATCGAATTTTTGGCCAATTTTACAGGGGAGTATTTCATCGACATCCCCTTGTCGGTGCTTAACGCGAAAGCGATTCTGCAAACCCTGAAAGCAAAAAACTATGAATGCGCGTTCAAGTCCAATTTGGCTGCTCAATTCAACGCTGTAAATGCATTCGAATGGGCGACTAAGGACGGCGAATACTTCCACAAAATGAAAGCCCCATCAGTAAACGATCGGCAGAAATACCTGAAGTTAGATAACGAAGATGAAATGGTGGTTTTGTTCAAAACCTTGATATTGGGCGATTTGACGAGCATTTTCATAAAAAAGATTGGCGATAACGGATTCGTTTTTTACCTTGATAAATGCCCTGATTTTGACCAAAAAATTGAAAACAACACTGTCTTAAAATGGATGAGGTAATAGATATGGTGATAGGCAAAGACACGATCGTATTTGAAGGCAAAAAAAGATACTACGTTGAAGACTTAACCAATCGAGATTACACATTAGAAAACACAACCCCTCATCTATTAAGGATTGATGACTACGACATCTCCGAGAACAGCTGGGTGGAAATGGTCCGGAATCTCACCGCGTATTTATTTCTCCGCTTCCCCGAAAAGAAAAACGCAGCGGTGGATTTCAAAACGGATTGGAGCAAAAGCAACATCTTTTCGCCGGTACCTCGGACGAACTTTCGACAGTTAGATACCGACTTGTATGTAAATTGCAACCACACAGCCTTGCACTCATGCTGGCTAATTCAAGATTTGTTGGACTTTTGCGGAATCGATAAGTCAAAAGCATATCTTTTGATTCACCGAACACCATCAGCTGAGCCGGAAAGCGCAAGAAAGTACTTTGTTTCAAAGTTCAAAGAAGAGTTCGCGCTTTATTTGTCGGTAAGCAAAGGCAAGTCAAAAGACAGCGTTGAGAAGATTATTTTCAACATCGAAAAATACATGGATCCAATCCAAGCAAAGCTTTCTAGAAGTTATGATTCTTTGATGCTGTTCGAAGATAGCACTTCGTTCGCTAACTACGCGATCAAATTCATCGAGCATATTGATTCGGATCTAAGAATGGGCGAGAAGACAAGATCAATTATGAAACGGTACGTTGGCTATCTGAAGGAATTCTACAAAATATAAACAAGAGGAAACTCCGCGGCGAATAAAAGCAGGCTCACAACGCCCATAAAAATCCTGAGTTCGTCTCGTCGCACACTCCCGGGGGAGTGTACTGTAAAACACCTTGCCACGCATGTGAAGAGGAAACGGTCATCCCCTTCTTCCTTGGAAAAGACTTTTGCTTTAACATTTGCCTATGCCAAAGA
>CAVAGP010000132.1:0-2468 GCA_963588175.1 Faecalibacillus sp. | reverse complement strand
GATTCTCCTACCCAGTACGAAAGTCTGACACTTTGACAGTGCCGGACTTTTTTATTCGCATACTGTCAGCGCGGCCCGGGAAATCAGTTTTTCAACTGTGAACTTCCCCTTTTTAGGACAGTCTTCAATTAGACTGCGAATATAGCATTTTTATAATTTTCATTGTATGTTTGGCTTCGTGATTGATTTCTGATAGGCCCCATTGAGCGTAAGCCGGAGAGATATGCAAGGCTGCCCGGAGGGCACTTGTCTTGGCCTTGCAGAGCTCGTAGGCGGAGCTATCTTTGCCTATCTGAACATCAATCATGGGCATGCATTCCCATTCTGTTGCCTATATTTCATTGGCGGGATGTTTCCCAAGGTCTCGTGAGGCCTTTCATTGTTATAGTAGAACATCCACTCTTCTGTCATCTCGCGAACTTCCCCGATCGTTCTGAAGATATATGCATCTAAAATCGCTCTCCTGTATGTCCCATTGAACCTCTCGATATAACTGTTTTGAGTAGGACACCCAGGCTGAGTGAACAACAGACGGATATCGTTCCCAGCGCACCATTCCTGGAACTCTTTGGCAATGAACTCCGGGCCGTTGTCACACCTTATGTTTCTTGGATTGCCGTTCATCCAGATTATCTTCTCAAGCGCCTTTATTACTCGTTTCGCAGGAAAAGCCATTGACACTTCCTGGGCCACGACGACCCTGTCGCTGTCATCTATCACATCCAGCACCCGGAATTTCCGGCCACATTCAAGCACGTCACTCACGAAGTCTATTGACCACGTCGTATTCGGCTCGGAAGGGCGCACCAACGGGTTCTTGACTCTGGCCGGCAAGCGCTTCTTCAGTCTCACTCGCTTGTCGTAGTGTAGCTGCTTGTATACGCGGTACACCTTTTTGTGGTTCCAAGGCTTACCCCAAGAGCGCAATATCTCAAATATCTTCCAAAATCCATCCCCATACTGAGCCGCCTTCCTAATGGCTTCCTCGACCTCCGTGTCGTCTTTTACACTCTCGTAGTAGAAATACGACCTGTGGATATCCATCAGCTTGCACGCCCGAGAGATGCTCACTTCATATTCTTCCGATATCTCATTCGCCAACTCTTTCTTAACCTCGGGCTCTAGAGTTTTTTTTCGATGACCTCCTTCAATATCCGGTTGTCAAGCGCCAAGTCGGCATACATCTGCTTGAACTTCCGGTTCTCATCCTCCAACTCTTTCATACGACGGATCTGACTGACCTCCATCCCGCTGTATTTCGACTTCCAGTTGTAGAGCGTCGCGCGGGATATCCCGTGATCTCTTGCAACACTTTCGGCATCTATGCCGCTTTCCAGTTCCTGAACGGCTTTCACCATCTCGGACTCGCTGTGAATCTTCTTTTTCATCTTGTTCCTCCTGTGACAAAGTTAATCTTTTTGTCTAATTCGGAACTGTCCTACTTTTAGGTAAGGCTACAAAAAGGGGAAGTTCACACTGCCAAGATATATACCCTGGCAGTGGCTTGATAATTACTAATAGACAACTAATACACCAGAAGCCTTTTTTGCTCTTTTCAATGCTGTTTTTAAACACTGCACAATTCTATTTGAATAAGGAGTATAGGTTTCGACAAGCTTATGATACTTTGACAAATAACCTTGGTCCTCAGGAATCAGACAGGTAAGCGCCATCTGAAGGAATGATGTTACCTCACCATCTGTTTTTCCCGAAAAATACTCTGTCATCCGCTGCGGATGTTCTAAAAGTAATTGCTTTGTCCTCATAATCACGTACTCAACTGCATCCGCGTCCCATATATAGTTATAAGATAAGTTCAATAATTTATCTAGTACGATGTCATCTAAAACAAGATCATTGTCAAATAGAAAGCATAGATGCTCAACATAAACATCATAAAGTACTTTTTTTTGTCTATTTTTTGAGTCATAACCATATACGTTCACAAAATCTTCATATTTATCTGGGAATGCATTTACATAAGCCTTATAATCTTTGTCTTCATATGCTTTTTGAAGCGCGTCGGCGCATTTCTGTAAATCAAAAGAAGAAAACATCAATACGGCACAAATTAGATATGCAACAAATCCGAATTTATTCATAACACACATTATTCTAATTATTTATTCCTTATTATGGTTCTAACGCTCTTCGCCCCTTTACTCTCTATAAAAACGCGCAGTTCTGTTAGTTTATCTCCACTTCTCGAAATATTACCATTATTATCATAGGTGGTCCCTGGCAATAAACAGCCTGCTGTATTATCTCCATTTGTGCCTTTATGATAGAGAATCTTTCGAGATTTAGGTACATTTTCATTGAATATGATATAGTTATCCTTGTACTTCGCACTATGATAATTATCTATCTCATAAACGCCTTCCGGGATTCGTTTATCCATATTTGGCGTAGTAGTATCCGGACCTCCAGGTTCAAGAATAAATCCTGTCACTTCGGGATCAACTCCG
>CAVAGP010000131.1:459-2539 GCA_963588175.1 Faecalibacillus sp. | reverse complement strand
ATTCAAGGCTTTTCAGAAGCTCCTACCTATCTGTATTCCGCAGCGACAGGTTCTCCTATCTCACAGGAGGGTGCCGTTGATGAAAATGGAAATATCGTTGCCGATGACCTTGATTTAGGTGAACGTGTTGGCTCTGGTCTTTATGGCGCTATCAATGTTATTCCAACTGGTCTCGGCGACATCGCTAAAAAGGGTGCTTTGGCTGTTGGAACTGGCATTGCAAAAAGCGGAGCCAAAGCTGCTGGCAAAGATTTAGCCAGTAATGTTGTGAAAAAAGAAATCGAAAATGAGGCTAAGACATTCGCCTCTAAGTGGGCGCCCTTGAGTACTGCGGCTGACGCAGCTCAAAATGCAGCTCGTGACGGCAATGTTGTAAAGAATGCAGCCAAGGCTGCAGGCTTTAGATCCGGCGCTCAATTCTTGGAAGAGGGTACAGAAGAAGCAATCCAGGAAGTGGGTCAGAACGAATTAAACGACAGAGACCTCACTGATAATGTTCTCGAGTCGTTCATTGGCGGCGGTCTTGCTGGTGGTACTATGGGTGCGTTGCGCGGTACTACAAGAGCTATTAGGAACAATATCGAAGGGCCTATTGAGAACCGTTCAGACAACAACCCTGGAGAAGAGAGTAGCTCTGGTGCAAGTACATTGACTCCAGACGCAGCAACAACTCCGGTGTTAAGTTCTCCGTATTGCAATGAAGGTGGTAAGTCTGATTTATTGTCTGCTGTAAAAGAAGAGACCGTAAAAGATTTGGCCGACGTTAATTATGAGGACGATGCGACATCTGCGATGGGTTTTGGTTTGCTTAATACGCAGAACGTTGACCATGCAATTGTGGGCTGGCGAAATTTAGAAAATATCCTTGATGCAGAAAATCTTATTTACGACGCTAGTCAACAGAGACAACACAAAGCTTCGGACTTCTTTAAAAATTTTTCAGACACATTTCGAGACAAGTACGGCGAAGGAAATATTCTTCAACAATTTAGGAGAATCGATACCGATAAAAAAGAACGAGAGTTTTATCACGATTTAAATACATGGATAGATTCGCATAACAAGGCCGGAGAAGGTCTCGACTTGTATATTATTAAAAACCCAGGCGGCAAGGCGGGTGTCGTGAAAGTTCGTCTTGGTGGAATCAAGGAAGACGCTTCTATTGGCTTGTCTCAATGTGGGGCTTTTCTTCTTAATTCAGACTTTGACTCTGACCGATATACGCTCTCGGTAGACAACGCCAATCAGTATGGTGCGTCAAGATATGTTTCAGAGATGCTCTCAACGACAAATACTCTTTCTGACTACAAAGAGATTCTTGTTGCAACTGGCATGAAAAAAGAAAATATTGATGATGCGATTAAGCAGTTTAAAAATTTCTATGATTCTTTAGGAATAAAAAGTAAAGATTTGTCTTCTGCGGAGTTTAGTGATTTGGCGAGACGAGTTCTTAATAAAAAATTCAAAGTTGATAATATGCCAGGAATCTCTGCTAAACTTGAAGGACTATACAATAACGGACTTGACGGAATCTATCAGCTAGTTAGCTGGGCATTGAACGAATCACAATTAGATTCAAATACAAAAATTAATCTTCTCGAAAATTTTCTTCAACAATTGAATGCTTTTAAAAATCAAAGATCATCTACGGTCGAGAAAGCAAAAAGTATCGGTAGAACTTTAGCGGATATTATGACCCCAGCATCCGAGCAGGAAGGAAAGCATACTCCGATAAAAGGAACGGTTGGTTCCAACAGGACAGTTGTCCAGACTTTTATGGAACGTTTTAGAAGAAGATTATACATCGACTCAATGGAAGGAAAGATTGCTTGTCGAGAAAATCTTTCTGGATATATGCAGATTAAAAATCAAATTTTCATGTATGTTGCGAGCAACCCTGGAAAGCCTTTGCACGAAATAGATTTAGTCGAAGCTCTTCTGCGAAGCGATATTGGATGCATGATGTTTTCCGCGCATCCCGAAGACCTTAGTTCCTCAGCCATTCGTGATATGGTCGCAAGCAAAGCAAAGACACAGCTGGATAGACCTATCAGAGGTGCAGCCGACTGGAAAGCCTTGG
>CAVAGP010000131.1:0-449 GCA_963588175.1 Faecalibacillus sp. | reverse complement strand
CGAATACACAGAAGCACGAAATAAGTTCTTTAAAATGGTAAGCGTTTACAATCAGGATGCTTACGAGATGTTGAGCAACGACGCTACGATTATCCCGAAGTGGCCAAACGATGATGATGTTTATGCTCAGGTCTCTAAAGATAAAATTATGCTTAGTCTATATGGTCAAGAGGATGCAAGTTTTTTGGATATCACCCAAAGAGGCGACATTTCTTATTCTATTGAGTCAGCCGTTGAAATGTATGCAAACAATCGCCAGAGTTTCGACCTCAGTTTTGATGGGCCATCAATAGATTTTGCTCGAAAGATGATGGATCGTTTTGTCAAAGTAAAAAAAGATCAAAACAGAATAGCTGAGGAACAAATTGAAAAAAGCATAAACGCCAACCTTGATGCCGGAGTTAAAGAGTCTCTGGATGAATTGGCGCAAAACGGATATAGTCTTGACG
>CAVAGP010000130.1:0-2547 GCA_963588175.1 Faecalibacillus sp. | reverse complement strand
ATATAAGATATTGCCTGATGATGGAACGTACAAAGAGGCAAAGGTTTTGCTTTTGAATGAATATCTAAAGGAAACACAAGAAGCGATAGCGGAAGGCAAGAAAAACAACAAGGATGCCATCTATACGGATATGAAATACGCATCAAAAGAGGATCCTGCTGTCGAACTTGATGGGTACGATTCGTTTTCTTTGACAGATAATTCCGATGAATACTATTACTCAACGCACACGTTAGATTCGAAAACAAGCACGATTGATGTTAGAAAAGGGGATCGCGTATCTTTGAACTATTCCGCAGCAAATATTGATGGCCTCGGTTTTAAATGGAAACTCAAAAACAACAGCCAATCTAGTTATATTACCCCATTGGCAACTGATGAGAATGGAGAAACTTCATATGGGGCTTTTGAGATAAATAAAAGCAGCTCAGCAAAAGAAGGCACAAGCATTTCTCTCATATACTCGAACGGAACAACAACTTTAAAAGAGATAAAATTAAAGATAGATATTGGCTATTTCCATGGTGGAAGCGGAACTGAAGAAGACCCATATCTTATTGCCAATTCCGAAGAACTCCTAAACATCAATAACGTCGATTCTTGCATGGAAAAGCATTACAGACTCGTTGCCGATATTGATATGACCGGCAAGACGTTTGTTCCGTTTGGCAAATACAGTACGCCGTTTACCGGAACTTTTGATGGAGATGGTTATTCAATCAAAAATTTGACAATCGATGATACTTCAATAGAAAAAACTGGCGAAAAGGCATACGATGACGATACATTCAATTCATATTTTGCCGGTTTATTCGTTAAGATTGGATCTGGCGGATGCGTTAAAAATATAACCATCAAAAAATCTAGCATCAAATCAACCAAAGACAGAGTTATTTACGGTGCTGGCTTTATTGCCGCATTCTCTGAAGGCGATATATCAAATTGCTATGTTAAAGATAATTGCAAGATAGATGTAACGCCAACCAGTTGGACAGAAGTCGAGGGTCTTAGCACTAGCGCATCGGTTGCATATGTTGGTGGACTTGTTGGCTGCATTACGGGTGGATCAATTGATTCTTGTGGCATTTCTAGTTCGACTATCATTTTAAAAAATCATAAGTTCATATACTCATATGTTGGCTCTTTCTGCGGAGGGGTAAAAAACGGCAACTCAAAGATTGAAAAATGCTACTCAAAAGAAAATGTAGTCAACAATGAATACATAGGTGCCAACAACGATGTTTTACATGTGGCTTCTTCCGGATTTATCGCATATGTCGAGGAAATCAACGCTTTTGAAAATTGCTTAGCAAAGGAAAATCAAATAAATGCTAAGTCCAGCGGAACAGGTACGATACTCGCCGGCGGTTTCTTGGGGTATTCCCAAATCGAATCGTCGACAACGGAGTCATCGTACAAATTATTGAAAAACGTTCTGGTTTATGAAGAAGGTGATGGAAAATCTGAAATCGTCGCCACGGGAAGCGTATCTTATACTGGTGTTTTGGTGGCGTGTCTTAATAGTTCCATCTCTATGGATAAACTTTTCGAAAATGTTTATTGTTACAGCAAAGATGATGTTAAATTCGTTGGAAACGCAGAGAATTCTAATGTTTCTGCCGCGGCCGTTACAAGAAGCAAGACGATAACCGGTTTTTCCAAAGATATTTGGTCTGGATCCAGTTATTCAACAAAAGATTTGAAAGAACATTCAATTTCCGATGTTTCTTTTGAATTAGAAAACGTTAAGACTGATTTTGTTGTCGGTGATAGCTTCTCAATCGGAGAAATGATAGGCACCCGTGAATATGACGATGGCGCAGATGCTGAAAATTTTGAAAATTTCTACGTTGACTATTCAGAATTCGATTCTTCCAAGGCTGGTACATATACAATTAAAGTGTCCGCCTATGGATATACAAGTGAATATGATGTTACCGTTAGAAAAGCAGAAGTTACTTCCTTAAATGCAACGCTTACTACAAAAACATACCTTGCAGGCGACAAGTTCGACACAAGTGACGTTGCTGTTTCCGCTTGTTATGAAAATGGAACAAACAAAGAAGTTGATTCAAATGATTTAACTTTCGATATGAATAAAACGTTGGCAGAAGGCCAAAATAAAATAACCATTTCCTATGGCGGAGCAAGCACGTATGTTATTGTCACTGCTGAGGCTAAAGAAATTGAAAAATTTGAAATAACGAAAGCGCCAACAAAAACGAAATACAGCACAAAAGATAAAACGATTGACCTTTCCGGCTTAGAAGTTGAGGTTACATACACAAGCGAAAACGCTGAATCCAAGATTGTTTCTTACGATGATGATAAGAGCGAATTCCAATACTATTACTGCGGCTTGAAAGAGGGAAGTAACGAAATCACCGTCAGTTATGCTGATTGCGAGGGGCAAACAATTGAGGTTGAGGCAGTAAAAGAAGCTGTCACGATTGATGCCGATCTATTAAACGCATTCGTCGATACCGTTAACTTATTAGATACGACAACTTCATTAGAATCCTATAGAAATGTGGTGATTGCGGGCAA
>CAVAGP010000129.1:0-2600 GCA_963588175.1 Faecalibacillus sp. | reverse complement strand
CCTATAGTCGTTGTGTGCGCCAAATAATGAGTGTGGATGATAATCCAATACAATCGCCCTTCCGGCTTGATAAATGAAGAATCCGGTTTTTTTTCCTGAGGAATCGGCCTTATCCAACATCGCCACGTATCCATCGTATTTATATCGTTTTCCTTTGAACTCAAAACCGTCGGTATTTGCAAATGACGCAATTACCTCTACGCCATTCCAACCCATTTCATTTGAAACATAAAAAGCTGGCTCGGTATATATGATTTTGTCATTGTTGATTGATAGTTCGAGGATTTCGCTTGCTAGATATTCTGAATATATTCTCTGTAAATTTTCAATCACTTTATCTTTTGCGGATTTTGAGAATTGGCAATTTTCATTCAATTCATTCAACGTTATGCGGGTATAGTGTTCATATTCTTTTTCCTTTAAGATTTCAACCTTATTTGTATTTGGGTTGTCTCTTTTGATTTTTTGCAAATCCATCACGGAACGGTATCTTTCGTCAGACCCGTACTCGGTGGAATCAATAATATAGTAATCGGAGGCGAAACATGCTGCCGTTTTAAGACCTACTCCAAATTTGGAAAGTTGGTCTTTGCTGGCGTTAGGGTGCTTTACATTTAATTTCAACGCCCTTTTAAAAGCTTCTAAATTCATCCCCCAAGCGTTATCAGAAATCGATATTTGTGATGCTGACCACTGAATTTTGACAATGCATCTCCTCACAGGATTTGTGATTTTTGATAATTCGTCTTGATGGTCAAGGAATGACTGCAAAGAGTTGTCGATGAATTCTCTGAAAACTTTGTACATTTCCATGGGTGTATTTCGGAACGTTCCCAAATAACCGGTCCCAATGCTTATATCGACTTCAATTTCTTTCATACCATTTACCCTCACCTAAATATAACAGTTTTCAAAACTGTTGCAAAAATCTTATTGATCTACAGAACAATCACTGATAAAAGTTTCTAATAACGTTCGGAAATTTTGCTGAGTGGCCATGTAAATTCTGTTATTGGCATCAAAGGTCCTTATGAATCCTTTTTCTTTGCATTCAACGAGATGTTCAACAGAGACGTAACACGATCTGTTGGTTTTGTGCGCTGTGTAAGAAAAAATGTTCCAACAAACAAAGATTGGTTCATCGTCCACCTTTGTAAATCCGCCTAAGAGGAAAAATTCTTGATTTGAGATAGCGGGTATAGAGTCCCATTGCATGCCCTTTACTTGTATTCTTTTGATTTCAGGCCTCCATGACCATCCTGCTCCAGAAACATTCTTCAACATAGTATGGATAGTTACAGCGCCGTGGATACTGTTACATATAAAATCAACTGTTCCCAAACCTTTATTGTTAACCGACTTTTCAATCTTCATGTCTGTATTTAACATAAAAAAAGTAAAGAGTTGCAATAATTGTTTTTTTGGCAGTCTTTCAGTTTTGACTCTCGTTAAATCAACTGGTGCAATCATTTTTCCATCCAAATTTTACAATGGTCATCAATTATTTTAATAATATCAGAACCGAATCTTCTAATCTGTTCGTCTTTAAAATTGCATTTTTCCTTCAATTGATTAGTTGTTCTTGGTAAGTATAATTCCAAGTAACTTAATTGAGTTGCAGCGAAGACCTCGCTTCCTTTTATTCCTTGATCCATCTTTTTCTTTCTATATTCTAGCAACGTCTTATGCAAATTATTTGTTGGCATTTTGTTTTCGTCATCTTTTGTCGGATCTTTTGTATTATCCTTTCTTAAATCAAAGAACAAAGACATGACGTTTTCCATGCCGTCTCTTTTTTCTTTATATTCTTTTATCAACGTTGGTACGACAAAATCGTAATAGTACCTAGCTGTTTTATTGAATTGGCTGAATGAGTATAAAGGAAATTTGCTCTTAAATATTCTAAATGATGGACAAAGAATTTGTCTGAATATGTAATCAAAAGTCGGCATCAAGGAACGTTTGTTCAAATATGCAATTTCATCAGTTTTCAATAGGCCATAAGATCCGATATCGTTTTGGGATGCGTACTCTTTAAAAGTTTCGTTGTCATAATTTATTGATGATAACATTTGACCGTCTATAAAAGATTGCAGCGACTTGTTGGTGAAAATTTTAACTATAAAGCTGATAGATGCAATCGCCAATAAATCACCAGATTTAGACAAACCGTAAATGTCCGACGACTTGGGTTCCGTTTTTGCAAGTTGTTTTTTCCAATTGGAATAATGCACCTTCAGATGCTGCAAGGATACAAAGAAATCGTCAGAGTATTTTTCTGAGAAAATTTTGTTATATGTTTTGTCATTACTAAGCAATTTGGACTTACTGTTTTTTGCTGTGCCAGGATTCTGATAAACAGACGAATAAAGAAGTTGGGCTATTTCATCATTAGATGCCGATTGCCAGGGTTCTGGGAATATTTCTTTGTTAAGTCTTTCGCCCCTTTTTATTTTTAAGAACATATTACAGTCCGAAAATTGCTCCTTTAAAAGTCTTTGCTCTACCCTATTTGCAATTAAATCTACTGCATTAATCGGCTTTTGAGTGTTGCTGGCTTATGCAACTTTCGCTAAGAAAGAAACATTTTTTTCTTTTTC
>CAVAGP010000128.1:0-2649 GCA_963588175.1 Faecalibacillus sp. | reverse complement strand
CTCAACAAAAGCACCGGCAGAAATTCTCATTAACGACATCAACGGCGAACTCATCAACACATACCGACAGATAAAAGATAATTGTGCGGGATTGATTGAAGTCCTATCCGAATTGCAGGAAACCTATTGGAACTCTACGCCGGAAGAGAACAAGAACTTTTATTTGAAAAAGAGAGAACGATTCAACCGTCTGAAAATCGCCAAAGGACCAAATACGGATTTGGAAAAAGCCTCGCTTTTTATTTTTTTGAACAAGACCTGCTTCAATGGCCTGTTTCGCGTAAACTCAAAAGGGCTGTTCAACGTTCCCTTCAACAATGCCAAGAAACCGCTGCTGTGCGATGACGAAAACTTAAAGAATTGCTCCGAATTGCTAAAGAACGTGACAATGACTGTCGGAAGCTATAGCCAGTGCAAAAACTTTATAGACGAGAACACCTTTGTTTATCTTGACCCGCCTTACAGACCTTTGACACAAACAGCAGCGTTCACTTCATATAGCGAAAATAATTTCGGGGATAAGGAACAAATTGAACTGGCTCAATTCATCAAAGAAATTTCGGCAAAAAAGGCTCTCGTTCTGACCAGCAATTCCGATCCAAAAAACATCGACAAGGACGATTCCTTTTTTGATTCGCTGTATAAAAAGTTTTCCATCAAAAGAGTTTCCGCATCTCGAATGATAAATTCCAATGCAAAAAGGCGCGGGGCAATCAACGAACTTTTGATAAGCAATGTAGCATCCGTTTTCTAAAACAAGGAAAGAGAGTATGGAAAGGGACTTCACCAAGTGGCTTAAATCTTTTCAAGAGTCCATAGCCACATACGCATATTACGCCGATTTTGAAAAAATCTACGGCAACGTTGAATCCATTAAAATTGAACTCAATATTTTGAACTCCCTGATCGGTTCAAAAAGCATCCGATCTGATTTTGAAAGACTCCTAAACAAATATCCCGAAGTCATCAGATGCATTCCCATTCTCCTGGCCGTCAGAAGCAATGAAATCGCCGTAAATGACGAGAAGGGAATGTTTATCTATGAATTCGTAAACCGCGTACATGACGTTTCCCTCTATTCAAAATTTATGGAGAAATCCGGGCTTTTTGACTTGATGCAAAATCACCTCGTAAGCAATCTAATCGACTATGTTACAGGGGTTGAGACAGGGTTGGACTCAAACGGCAGAAAAAATCGCGGTGGACATCTTATGGAAAATCTTGTGGAGCGTTACATTCAAAAAGCCGGATTTGTAAAGGACAAGAATTATTTTAAGGAAATGTACATTCACGAAATCAGTGAAAAATGGAATGTCGATTTATCCGCAATTTCAAACCGGGGAAAAATGGAAAAACGCTTTGATTTTGTCGTTAAAACAGATTTAAGCATTTATGCCATCGAAACAAATTTTTATGGAAGCGGCGGATCCAAGCTGAACGAAACTGCAAGAAGCTATAAAACCATCGCAAACGAAGCCAAGACAATACCTAATTTTGAATTTGTTTGGTTTACGGATGGCTTCGGCTGGCTATCCGCCAAAAACAATTTGGAAGAGACCTTTGATGTGATGGAACACCTCTATTGCATCAATGATTTGAAAAACGGAATAATGCAAAAAATATTCAGATAAAGTCCAGGTATGGAATTTACCGCAAAATCATTACCAAAAATTTCAAAAGAACGAAGGAATCGTCAAATGAGTCAAAATCTTAAAAGAACCTATAATACCAAATATTTCCATAACGATTCATTGTACCAATTAAAACCATTTCAAGAAGCATTTAAAACGATCATCCTTTCAAATGGAATGATTGTTGGTCTTTTTCAGGGAAGCCGAGGTTCTAATCCAGAATTAGATTTTGTTGTTAAAATTTTAAAAGAAGGATCAACAGAAAAGCCCGAGCCTCCTATTCACACTTATTGGGTTGTTGACCTAATGATAAAATCACACCATTACCCTCAAGAAATTAAGGATATTCTCGATTATTATATAAACTTTTACGATCATTGCCATCCATTTAAATCGGTTTTCGAAAGAAACGCCTATACGCCCCAAACTCCATCATCCATTAGAGAAAAATATGGGAATTTAGATATTTTTCACACCTTGCCAATGGATTATATCGCGTTGATACTGGAATTGTTTTCACTATGCGAGAAGCAAAATAATAAAGCATACATGTTTAGAGACCTCTTGCTTTTATTGAAAGACTACATCAATGGTAAAGCCGACTATATGAGAGTAATAAAAGCTTCAATGCCATTAAGTCATTGATAATGGACAAAATGTACTTTAAATCTCCCTCTCATGATTTTACCCTTTTCCAAGGAGACTGTACCAAAGTCCTTCCCGAACTGGATTTTCAATTCGACATGATTTTTGCGGATCCACCGTATTTTCTCTCAAACGGCGGAATTTCTGTCCAATCCGGAAAACAAGTGAGCGTAAACAAAGGTGATTGGGACAAATCACAAGGATTTGAAAAAGACAATGAATTCAACCGGAAATGGATTTTACTCTGCCGTGAAAAGTTAAAAGAAAACGGTACAATCTGGATATCCGGCACATATCACAACATCTTTTCCGTCGCCCAAATGCTAAACGAATTGAACTTTAGAATTTTGAATTGCATTACATGGGCCAAAAC
>CAVAGP010000127.1:417-2655 GCA_963588175.1 Faecalibacillus sp. | reverse complement strand
TTATACCTTCTGGCTTCTTCTGCTTGTTGTGCTCCTCTGCTTTCCTTGGTTTTCAGTTTCCTAGCGAAATTTTCAATTTCAGCTTCAGTGACTTTCTGATGCCAATAGATTGAGTGACCATCGAACGAAAAATTTCCTTCGGTTGTACCTTCCGCTATTGGACTGACAACCGAATTGTTTACGTCAATGTGATACTTAACAATTTTACCAACATCAACAAGGATGATGTCATTTTGCATATTGCATCTTACATACATTGAGTCAATTTTGCGTTTAAAAAAATATGAAGTTTTTTCCTCAAAGCCAAGCGAATAGGCAGCAAAACCGCACATGGTTTCTATAAATTCCGTATATGTAGTATTCAACTGCGCTGCAGATATCTTTGCATCGGCCTCGCCAATGCGAGGCTCCATATCAATTTTGTGCATGACTGTCAAGAGCGGAAGCCATGCAAGGTAGACTTTATGGTAATTCTTATCCATTCGAAGAATGTTTGTTTGCATTAGAGCTCCCGTAATTGGTTTTGTCGCATGTAGTAGTCGATATAAACGTGACTGTTTTAATTCTCTAAACCGTCTAAGTAATTGTGCCGCGCGTCTAAGTTCATCTAAAACTCGTTTGGATTGACGATTTTGCTCTTCATAGTCATCTGTTGAATTTTCATCGCGTCCCATCATTGTGTTAACACACTTCTGATGACTCAAATCAAAGCCAAAGCTTGTTGTTGACACTCCGTTACTCATGAGAATGCCGTTCAACTGATCTTTAATTTGACGCAGGTCTCGACATAAGTTTCGCAAGAAACGTAATGCCATGTCTATAAAGGTTTTCACAACCTTATTTTCATAAATCTGATAATCATCATCCTCCGTTCTAGAAAATAAGCGGGCGGGTTTTAATCCGGTAGCAGTACGAGCTTCCCAATCTTCGTTGTGTGCTGCAAGGTACGGTATTGCTTCATGCCCAATTCGCTTGACTGCATCAATTGGGCGGATTTCATTGACGGATTTTAAATGCGATTTCGGCCTTTTACAAATAATCTGAAGAGAAGGGAGGCATTCTGTTAGCTTTGAAAGAACTTCACTATTATCTGAAATTTCCAACGACTGTCGATCAAATAAATGCAATTGTCCTAACTGTACCCAATCAATTTCCGATAAGTCACTATATTCTTTGCGGCATTTTAATTTTTCATCCCCAAAGTCCATATATGCGTTTGCTTCTTTTTCCTCTAACAAAGGAAAGACAGATTGTAAGCAATACTGAAACCAGTGACCACCATCTCGAATTGATATTTTCGCAGGACAACTACATTCAAGCATCATTTCGTTTTTCAAAAGAACTTGTTCATCATTTACTTTCATGTCTTCTGGAATCGATGAAAAGCATAAACGACCGATAGGAGAAAGAACTTTGGCAGTTTCTCCTTGCCGAAGTTCGATTTCTTCATATAGCGATTGATATCTAATCGTAACCATACCAGCAACACTCCTGAGGCAATCACGTTAAGTCTTTCAGACGCTTCCTTATTAACTGAAGCGTCTTGTTATAACCTTGGCATACATCCTCCAATGCCATAAAGCCTTCCGAATTGTCACTTGTAAGGACCTTTCTGACAATCTTAGTAGATATCTGCGCATCCAGAGCCTCATCAAGCGTTCCACCAGCCGCCATGTACACAGCTACGAATTTAATTGTCTGTGTAACAATTCGATTGCCAAACGAGACGTCAAAGTGTTCCATCAGCACGGTATCGATTTTTTCAAGTTGTTCTTCTACTAATTTTTTTTGTCCATCCCCTGCGTCTTCAAACAGTTGCATCAGTCCGTCAGCAGATATGAAGCCAGGTTGTGCCTTGGAGTCATATGATCCTTCGGATTTTCCCTTCTTGTTTAACGAAATCACTTGAGCACGGTCGTAAACCTTATCACTAACTTCAAAAGTTGATTCATCTTGATTAGCAGTCCCGACAAACCATATATTCCTTGTCACTTTGATTTGTCTGCCATCGACAAGGTCTTTAGCACCAATCAAAGCGCCAAGCTTTGCAAGCTGATCAAACAGTTTTTTCTCTTCTTGTTCGGAGAGAGAAGCCTTCAGATTTCCCTGACGTTCTTCCTGCTTCTTTGTCCAAATGTTAAATGCTTCATCGCTTGTTGTTCTGAGCTTCTTTTCTACTTCTGGAGAAAGCTCTGTTGGCAAGGTTCTCATATCCGTTGAAACGAGATCAATAAGCCA
>CAVAGP010000127.1:0-353 GCA_963588175.1 Faecalibacillus sp. | reverse complement strand
CCACTTGCGCTGATCCGGTTCTTGAAGAATGGCAAGAAAGTCAGAAAAATAATATTCGATTCTTGCAAGATTCATTTCATCTAGAACGATAAACGTTGGAATATCAGGCGCTTTCCCACTTCTATACAGTTCGATGGTGAAGGTCTTGGCATTAAACAGCTTATTAAAATCATTGTAATATCCAAGTAGCTCATTCCGATCACGCCAAGAAGATTC
This sequence comes from Faecalibacillus sp., assembly GCA_963588175.1. Lineage (GTDB taxonomy): Bacteria > Bacillota_I > Bacilli_A > RFN20 > CAG-826 > UBA4951. The sequence goes on along the minus strand of CAVAGP010000127.1, from coordinate 137 downwards.
AACTGGGATAAGGTGATTATCGCCTGAAATCGCCTTCGAAAAAATTCTAGGCAGGCTCGATTTGCCAGTACCAGACATTCCTTCAAGCATAATCAGTCTGCTGACGGCCATGCCTGCCAAAAAAGCCCGGATATCAT
>CAVAGP010000126.1:0-2797 GCA_963588175.1 Faecalibacillus sp. | reverse complement strand
ATCACGTACTTTTGGCTTAACGGCGTTAAAGATTTTATATACGTAATCTGGTATTACTGCGTTAAGGGTAGATTGGCAAAAATGTATCGCCCCGTTATTGATACGGATGTTTCTAATGCCGATGACAAAGTCTTGTTCCTATATTGCACTTGCAATGATTTCGATGGCAATTCGCTTCTGAAATGCATGAATCAAAATTATGAGAATTACAAAGTCGTAATCTTGGATGATAGTTCAAAAAAGGAATATCTCGATGAGATAGATGCTTTCTCGAAAAAATATGGAATCGAAGTCGTTAGAAGAGAAAATAGAGATGGCTTTAAAGCGGGCAATATCAATCACTATCTTTTGAGAGAAGATGTTAAAGGCACCTATGATTATTGCGTAATCTTGGATTCGGATGAGATTATCCCGGATGATTTTATAAGATCGGCACTGAAATATTTTTATTACTATGACAACGTCGGAATCGTTCAGGCAAATCACGTTTCAACTAGGAATAGGAATTTGTTCATGAAATTATTCCACATCGGAGTCAATTCGCATTGGCCTACCTATCAAAGCATGAAACACCGTTATGGCTTTTCGACAATGTTAGGACATGGCGCCATGATCAAAAGGGAATGCTACGAAAGCGCAGGAGGCTTCCCGCCTTTGGTAGCAGAGGATTTATGTTTGTCCATTGAATCCAGAAACCACGGATATTTAGTCGCTTTTGCCCCTGAAATCATCTGTATGGAAGAATATCCAATTGATTATTTCGCCTTCAAAAAGAGACATTCGAAGTGGACTCAAGGCAATCTTGAATTCATCAAGAAATACACCGGAAAAATCATTAAATCCAAGATGCATTGGTATGAGAAATGGGATATTGTATTGTTTACCTATAACTTGCCATTAACCGCAATATTCGCCTTCTATATCTTTATGAATTTGATCGTATTGCCGTTACTAGGCGTCAATTTAGCCTCAATCTATCAATTGTGGATGATTATCCCGACTGTAATCTTCTTCTTTAGTCCGATGCTTAATGATTTCATTACGTGGATTTTCCATTTGAATCCGATCAGATTTATATGTTATTTCGTTACGGTCGTTATTTTGTATGGCTCAATGCTTACCACCTCGCTTGTTAGTGCGTTGCTTGGCATGTGTGGCAAGAAAGCTAAATTCATCGTTACTCCAAAATCCAGTGAGAAAGTAACTTTCTTAAAGGCTTTGAGGTTTCAAATACCTGAAATAGTGTTTTCCTCAATTCTATTGGTCGTCAGCCTGATTTTCACGAGATCGCCTTTACCGGTAATTTTAATCGTTGCAACCGGTTATTTATCGTTCTTCTTAACTTTTTTGTCCAATAAAAGATATTCAGAAGATGTTTATTTGGTAGATGATTGCAAGACTATGAATGTTAGTTTGAAGAAAAACAACGCTTATAAGTATAAAATTTCAAAAGAAGCTGAAACGAAATCGATTTGATGAAATTGAATTTAATCACAAACGGTAGAGACTGCTGCTGTGTTATAAAAATAGGACTGTGTCACTCAAAAGTGGCACAAAAGTGGCACATTCTTATTGTTCGTATTCTGAAATCATTTTATAATGTCTTCGAAAGAAGAATTTATGAAATATAATAGGCAATTTGAAGATGAATCCGTCGAATTTAAAAAGTCATTAGGCCAATTGGACCGCGGCATTGAATCATTGACCGCAATGCTGAACAAACATGGTTATGGGAAAATCGTTTTCGGAGTTCTAGATAACGGTGAAATCGAAGGATTGAACGATATTGGGCGAGAATCCGTAAAAAAGATTTCCACCAAAATCAAGGAAGCCGTCTATCCGTCCGTTATTCCGGAAATAAACACGAATGAAATCGATGGAAAAACCATAATTGAGGTTGAAGTGAAAGGGGGTAAGAAACCTTACACTTGTTTTGGCTTATACCTAATCAGGGTGGGCAGCGAAAACAAAAAGATTTTGCCCGATCAATTGGGGGATTTGTTTTTCACCAATTCCAATTTGGCTTGCGAGAAAATTGAATCCATTAACCAAGATTTGACATTCAACGGCTTGAAATCCTTATACATCTCGAAGGGGTTTTCTATCGATGATAAAACCTTTGCAAAAAACATGGGCTTATTAACGGCGAATGGCAAATACAACTACATAGCTGAAATCTTGTCTGACAACAACAATTGCTCCATTAAAGTCGTCCGCTTTAAAGGCGAAGACAAAACCGAAATGATATCTAGAAATGAATTTGGCTTCAAATGCATGCTCATCGCCATGAAACAAGCCTATGACTTCACTTCTTCGTTTAATGAGACCAAAGTCGATTTGAACATAGGTTTAGAACGAAAAGAATTGAAATTGTTCGATGAAAAATGCTTGGATGAAGCCTGGTTAAACGCTTGTTTGCACAACAGATGGTCGAGAAATGTTCCACCTGCAATCTATATCTTCTCAAATAGAATCGAAATCGTATCAACCGGCGGTTTGCCTCTTGATTACTCCAAAGAGGAATTCTTTGAAGGCGTAAGCCATCCTATAAACATGAGCTTGATGAAAATTATGGGGCAGTTAGATTACATCGAACAAACTGGCCACGGAGTGCCTCTTATCGTTTCAAAATACGGAAAGAAAGCGTTTGAGTTATTTGACAACCATATCATCGTCAAGATTCCATTTGCCTTTAATCCTAGTTTCAATCAGCTCAGCTGCGAGTTAAGTCCGTCGCATAATAAGATTCTTACGATAAGTAACGAAGCCCCAACCTCGACCTTAAAGGAGCTGACCT
>CAVAGP010000125.1:0-2829 GCA_963588175.1 Faecalibacillus sp. | reverse complement strand
GAATATAAATCAACATAAGTAGATGTATTGCGACCTAAAATACGTTTTCTAATATAAATATATTTTTTCCCATCTCTATCCTTTATTTCAACGGAACCATCATAAGGAATCAAATTTAATCTTGCATTAATTTCCGCTCTTTGTTCTAACAACGTTTGAATTTGCAAATATTGATTATCCATATTAATCTCTCTTTTAGGGTGAATTTTCATGATAATTATATTAATTTGCACCCCAAATCAAACTATTCTTGATATTGGTGCAAATAAGGGATGAAGCTTACGACCAAATCAATATTTTTAAAAAGATTCGGCGTATTTGGAGCTTTTGGGTGTTCCGCGGACCCTTTGGAACATGTACTCCACTGTGTTCTTCATACCGACTTTCCTCACGTGGCTCCACTGGTAAATGAAGAAATTCTCGGTATTGTTTCAATTTTGCTAAAATGCTTTAAACCACAACTAAATGTTTCTCTAGCTCCTTCTTATCTTGTTTGCTTTGATTTTTCGTTATTTACTAGATCTTCAGTTTCAATGATTTCAGTATGTAAAATACTTAAAGAGCCTTTCCTTCTTTTTTAGTTAATGAGACATACAAAAAGACCAAATCGTGTTAAATCTTTAGCACCCGCCAATATTTTTTAAAACCATTGAAGTCAAATCGTGTTGCATTTATAAAATTCTACCACACTTATATAATAGATTTTGGTTAATTAAATTGCCTTTAAAACATCAAAAATCACAAAAAATGGTTATTTATTGGCTATTTTAGGCAAAAAGAAAAGGCTTGATATTGAATCAAACCTATATTATTTAATTGGTGGCTAGGGGGGGACTCGAACCCTCGACATGTCGGGTATGAGCCGACTGCTCTAACCAACTGGGCTACCTAGCCATTGTATTTGGTGGAGCCACGGGGAATCGAACCCCGGACTGAAGCTTGCAAAGCTACCGTTATCCCGCTTAACTATGGCCCCAAATTCAGCCGCCCATTTTTGACGGCTTGGATATTATATGTTTACAAAAAGAAATCAGCAACAATTATTTATGATTTTTTGTAATGTCTGAAACTGAATCCGATTACGTCTGGGCCGCCATGACACGGGCATGTGGCATTGCACTTTGTTACGACAACTTCTTTGAACCCCATCTCTTTTAAAGCATCAGCTGCAGCTTGAACACCTGGATGAAGCTCAGTTGAGTAACCAACCATCGCAAGCGAATAGTCAATCTCTTCGTTCTTAGAATACTTTGCTACCATTGTCTCAACGTATTTTTTGCCCAATTTGCGGATATTTCCCTGAAATTTCTTCTCATTGGCAAGTTTTCCGTTGATGACCTCAAGTAATGGAATGATGTGAAGAACGCTTCCAAGCAAGCCGATTAAAGATGAGCATCTTCCGCCTTTAGCCATATACCAAAGGTCTTTAACTATAAGAGAGGCGCAGACTTCTTTCTTTAAATTCTCCACTTCTTCAAGAATCTCTTCTACGGTTTTCCCCTCATCCGCCATCTGTTTGGCTTTATAGGCCATATAGCCAATGCCTAGCGAAAATGAATTAGAATCAACAACATGGATTCTTGGATCACCCTCAGCAGCGTTGCAAGCATTCTGATAACCCGATGACATACCGCTAGAAATCGTGAAATGAATGATGGCATCATGGTCTTCAAGAATCTTATCGAAATGCGCACGAATTTCTCCAACGTTTGCGGCTGCGGTCCTAGGAATCTTTTTGGTTTTATCGAAATACTCAAAGAGTTCTTCATTGGCATGTTCGCCGTTATCTAAATATTCAACGTCTCCTAAATGGATATGAAATGGTACTGAATACACTCCGGTTTTGGCCTGAAGTTCTTTGTCAAAATCCATTGGAGACTCACCTGAAATAGCAATTCTCATAGCATACTCCTTTCCAAGGATGTGACTAGTATACATCTAGTTTTCAAAACTAGCAATCCTTGTTCTCTTTTTTTATTTTCTTTTCTTTAGGGTTCCTCACCCCTTCCAAGATGCGAGGATAGATTATAATGGCGATTTGGAAGACAAGCCCTAAAAGAATTAGCCAGTTCCATCCAGGCTTAGGATCGCCCCTATTAATGATGGCTAAAACCGTTATGACATATGTCCACATGGTAATAGATATAACTAAAGGGAATAAGACCTTCCTTCCAGTTATGATTTCCGTGATTAGGACAATGGACGGAATTAAAGGCGAGACAAATACAACCCAAATCATACTCGTAGGAATCTTGTTGATCTGCCAGAGGGAGAATATGCCTAAGGCAGCAATTGTAACTACCAGCAATGCCAAAACAATGGCGAAAATCCATCTGGCTTTCATCTCGCGATCATGGAGTTCTTTTTCCACATCCTTCGGCAATTCCACATTATTGTGCTCTTCGAACAAATATCCGATTTCCACGCCGAATAACGTGGCTATATTATAAAGCATTTCCGCATCAGGAAGGGATTCCCCCCTCTCCCATTTGGAAATGGCTTTATCGCTATAGTTCAGTTTATCCGCCAGTTCAGCTTGGGTGTATCCGGCCTTTTTGCGGAGGGACAAGATGTTTTTTGAAATGATATCTCTTTTGCTCATGCGGTTATTATTACACGATTCTAAATAAAATTTACAACGTATTTTTCAAATATGTCATTTACCTTAAGTATTAAAAACGGAATCTATCCGATTCCGTCTAATTTTTATTCGGTTCTAAGAGCCTCAACAGGATCCTTCCTTGCGGCAGCCGAAGCTGGCACAAGGCCTGAGATTGAGGTCAATAGGATGGAAATTACAATGATTATCACCGCATAATACCAAGGAAG
>CAVAGP010000124.1:0-2861 GCA_963588175.1 Faecalibacillus sp. | reverse complement strand
CAGCAGTGGCGAGTACTACAAGATGACCTTACATTTCAATGGAGACGTCAACGTGGATGGCTTGTCCGAGAAGACAATTCATCTCGGGAACGACAACCTCTATCGCATCGCTTATGGCAAAACATATGGCGGTTTGGAGAGTTGGGCGAACGACCTCATCTTGCTCCAGTACAGCACTGGAAACGTATCGGTAGATTATTCTGTTACGAACGCAAACTTGGATAATGATGGAATGTTCACCTTAAGCGGAACATTCACATCCAACGTCGATGACATGACTGCAGATGAGGTAAACCCATACTTCGATATGCAGAGATATGGCAAAAACGATGGTAATTGGCAACTTTACACCGCTCAAGGCTCTATTAATTCCGATGGCTCCGAAAAATCCAAAAGTTTAGATGCCAAAAAATCTGTCAATCTTGAGGGCAAGACCTGGTCATGGAGTTTCGATGTTTCGTCAATCCTATCTAACGATCCTAACGGTGAGTATTATTTCCATTTCGGAACGGAATCTAATAACCTATCCTTTAATGTCTCAATTTCCCGTGATTATGGAACGAAAGGCATGTTTGAGGTTTATTCCGCCTCCGGACATACATCCGATGGCGACACTTGGATCAACGGATTGCTTATTGTTAAGTTTGTCGAATATGATATCTCCAAAGCATATGAGTGGAATGGCGATAGTGATGCTTCAATTGGCCTTGATTATGCCTCTTATAAAACCAGCGATACATATAACGTTAAAGGCACTCAGGAGAAAGATGGCACTACATCAGAGGAAAAGATTATGAAGACAACTCCGAATCACGATGTCACTTTTGTCTTCAATGCTACTCAGGACATCAATGTCAAAAAGATTGGTATCAAGATGACTTGGGATACCATTTATACAGAAGGAGAACACGAGCTTTTCAAGTTTAGTCTTGATGGGGGCGATTATTCTTCAAGTGTCACCGCTGATTTCAGCACCGATGGTGGTCCATCGTGGGAAACCGGATACGTTTGTCACGGATTAGATGACCAATATACAATTAGTAAAGGAATACACACTTTGACAATCCATGCATTGAATGAGTCTTACTACAGTATTGTCTCTGCATTCTTAGACATTGCTTAGCGATTACGAAACTAAAAGGGACTATTAACCTTAATTGGCGAAAGTCCCTTTTTCTTTACTGCTGTCGCCAGGATTTGCAATCGCAACCTCGCTTATTTAGCAATCTAATTGAGATGTTCTTTGAGGATGTTATATAAGGTATTGTTTGAACTAAACGTTGATTTGAATGTCTCTTTAGAATCCGTTCTAGTCAAATCCAATTTCTGATAGATTGTGTTTAAATCATCAACATCCGCCACAATGGGATCCACTGTGGTGTTGAATATTCCCCAGCCTTGATGCAGTGGTTTTTCATTAGGACTAACGTTTATTTTGTACGTCCAATCAGTCCAGTTCCAACCGGCCTCATTCATCATATCGAGAACCGCATTCCAGCTTTCTTCGCTCGTGTAGCAATTGAACTCGCCCATATATAGCGGAACATTGAAGTTCATCGCCTCCACGCTGTTGATTTTGTCTTGGTATCTAGTTCTATTTTCCTCGACTTTTGTCGTGCTTGTGTAGTTGTGGAAACTGTAGATGCAGTTCTCCCAACCGTATTTAGATGGAGACGGGAGATTTTCCGCTTCCCAGCATGATTCAAACACGATGACTCTATTTGGGTCTATTTCCCTGATTGCGTCATAACATCTATCAAAATAATTCCAGTGTCTTTCTCCTGTTGCGGACCCTCTTTCGCCTGGTTCGTTCAGGATATCGAATGCGGCAATGCTGGTATTTCCTGAGTAATGTTCCGCAACAGCTTCCCATAATTCGAGGGTTTTATCCATGTTCTCCTCATTGGAATAGAAATCAACATCCTCCAGTTCAAGAATCTCTCCGGAGTGGTCATATCCATTCTGTGAGCCGTATGCGCCATGTAAATCCAGTATTGTATAAAGTCCGTACTCTTCCGCATTTTCGATGAAGTTATCCAGGATTGAGAAATTGTATTTCTGCCCATCAACGGATGGAACATTGTTATACAGAGAATCCACGCTCATATAGGTGAATGGTAGCCTAATCGCCGTCATTCCTATTTTCTTGCATTGCTCAAAATCGTATGTGGTCCAGTAATTATTTCTATATGTTTCCCAAATCTTTAAGGTTTCCTCTTCTCCGAATCTATCCACTAAAGTATTAGTAATAGACTTATGGTCAACCTCTCCCTCGCTTAGGGTGATAGGGCACATCCAGTCTTCCGTTACTAGATACCCGCCCGCATTGATGCCTCTAAGATATATCTCTTCATTATTTGAATTAAGTATCTTTGTGCCATTCACTTTAAGCTGAGGTAAATGTTTAACGGTCTCGCTTGAATCAACTGAACTTGCCGGGTTTTCTTCCCCACTATCAGCCTTAACGTCAGAATTGATGCTATTCGTGCACGAAAGCAAAATAAACGGCATAGAAAGGATGAATGCATTTCTGAATTTGTTCATGGTTTAAGCATACTTAATTATCCGAATAAAACCCAATTTCATTTCATAATTGGTGGTAATTATTGCTTCAAATTCCTCTTTTGCGGATAAATGCATAATATGAAGAAATGGGGAAACTTGTTTCAATTACCCGAGTTGCCTTTTTAAAATCGTTCCTAAAATTAAAAGATACCTCAAAAAGTATGATGATGGTTCTAGTTACGAAGACGATATTGGAGAAGCGATAGAGGAGCATGAGTTTTCTCGTTGGCTTAAACTTTATTGAATTTAAGCATAAGGAAAAGGCCCAATAATCGGGCCTCTCATTAGTTATCTGC
>CAVAGP010000123.1:0-2883 GCA_963588175.1 Faecalibacillus sp. | reverse complement strand
CTATTATTATTGATAGAAACTATTTTTCCTTTTGAAAATATTATCATTCCTGCACATTGAACTTTTGGATTTTTCCCTCCAATTAAAGTTGGATGAGGAGCTCTTTTATCGGGGTTATTTGGATTTTGTCTTACTCCAAAAATAATATTTCCGTTTTCGTCCATGACATATGCCATGGTTCCATTAACACGCTTCCCATTTATATAAATGCCATCTCCAATTATTGATTTTAAAAGATTAGTTGCTGTTGGATTTTTGAAATATCCTGTGATTGGATTATATATTTCTGGATCTTTTTTATCCAATTCAAGCATATTATCACATACGGAATATAGGTTTGAATATGGTTGAGATTTTTTAATTGTTCCAATATATTTTCCTGAGATTCCGCTACCCATTGTGCTTACCTCCTCTTACTTTGGAGATATAACTTTCATAATGGACAAACGTTGTATCAGCCTTAAGGTTCGAGAATACTTCATCAGGCATAGTGCCATGTACCAGGATTGCTTGAGGTTTTAATACTTTAAGCATCACCTTAAGGCCCAATCTGAAATAATATTTGTTTTCTTCCCCTTTTATGCAACCGTGTGTGCTAATGCAGACGATATCATTTGTTGGAATGCCTTGAAAACAGAATTCAAAGCTTCTTTCATCTCCCCATCTCACATTAGGGATAACGTAGATTCCGTTCCTTTCGAGATAGAAACCAACAGCTCTATTCATATAAGTGTTTGCAATTTGCAAACATAATGGCATGTCCCTGTAGAGAGAACAATCAGGAGAAATAACGCATTGGAACTTGGATAAATCCTGCAAATATCGGCTTGTTGATGTTAAGACTTGCCTAAACGTCTTATCATGCATGTAGAAGTTTATGGCTAAGTCATGGTCTCCCACTTTGTTCCTCTTGTCGAATGGAATCATATCTTTTGGGATAACAATTTCTTCGTGTTTGGGCAGTTTTGGAAATTGATATTTTCCGACGAATGTCGCACCTTCGACAAGGTAGGATGCGAATCCGTCATCTATAATGGTTTTTGGCATCTGTTGCCTCCTTTCAATGAATTCGAACGTTTTTTTGTTCGTGAGTTCATTCTATAAGAAGGTTAAAAATGTCTGTATTTTCACAAAATACATCGATATTGCCGCATTTAGGCAACATTGAATCGTGATTAACCACTAAAAAGCCTTATTTGTATTTTCATAAAATATTATTCCCTGGAATTTTTAATCAAATATGGTTTTCCAATATCTTTTACAAGGCTCAGCGCATCATCAATAATGACGTTTGATTCCAAAAGAAAGGCATAAAGGACATCTTCTTCCCTGTATGTTGATAGAGGCGTTCCGTTTAAATCGAGAAGATAGTCTCTTTCTAATTTTGACAACTTTAAGCCTATAAGGATTTGGATCAAAGTTCTTTTCTCCATCTGGTTCTTTTTGTTATTCTTGATTTTGCTGAATGTATCCCTGCTTAACAAAGTTTCCCTATAGAAGTCCTCGTAACGCCATTCATTTTCGCTGAACAAGGCTGTAAGGCATTCATCCAGCATTGCGTTTTTATTTTTTCCAAATCTATTTACGATAGAATTCATTGGCGAAAGATATTCATTATAGTTTAAGTTGCAATCGTCGTTATATGGGATGACTTTGACCGAAATGATTTTTCTATCCTTTAGCACATCGGCAAATTTTATCGGCTTTTCATCTTTTCTTACAAATGACCCATCGGAATAACTTGCGTATCCAGACGAAATGATTTTTCTAAAATTCTCATCGTTTTTATATAACTCAAACGCATCTTTTAATGATATGTCTGTTTTGTAATCCTGCTTTTCTAATTCCGCAAGAACGTTTCGATTCGGGTAGTATGATAACTCATCAATTTTGAATTTATTGATTTCTTCTTCGCAGCCCTCGATCATTTTTTCAACATAAGCAGCCTGGTCGATCAAGCCGAGCTTGGTGAATTCAATTTTTAACGGCCTTAACCTCGTAATCCTGCTTTTATAATATTTTTCAGCATCAGAAAAAGATTCTACTTTCCCGTAAAATGATGAACTTAAGTCTTCCGTACCGTCTCCTTTTTGGTAATACTGGATCAGTAACTTATCAATTGTTTTTGAATCGATTTCGGAGAGCAAACCGAATAAAGCCGTTATTTTGTTCCTGTTTTTATAATTCTTATCGATATAATTCTCTGCCCATTTTAAAACCCGGTTGTTCGCCATGCCCTCTGAGATTAATTTTTGTAGGTAAAGAGGGATGAAGAAGTTGTGCTCATCATCCGAGCAAATATCGACGCATTCGTTCAAGAACATGCTGCAATATTCTTCTTTCAGGACGACATGGGAGAAATCTTCCCAATTATCCAAATTATCTTTGACATATCTTTCAGCAAACTTTTTAATATAATTCGGGTCTATAGAAAGAATGCGGATTAAGCAATCGCACTGATAGTCTTCTTCCCTTTCAACTAACAAAAAATCATAAACTTTTATTGCTAACTTCTTGTCTATGGCGAGCAATTCATCGAACAATTCTATTTTATGAAAAAAGCATGATAGGTAACTTGAGGCGAGTTTTGCGTTATATTCTTTCTTCTTATAAATGATTTCAACCAAGTCACGATAAGTTAACCCGGCTTTTTCTGCGGCGCCCCTAAGGTCGCAAACGCTTCTCCTGTGTGTTGGCATTAAAACTTTATCAGATTTGGATTTAATCCATGCGTTGAAAGCAAAAGAATCTTCTTCATCGGATTTCCCTAGATATTTGTAAAAATAAAATAGATATTCATTCCTTGCGGAAGGTTCCTTTATTTTATTTATAAGGTCATATATTACATTAAAGCAACATTGATGAGTGAGTTTTTCGATGATG
>CAVAGP010000122.1:0-2931 GCA_963588175.1 Faecalibacillus sp. | reverse complement strand
AATCTCGCCGCAGCTTGAACTGCGACGAGACAATTATACCAAACCTATCTGCGGACGGTTATTCCATCCCTTACGTGCAAATAAGAGTTTTTTGAGGAAAATCTGATTAAAACGAGTCTTGTCTGTCAAGATATCGCAATCCCCGCCCTTCTTGCTCATGTGGAAATTGATATGTTTCTTATCCATCAAAGGCTGGATGACGGTTTCGATGGTCTTATTGAATTCCTCACGTGGGAAACGTTCTTTCTTTAGATCGATTTCCCCGCTTTCGATACGGCTCATGTCGAGGATGTCGTTGATGAGATTCAAAAGGAATTCACCGGATATCGCAAGCTTATCCAAATAATCATGGATCTTTTTGCTATCTTTTTCTTCCTGGGCAAGATGCGTCAAATTGATGATCGCGTTCATCGGAGTGCGGATATCATGGGACATATTGGAGAGGAAAACCGTTTTGACTCGGCTTGCCTCCTCTGCTTTCAACATAGCTTCCTGAGCCTTTACCAAAGCCTTCTCGACGACATCCTGTCTTTCTTTTTCTAAACGTTGGCTCTCTTTTGAGCCCATGAAGAAGAAAGCGAGCATCGCAACCGCAACGGAACAAAAAGGCAAGAATGGGAAAACAGTATCCTTTGGAATAACGAAACCATTGATGATGGCACCTAAAAGAGGAATGGAGGAAATGATGGCGGATTGAAGGGAATACGGCTCCTCTTTCCATCTTTTCAGAATAATGACAACGAACAAATCGATGAAAGGCTCTAAATAATAGAAGAAATTGATGATTGTGTATGGCCAATACCATGAACCACGTGTATAACGGCTTAAGGTAACCCCATCACCAACTCGGTAAAGAACATGCGTGAACATATTGATGAAGACAACGAATAAGAGGAAAACCAGAGGTATAAGTTCCAAATAGAAGATGAATTTCGGGTAAGAACGGCCAACGAAATTACGGACATACATATGCCAAGCGAAGGGTACGATCACATAGACGATATAGAAGAAGAGAACTATGGCGCGGAGAAGCTCCATTGGGCAATCCTGCCAAGAAATGGCAGCAATGAAGGCCCAGTCCGAAAGAACATATAAGGCGGTTCCTCCGATCAACATCAAGCAGCGGCTTCTGCTCTTCTTTTCTTTGATGGTTGGGAAAGCCCAAACGAAAAGAATGGTTAAAACGACTATCATAAAAACCGAATTTAACAAATAGTTCATGTCCACAGGCATACCTCCTACATTATGGAGCTCATTCGTTGAAATGATTTGTAGAGGAAATTATACAATGAAAGGGCTAACATCCGCAAAGGCTTTTGAGGGCAAAGGTAACTATTGATAGCGATTTGGAATATTATGTCCTTATTCTGGTGCGTTTTACGCCCTTGCACTGCGATGTTTTTGAAATGATAAAAAAATCCCGCCTCAAACGAAGCGGGAAAATAGCATTTAAAATAATGTTCAGGCAACCTCTTCAATCAGAGAACGGACCCGGAAATACTCTTCCTGCAATTCCGGCAAGGCTTTCTTGCCATCCTCAAGTTTTCCGGCACGCAACAATTCCGTGACCTCAGATGCCATTACAAACAAAGACTGAATGCCAAGATTAACCGCGACTCCTTTTAGGGTGTGGACTGCCCTAAAAGCGGATTGGGCATCGTCTTTTTCAAGAGAGGAAAGCAAATCGGAAAAACAATTGTCATCCAAGAATTTCTTAAGGAAACGTTTCACGAAATCCTCGTTTCCGCCCAAACGGCATACGACATCGTCAACATTTGAACCAACACTATTATAAAAATCCTTCAAATTAATCATTGTCTTCTCCTTCGTCTCTTTGATGCCATTATAAAGTAAGTCGGGAACTTAGAATAGTGCAATTTAACCATCGATGATGAACTAATTGAAAAGATAATTGCAACAATGGCAAAAGGATGACGTTTTTATTTCCCAATTCAAAAATCTGTCGCAATTTAGGTGCATTTTATAAAAACATCACGAAATATATCGGGCAATACACTATTTTGCCAGTTTTCTTAACTTCCCTATTGTTGCTTAAGACATATCCTTTGGTCATTTTATAATTTTCGTCCATTAAGATTTTAGGCAATGCCCTAAAATTTTTATAATCTTTGCCGGATTTTATTTCCAAAGGCACCGCATTGAGCGAGTCATAATCGTCAATTAAATAATCCACTTCGCCGATTTTTTTCCTGTCGTAATAAAATAAATCGTGGTTATGCGCTTTTAACTCCTGAGCAATCGCAGTCTCATATACCGCGCCCAGGTTCACTCCGGATTTATCATCCAAAATTGCATTTATATTGTTTTTATAAAGGACATCGGTTAATAAACCAGCATCATTCATGTACAACTTAATAAGGTTCTTGCTGCTTGATTGGATTAGAGGGAACCTCGGTTCGCTAACCGCTTTTGTTTCTAAGGCTATGCCAGATGAAATAAGATATTCGAATTCGCCGCTATATTTTGTGTATCTTAGATCATCTAAATTCTCTATTTTCTTGTACTGAATCCTTTTCACCTTGTTTTGGATATTCGAAGGAATCATATCGTAAATTCGTTTTATCACTAATTTGTTTTCTTTATCATATTTCGATGCGTCATACGAATATAGCTTGATGATTTCTTCTTGCGTTTCCCTGATTTTAAACACATTTTTCGTTTCCACGAACGTTTTTACGCTCTCAGGCATTCCACCGACATACAAATATGTTTTAAATAAATGCAGAATTTTATTGTGAAGGGGCTCTTCAAGCGATGTTCCCTCAATAAAACATCTCCTTATATGGTTTATGGCCAGTTCACCAACCGAATTCGCAATCAAGAATTCTTCAAAATCCATCGGGTACATCTTCTTTTCGATTATTGCCCCCTTGGGGTCAACGTTGTTTTAGAAAGCGCGATGCCTAGCTC
>CAVAGP010000121.1:0-3007 GCA_963588175.1 Faecalibacillus sp. | reverse complement strand
TTGGAGGTTCTGCACAATCGGCTGCAGATGTTCGGTTCTAAATTTACGGGCGATGAAGATTCTGCGGCGCGGCAAAACATTCTAACCGGTTTTAAAGATGGGGATATCCAGGCTTTGGTGGCTATTAAGTGCTTGGACGAAGGCCTTAATGTCCCCGCCATCAAGACGGCGTTTATTTTGGCGAGTAGCACGAATCCGAAGGAATACATCCAAAGAAGGGGAAGAGTTTTGAGAAAAGCCCCCAAGAAAGAATACGCAGAGATTTACGATTTCATAACGTTGCCTAGAGGTTTTCACGAATCGATTTCAAACCCAAATCTTTCTATCGACAAAAATTTGGTGAGGAAGGAATTGCATAGACTAATGGATTTTGCGGAATTGTCTAAAAACCCTTCTTATAGCAATGACATCATCTCTAAAATAAAGGAAGAATACGGCATGGACATCTATACAGAGGAGGAAAAATTATATGAGTGAGAAGAAAATCGATCACGATATAGCCGTGAAAAGTATCAGATATTCGTATAAGGCATTTCGGATGAAGGAAAAAAGCGGGCGTAGCAAGAGCCAGACCGTTGACGACATCGTGAATGCAATTAAAAAGGAGATAAGGGAAGATGCTTCTAAGAAAGATCAAGCTTAAGAATTTTCGCAATTTCAAAAACTGTGAGATCGAGTTTTCTTGTGATCCTGATAAAAATTTCACTATAGTTCTGGGTAAGAACACTTATGGGAAAACGACATTGATCAAGGCTTTTTTGTGGTGCTTGTATAGAGAAAATCTTTTTGTTAACAAAAGTCTTTTGAATTCTGACGTTGAACGCTATATGTCCCCCGGGGAAATTCAGACCGTATCAGTCGAACTTGAGCTTACGCACAAAGCTTACACTTACAAGATCACCACAAAAGAAACTTACACGAAAAACGCCTCCAGAGTTCTGTCGGTAAAAAACAAGGCAATGACATCCGTAATTAAAGTGGATGATTCGAATTCCTATTATATAGACCAGTCAAAAGCCGATGAAGAAATTGAAGGCATATTGCGGAGCGAACTTAAAGAGTATTTCTTCTTCGACGGCGAAAACAACTCCATTGAAAAAATAAGTGATAAGAAAAATCTCACGGATGCTGTTTCGAACATTTTGGGGCTATCGCATATCGAAATGCTACGCGACTATTTCGATCCTTCGAAATCCGAGAGCGTCACGACGCGCTTGAAGAAGGAGATTATCACCGATAACAACGGTGAATTGAGCAATTGGAACGAGCTTCGTGATAATTGGATGCAAAAGAAGGAGAGTTATCAAAACACTCTTACGTACAATAAAAGCGAACTCGAAAAGCTAGACGCTCAAAAAACAAGCCTAGAACAAACCCTTGATGCTAATAGGGATGTTGAAAGCGATCAACTTAAAAAGCACTCTTTGGAAAGCGATTTAACTCGCAAAAGAGAGCAAAAGGAAGCCGATATGAAAAGGCTTATCCAATCCATCAATGCCTCGGATGCCTTCGTTAAAGTCTTGTTTGCCAATTCCTTTTTAAAATTTGACTTCCGAACGTTGTGCGATAATTCTTCCTTTAGAGGCGATGACAGCTATAAGGGAATTAACGAAGAAGCGGTCAATGAATTGATAAAACGCGGAAGATGCATATGCGGCGCTGAAATTAAGGATGGAAATGACGCTTATAAACATCTGATCGAAGCTAGGCAGCATATGGAACCACATGATTACGGTAAGTACATTAGTGATTTCGTAAGCGCAGAAGAATCCAATGTTTACAATGCCCAAACAACGCTTTCCGGCATTGAGTCTATAGCCAATAGCATCTTGGATTCGATTCAGGCAATCGAAGATGATGAGGAAGAACTCAGAAAGGTCAAAAAGCGTTTGGAGGGCCGCATGGACGTTGGAGAAATCCAAAAATCCATCCGGAATATTGAAAATCAGATGGGGCAAAAAACGTCTGAGATCAGGAACCTAGAGAAAGATAAAATTCCCGAGGCCGACCGCTACATTGAACTCTATGATGAAAAAATAAAGAAGTCTGCCGTTAATAATGAGAAAAACAACTTTACTAATCGTTGTATCACTTATGCCGACTACGTTTATAGAGTGGCCGATAAGAAAATGAAATCCTCTAAGGAGACAATCCACAAAGCTTTGCAAGACGAGGTTGGTCAAATCTTCAGTTCAATGTATCACGGGAATCGCGGCATTAAGATCGACGATAACTTCAAAGCGTCAACCTATGTTTTGTCAAACGATAGCGACACCAAGATTGATGGCTCTACCGGCTTAGGGACCGTTATGAACTATTCTTTTGTTGCCGGATTGCTAAACCTCGCCAAACAATCCATCATCAATGGCTATGACGATGAATTAGCCGATCCGGAATTAAGCAACGAAACTTTCCCGCTTGTTATGGATGCGCCTTTTTCCAACACCGACGAAGTCCACATTAGGAATATATGCGAAACCTTGCCCAAGTATTGCGACCAAATCATCATGTTTGTAATGGAAAAAGATTTCCGATATGCGCGCGACACTATTCGAGGCAAAATTGGGAAAATCTATGAGTTAGAACAACGGTCGGAAACCGACTCAATAATAAAAGAGGAGGAAATCTGAAATGGCGATGTTCAAAAAGCAGATCAGACTATACGGAAAGCATGCTGCCATAATGCAAAAATATTGTTCATTTAAAGGCGGCGAGCAAGGTTCTCCTCTCATTATTTCAAACAACGATGGAGAACAGAGGCCTTTCTATCTTTTCGAAACGCGTGTCGGCATGTATATGGTGGGCGCTATGCTCGGCATAATCTGTGGCAAGCAGGCGGAAGAAGATCCAGATAAAAGCGTAAACACAACAATAATGGTTGAGATGCTCGAAAAGGAGCGGGGGAATCTGGAGCGCGTGTATCATCATATGATATTGGCCGAGGATTCGGGAGCTTCTGCTGATGCGAAGATCAAGAAAGCTTTTTCCATCATACCAACAGATGAGA
>CAVAGP010000120.1:0-3156 GCA_963588175.1 Faecalibacillus sp. | reverse complement strand
AGGTTAGGCAGGCCATTAAGCATCTTGTGAAAGATGGCAGATACGATTACATAGAAACCGGTTCCTTAATCTCTATAAAGAAAAACGTCAAAGATATTTTGATTCCATCCGAAGAGCATAAAATCGAAGTCTATCCAATGGACTATGAAGAATTTTGCGATGCCTGCGGATATAACTATGAGAGCATTGTAAATGTCTACAAATACAATAAGCCTTTAGGCCAGTCAGTTAATAGAAAACTGATGAGAGACTTCAGAGTTTATATGGCAGTTGGCGGAATGCCGCAGGCTGTTGAAAAATTCATAGAAACGAACAATTTATTGGAAGTCGATAAAATAAAAAGGGAAATAATTAAGTTATATTCAGACGATTTCTATAGAATCGATCCAAGTGGTAGGCTGTCCGCTTTATATAATTCCATTCCTGCCCAATTGGCTAACAAAAACAGGTTCTATATAAGTGGTGTCACTGATAAAAGGGTCGCGAAAAAAGATTTAGAGTTTTTGTTTGATCTAATAGATTCAAAAACCGTATTGCCTTGCTTTAGAGCAAATGACCCTTCGATATCATTAAACGGAACAAAAGATATCACTAAATTTAAACTGTACGCATCCGATATAGGCCTATTCGTCACCATGTTGTTTAATGACAAGTCATCCACCAATGAAGATATTTACAAAAAACTGCTGTCAAATAAGCTGGATGTGAATTTAGGCTATTTATATGAGAATGCCATCGCCCAAATAATCAAATCAAATGATAGGGATTTGTATTATACGACATTCAATATAGATGAATCGACCAGAAATTATGAGATTGATTTTTTGCTTACGGATAAAAATAGGTTGGTACCGATCGAAGTTAAATCCTCAGACATTAAAAATCATAAATCGATCAATGAATTTTCAAGAAAATACTCCTCAAGAATTTCCAGAAGAATATTATTTTCCCAAAATGATATATCCAATGACGAAATGTTGGAATTAAAGCCTGTTTATCTCGCTCCTGCCGTTATTGGAAATCTTAAATAGGAGTAATAATGGTACAGTATTCGAAAAACGGCAGTTAAAGTCACACCGCGTTTGGACATATAACGAATGTGGTTTAGGCATTGCGCCTCGCCAACATAAAGGCTGTCGCTATGTATTTCTAAAACTCAATACCATCTAACCGAAAAAATACTTTAAATGAAAAGTTTTTCGGTTAGACAACATGAGAACGCATTTATTATCAAGCGTTATTGACATACGAACAAACTCACTGACTACAAGGATAAGGTGTTATTAAGATCTAATTTGCACGTAACAGATGTCTGATATAGAAAAAAAGAAGTGATTCGGAGATTAGCTAAGAATGCATTTAATATCAGGAAAACTGTCTTTTTTCGACCTAATATTTATTGGAAAACTGTCTTTTTTCACCTATAATCAAATAGGAAAACTGACCTAGGAGATTAAATATGTATCGTAAAATAAGCGATTATATCGAAGAATATCTTACATCTGATGCCAATTACATACTTTGCATTGATGGAGCACGTCAAATAGGCAAAACTTACATAATTAGCAAACTAGCAAAAAAACATTACCCGAATTATGTCGAGATTAATATGACCAATGACAAAATCGGAAATAAGATGTTTGAAAAAGTTAACACCGTTGAATCGTTTTATTTGGCGTTAAGCTCCTGCGCTGGTGAAAAATTGAAAGACAGGGACAACACAATCGTTTTTATTGATGAAATACAGGTTTATCCTGAATTATTCACTTTGTTAAAGCCTTTAAATTTAGATAACAGATTCAAATATATTTGCAGCGGTTCTGAGTTGGGAATAGAGATGCAGAAAAGCACTTTGATTCCAATGGGATCAATTTTAGAGAAGAAGATGTATCCCATGGACTTTGAGGAATTTCTCATGGCTAATTCCGTTGGGAGGGATGTCATTTCGTATTTAAAGGAATGCTATAGGAAAAAGGAAACGGCAAGTGAATCTATCAACAATAGGATACTCAAACTTTTTAAACTTTATTTATTGATCGGTGGTATGCCTGCGGCGGTTAAGGAATATGTCAATTCTCAAAATATCGCCAATGTCAGAAACATTCAAAATGAAATCATCCTCCAATATAGAAATGACGCTGCAAAATACGATAAGGAACATAGTCTCAAGATAAAACGCATCTATGATCTTGTGCCATCCAACATCGAAAACAAGGTAAAAAGAATAAGGTTCAAGGATATAGAACAAAAAAGTAGCAATGACAGATATTCCGATTACGCTGATGAGTTTGATTACCTTTTAGCATCCGGCATTGCCTTGGGGGTTAAAGCCATAAGTGAGCCCAAGTTTCCACTCATTCAATCAAGCAATAAAAATTTGATAAAACTCTACATGAATGATGTTGGATTGCTAACCGCAATCTTATATAAAAACAACATTCAAGCGGTTTTTAATGATATGTCAGGTGTAAATCTTGGCGCAGTATATGAAACCGTTGTGGCTGAGGAACTGAAATGCCATGGGCATGAACTTTACTATTACGATAGGAAAGGTGTCGGAGAAGTTGATTATTTGGTAGATGATTACGATGATTTATCCGTTCTTCCGCTCAAAATCAAATCTGGTAAAGATTCATCCAACTTCAGGGCTCTTCCGAAAATACTTGGCAATGAGAGCTACCGAATAAACAAAGGATATGTTTTAAGTAATAAGGAATACATTAAATCTGACGATAAAATCGTCTTCATGCCAATCTATAATGTGATGTTTATATAATTCCATCTTTTCAAAACGTCGAAACCGGAGAGTATCCAAAAAGTTGTGCAAATGAAAATCACCGGCCATCTTAGGATGGCAGGTGACCGCTGGTCTCTGTACAATATTTTTGTCTAAGAAATAAAGGAAGGAAACCTACATGGACAATTTTAGCAAACTTTTGAACGAAGCGTTAGGGAATGGCGAGACCATCGAGTCAGCGTTCCGCTCGGCGGTGGCGCGAACCCCGTAGGGGGTTGTGTAGCATACACGGATTTAATGTATAACTTTTTCCCGCCTATTGTCTACTTTATTAATGGCAGTTCAAGGGGCCTCGAGAGAGTGGTGGCCGTGGTGTCCGACGGCATACCGGGCATAGACGACGCCATAGACTCCAGCTA
>CAVAGP010000119.1:0-3210 GCA_963588175.1 Faecalibacillus sp. | reverse complement strand
CTTTTAGACATACTCTCGCCTATTTAAATGAAAATTTGAGAAAACATGGCTTTCGTGTGGGACAAGTGGATGGCTCAGTTCCTGATGAGGAACGTTATAAACTTCGTGAAAGATTTTTATTGGAACGTAGCGATAAAAATGCGATAGACATTCTTCTTTTTAGTGAAGTTGGGTGTGAAGGTTTAGATTACCAATTCTGTGATTTTATGATCAATTATGACTTGCCTTGGAACCCAATGAGAATTGAACAAAGAATAGGTCGAATTGATCGTCGTGGGCAAAAAAGTGGTAAAGTCAGAATTTATAATATGATCACGGAAGATACTATTGATTCTGAAATTTATATTCATTGCCTGTCAAAAATAGGTGTATTTGAGGCCAGCATTGGTGATTGTTCGGATATTCTTGGAGAAGTCTCTGATCAGATTTTCAAAATTATGTTTGATCCGAAGCTTACTGATGATCAGAGAAAGATGAAAATAGAAAAGATGGCGGACAATGAAATTATGAAAGTGCAGGAGTTACGGCGTTTGGAAGAAAATGAAAAATTCTTGTATGGGTTTGATCTTTCTAAATATATCATGGATAAGAATGTACAGAGTGCAGAAAATCAGTGGATTAATCCACAGAAATTGAACGACCTGGTTGACGTTTTTATGGATGATTATTTGGGAAGAGGCGAATATATCCGGGGAAAGTCCGAAGCTAAAACTTTACGTTTGGCTGCTGGTAAGAGACTGCAGCTTTTGAGCGATCTTCGTTCAATGTCGCTGCCGGCAAATAATAATGCCGTGAAACTGTGGAAGGCTTTCTTAAAATCTGATAAGCCTGTGCTACCGATTACTTTTGATAGTGATTACGCAAAGGAGAATCGTAATGTGGCATTCTTGACTCAGATGCATCCACTTGTTATAGAAGCGGCCGCATATGAAAGCAAAAAATTTCCATGTAATATTTATGTGCGAACAATAGATTCGGAAATTCCTGCTGGTGATTACGAATTTTTAATTTATGCTTGGAAATATGTTGGGCTTAGGACGGAAATCAAATTGGTATCTATTAGTGATAATGTGAATGTTGAAAAAAATATACTGACACTTTTGCAGCAGGCTGAGGATTTTAGTAAGGAGAATTCTTATGTGAATAATAGGGAAATGCTGAAAGATCTTCATTATGAAAGATGGAAAGATGCAAGGTCTAAATATAAGGAAGAAGCTCAAAAAGAATGTGAATTTCGCTTAAGTAAAACGGATCATTCATATAATCGGCAGAAAGCAATTTTAAAATCTCAAGTTGATGTGTCAAAGGAAGAAAAGATAAAACGTATGAGAACATCGCAACTTGAAAATCTCGACAGAAAATATAGAGAGCAAAAGAGGAAAATAGAGAAATTCTTGCAGACTGCTGATATTCACGCTGATTTGCTTGTTTGGGGAATTTTGCATGTTGATAAAAAAATGGGAGATTTTTAAAATGAAAGCGATTGATTATAGGGCAATATACGAAAAGAATAAACATGACTGGTTTGCTATGACCGCGGAACCGCAAAAATATGAGGCTCTTTTAGCAGGTCATTATTCTGATAGCAATCATTTTGTGTATGAGCTTTTACAAAATGCAGAAGATGAGAACGCAAATAAAGTTGTTGTAGAATATTATAACGATCAGCTTGTTTTTTATCATAATGGAAAACCTTTTGATGAAAACGATGTTTGCGGCGTTTCCTCTATGCTGATGGGAACTAAAAATAAGGATGATGCCAGTACCATTGGACGATTTGGAATGGGCTTTAAGTCGGTGTTCAAGTATACTTATCGGCCTGAAATTTATTTTGATGATGATGGTTTTGTCATTCAAAATTATCTACTTCCTGTGCAGGTGAGAGATGGATGGAATTATGAGAAAGCAAAGAAAGAATTGTACTATTTAGAGAAAAATAAAAAAATTTATCCTTTTGTGTTAAGCAAACATTTAACGAAAATTGTTATTCCTTTTAAGAAGATTGATGCAAAAGGAAATCTTGTTGCTGTGAACGGTAAAGATGTATTGGACAAGCTGAAAGGTCTGTCTGGAGAAATTCTTATGTTTTTGACCCATATACAGGATTTTTATTGGATAAATAAAGAAAGTGGCGAACATGCTCATATTACTTTGAACAAAGATGAAAAAGATGTGAATTTAATAACCTGTCGAGTTGTCGGGTGTAGTAAAAATGAAAAGGGAGAAATCACGAAATATCTCAAGTACAAGGATGTTTTTGATCTTCCAGAAATGAAAAATGCTGAAGTTTGTGTTGCATATAAAGTAAATAATCAAGAGAAAAGCATAAATGTGGTCTCGAATTCTCCAATATGGGTCTATTTTCCGACTAGAGATGATACAGCCTTACCTTTTTTAATTCACGGTAGCTTTGAAACTGCGGTTTCTAGAGAAAAACTGATGACACCTTCTGATTTTAATAAGGCATTATTTGAACGACTGGGCTCATTGATCGCAAATACGATGGAAGATCTTGGAAAAAGAGGATTGATTTCTCAGGGCTTTATTCGTCGTGTGATTCTAGCCGCATATAAAGATGAAATGGATAATAAAACCATTCCGGGGCTAACAGAAAAAATTTCAACTGCGTTTAAAATAAAGCCGTTGGTTCCGGATTCAGAAGGACGGAATCGAATGGTTGCTGATTTAAGGATTCCTGTTCCGTTTTCTTTGGTTGGTTTGAGCTGTTTTAATTTATGGCGTGATGCTTTTAATGATGTTGGCGATTTTGTTGCCTTCAATAATGAACGTGAGGCTGGGTTTTCGGAATATTTTAACTGGTTGCGTAGCTTAGGAATGCGATGCTTTACATTGAAAGATTTTGCGCAAAATCTTTGTGATCTGTCTGAACGAAAACTTGTTAGTAATTCGGATAAAAAAGAATTGAAAGCTCTTTATGATTTTATTAGTGAATACAAAGAGAATGCTTATAAAAATGTGGGAAGTTATTCTAGCACAAGTGGATATGAGCGTATGCTTCAGAATTATTTGAAAGATGCTTGGAAATATTTAAGGAAATCTCCGATTATTTTGAATGCTGAAAATTGTTTGGTTCCTGCCTATAAAAATGATGAACGTCAGATATACTTGTCTTCATCGAGTAAATACGGAAGAATTTTAAAATCCGGCCTCGTAAGCGAAGATATAGCTAATTCCTATTATGATTTATTG
>CAVAGP010000118.1:0-3325 GCA_963588175.1 Faecalibacillus sp. | reverse complement strand
AAAATTGGAAATCTAGACTGTATAGTTAATTGAAATTGGGAAATGTTTAATTAATCGATTTCTATGCGTTTTTTGCTAACCACAAAAAGAATAGGTATCTATAATTCATACCTATGGTATTGGCTCTGGTGTTATTCGCAATTGCAATAGCCTCAATGATCGTCTTGGTTATTCTTCAAAACACGGTGAAGAAGATCGAGAATATCCAATTCCCGTTGTTTTTAATCCCCCTGATTATCGGTGCGATTTTGTTTTTAGCCTTAAAAATCAGTCCTTGGGAAACCGTCAAAGAATCATTTTTATCAAACTCCGAAGTAAATCCGTTAAAGATTCTTGTCTTATTCTTGTCGATGTCCTTCTTATCTATATATCTAGATGAGATGGGTTTCTTCTCTTATCTTGCGAGCTTAGCGGTCACCAAATTCAAAAAAGGCCAGATTAGCTTATTTATTGGCCTATATCTTATCGTTTCGATTCTTACGATATTCACTTCGAATGATATTGTCATTTTAACATTCACACCGTTCATCTGCGCTTTTGCTAAACGCGCAAAAATATCACCTATCCCATATCTAGTCATGGAATTTATCGCCGCCAATTCGTTCTCTATGCTATTTATCATCGGCAATCCAACGAATATTTACATTGCCACTTTCGCGAATATAGGATTCGTCGATTATCTTAAAGTCAGTTGGCTCCCAACTATCTTGGCAGGGGTGGCATCTTTTTTAACTCTATTCATCATTTTCCACAAAGATTTAAAGAAGCCGTTGGAAATGGATGTTCAACCGGTTGTAATTAGAAGGAAGGCATCTTTAATCGTTTCCTTGGTTACCTTACTTGTCTCAGTCATCTTTATGGCCATATCAACTTACATAAATGTTGAGATGTATCTCATATCCTTAGGCTGTTTCTTGTTCTTGCTGGTTTTTGAATTGATTCACATGATTTACGACAAGAACCTCGGGTTCCGCCTGGGAAGAGCCTTCTTACGCATTCCTTATCAAGTCATTCCATTATTGATTTCGATGTTTATCATGGTCATCGGACTTAATGCTTCCGGCTTCTCTAATAAGGTCGCTGAATTCTTATCTCAGGGCAATCCGATAATCATGTATGGCCTATTCTCTTCCATATTCGATAACATTATGAATAACATTCCAATGAGTGTCTTCTTTGCGGATATCGCAACCTTATCTCCAAATGTGATTCAAACCACTTTTGCATCGATAATCGGGTCAAATCTAGGCGCTTTTATCACCCCAATCGGTGCTTTGGCGGGAATTATGTTCCTCGGTTTGATTAAAAAAGAAGGAATAAAATTCTCCTTCTTGGATTTCTGCAAGTACGGCGCAACCGTGTTTGTTGTTTCCCTGCCGGCAGCATTGCTTGGCTTATATTTAGTGACTATATGATGATGCCTGTTAGGTGATCAACTTCATGTTGGATAATCTCAGCGACAAACCCTTTATAAGACTTCTTTCTCCTCTTGAAGTCTTCGCTTAAGAACTCGACGTTGATTTTATTATATCTTTTGCAAGGCCTTTCGCCTTCTTCAAGCGACAAGCATCCCTCTTTTGCATCATAAGGTTCTGATTTCTTTACGATGACTGGGTTGACCATACATCTGACGAATCCTTCTTCGTCGATGAAGACAATGACATTCTTGAGGACTCCAATCATGTTGGCCGCCATGCCAACGCATTCGCCTCTATTCGCAATCAACGTATCTTTCAAATCCTCGATGACGGATATGTCATCACCCTCCAATAGTGGAGTAGATACTGAGGATAAGATTTTTAAATCGTGACAAATTTCTTTAATCATGCCTCAATTATATCAGTCCATCTTATCTTTTATTAATAAAGGTTTTAAACTAGTACCAGAAAGGCCAAACATATGAATATCAAAATATCCACATTCCGTTCCGTACTCCATGATAGAGACGACTTCAACGAGCGTTCTTTAGCTTTCATCGATTCCGTTGCAAAAGAAGTGGGAGAAGAAATCAAACTCGCACCTCTAGACGACTACGATTGTGACTTAAAATTAATATTCATCGAAACCGGAGGCTCGGAAGGCTTATTCCTAAAGAACTTCGATAAGCTAAAAGGACCGTATTATTTTCTCACAAGCGGGGAGAATAATTCTCTTGCCGCAACATTGGAAATCCTTGCATTTTTGGCCTCAAAAGGCTTAATAGGTGAGGCAATTCACGGTTCACTTCCTTATATGGCTTCCCGCATCAAAGAATTGGCCTCTATATCAATTACTAAAACCGCATCCGAGATTAAAAAGAAACTATCCACAATCCGTTTAGGCGTAATCGGAACACCGTCTGATTGGCTTATTTCCTCAATCCCGGATTATGAGGAGGTTAAACGTAAACTCGGAATCACCCTTGAGAATATCTCACTTGAGGAAGTCGAGAGATATTATTCATATGCAACAGGTGAAGGAACAGGTTTCTTCTGCGACACCCCATTCAGCAATTTGGAACTTAGAAAAGCAAAGAAGGTATATTCCGCGATCAAAACGATTTTGGAGACTAGAGAGCTGAACGGTTTTACCATTAGATGTTTTGATTTATTGAATGCGTTAAAGACCACATCATGTTTGGGATTGTCGCTTCTTAACGACGCCGGGTATATTTCCGCTTGTGAAGGTGATATTGCTGCGATGCTTTCCATGACAATAGCTTCAATGGTTGGCGATGGATACGCTTTCCAGTGCAACCCATCTAGAATCGATATCGAGAACAACACGATTGTCTTTGCGCACTGCACAATTCCAACCAGGATGCTAGATCATTATAAACTCGACACTCATTTTGAATCTGGAATCGGAGTGGCTATCAAAGGCTATTTGAAAGAAACCAATGTAACTATTTTTAGGCTATCTTCGGATTTAAAGAGGTATTTTGTATCTAATGGAGAGATAATCGAGAACCTCGATGAGAAGGGTCTTTGCAGAACACAAATCAATGTTCATCTCGATGAGGATGTCGATTCAATTTTAAAGACTCCATGTGGAAACCATCATATTGTATTCTACGGAAAACATAAGGATGAAATTGACGCTTTGATGAATGAATTGTTGTAAAAAACCAGCAAAACTAACTTAAATTCCCATATAAGTATAGAAATAAAGCCGTTATTTAAAAACGCTTCTTTTACCATAAGTTTTGAGTCTCAAAACGTTTTATGGCTTGGGGGTGGAATGCATATATTGCATAAAACTCTTATTTGCACGTAAGGGATGGAATAACCATCCGCAGATAGGTTTGGTATAATTGTCTCGTCGCAGTTCAAGCTGCGGCGAGATT
>CAVAGP010000117.1:0-3375 GCA_963588175.1 Faecalibacillus sp. | reverse complement strand
AACAGGACTCGAACCTGCACGGAGTTACCCAATAGATCCTAAGTCTATCGCGGCTGCCATTACGCCATGCCCGCTTGTCTCTCAAGGCCGCTTTCAAATGTTTCGGCCCTGCTAAGCGGGAATTATTATAAACTAAAAATAATTAAAGAAAAGAGAACCTTTTGACTCTCTTATGCGATTCAATATTTACATCTGCCCAAGAAGCGAAGCTACATATAGGAGAAGCATCATTTCCTGATTGTTTTCCATTTCTTTCTTCTTCGGGTCTTCAGTGTAGTTTTTTGTCTCGGCTTTGCTAATCTTGTTAGCCTTTTTGTTCTTGATTACCATACATTCCCTCCTAACTAGTCATTCCTCCCCCCATGGAAAGGAACGCATAATCATAGGATGGAATTCTCAAATATCAAGCGGATCATTTCTTTTTTAAAGCACGAAGGTTTGATGAACGCGGTTTGGCATTCAATCTTTTATAGTTCTCGTTCAGAGATCTTTCGTAATTAGACATGCTCATATCATTTGGGTGATAGAACTTCATATCTTTGAAGACTTCTGGCAAATACTGAATTTTTTCCCAAAGGTCTGGCCTATCATAAGGATATTTGTCATCCTCCTGAACATTAACAGGTGTCAGTTTCAGATAGTCCTGCACCACAAACGGTCTTTTAGACGCAAAATCCATAGCATCCTCAATTGCAAGACAAGCCTGTTTTGATTTAGGAGACAAAGCAAGTTCGGACACGGTGAATCCAAGTGGTATTATCGCTTCTGGAAAGCCTACCTTTTCAGCGGCTTCAATTGCCTGCTGGCATCTAGATACAGCAGCAGGATTTGCCAGTCCTACATCTTCATAGGCCGTAACTAGCAGCCTTCTTTTAATAGAATCTAAATCCTCGGCTATGCAAAGCCTTGCCAAGTAATACATGGCTGCGTCTACGTCCGAACCCCTGATGGATTTTTGCAGAGCGGAGACGGAATCGTAATGCTCTTCTTCGTTTTTATCCATCGCATAATTAGGCACTTTGTTGATTTTCTCAATGTCTTGCTGGGTGATTTCTTCGGTATTCGAAAATTGAATGGTTGCCTGCTCGAGCATATTGAGGGAGAAACGCAGGTCCCCGCCGCTCAACTTAGCGATATATCTAAGGGCATCCTCTTTAAATTTATATTCGTTATTAATTCCTTCTTTGCAGGAAATTGCGCGTAGAAGTCCATGATAGACATCTTCTTCGGACAATGCTTTAACCTCAAGAAGCCTGCATCTGGAGCGGATGGCTCTATTTAAGGCGATATATGGATTTGCGGTTGTTGCTCCTATTAGGAAAAACGTTCCGTCCTCAACATATGGCAGCAGCAAATCCTGCTTAGTCTTATCAAGTCTATGGACCTCATCCATGATGATGATTGCATGCCCAAACAATTTGGCATCCTTTATAGCGGATTCCATTTCTTTCTTATCCGTTGTGACCGCGTTGAGTTTCTCGTAATGGATGCCCATCGATTTGGCATAGGCTTCCGCGATTGTGGTCTTGCCTGTTCCTGGCGGTCCAAAAAGAATCATCGAGAAAGGCTCTTTCTTCTCTATGGATCTTCTAAGAATGGCGTTTGGACCAACAATATGCTGTTGGCCAACAACTTCATCTAAATTTTTCGGCCTGATACGGAACGCTAAAGGGTCTCTCATAGGTAGAATTATAATGTATTTACGACCAACGTTGTAAAAAAGGTTTAATATATTTTCGCTATGAAAGTAATCGCAAAACAAGCCAACGGAAAAGAATGCTACGTTTGTGGCACCGAGAACCCATTTGGGCTACACGCCAACTTCTACAATATGGAAGATGGTTCATGCGTAGCCCTATTTCAATTTAATTGCAATCACCAGTCTTATCCAGAAAGAACGCATGGAGGCAACATCAGCGCAATTTTGGATGAGACAATCGGAAGAGCGGTTTGGTGCATTGATAAGAATGCATGGGGATGTACCATTAAACTAGAAATAAAATACAAGAAACCTGTGCCATATGAAACACCACTTATGTGCATTGCTAAAATTGAAAACATATCAAATATCACATTTAAGGGCTGGGGCGAAATTAGAAATATGAATGGAGAGGTTCTTGCTAGAGGTGATGCGCTCTATATGAGAATGAGCCCACAGCAAATTTCTCCAAATCATAGTGATTATTCACTTATGATGAATGAGCCTCTACCGACGGATATCGAGGAAATAGACATAAAATGAAAACGCCAATCAATCAAATCTTTGCTTCATGGACAAACGGAGTCTGCCACCGCGGATTGCATGACTTAGAAAGGCCGGAAAATTCCAAGGCCGCTTTTGAAAACGCAATCGAACATGACTTGCCTTTCGAATGCGATATCAATCTAACAAAAGACCACCGCTTCATCGTCAACCACGATGGGACGTTGCTTCGTGTTACCGGCAAAGAAGGCAATATACGAGACTTGACAGTTGAGGAAATTCAAAGAGATTACAAACTATTTGATGGGTCATACCTGATAACATTAGAAGAGCTTATGAATCTGTGGGATTACAAGGTTCCTCTTGTATTGGAATTAAAAGTCCAAGAAGGACAGGTGGAAGATATCATCAAATACGTAAAGCCGACATTGGAGGCATTAAAAGATAAAAGTAAGATTGTCCTCATATCATTCAATGGAGAGGTCTTAAAAGGCTTGAAAGATACGGAAATTAATGTTGGACGTTTGTACGGCAAAAGCGAATGGAACAACAAAGGCAGCGTGAATCCTGATGACTATGATTTCATCGATTCAGAAGTGAGATTATCTTTCTTGTCGAAAGAAGTCCGTAAATGGCATGGAGAAGGAAAATTGATTCTTACCTGGACAATCACAAACAAATTTAGGGCGAATCTAAGCAAAAAACACGCCGAAGCGATGACATTTGAACTGATTGATTCATCCAAGCCATTGGAAGGACAAAAAGTCAATAAGTACCTAGAAAACCATATCAAAAACGCAACAAGCAAATAAGGCCTCAGAACGAGGTCTTTTTTACACAAAAAAAGCCCAGCCTTTAACTGAGCTAATTATCAGATGGTGCCGACCACCGGAATCGAACCAGCAACCTACGCATTACAGGTGCGTTGCTCTGCCAATTGAGCTAGGTCGGCATTCTGGTGGGTGTTACGGGTTTCGAACCTGTGACCTCTTCCGTGTGAAGGAAGCGCTCTCCCACTGAGCTAAACACCCAAGGGCGATTCTCTCGCAGAACACCGCTACATAACATTTGATTGATTCAAACGCTATAAACGAATTTGGTGGGCCTTAATGGGCTCGAACCATCGACCTTGCGCTTATCAAGCGCACGCTCTAACCAGCTGAGCTAAAGGC
>CAVAGP010000116.1:0-3579 GCA_963588175.1 Faecalibacillus sp. | reverse complement strand
GCAAGGCAAAATTCCGTCTAAGTTCCGTCTAAGCTCACTACGTGCTCATTTTCTCGCCATGGCATAACTTTGGGCGAGCTTGGTTCTGCTCATCTGGCTTACGAAAATGTACCGCGGATTAATAATATCCCAGTCCGCACGGCATCCATGTTCTCCGTGAGTTCTGCGGAAGCCAAAAACCGCTGATTCTGCCCAAAAATTGCCCTCTTCGTCATTTTTCCGCACAAAAATGTCCGATATTACAAATATTTGTTTTATCTTTGGCCTCGGAAATAAAACAACGGGCGCACGGCAGCGCTTCGCAAGTAACAAACAAGTCTCACTTTACCCGGACCTTTTTGTGGACAAAGTCATTGGCACAAGAAGTTTTCCCCCGAGCGAGACGAACCAAGAGCCAAGGCGTTGAAACACACGCATTTAGGCTCGCTGACGGGACGTTCGCTTCTGTATAGGACGACCTGTCCCGGCAGAAAAGACCAGAGACTATGGCATTCGAGGTGACCATCATCCCAGGATCCATTCGCGTTGGGTTTGCCCCCATCGCCCTCCCCGAGACCCATTTCCCGCCCGTCGCGGAAATGTCACAAAAAGGGGTGTCAACCCGAAGCGTCCGTTTCTCAACAAGTTACTGAGTGCAGCCCTGATTTTTTCGTATGTTTCACCCTTAACCCCGTACGGACTATGAAGAACCAAGACATATACATTCTCGGCGTTGGAGGAGCCACCCCCGTGTTTATGGAGTTGGCCATGGCTTGCGGTTACACCGTAGCGGGGCTGTATCACTACAACGGTGACAGGACAGGCGAGATAGACCACGGAGTTCCGATTCTCGGTTCCTTCGAAGACCTCTATCGGTCAGATTTGCGGGGCAAAGTCTTCATGCTGTCACAGGGAGACATGCAGATACGGAGCGAAGCGACCGACAGAATCAAAACTCTTGGCGGCCGTATCCCCACCATCATCCATCCCACGGCGATAGTATCACGCTTCGCCGACGTATCCGAAGAGGGAGTGATCATCTGTGCAGGATGCATCATCCAGGCCGATGTGACCGTCATGTCCCACGCAGTCCTTTGGGACCAGGTCGTTGTGTGCCATCAGTCCACGCTTGGCCATTACAGCTTTGCCGGTCCAAAAGCCTTGATTGGCGCCCACACCGTCGTCGACGACTTCGCTTTTATCGGGCAAGATGCCCTGTTGATCTCCGGCAAAGTCGGCAAAGTGGGGGCTCACGCCATAGTGGGCGCCGGCTCCGTCGTTGTCCGCGAAGTCACCGCCCGCACCGTCGTTTCCGGCAACCCCGCTCGGGTGAAACGGCCGTTGTAATGATAAACGGACCCTCACTCTTGACTACACTTGGTGGAATTTCTTCTCAAAGTTATGTCTTTCAACCACACTCCATAGCAAATACAATGTACAAGACAATAGAAATAGATGGCTTTCGAGGTATAAAACATTCCAGAATCGACGGATTGCAGCAAGTCAATCTGTTTTTCGGGAAGAACAATTGCGGCAAGTCTTCTATGCTTGATGCAATATTCCTCATTTCCGGAATGTCAAACCCGAAGTTGCCAATCAACATTAATTTGTTGCGCAATTATCAGAGGATTGAAGCGTCAGACATGCTGCTCGACTTCTATGCATTGGATGCCTCTAGTCCTATATGCCTCAAGGCTTATAATGACGAGAAAAGAGAATTGCGCATATCTCTGTTTGAATCAGCCGACAGCAAGGTAGATTTGTTGGATTCCAGCAACAATATAAGCACTACAGAACCGGACAATCAGTATGGCATTGTGCTTAAATATGAAATCGACGGACAGACTTACGAATCCTCACTGCAGTTGAACAAATTGTCAGAAACGGAACTGCGACATACAGTCAAACTGGATTCACGCTACAAGGAGGTTATGCCATGCCGATATCTCAATCCGAAATTTGATTTTTATACATCCATAGAAGGCTTGGGCAATGTTCTGAAAAACAAAGATGAGTCGTTTATCATAGAGGCCCTAAGGCTGATAGAGCCCAAATTGAACGATTTCGTGCTATCCCGCCAGGAAGTGCTTGTCGATATCGGGTTGGGACAGCGTATCCCAATAAATATGATGGGCGACGGAGCCAGGAAAATTTTGTCTATTCTCACTACTATATACGAGTGTAAAAATGGAATAGTCCTTATTGACGAGATAAGCAATGGTTTTCATCATTCTGTCATGAAGGGACTTTGGGAAGTTGTTATGTCGGCAGCAGAGAAAAACGATGTGCAGATTTTTGCCACAACACATGATTTGGACTCTATCAAAGGATTGAGAGATGCCGCACTGCATGGTGGGAAGGAACTGGGCGTCGGCGCGGCGTGCTTTAAGTTGCAGAGGACGAAAGATGCAGAACTGAAGGCTTATCACTATTCTTTGGCCAGTATAGACTATTCATTGAATCAGGAAATCGAAATCAGATAATATGAACAGAATATTTATTGAAGCCGAGAAAGAAGAGACATCAGAATGCAATTTCTTAAAAGCACTCATATCAAAACATTTTCCCGAGGCAGAAGTGGAATATGTTCCGATGAGGGGTGTTGACAATCTGTTCAATGAAAGCATCCTGAACCACATGCGCTTTGCAGCGGATGAAGGTGATAGTGTTGCTTGATGCCGACACAGTCGGAAAAGGATGGGGATTTGCAAAAAGGCAAAGAGATGTAACCGACAGGATGAAGTCACATGATGTTTCATTTCCATTCTTCCTCTATCCCAACAATTGCGATGACGGAGATGTGGAAGTGTTGATGGAATCAATTGCAAGGACAGATCTTCATCACGATTGGTGGGGCTGCTTCAATGACTATGAAGCATGTGTCGGAGGAATACATGATGCCAATGGCGAGCCGAAATATAACATACCGAACCGGAAGGCAAAACTTTACACATATATCAATTCGCAACAGCTAAGCAGAAAATTGCGGGACAAATTGGGTAGCGGCGATTGGCTATTCAGCGACAAGCAGTTTTGGGACATGGATAGTCCCGAACTGTATCCCTTGCTAGAATTCTTGAAGACCCATATCAATAAGTAAAACGATATAGACATTATTCTATTCAGCGAAGCAGACGGTTCTCGCTTCTCTCACTCCGCATGGCCACCAGTTTCACTGCGCTATCCGTTTCATCCGAACATTATCCGAGTTTCCTGTTTCACGACGCGCTATCCGTTCGATTCGAGTTATCCGTGTTCGTTTAAAACTCACGACCCACATGGCTACTGGATTCACGGCGCAACTTTCCGTCTAAGTTCCGTTTAAGCTCACTTTGTGCTCATTTTCTCGCCATGGCATAACTTTGGGCCAGCTTGGTTCTGCTCATCTGGCTTACGAAAATGTACCGCGGATAATATAAAAACTGGACCGTAACGCAAAAAATTCCGTCTAAGTTCCGTTTAAGTTCCGCGGATTATTAAAACTACCGGATTCACGGCGCAACTATTCCGTCTAAGTTCCGTCTAAGTTCACTTCGTGCTCATTTTCTCGCCATGGCATAACCCAAGCAAGCTTGGTTCTGCTCATCTGGCTTACGAAAA
>CAVAGP010000115.1:0-3645 GCA_963588175.1 Faecalibacillus sp. | reverse complement strand
AGAAGGTGTCGGAAGCCAAAAGCACTAAGAAAGCGATGGATGCCGCCCAAAAATACAACATCGTCTATTCGCCGATAAAAACGGCATCCTCTCTTGAGGCGGCCAAAGAAGAAATCAAAAGACTACAAAGCGAAATTGACTCTTTGGTAAAAAGCCAAAACCAAGCATCAATCGCTATTGATGAGACCTTATCTCAAAAGGATATCGATCTCAAATCCGAGCAGATATGCCTTTTTAGAGAAAGAAAGTCCCTATCAATCCAGCTTAAAACCCCGCAAGACATGACTGGTGACTCTTTGCTGATGAGTGAAGAGGACCGGCTAAAGATTTCTTCTTTGTTCCCGGAAATCGATTTGAGGTCTCTGGAAGAAATCGATGAATTTCAGAGGCGGTTAAGCCAAAACGTCAACCAAGAGGTGAATTCTCAAAAAGAAGAACTTTCCAAAAGGATTGATGAAATTCAAAGAAGACTTGATGAGATAAATGAGGCATTGGCGAGCAATAACGTATCACCTAGAATCCCAAAGAGTTTTCTAGATACTCTTTTCAACAAGAAAAACGAAATAAAGACACTAGAAGGTCAGATTTCTCTATATGAAAAAGCCAAATCCATGAAAGAAAACGTCGGCAATATAAGTCAACAGATGAATCAGGATTACGGTTATGTCTTAAATGAGATAGAAAAGGCGATAAACAAGAAGCTGGAAGAACTGAATGATGATATCTACCAAGAAAAGCGACTCCCGCCTTCGATTTCGTTGACAAGTTTCACTAGTTACAGCTACAAAACGCCAAAGGACAAGGGAACTGGCACCGAATATAAGAGCCTTGTGATTTTCGATTTAGCTATATTGGAGCTTACTTCTCTTCCGTTCATCATAGATGATTCATTCCTCTTCAAAAACATATGGGACGAGCCTGTAGAGGGTTTGTTTAGAATTTATAGCAAATCTACAAAGCAGATTTTCATAGCCACAGACAGAACTAAAGTATATAGTGCAGAAATACAAAAAATAATCAACGAGCATGAAGTCGTCAAACTTGGCAACGATGATAAGGCATTGTTCGGCTTCACGTGGTCAAAAGCGAAATAGATAGAGCCTATAGCGTCTTTTCTTTTGGCATCTAAGCAATGGCAATCGGTATGATCGAGAACCATCGATATATGACTGAGACTTAACGTTCCTTTATTCTTTATGTACCCTCTTGGATTTCTACACATGTTGATACTGCGGTGCTATTAACCCGAAAATAATGCGATAAACACGGAACTTTTTCAATTATGTGGACCATATGGACAACTTTGAACCGCCTGCTATGCGGGCGAGACAGGAATAAGCCGTGGCGTTGATGAAAAAAGGCCTCCCGGCTGCAAGGGCAATTGGGCTACACAAGAGGGCTAAAATTGGCCCTGCCAGTAATCGGCCTTATAGGCCAGATCGAAAAACCGCGCATTGAAGACGCGGATTTTTATTATTCATTATTTGTTTCTGATGCAATCCCCTCGATATCACGCCCACCATATACAATTCTGATAATTGTTACGGTTTGAGTATCATCTGCCACTGTGTAGAAAACAATAAAGTTA
The DNA here is from genome assembly GCA_963588175.1 of Faecalibacillus sp. GTDB lineage: Bacteria > Bacillota_I > Bacilli_A > RFN20 > CAG-826 > UBA4951. Next base: position 2,057 of record CAVAGP010000115.1, on the reverse strand, counting down.
TCGACAGGTACTTTGTGCATTCCCACGCTTTTCCACGGTTCCCAATCAACGACGGGATTTCGTGATGGCATAAAGTCAAGTGACCGGATTGCTTTTCTAATTCGATTTACTTGTCCTTTGGCAGCGCTTGGAACCAGTAATTCAAAAGCGATATAGGAATAAATCTCTCGTAGATCGTTAATCGATTCCGGCGAATAAATCGCAGAATAGGATTCACTCATATACCAAATTCTTTAGATAACATCGCATCAACCTCATTTGCCGTATAGGTTTTGCCTGATTTAAGAGATTCCACTCCCTTCATTAATTCAGCATCCAGTTCTGCACGACTCATGCCTCCGATGGCAGTTGGTTTTGCAGACGGAAGATGTAAATTCAGAGGAAGCCCTCTTGTTAATACAATCTGGCTATACAGCATCTGAATAGCACTTGATGGTGTGATGCCAAGCTGAGAAAGAATATTCTCGGCATTTTCTTTCAGTCCCGAATCAATACGGGCATAAACTGCAGTTGTATTTGCCATAGATATCACGCTCCTTTGAGTTTAGTATATCCGTTTCCTTGACAAATGCAAGCATTTGCAAGCAATATAATTTTAAGGAGGTGACGCTTTCATGGCAAGCAGAATCAAAGGAATTACTGTTGAGATCAGTGGTGATACCATTGGCCTTGATAAGGCGCTAAAGAGCGTCAATTCTTCTATCGAAACTGCAGTGAGTACCGCCTTTAATGCGGTGAAAGATACGGTTTCGAATATCTGGAACGGCATCAAGACTACGACCTCTAACGTGGTAGATGGCATTAAGGATAAGATTTCCTCTGTATTTAACGGAGTGAAAAATACCCTGTCCAGTGTGTTCAATGGGATTAAAAATACAGCAACTACCGTATGGAATGGTATCAAGACAGCTATTACGACTCCGATTGAAGCTGCCAAGGATGCCATCAAAGGTATTGTGGATAAGATCACCGGATTTTTCTCCGGACTTCATATCGAACTGCCACACATTAAGCTGCCTCACTTTAGCATTTCCGGCAGCTTTTCTGAGAGTATCCAAAAAGTTGTGTAAATAAAAATCACCGGCCGTCCTAGGATGGCAGGTGACCGCAGGCTTCTGTACAATATTTTTGTCTAAGAAATAAAGGAAGGAAACCTACATGGACAATTTTAGCAAACTTTTGAACGAAGCGTTGGGGAACGGCGAGACCATCGAGTCGGCGTTCCGCTCGGCGGTGGCGAAAGCCGCCCAGGAGGCGATAGAGTCCTTCATGGAGTCGGAGATGTCGGCGTACCTCGGCTACGAGAGGTACGACCACAGGAACGGCGACAACTCCGGCGACTCCAGGAACGGCAGGGTGGCGAGGACGATAACGACCTCGCTGGGGCCGATAACGATAAACGTGCCGAGGGACAGGAACGGCGGCTTCCACGGCGCCGCGATAGCCCCCTACAAGCGGAAGACCGAGGTGATAAGCTCGGCGATAATGAAGCTGTACTCCGCCGGGATGACGGACGAGGAGATGCGCCTCGTGATCGAGTCGCTCTACGACGCGAAGGTGTCCAGATCGTACGTCAGCGGCGTCACCGACGCGGTCCTCGAGGACGTGAGGCGCTTCAACGAGGCCCAGATGCCGCCGGAGGTTTTCTGCCTCTACCTCGACTCGACGTACCTGCCTCTCAGGAGGGGCACGGTCCAGAGGGAGGCTGTGAACATCGCCATGGCGATAACCGGCGAGGGCGAGAAAAGGATCCTCGGCTACTCGATAACGCCGGAGGAGTCGGCGGAGGCCTACGGGGAGCTCCTGGCGTCGTTCAGGGCGAGGGGACTCGAGAGAGTGATGGCCGTGGTGTCCGACGGCATACCGGGCATAGACGACGCCATAGACTCCAGCTATCCCGACGCCAAAAGGCAGAGGTGCTTCGTGCACCTGCTCAGGAACCTGTGCTCGAAGGCCGGGTCGGCCGACAGGGACGAGATAGCCCGCGGCTTCATGGCCATCGCGAGGGTCCGCTCCTGGGCGTCGAGGTTCGACCACATACTGACGTTCCTGGAGTT
>CAVAGP010000114.1:0-3757 GCA_963588175.1 Faecalibacillus sp. | reverse complement strand
TTCAGGTGTTTGATGACCCTAACGAGATGAAAGAAAAACTAAGGACAAAGAACACCAACAATAAAGCGAGAATGATTGCAGGTTATTGCTATCCATGGCCTTCTAGAAAGGATAAATCGAAATTCGACATTTATCTTGAAAATGGTTTTAAAGCCCAATGGAACTTTGAAACAACGTCATTTGCAATAGGTGGCGATTCATTTGAGCAGGTCGGTTGCATTCACTCAACTCAAGGACTCGAATTTGATTATGTCGGAATAATTATTGGCAATGATTTGCGTTATGAAAACGGCAAGGTCATCACGGACAAGAATAAGAGAGATAGTGGAGATTTCACCGTCAGAGGTTTAAAACAAGGCGACCCTCTTGCGGATAAGATAATCAGAAATACTTACAAAACCCTCTTATCAAGAGGCCAGAAAGGCTGCTATGTCTATTGCGAGGACAAGGCGTTGGCGAGATATTTAAAAGAGAGATTGGCCAAAGCAAGGGAGATGTCGCTAAATTAAATTGTAAATCAGACATCGGTATCTAACGTCTAAGTTGTGTTTACAATCTGAATTTAATGAAATTGGTTTGTTTGCCACTATTTATGCGAGATGGGAGTTTCTGATTTTTCAAAATTAGATTCGATTCAATCGCTTATAAATGAGCATAACAAAGATTATTTAACCGAAGTATCGGAATTCCCCAAGAGAGTCTATTACAAGAAGGCCAATAAATATTTAAGGTCATGTTACAAAGATGTGAAGGAGTGGATGAAAAAGCATAAATCCCAAATAATCTTCTTATCAAAATCTATCAAAGATAAGAACGGCATATCTAGAGCGGAGATGCTGGAATTGATTAACAATTGAAATAAGGTAAAAATAAATATCGACCGCAATGAACATTTGATTGGTCGGCCGTGTTAAACTAATTGATGTATTATTCCCTGCATATTGAGGATATTGCAATGGAGAATGTGTTCAAGAAAGATGTTTGGTTTTCTGAATAATAAACCTTCTGAAATGATAAATGCACATGACTGTTGCACGTCTAAATGCGTCACATCCAATAAATAACTCTACCCATAGCGCCGGTTATCGTGTTTGTAGCATCATAGTAATTGTTGAATCTCAGTTCTCCGTTTCCGTGCGCATTTAATTTTAATGTATAGCTTTGGTTACCGTAGTTATTCGATTTTTGTTCAACGTTAACTTGGCAATTGTCATATATTGCGTAATCTAAACAACCCGACATTGTTAGGATGTAATAATTTTGATTGGTTTTATCTGTCCCGAAATAAAAATCGAAATAAGTGGCGAAGTTGCTTATATTCAGCTCGATTTCGTATTTTGATTTTGCATCGCTGCAATTTGCATTATTGCCGCAAGACATTAAACACGTCGATAAAACCACAAGGACTAATATTTTTTTCATGAGCAATCTCCATTAATAATTGAGCACTTTATTTGCATATGTCTATTTAATTATATAGTTGTTTATCCCAAATTAATAAATTCGAAAATCTCGTTCACTTTCGCTTCAAATATATTCAAATAAAAAATTTAAAAAAAATTAGCACTCACCCCTTGACAGTGCTAAAAAGTGGACTAATATACATAGCGTACCCAATAAGGAGGCTACAGAAAAATTATGATTAAACCATTAAATGACTACGTGCTAATCGAGAAGCTTCCTTCCGAGAAGAAAATCGGATCGATAGTTCTTGCTAGCGAAAAGAAAACCGGAAACGTTGCAACCGTCGTTGCAATTGGTCCTGGAGTAAAGAATGAAGAAGGAAAATTGATTGAAATCACCGGCTTCAAAGTCGGTGACAAGGTCATCTTCAAGGAATATGCCGGAACCGAATATGAAGAAGGGGACCACAAATACATCCTTCTTAAACAAGCGGATTTGCTTGCTACCGTTGATTAATCAACAATCCATCCATTATTAATTGATAAGGAGTATTACTTATGGCAAAAGAAATTACATTAGGAAAAAATGCTCGTGATGAAATGGTCGAGGGTGTAGATATCCTCGCCAACACCGTTAAAGTTACCTTAGGACCTAAGGGAAGAAATGTCGCTTTGGATAAAGGTTACGGCAGTCCAAGCATCTGCGAGGATGGCGTCTCCATCGCTCGTGAAATCGAACTCAAGAACCCAGTTCAGAACATGGGTGCCAAATTAGTTTATGAGGTCTCAAACCAGACCAATGAGAAAGCCGGAGACGGCACAACAACCGCGACAGTCTTAGCCCAGGCCATGATCCACCGCGGAATCAACGCCGTTGAAAAGGGCGCTAACCCAGTATTTGTCAGGGCCGGCATGGAAAAAGCCGGAAAAGAAGTGGCTAAAGAGCTTTTGAAAATCTCTAAGCCTGTCGTTTCTAACGAAGACATCCAGTCTATCGCTACAATCTCATCTCATGATGATGAGATCGGCAAGATGATTGCTAACGCAATGGAAAAAGTCGGCAACAATGGCGTCATCACGGTTGATGAAAGCAAGACAAGCGAAGACGAATTAGTCGTATCGCAAGGTCTTGAATATGATAAGGGCTATATCTCACCATATATGGCTAGCGATCGCGAGAAGATGGAAAGCGTATTGGAAGATGCCTACGTTCTTGTCACCGACATGAAAGTCAGCAACATCCAGGATATAATCCCGGTCCTTCAGTCCGTGGTTGACTCACACAAGCCATTGCTCATCATCGCGGATGACTTAGAGAGCGAAGTCACATCAACCTTGGTTCTCAACAAACTCCGTGGCACATTCAATGTCGTGGCGACAAAAGCCCCAGAATTCGGCGATGCCCAGAAAGCCGCATTGCAGGATATCGCAATATTGACCGGCGCTAAGTTCTATGTCAAAGACCTTGGCATGAACCTCAAAGATTTGACAATCGATGATTTAGGCCACGCGAAGAAGGTCATCGTCAAGAAGGACTCAACAACCATCATCGATGGGGAAGGAGACAAGAAAGACCTTGAGAACCGCATTGCTGAGCTCCAAGCCCAATTCCGCGCTTCAACAAGTGAATATGACAAGAAAGGCATTTCTAAACGTATCGCTAAACTCTCGGATGGCGTGGCTGTCTTGAAAGTCGGAGCTCAGACCGAAACAGAGTTAAAAGACAAGAAACTCCGTATCGAAGATGCATTGAACGCAACTAAAGCCGCTGTTGCCGAAGGAATTGTCGTCGGTGGTGGCGCTGCTCTAGCTAACGTCTATAAGACATTACGCGCTACATTGAAAGACGATAATCCAGATATCCAGAAGGGCATCAATGCCGTCTTGGATTCCTTATATGCCCCATTACGTCAGATTGCCGACAATGCCGGATATGATGCGGATGAGATTGAGGAAAGAATGAAGAACAGCAAAGATAATCTCGGCTTTGATGCTGCAACAGGCAAATGGGTCGATATGATCGAGGCCGGAATCGTTGATCCAACCAAGGTCACACGTACTGCCGTCTTGAACGCTTCAAGCATCAGCGCTCTATTCGTCACAACCGAAGCCGCTGTCACTGAGATTAAAGAAGATAAGCCTGCCTCATCTTCCTCAAATCAAGACATGGGCGGAATGTATTAATAAACCGATAAGTTTTAGGGAGGGGCAAAACCCTCCTTTTTTTCTTCGCCAAGTGCTGATTAAATAACGCTTTTCCATAAAAAAATAACGGAATTTTCACATTTTTGGGAAAAATTTCGAAAAACTCGACTACTAATATAGTGGAGGGCATTAATTATGCGCTCTTACAT
>CAVAGP010000113.1:0-3794 GCA_963588175.1 Faecalibacillus sp. | reverse complement strand
ATTCAGATATGTAATTTCCATCATTAGAATTAAATACAGAAGCGCATTCAAATAGTTCGCCATCTTCTTGAATTTCATCCAACCTTTTTTGAATCAAATCACTTAAAAAAGGAACCAATCCATAAATACAGCTGGAAGCTTGCCTCATAAGAGTACAAAGCATAAAACGAACACAATAGCTTCCACATTGATGTCTCAAAGTTTCACCTTCAAATTCAATTAAGGCATCATAGAGCTCTCTCTGTTCTTTGCTAAAAAGTACGGTAATCGTTTGTGTACAACGAATACAAAAATCTTCAATATCTTTTCGCCTAGTTCGATTAATCAAAGTATGAAAAGAATGAAGCCTTTCAATAATAGAGACAGCCTCAATTTTTTCTTCTCTGGTAACATCCTGTTTATCCAAAAAATTGGAAATCTTTTTAAAATCCGGATTACACTGAATAACATTTTTTCCCCAAGATGTTTCGAGCATTTTGGAAACTTCACGTTTTCCAGCGTCTTGCCAACCTGTCGTTTGAGTTCTAACAATTCGCAAAAGATTGTTTACAAAAATGTTAGGCTCTGACATATTTCGAAAGACATCGCGATCTATGACCAAATCCGGTCTCAAAAGGTTTAACAGGGTATATAGATCATTGTTACTATTTTGAAGAGGCGTTGCAGTCAAAAAAACAACAGCGTCCGCATTTCGGCAAAATAATTCTACACCACAATACGCCCATGTATTGGAATTACGAATATTGTGAGCCTCATCAACAATAACAAGATCAAAATGAGGCATTGGATTCAATTCCGACAATCCCAAGTTTTTATACTTTTTAGAAGACTTTGACTTGCTTCCACGAATAGAATCTTCATTGAATAATGAATACGGAATGATCGTCTTACAATGCCTTTCTGGCCATTCCCCATCACGATCAGCTTCCTGGATACATTCTACAAAAGTCTTGCCATCCAACTGTGTAAAATTTTCATCAAATCGATTCATCTCCAATTGCCACTTACGTTCAGCAACAAGAGGTCTTGGACATATCACAAGCACCGAATTCAACGAATCTCTAGCCTCCATTTCTTTAAGGATCAGCCCGGCTTCGATTGTTTTTCCGACCCCAACATCATCTGCTACAAGTATACGTGGAATATCGGCATGAATCATTTTTAAAGCCGGCCTAAACTGATATGGAACGAAATCAATTCTAGCCGAATTTAAGGAATAAAGATTATTCGCACTTGGATTGTTGATCTGATAAGCCGTAAGCGCTGCGCAAACTTTCTTTAGCGGCAGAAATTCCGCTGTTTGTTTTAAATTTTGTTTTTGAATTTGTTCTCGATAAAAACTTTTAACATAGCCATTGATTAATACCGAATAAAGATTTCCAGTAATCCCAACAATCGCACCAATAACGGCAGGATCTGCGACCAAAGAAACTATGCTACCCAAAGTAACGTTCTCTTTTTCAGAATCCGCCGATATAACATTTTTTTCTGAATCCTTTTTCGCCGATTCTAACAATTCTAGCCAAAGCCCATTATTTTTTTCAAGATTTACTACAAAATCTTTAAGATCTTTTATAGCTTCTGTAGAAGCGTCAAAAAGATGCATAAGGTAAATAATGACATTGATGTCATTAAACACTTTTTCCTTAGAAATATTCTTTAGTGTAAAACGAGACCATTCATTCACAATTCGCCGCATATCATGAATTTTTTCTCGGGCACTATATTTGAGATGATACAAACTGGTAATTACAAACCAATTACAATCCACAACTTGCAACAACGAGTCCAAGTCCAATTGTCCAAAACTTTGAGAATCCTCAACCTCAAAAATATTCCGCAAATCCTCATCAAGCAATTTATCCAAGAACCACTTGTTTATTTGCTGTTTTAAGCAGTGCATATATTCATTCATTTTTCTATTCAATAAAACAAAATTCATTGATTTTTCTCCAATATTCATAATGAGATTCCTTCCTCGCTAATTGTATTTTTTGAAGTTTTCAGCCTGCTCCATAACTCTGTCGAATACTTCTTCATCCCACTCGGGCGGGTAGCCATTTTTGTAAAGGAGAACCGTCAGGTCCATGTTAAGCTGGTTTTTGATGTCGTCTCTGGTTGACCAGTCCGCAAACTGTGATTTATCGTCGACAAGTTCTTTGATTTTCTTAGCAAGGACGAGGCACTTTTCATCCGCATATGGAAAACCGTGGTCGTCGCGGACCTTGACCAAAATATCGTAGAAAGCCTTTTCCTCATAGGTAATGCCAAGCTTTTCAAAAGAAGTCTTGTCGGCCCGGAGGTCATTCATAATCTTTATCAGCTGATCTGAAAGGTCGTTCACAAAGTCAGAGACAACTTCACTGGTAAACACCAGTTTGTCGCGGCTGTTGTATGCATCTACAACTTCTTTCAAACGCTCGTCAAACTCAATAGCCTTTACCTTGTTTGTGCGACCGTAAGCGGTTATGGCCTTACGCAGCAGTTTCAGCAGTGCATTGAACTTGGTGATAGGCAGCTTCACATTGTCGAGTTCGGCCAAGAAATCGTCGCTGAACAGGTCAACGGATTTATGCTCATCTACGATGTTTTCAATGCCAGTGCAGGTGATGGCTTCTTTCACCATCTGTTCTACGACACTGTTCATAACCTCTGCATCCGGTGCATCACCCTTTGTCTGCTTATAAATAATGGAGCGGATGGCAAGGTAGAACTGTGCCGTAGCAGTTTCACGGTCAGTGAGCTCTCCGGAAGGGAAGCAAATCTGATATGCGCTCTTCAATCTTCGGGACAGGCCCATGAAACGAGTTTGCATATCCTTGCTCATCTGGACATATTCGGCTGCATGATTCAGGCAGTTCAAACGTTCCAGCGGCGTACCGTTATGGAAGAGTGTTGCATCAAAGCCGGAAAGCAGTTCATCGAGAAGTGCCAGATGATTTCTGAAAATACCGAGAGAAATGTTCAGTTCATCGACAGGGCTTTCCTGCGGACTGCCATATTTCTTTACGGCCTCCAGCATGTCATTTTTAATGCCAATGTAGTCCACAACCAGACCTTTATCTTTTCCGTCAAACACACGGTTAACGCGTGAAATGGTCTGAATGAGGGTATGTTTCTGCAAAGGCTTGTCTATGTACATAACTGCAAGAGATGGTACATCGAAGCCCGTAATCCACATATCCACAACGATGGCAATCTTGAAGTTGGAATCGTTGTTCTTGAACTGCTTATCCAGCATTTTGCGGTAGTCCTTATTACCGCAAATGTCAAAGAGCTTTTTTTCGTCATTCTGGCCTTGCGTGGCCACAAGATTGATTTTCGAAAGGGCTACCAATTTATCGAGTTTTTCTTTCGGAAGCTCGTCTTCATTCTCTGCCTTCTTGGGTACAAACCAATCTGGCCGTATAGCCTCAATTGCTTTTAGCACTTTGTATGCGAGCGGCCTGTCAGCGCAGACGATCATTGCCTTCTGGACAACTTCCGGCTTCTCTGCACAAAGAGCTTCGTAGTGTTCCACCACATCGGCGGCCAGTTTTTTAATCCTGTCCGGATGCCCGAGGATGGCCGTCATAGAGCTCATTGCCCGTTTGCTTTCCTCGACCTGCTCCGGGTTGGAGCCCATCTCCAGACATTTTTCATAGTATTTCTGGATCTCTTTTGCTTGTTCATCGGAAAGAATGACGCGGGCCAGACGCGGCTCATATGCAATGCGGACCGTAATGCCGTCATCGCTGGATTCTTTCATGGTGTAGCTGTCTACGACCTGACCGAACACAGCAATGGTTTCGTCA
>CAVAGP010000112.1:0-3952 GCA_963588175.1 Faecalibacillus sp. | reverse complement strand
TTTCTGCTGCACATAGAGTGTTTCCACCACAGAAAGCCTTTCCTGCAGTTTTACAGGAAGTTCCTCCCTGAGCTGCTTGTCAAGGGCATGGATCGTCTCGAGGTTGCGTTTCAGGTATCCGAGCTGCTGGCGTGTTGCTTTTCTGACCATCTTCTTTGACTTTTTTCTTGCTTTTGAAAAGCTGTTATACTGATTTTTGGCTTTCTGACGATAGGTTCTCGGTTTCTTGCTTCCAAACGCCCCTAAATCGTGCAGTTCATCGATAATTGCCTCTGTATTCAATCTGGCTTCATTCAAAAGAGATACATCGGTCGGAAAACGGATATTCTGAGGAGCACAAGTTGCATCAAGGATCAGTGTTCCGTCATTTTCAGTGTCTTCTGTTTTGGAAGTTCCTGACTGATCATCGTCAGAGTCATCATCTTTTTCTTCAGGGCGGCCGGCAATGTAATCATTGACCCATGCAAGCATTTCCGGTGTGATCCGTTGACGGAAGCGGCTCATTGCACTTGCACTGAAGGGAGCTTCATACTGAAATTGTTGTAATCCGATAAAGTGCTGCAAATACGGATTCATTGCGATCTCGGCAACAACATCATCGTCGGAAGATTTATACCGTTGCTTGATCAGCACAGACGCAAGTGCCATTCGACCGGAGATTGCCGGCTGTCCAGTTGCACTTTTGAAGTTTTCAGCATACCGTTCCTCAAACTCCATCCAGGGGATCAGTTTTCCCAAACGTACCCATTCATTCTTGGGGTTCAGTGGAATCGTCCCGAAAAATTCCGGCTCATCAAATAATGAAATCTGACCATTGTGGCGTTTGTACATACCCATCCTCCAACTTAAGTGCAAGGCTTTTTCATGTTAGTGCGCTGTTCCTTTGCACCTATTATACCACAAATGAGTCACAAATGCTTGTATTTCAACGCTTTTTGGATTAGAAGCAGACACTACATAGTTTAGCAGGAACAGGGCCATTGCGGCAAGCAACACATATTAACATTTGCCCTTTTCATGGTAATCCGCTCGTTTTTTTTGCCAAAAAATCCTCAATCGACGGAATCGAAGCATAGCAATAAAGAACTGAACAAATGTCGACGGATCCATACTGCCGTTTGCTTGTTATATGCTTGTAAGCATTGCCATAGGTTTTAACAGCAGAGCAGCCGCAAAACACTTCCAATTTCTAACAAACAAATAGAATTCTTTTTGTCCGTACTCAAACGATAACGGAGGTATGTCTGTGAAGAAGAAAGACAAGGTGAAGATGGAAAGGATGCGGTGCAAATGATGAAAGATGCAAAAATTGTTGAGTTGCTTTGAAGCGCCGCCAGTAGAAAGAGACGGTGATGGTATGGCTTGGTTATAATTGATTGTTGTGATATTCTCTACACTCACTCTCTATTTCAACTATGGAGAGTATAAGCGGAACAGATTTTCAAAGAAGGCTTTTTCCCTTGTCAGCATTATGGAGGCAGTTGTGATTATTGCCACTACTGTCATGCTGGTAATATCGCTCTAACCAAATCAATTTAACAAAGGTGTGTGCTTGCAGGAAAAAAGTTGCTCGCTGGATTGCGACGATTATAGTTGTTAGCGCCTTGATTGTTGCGGTAAATCTATTGATAGAGGGCATACCGCTGTTTGGAACACCCGATGCCGAAAAAACAGAAAAGGTTGTCATTGAGCATAGGGACTATCCTGACACAATCAGAGAATGTACAGATGAAGAAAACATCAAATTGGCAGTTGCCATTTTGAGATATTTGCATTATTCACCACTGAAAGAAGTTTCGGACGATCATCGACTGATTCAGCTAACCTACATAATGGAAGATGGTACAGTGTGCTCTGTTTCAGCCAACAATCTAACGGTTTGGTGGAATGGGAAAACTCATGCCCTAATCGATGAGAATACTTTTGTAAAAATGTGTACTGCTGTTTTCTTCTCGAAAACCAACTAAGTCTGTTTGAGCGATTTTCGCTAGGTCTGTCCCTTTGTATTCTCTGTCTCGCCTCATGGAAAAGCGAATAAAAGAGCCTTGCTGAATTCACATTTTTTTAATGAAAAGAGACAGAATTATGATAAAATGAAGACATTAATAGGGGTTTTTACACGCTGAGGACTTGCATTGGAGGAGAATGATATGTGTGGTTTTGCACGCGTTCTGATTGGCGAAAAGTGCGCGCAAGATAGATGTAAGTTGCAATGAAAAAGCAAAATCGTTTAAAGTGCGCGCAAGCCAATGTGTTGATTGCTGGCTTGCGCAATTTTTTGTCAACACTTTCCGCAATAACGGCATATGTGTGAAGCTGGTGGAAATATGCAAGGCAAGATATCAGAGCATGACTCCTCTTGGCGTTTTATGGCATTGTACGGCAAATGTATCTTCACCATTTCCTGTAGCTGACACAGCACATAAATTATTTCGGGGCAAAAACCTGCAGGATCTGCATCGGTTTTATAATAGTGAATAACTGTCATTGAAGGAGAAAATAGAGATGGAGCAAATATCCATTATGGATTTGGCCAGAAAAGAAGCTTTGTCTTCGTTGCCAGGACGTTTTGCTTACATTGACGAGTGCGGTAATATCGGATTTGATTTCGATAAAGAGGGCACGTCCTTAAACTATATTTTGTGTGCAGTTGTAGTTAAAAGCTCTGATTTGCCTATGCTCTATGCACAAGTCAGTAAAGTAAAAAACGATAACGGTTTTCAGGACACGGAGATGAAGTCAAGCGCAATCGGAAATAATCATAAACGAAGGAACAAGATCCTTTCAGAACTGCTTCAAATCAAGTTTCACGTAATTCTTCTTATTGCCGACAAAAGGAGATTTGTCGAGGAAAGCCCTCTGAGTACATATAGACAGTCATTCATTAAATACCTGCACCAGCGGCTTTACAGCACGCTTTATACTACATATCCAAAACTGAAAATAATTGAAGATCAGATTGGATCTTCGGATTTTCAAAGCTCTTTTAAGCAGTATGTTCGAGAGCATCGTCCTCCAAATTTATTCAATGAATATGATTTTGATTATGTGGATAGCCGTGATGAGCTGTTTGTTCAGCTGGCCGATATAATTGGAGGCTCAATCAGTAAATCGCTTACCGTAGCGGACGCTCCTAATTATTTGGAAATGCTAAAGGGAAAGATACTTAGTACTATAGAATTTCCGGATATAAAAGGTCCGTATTGGGGCTCAGCATCTGAAGAAGATAGGCGTTTTGACAAAGAAGTATATGAGCTTGCGGTTCACAGGGCACGCCTGTTTATCTCAGAACACGAAAAGGAATTAGAAGGGGAAAAGCACCTTCAGGTGGCTGCATTGCGGTATCTTCTGTTTTATGTTCAAAACGTGAACGCACAAACTTTTGTCTCATCGCGCCAATTACTTAGCGTGTTAGACGAGTGTGCAGAGAAAAAATTCGTTTGAATTACCTATATCGCCGCATTATTGCCCCTTTGCGTGACGCAGGCGTTATTTTGTCAAGTTGTTCACAAGGATATAAGATACCTATATCAGTTGAAGATATTACAACTTACATCAATCAGACGCACACAGTTGTTTCCCCTATGCTGCACAGAATTGAAATTTGCCGCAATCTAATTAAACAGCAAACAAGCAATGACCTGGATGTTCTCGCTGACCCTGCCTTCCTGAAATATAAAAAATACTTCGATTGAGGAAGAGAAATCCTGTCGCTTCAGACGTGATGCTCAACACGGAGTCTCAAATTCTCAGACATAAGCATTAGCGATGAGGAAATCGTATTATTGCCGCAAGTACTTACTCAGTATTCAGGCTGTCAATAAACGAGCATATGTTACAAACCCACTTGTTATTTACAAAAAACATGCATTTGGAGGTGTCGTCATGAATACAAAAAGTCAAGTCCTAATTTGTGTGTAAATTCCGTATATTACCTTTAGGCTGAGACACC
>CAVAGP010000111.1:0-4021 GCA_963588175.1 Faecalibacillus sp. | reverse complement strand
ATTAATTAAACATTTCCCAATTTCAATTAACTATACAGTCTAGATTTCCAATTTTCCGATAAGATTTTTCTCCTTGGAATTCAGTGTACACAACTTCCATTCCTTTTCATCGGTGGAAGTTTTTATTATGTTCGAAAGTCTTTCGATTATATTCGTATAAGTATCATCTTTAAAGAAGCCCAATTCATCCAGTCTGTTTTTCATTCTACATGTCATAATGACAGAAAGGAAATTTATGAATTCGGATCCTATAACCGATTCGTTGTCATGCTCTCTTGTCGTGTTCAGCGAAAGAATGTTTTTATACATCTTAAATACCAATTCGATTTGCCATCTGAGTGCATAGTAGTCGTATATTTCTTTCAGTGTCAAATCCAGATTCGAAACAAAAGTAACCGTCCCGAATTTATCCTTCTTTTTCTCGAATTTCGCAGAATCGAATCTATCCTTCTTTCCGTTCACATAATCATATTTTTCCTTGGCTTCTCTGTTTATGTCCAGGAAAGAATAATAAAACAAGCCGTTATCCCCTTCTGTTTTCTTTCCGAGGATATGCTTCTCCCCGCCCAGAACATATTCCATGTTCTCGTTCAATTTCAGCTGCTGGATGACTTTTGAGCTTCTCCTGATAGGGTTCAGAAACGCAATCCTTGAACATGAGCTTCTATCCTTGAGCTTATCTAATGGAAAGCCTTTATCGGAGATCACGACACCATTCGGAAGGCTGAATTCATCGAAGAAATCGGCACAGTTCACGAAATCAGGAAGATTTCCTTTATAAACTTTTATGCATATAGGTTCTTTCTTTTCGGCATCAAAGGCACAGATCAAAGAAATGTCGGTCGTTCCCTTGATCCTGCCCTTGTATGAGAACCCCGCAAAAGAATTTACACCTGATGTATTGCTTTTAAGCATGCCGTCAATAAGTATTTTGGTTTTGTCAGTCACGAGCTCGCTGATTCTGCTTTTCATAAAGGCCTGAATGCCGGCAAAATCGCTGCCAAGCAATTTCAACAGATTTGAAATGCTGTTTTTGGAAACGGCTCTTTTTGGATACAAAATACTTGCATAGCTTTTGCGGTATCTTTCTTCTATCTGATAGTCTTTTATGTCCCCAAAGGAAGCTCTCATGAGGGCGATGTTGTAAATGTTTAAGGCATCATTTGGGTCATAAACCTTATTAAGGGATTCGAGGAGCCCCTTCCCCATCTTATCGGCAAAGGCAACGCTGCCGTAACGGATGATTGAAACGCTTCTTTCGCTCAATTTCTTGGGTCCCTCGTTTTTGGGCACATAGACTTCATCAATTATATGGCCTATAACCTTTCCGTTTTGCGGAAGTCTTCTTCCATTATCGTATTTGCAGCCGATTCTTTCGACAACCATGTAGACATTGTCTTTCTTTGTCGGAAGAAGGACTGTGTTTTTGGGACGTGCGATTTTTCTTATTTTCTCATCAATCATGATAGCCTCTATGTATAGTCAATTTATATGCAGATATTATACTATACATCAAGTGATTTATCAATCGTTTTCCGCTAAAAAAAAGGTCGAGTTTCCTAAGAAAATTTAGGAAATTCGACCATATCATTATGAATGTGTCAATTATCTATTGAATTGTATAGTTAATTACGATGGGAAAGTTCTAATTAATAAGCCTCAACTTTTACGAGTGAGATAACCGGATGCTTAATGGCGTCTCTTCCTTTAAGAGGAGTGAGTTCGATATAGAAGCAGCATCCTGCAACGGTTGCACCGGATTTTTCAATGAGTTCGCAGCATGCGTTTGCAGATCCGCCCGTTGCGAGCAAGTCGTCAATGACTAAGACTCTTTCGCCTGGTTTAATTGAATCCTTGGATATTACAAGAGTGGCAGTGCCATACTCCAAAGAATATGTTGCAGAGACTCCTGGCCTAGGTAACTTGCCTGGCTTTCTAGCGATGACAAGCGGTCTAACCGATTTGAAGGATAGTGGCACTCCAAACAAGAAACCGCGGGATTCAGGCGCAACGATTTTGTCGAATTCGATTCCGGCGTTGTGCAATTCATCAAGCATCGCCTCAATTGTTGCGTTTGCGTAAGCGGGGTCCTCGAATACAGGGGTGATATCCTTGAAAATAATTCCCTCTTTAGGGAAACCAGGCACATCCGCGATATGGGAATTGGCCTCGGCATTGACATATTCTAATTTAGTCATATAAGAACTCCGTAATTAACAATAGAATTATAGACTATTTTGTGAATAGTGGAATATGAGCATTGAAAATGTTCGCTTAAGGTTTGAGACATTCAGCAATTATCTTAGCCTTCTCCACGATTCGACTAGTCTTCAATCTCCTCGCCGATTATTTTGTAGATGATTCGATCACTTATCTTATCATCGTCTCCATTATTTGTGACGGTAAAATCACAATATTTTCTATAAAGGTGGTCTCTTTCCTTTAGCATATTCTCCAAAGACCCATACCTTTCTATCACTAGATTAAAGTCATAAAGTCTGTCTTTTTCCAGAGTCTTTTTTATTCCCTCTAAATCGCGTCTTACATATATGATGATTGCGTTTCTTTCCAGTATCTTGATATTCTTTTCTCTTGTGACAACTCCAGAACCGGTTGAGATGATTTTTCCTTTGTTTTTGGCGAGTTCTCTAATCATATCCGATTCGATATCTTTATAATGCCTCGCATCGTAATGCATCAATAAATCAAATATCTTGCTATTCTGCTTTATCTCGATTTGCCTGTCTACATCATATGCGTACATTCCAAGCTTATCGCCTAGAGCCTGAGCAATTGTTTTCTTTCCAGCCCCAGGCATCCCGATTAGAACGATGTTTGCCTCACGACAGATTAGGTTTAAGTATGTTTGGAGATAGATTCGCTTATCGTATTTCCTTCCGGTCATCATCTCGTTTGTTTTGACTCCCTGAGCCACAAGCATCATCAAGCCATTCGCATATTTCAGGTTCCTATGCTTAGCCTCAATCATGAGTCTAGTCTTATATGGATTGTATATGCAGTCTAAAACCGCTTCTAAACGAGGATAGCAATCTAGGTTCACCAATAAATCGTCATCAACATGTGGCCACATGCCAACTGGAGTGGTATTGATGATTATCTGAGTTTCGCTTAATTTTTTCGCTTCTTCATAAGAAACGATGCCATCTGATAACTCATTGCCGTTGATAGTGGCCTTGATAATTGATTTTGCGCCAAGTATCTTGCAGACATACGCCGCGGTGTTGGACGTGCCTCCAGTTCCTAAAATCAAAACATGCCTATCTTTGATATCGATGTGGAAGTGTTTGATATTGATCATTAATCCGTAGTAATCAACATTGTCTCCATATAGTTTTCCTTTGTGGTTTATAACGATGTTAACCGCCCCAATAGATTTTGCAATATCACTGACTTCATCGAGATATTTTATTACCTTTTCTTTATATGGAATGGTGATGTTAACACCCTTAAAATCTTTTGCTAACATGAATTCATCGAATGCTTTTTCATCCATCGACTTAATCTCATAAGTTATAGGGGCGATGGATTCATGGAATTCTTTAGCGTAGCTTTGCGAAACGGCATTGCCAATTAATCCGTATTTCATATTTATATGATGCTATAAAACAAGGAAAGAAAAAACAAAAAACTGATGGATTTTACTTTTGATGCCGATAATTTCGCCGATTAAAACTATTCGGTGTATAAATTTATTTTTCTTTTAAAAATCCGAATCAAGCAATGCTCAAATTCTATCTTCAGCGTTCTATTATGCGCATTTATAAAACAAGGAAATATCGAATTATATTGTTACCTAATTATTATACATAACAACATTGAAAACACTTTCATAAAAAATATTTAGTTTCCTAACTAAATTTGACTATAATATGCACCATGGAAAATAAAGAGAATATTGGATTTATTGTAGGGCAGTTTGGCCGCACATTCGGTGAAGCAGTTCAAAAAATCGCGGCTAAACATAACATGCCAAAAGGCTCATTGAGACTATTCGCATATC
>CAVAGP010000110.1:0-4051 GCA_963588175.1 Faecalibacillus sp. | reverse complement strand
GTCTTTCTTGGAGATGAGCAGGGTAGTCCCTTGCTTCTTTTTCGGGATATTGTGCTTCCCGGCGAAGTCACGTACATACTTTCTGGTGACGCCGTGGCGCTGGGCAAGTTCCTCGACATTGTACCATTCCTTAATCTGAGGGTACTGTTCCTTGTGGAAGAGTTTGTGAATCTCCTTGCGCGGATAGTAGAACTTGTGGCCGTAGCGAAGCGGCTTGATTCCCTTTTCTCTGATTTTGCGGTGGAACCAGGTCTCTCCGACGCTGTATTTCTCGAGGATGTCTTCCTTGCAGATGTGGGTGTCGGCAATGGATGCAGGATTCCTCACGACCTGCGGAGAAGGGGAGAGTCCCTTCTTCATCTGGAGTATCTGTTCGCGCGGGATGCGGTGGATGCGTTCCGAGAATTCAATCACCTCCAGCTCGCCGGACTTGATCTTGGCATATACGGTGGGACGGCTGACGCCGAGGAGCGCAGCGGTTTCGGAGATGGAGAGATACTCTTTCTGTGAGTCGGTCTTTCTGGCCATATCTGCAAATTCTACAAGTACTTTTCCCCGGGACTTCGAACAGGCAGCTTTGGTGCGGTGTGGCCGTAAAATTGTGTAAAGTGATGTAAAATAGTGTCAAACACTGCACCACTGCGGATTTTCCCGATTACCTCTGTACCACACGTGGTACAAATGTGGTACAAAAATAATCAAAAAATATGAAAACAACACTAAGAAATGAGAAATATTCGAGTATGTGTTATTGAACTATAAATCAGTAATTTATTGGGCGTTTTTCTCCGTATTTTTGCAGGTGGTTTTAGCCGTTTCACTTTCCGATGCAGTCTTTAATGGGTATTGAATGTCAATGAATTACAAAGCACGTGGTTCAAATGCGGTTCAGATAAAAATGCACCTCAACCGCACTATCGGACACCATCAAAGACCTGTTGAAAACTTTTTCTTTATACTCTATTGTCCTACTCGGGGCAATCCGCCCATGTCCTAACCTCTGACAAGATACCTTTAAGTTCAGTCTCATACATATCGAGAATAGCTTTCTGAAGCGTAGAGTATTCTTGCTCTCTAGAAGGTTCATTCTTACTCCCAACAAGAGCAAATAAAGCATCTTCTTTAGTTAGGCGCCCCTTTGGAATCACGAATTTGGGGCCATACAAGTGCCCTGAATATGTGTGTCGTAAAGTTCCTATTATGTCTGTAAATTGAGTGTTCCTAAAATTTTCTGGCAAGAATGCTTTATTTTTCTGTGTCGCTTCATCTTTGGTCTTTTCAAAATGGGTTTTCCATAATGCATCGACAAAAGAACCAAACCCCATTTTCTCGACACATAACTTCTTTATTGTCTTTGTGAGGGAATTGTCTCTGTTTTGAGGAGTAAACATATAAATATATCCTTTATTGTATACAGTATCGTTTATATCCTCAATAAGCGTATTAATTTTATCTGTGGCAACATCAAGGTATGTCCCTTGATCACATGGTCTATACCTTGATTCTTCCAAAATCCAGTCGTTTAAAATTTTTATGGAAATCTTAAGGCTATCTGGGAAGACCAAACCAATACTTCTTAAGTAGATTAAATCTTTCCCATGTTGAACTTTCTCCGGGGATATTGCCACATTTAGCAGCGACTCTTTTTGGCGAAAGTTTAGTGAATCAAGAATCTCATCTATAACAGTATAATAATCTTCCGGAAACACGCCCTCGTTTGATAACATACTTGCCGCGATATCATTTGCGTGAAAAATGACACCGCCTGAAAGATTATAAACGAAGTCAAGTTTGCTCTCCATTATCTTTCGGAGTCCCTCATCTTCAATTTTGGAGCATTCATTTTCCCAATAATTTGAAAAGTCTTCTTTCTTTAAAGGCTTTACATAACGAATATGACTACCGATTGTGTTAAGCTCCTTAGACCCTATCGTAGAACACAAATGCTCCCAAGTTACAGCACCCGCAACGAGGTATGAGAATATTCTAAAGCCAGAATCATCTTCTGAACTTAACTTCCTAAGAGTTTGAAATCCTGTAGATTCTCCGAAAGCTTTAGTCATAAGAAATTCATATTCGTCAAATATAAATGCTATGGTTTTGTGCAATTTCTTTGCAAAAAAACGCACAGTATCAGCAAAAGTATCTGCGATGGATGAATTACTATAACCCTTTATGGAATCAAAAAATAGATGCTTATTGTTTACGGGAGCAATAGAAAGGTCCCTGATTAGTATGGATTCAGCCAATATCCCATCAGATGTCAAGGCTTCAAGAAGTATAGAAAGAAGATACTTATAAACATTGGCAGTACCTATTTTCCCATCTGAACCGTATCCGATATTCCAGCTTTTAGGGTCGATATAAATTGGATAACTTTTAGCGTCAGGTGTGCTTTTGATTGTCCTGGTAAGAACTTCAAGTATGCAGGTTTTACCGAAACGACGACATCCAACCAAGTTGACATTATCGTGTCGACGATCAACATCATTGAGGAGTAGCTTCAATTGCCCATCGCGTCCGTATAATTCACTATGATTAGTGATAGTGTGGTTGTTGAAAGGGATTTGTTCCATAACTAATTTTCTTGATTCAGAAGAGGGGAAAGCACAAGGTCAAGGTCAGGGTATTCAACCTTGCACCAACGACGATACAAATCTACAATAATAGTGTAGGATGGTATCATATCCTCGTTGTTTTGTTCTATAATTTTCTTGGCTTTCAGAATATTAATTGCTTCACCAATATAGTATTTGGCATTTTTTATACCATAATCTGTCCATAATCTTTCAAGCTCATCAATTCTAATGCCTTTAGGAGGGACATTATTTTGATCACAATCTCTATTCAAAAAAGAAATGCTGACTATGAGTGCTAGTACAAATTTAGGGTCATTCGCGGAGTATTGGTTATCCTCAAAAGTATTGATAGTCAGGCGCTGAAGTGCGGAATTATCATCATATATTTCGGTTTCTCCAGTAAGGATTTTAACGACCTCAAGGAGTTCAGGGTATCCTATAAACCTTCGTTTCCTCTCTATCGCGTAATAGCCACAATTTTGACAGATAATCTGAATAAAATATGGAACACGTCCTGAGAGAGTACATATGTAATCCTGAGCGTCTTCTGTAAAAATCAGCTTCTCGCCTAACACATTAATCAATTGTTTTGCCGACTTAGTATCTATTTCATTCAATTGATAATTAATACAATGCGTTAATTGCCCAGTTATGCCATATTCTTTGTCAGTTAATAGGTCGTTAATATCATATGTTCCGATGTACATGAAACTTGCCATGCCTTCGAATGCGTATTTCCTCAATATATGCAAAAAAGCAGAGGTTAATTTGCCTGAGCTTATGAGAGTCTTCATGTGGGAGAACTCATCCATAGTTATAAATGGATAGAAACCATCCGCATTCAACTTCTTTAGAGTGTCCTCAAATTCGTACGAACGTGGATGGTCACTCGGCCTATATGATGAACTGTCTATATCATAAGTTTTTGAATATTCGCCTATCTTTTCATATAGACAACGCTTGATGAAGAATTCCCATACTTCTTTTGCGTTGGGGCATTTTGCGGCTTCATCAAGGTCCATTGAAAAATGAAGAACAGTTTTAATTTGTCCTTGTATGCGAACATGTTCTCCAGTAATCTGTAGTCCAAGATATTTAACGATAGAGCTCTTGCCTGTCCTTGTCAAACCATACAAAATGTAAGGTTTATGCCTATTCGTTGAGAGGTAATGTTTTTTTAATTTATCTATCAACTCCTGTCTGCCAAAAAATAGAGCTTCAGGTGTAATAGGACCGTCAGACCATATGATGTCATCTTGTTCTAGAACAGAATCCGGCTCTTCTTCAATCGTGAAATTGGCGTCAACTGACGGCAATTTGTTCGTCTGATAAATGGGCGCTATTTCTGCTTTTACGTCAATTCCTTTAGAACAATCTATGTCATTATCAATAGTTATTGTATATGCGGATAGTTGCCCCGCAGGAATTTCTGTTTTTACTATATCCGAGAAATCAAAAGCATCGCCAGAATT
>CAVAGP010000109.1:0-4069 GCA_963588175.1 Faecalibacillus sp. | reverse complement strand
ATATAGGGCCGTTCCAACGCCCAATCCCCTGGAGTCTTTACTAACGCATAAATCATCGATATAGATGCTTTTGTGCTTAACCATCGACGGGGCGTTTGTTTCGATTATATAGCAAAAGACGTAACCTTTGACTCCTTCTTCATCATATACGAATATCGGATTCTCGCCTTTGCTGACAAGTTCGATAAGCTGGTTTCTAGAATACTTCTTTGCCCCTTTGATAAATAAATCAGGCCTAATAGTTGCGTGAACATCGTGAACTTGATAGAGCAATTCTTCAATTGCAGATAAATCATTTAAGCAGGCTTTGCGAATCATACCAATTACCTCGCTATCGATTATATCACTCCAATTTAAAAAGCGGACCCCCAACGGAATCCGCCATAAATCACGTATTAAGACCTTTGAACTGGGTGTTATACAAGGAGGCGTAAACGCCGTTTAATTCAAGCAAACTCTTGTGATTGCCGATTTCGACGACGTGTCCATGATCCATTACGACAATCTTGTCAGCATCCTGAATCGTGGAGAGTCGGTGAGCGATGATGATGCTTGTGCGGTTCTGCATAAGCTTAACCATCGCATCCTGAATCTTCTTCTCGGTACGGGTATCAACGCTGGAGGTTGCCTCATCGAGGATAAGAATCTTAGGGTCGGCAAGAACGGCTCTGGCAATTGTGAGCAGTTGTCGTTGTCCTTGAGAGATGTTTGAAGCACCTTCCGCCAACTGAGTGTTCTTGCCATCCGCTAATTTCTTTACGAAACGGCAATTTGCGAAGTCCAATGCGTAATCAATCTGTTCATCTGTCGCGTCTTCTTTACCGTATTTGACGTTATTCGCGATTGTGTCAGCAAAGAGCATTGGGTCTTGGAGAACTATGGAGATTACACTTCTAAGATCTTTCTTTGATAAGTCGTTAATGTTCTTGCCATAAATTGTGATTTCACCGCTATCGATGTCATAGAATCTAAGCAATAAATTGACGATAGTTGTCTTGCCTGAGCCCGTTGCACCGACCAATGCGATTTTCTCGCCTGGTTTGATGCTTAGACTAAAGTCATTCAAGACCTGCTGTCCTTCAACATAAGAGAAATTAACGTCCTTGAATTCGATGTTGCCTTGGAATGAATCGATGTCGAAGTCTTCCTTCTTGGAGAAATCCTCTTTATCCTCATCAAGAATCTTGAAGATACGTTCTGCACCAGCTAAGGCGGAAATGATGCTGGAATAAAGCTGAGCAACCTCGGATATTGGGCGATTGAACTGTTTGCTTGTAGTCAAGAACATAACGACGATTGCAATTGTTAATGGCTGTCCTAAAAGGGTTCCACCGATGTTATTGATAATGAAGATCGATCCAAATATGCAAACGAGGAAGTAAGTGAGGTTTCCGATAAAGTTCAAGACCGGCCCCATGGATCCGCCAATTATGTTAGCCTTTAAACCGGCCATCTTAAGTTCATCAGACTTCTTGTTGAAAGCTTTCTCCGCTTCTTCTTGATGGTTATAAGCCTTAACCGTAACAAAGGATGAAACGGTTTCTTCGGTCTCGGTGTTAAGCTCTCCCAAAACGACTTGCTGTTTGTGGAATAGAGGGCCCATTGCCTTAGACATGAAGACCGTTACGACTATGGACAAAATCAACGATATTAGCGATACAGCCGTGAGAAGAGGCGAATACCATAACATGATGAAGAGGCATCCGATGATAGTGATAAGCGAAGAGATGAGAGAAACGATGGATGAGGATAAAGCATTGGAAATGTTATCAACATCGTTTGTGATTCTCGACATGATGTCACCATGTTTGTGAGTATCCGTATATTTAATAGGCAAATAAACGATTTTATCGAATAAATCAGAATGGAGTTTCTTTACGATTTTGTTCGCGAAGATAGTGCCAATATATGAGGATAAGAAGTAAAAGAGGATATAAAGCACATATGATACGATGAGCATTATAAGGCTGAAGACGAATGTGTTCCAATCCGGGGCAATCACCCATTTATTGTCAACTGCATCCGGGTTATAAGTGCCTAAAGACGCCACGACATCCTTCAAATAAATGTTGGTGAGAAGGCTAGCGACGGTAGAGATGATGACGACAACAATAATCGAGATCAAAAGGAACTTATATTGCCCTACGTATTTAAGGAGTCTAAGCAAGGTGCCTTTGGCATTTTTTGGCTTAGATTTTTTTGAAAATCTTTCATTGCGTGGCATATTATATTTCCTCCTCCCTCTTTAATTGTGAATCATATATATCTTTGTAAATTGGGCATGATTCCATTAGGTTGTCATGCGTATCGAATCCAACGATTGAGCCTCCATCAAGCACGATGATTCTGTCGGCGTGTTTAGCGGTTGCGATACGTTGGGCAACGATGATTTTCGTGACATCGCCTTTCTCTTTTCTTAAACCATCATGAAGTTTAGCTTCGGTTATTAAGTCAAGGGCTGATGTAGAGTCATCGAAAATCATGATTTCCGGGTTTTTTATAACGGCTCTAGCAATGGAGATTCTTTGCTTCTGGCCGCCGGATAACGATGTGCCTTTTTCCTCCACTACCGCATTGATTCCGCCTTCCTTGGAATTGATGAATTCCGAGGCTTGGGCAAGGTTTGCGGCATGCATGATTTCCTCATCGCTCGCATCCAATTTACCCATCTTGATATTAGAACCGATTGTGCCGGCGAAAAGTTCAGATTTTTGTAAACAGATTGACACTAAATTTCGCAAGTCTTTTTGCCTATAATCTTTAACATTGACGCCATCAACGAGAACCTCGCCTTCGTTAACGTCATAGAACCTGCAAAGCAAATTTACCAGGGACGATTTACCTGAACCGGTTGATCCAACAATCGCCACGGTTTCACCCTGCGGGATTGTGAAGTTCAAATCGTTGAGGATGTATTTGTCGTTCTCAGGATATTTGAAACAAACGTGATTGAACGTGATTGTTCCTTTTTCCGTTTTTGTTGATATATCGAATGTGCCATCGTTGATTTCAGGCTCGGCATCGAGAATTTCGTTAACGCGTTTTAAAGATGCAGCAGCACGACCGATCATCAAGAATTCCATGCTTAGCATAGCAACAGCCATCGTGATGAACGTGATATAGGTTATAGCTTGGGAAATCTGACCGACCTGAAGCATTTGGTCTTCCGCAATCAAACCATTGA
Source organism: Faecalibacillus sp. (assembly GCA_963588175.1). Classification (GTDB taxonomy): domain Bacteria; phylum Bacillota_I; class Bacilli_A; order RFN20; family CAG-826; genus UBA4951. The sequence continues at coordinate 885 of CAVAGP010000109.1, read as the reverse complement.
ATGCATTGAAAATCGATTTGCCACCGATGAAATAAATTGTGACCATTACGGCATAGATGATAACCATCAATAAAGGCCATATATATGCACTTAATTTTCCGGCTTTAAGCGAAACTTTATAATGACCATCGTTTACTTTCTCAAAACGTTTATCTTCATAATCTTCCTTGCCGAAGGCCTTAACGACCCTTGCGCCGGTTAAATTCTCATGGACAACACTATTGAGTTTATCGAGCAATTTCTGGAACACTGGGAAAAGAGGGAACATTATCTTAACGAAGAAGACAATCGCCAAAACCTCGATTACGAGCATCGCCAAAATTACATAGACCAATTTTAGGGAAATCATAAGCGAGAATATGATTCCAAGAACGAAGAAAGATGCCGCTCTAACAAGGCCTCTTATTGCTGAGGAGACCATGTTTTGGATCTGGGTTATATCGTTTGTGGTTCTGGTGACCAGTGAGCCGGTTTGGAATTTTTCCGTCTGGTCCACGGATATTTCCATGACCTTCTTGAAGACGTCTTTTCTCATATCCGTTGAGAAACCATAGCCTGCGATATTGGCAAAAACCCCGGATAATACGCCACAAGCTACGCCAATTATCAGGACTCCAAGCATAATAAGTCCATATTTGTATACGTTATCGATGTTGCCGGTTTGAATTCCGTAATCAACCATCTTCTCCATGTAGAGGGATAAGACCATATCCATTCCTACCTCTGCAACCATGAATAAAGGCGCGAGTACGGCTGCCCACCAATAACGTTTTAGGTATTTAAATACATTTTTCATTATTATTGTGCCTCCTCTTGTATGACTTTAATAAGTCTTTCGATGCAAGAAATGATTGTCTCCTGCTCTTCCCTGGTTAAGGCGTTCTC
>CAVAGP010000108.1:0-4141 GCA_963588175.1 Faecalibacillus sp. | reverse complement strand
GCACAACGATTTGTACCAAACTAAATTATTCATAATCCGCAATAGTCTCTATGGCGTTGACATTGAACCGATGGCAATAGAAATATCGCGCCTAAGAGCGTGGCTTTCTTTGATTATCGACGACAAAAAAGAAGTTGAGCCACTTCCTAACTTGGATTTTAACTTTGTATGTGGGAATACGCTTATTCGCCTTCAAGAAGCGCATAGTTTGTTTTTTAGTAATGAAGTTGAGTTTGAGGCCGATTACGACAATCTTATAAGAGAATACTTCAACACTCATGATTACGAGCAAAAGCAATTATTAAGAACGAAATTCAAAGATTTGCTAGATTCGCTAAATCCATCCGCTAGTTTGAACCCAGGCGTAGAAGAGAGGCTGGAGCATATTCGTAGCTGGAATCCTTTTGACGCTTCAAAAGCTGCAACTTTCTTCGATCAGAAGACGATGCTCAATGTCGACAAATTTGATTTGGTTATAGGCAACCCACCATACGTTCAGCTTCAGTCCATTCAAGACAAGGCACTCAAAAAGGCGTACGAAAAAGCCGGTTTTGAGTCCTTCAATTCCATGGGCGACCTGTACTGCTTATTTATTGAAAAGGGAATGCGTCTTTTAAAAGAGCATGGCGTTCTCACTTTTATCACCTCGAATAAGTGGATGCGTGCCGGGTATGGCCAAAATTTGCGTGCCCATCTATCAAAGTTTAATCCTCTTGTCTTAATCGATTTCGCCGGCACAAAAGTCTTCGATTCTGCAACTGTTGATACTGATATTTTGATGGTCGCAAACGAAAAAAACATGGCAAATTGCACATGCTGTGAAATAAAAGATTGTGACGAAGATGAAAGTAAGGAAAATCTAAACGCTTACGTTTTGCAGAATTCAGTTTGCTTGCCGTTGAATAGAGATTCGGCTTGGTCTGTTGTGAATCAAATTGATAGTTCAATAAAATCTAAAATTGAAAAATACGGTATTCCGCTTAGCGAGTGGAACATAACAATTAACTATGGAGTAAAAAGCGGTCTCAAAGATGCTTTTATAATAGACGGCCCAACAAGAGAAAGGCTTACATCCGAAGATCCAAAATCGGCGGATCTTATTCACCCTGTTTTGAGAGGCAGAGATATTGAGCGCTACGGTTATCACCTCGAAGACAAATGGCTTATCTGCACTTTCCCAAGCAAAAACATCAACATAAATAACTATCCCGGAATTAAGAAACACCTAGAGTCGTTTGACAAGCGCAAATTGGAGCAAACGGGTACCACGTTCCTCGATAAAGGTAAAATAGTAAAATCGAGAAAAAAGACGGGAAATAAATGGTTTGAGACGCAAGATAACATAGTATATTGGGAAGATTTTGCAAAGCCAAAAATCATGTATAAAGACATTTGTCAAAGACTCTCGTTTTGTTTCGTGAATGATGAATGCTATTGTGACAACACGGCTTACTTTATCGCCGATAATCCACACCTGTTATATTTACTCGGCTGCTTAAATTCTAATTTGATTGATTGGTATTACAGAAACATATCGGTACAGCTTGGGGCCCGCGCAGTGCGAATGTTTAGCATTTATGTAAACAAGTTGCCAATACCTATCGTTTCTCAATCGGAAGAGGAGGATTTTGCGAATCACGTTGAGCTTCAAGATTACGCTTATGTTGAGCGTTTTTTGGCTGCGAAATTTCATTTGACTGATGAAGAACTACAATATATCCAAAGCAAATATAATTAAGTCACCACCCGCTATGGGTTTTATCTTCTAAGCGGCCTCATGATGGTCTCGATGAGCATCACATTTAGAAACAGCATTATATGAAATCGTTTAAGAAGAAGCTAAACTCGTATATTTTGAGAACATTGCATTCGATCGGCCGTGGAAGGCAAGCCGTCTACTTGATTTTTCTAGCAATTGGCGTTGCGCTTGTTTTGATCGGTGCGATTATCATGGAAGGCATTATTAAAGATATATTTATTGGCCTTGGCTGTGGCTTTATGCCGTCCGCATTAACTGGTTTTTTGACAGACTTCGCAAACACATCGAGTGATTTGAAACGAAACGATGATTTGAACAAGTCTTTCTTATTCAGGCTTCCTCACGGAATCCTGTTTGCTGTAAAAACCGTCACCGAAGAGTTTAGCCCTTGTGAAGGCGAAGAAGGCGTTGCTTTGATTGATGTCTTTAGAAAAGCAATCGGCAATATGCAAAGCAGCAATAAGAATGATTCTGATTTTCTTTTTGAAACTGATAATGTAGCGAAGCTCTTAAACAAACTTTCTTATGGATTAAGTCTTTGCACAAGAGACGCCATTCCCCTCTTGGAGAACCGCACACAGCTAATTTTGAATGGCGTTTTTACGGAAACCGAAATATCAGCTATAGGCAATGTACTTGACGAATGTGGCGCGATCGAGGGGAGCGCAACACTTGATGTGATGGGTGGTTATCTAGAGAATCTTGTTTCGGCTGTCTATGAGGGATTGCCAAGCGTAAAAAAATTATTGGACTCGAAAGTAACCCTAGAAAACGGTCGTATTAAAAACTGGCAAGAAATTTGCAAACGAGAGGCGGCATTTTGAGAGGGGCAACCATGAACGAAAAGATTAAGGGCTTTAAAGAGTATGTAAAAGCTATTTTTGAAATAGAAAAGGTTGCTCTTTATCTTTTCTATTCCCTTCATCTAGTTTGTAAAGAATTGGACGCTAACCCTTCGAAAAAAGATCTCAGCAAGGATGATCTTGACGCAAGGCTAAGCAGGGTTATGGGCCACGAAGTTGATAGCTCTCGCTTGGGAATAAAGGATGTTGACGGGGCCGTCGTTCCTCACGGGAAAGTAAGGCGAAGGCTATTTCGCAAAGTTCTTGTTAATGATGGCTTCGTTTTCTCTTACGACATCCTTAGCGAGCAGATTGGAAAGCGCATATCTTCCTTACTAAAGAGAGAGGAGAGAAAGCTCAGAGAAAAAGGAGTTGAAATCCCTCCTCACGTCAAGAGTTTCCTCTGCTATTTGGGACGGGGAGGCGACGAGACGTTGCAAGATGAGTTCCTATCAAGAATAGATCTGTGTGCGAGCATGAACGAAGTGTCACATATGTGCGATGAGACGAAAAGAAACATCTCTTTAGACGAGCTGAAGTTGCAGCTTGACGATTTATCTGCGACAGAGGCCGCATCCGACGCGAGGATTGGCAATATCGAATTGGGCGTAGGCTGGCTGGTTTTTGACAGCTTGTTTAATTAAGGGAACGGGGTGGCACAATCGCTCAGCTAGACGGTGAACAAAAAGCAAGCAATCTTAAACAATCAAAATCCATGTCAAAAAAGATTAGGAAGAAAATCGATTACTCCAAATTCACTTTGCCTGAATTGATCGAAAATATTACTAAGCGCAAAGCCTCTTTTTTGGAGCTTGAATATGATGAAAAGCTGAGGGTTCTTGAATGCATAGAAACCCACAATCTCGTCATAAAGGCTTTCGGCCAAAAATGGTATGACGTCTTGTCTGGGGAATTTTATGCCATCGAGTATTTCCCAAGGGATGAATCCTCGTTTGGACTGGAAAGGGAAACGAAGGAATTTCCTGCCTTTGAGGACTTTTTCGAATATGTCGGCGGTGATATTTACGAAGACACATGTTTCTACGGATATAGCTTCTCAAAAGATGAAATTGCCGATTTTAGGATCGACTGCAAGTCGCTGAATTTTGATTCGTTCACTGACGAATGCATCGACCAATACACTTTCGAATCCATCGGCCAATCGAAAGAAGAATTCTTAAACGAGAAGGCTGAAAGGCGCAAAGCCATTGCCGAATGGTTCAGGAAGCCGAAGCCAATAAAAACGCTGGATGATTTGGAGAAGGAATACAGCCAGTTCTCTCGAAAATTCGATTTTTGGGATTCAGACAAAATCTTTTTCTCAATCCTGCTTAGGACCAGCAAAAATCTCGTGAGGGAAGCCGCAATCGAATTTGCGTGCTTAAATTCCGTCTACAAAACGTGGCTCTTCGATGAGATCCTTCTAACATACGGAAGAGAGGCCGCCTTGAGAATAATCAGCGATTTCAAAGGCGACTGCGGCCACGCCACGAAGGCGAGGAGGATACGAAGCTTCAAAGATGCGCTAGCGGTATATTAC
>CAVAGP010000107.1:0-4184 GCA_963588175.1 Faecalibacillus sp. | reverse complement strand
GTATACCTGTTCAAAGATAACAAAATTGATTTCGTTGAATGCGACATGCAATACAACGGGTATAACTGCTGAATCGAAGTATATTGCAGCATATCCGCATTCCATTATCAGGAAGAATACGGTCACTAAGATAACGAGTGACTCAAATACATCACGATATATGAATGTGTAGCAATGCAATATGGTGAATGTTGTTGCGGCAAGTAAAACAGAGGTGATTCTTTTGTATTTATACTTCTTAGTTACCTCTAGCAAGATGGAGATATATAAGTCGACGAATATTACGTCCTCTGCGATTGAGACGAATATGTCGGAGGCGCTGTTAAAAAGCATGATGCCCACTTCTATTTCTTCATATGTTTCCTGATTGAAGAGTATCGCGTACAAAGGATGGGCAAAACATATGATCATAAGAGGCAGTAGCCATAACACGCTTATCTGTTTCTCGGGAACTTCAATCTCAATATGATACTTGTGCTTCACAATGATTAAAGCGGTAGACAAGACAACGTAAAAACCCATCTTGAATCCAAGATACGCATATTCATTGGCAATCAAATAATTGAACGGGATGTAGTTGAATAACAAATACAACCCGGCAAAGATGCCAAAGATTATTAAATTGCGTTTAAGGTGTTTAGTCATAATGGATATATCACAGGTTATTTGTATGAGATAACTCTCTTAAAGACCTTGCTCTCGCCTGGTTTAAGATTAATCGTGGTTTCTTTCTCGCTGAAGTCCCTGGTGTCATTGTCATAATCCGGGATATTAATCCAAGGTTCAAGGCAAATCATCTGGGAGCCTAAGCAATGCCAGAAGAAGACGTTCTTGAATCCTGGATATGATAGGGTTGCTACTTCTTTCTTGGTGATTCTGTTACGCAAGGTCATGAACCTCGAATTAACATTGATTAACACAATAGTCTTAGCATCATCTAGCAACGTTGTGTTGCAATCAAGGATTTTACCTTCCCCAATATGCATTTTCTCCCCTGTTAGGTGATTATTCTTGTTCATTACCCAAGAATCAAAAACCTCATCTTTCTCAAAGACGATTTCATAATTCTTGACAGGTTCAGGAAGAGCGTATGTCTCATGACCTCCGATTGCGAATGACGTGATATCGTTTCCAGGGTTTCTGACATCCCATTTAAGCTCAACGGAATCACCGCATAAGGTATAGGTGACATATAGTTCAAAATCACAAGGATATAATTCTTTTGTTTTATCATTGCTTCTTAATACGAATTCAATTGAATTTTCTACTTGGCTAACAAGTTCGAATTCGTTACGTCTAGCAATGCCATGCTGTTTCATCGCATAGGTGATTCCGTCTTTAATGAATGTGCATGTGCCCGCAAAAGGGAATAGGATTGGAGCGTGGCCGCCCCAAGCCCCATTATCATTCTGCCAAAGGCGCTCAACACCATCTTTTTTGACAGATATCATCTCAGCCCCAAGGCTAGAGAACGTGATTTCTAAGTTGTCTTTCTTAACGGTGTAATTCATTTATGTCTCTCCTATAATGGCCAAGTCCTATGGGCTTTAAACCAATCGGTTTCTTTTAATATTGTATTGTTATTTGAGCAGGCAACAGAATATTTTTCGTTTTCTGCACTGAAATTGATATCTCCATTCATAGATACCGCAGTCTTATTCTCATCAGATTCAGATAAGGATGTGACATATATATTGGATGTATATGGAGCGACATTATTTATGAATTGCTGGGTTGGGAATTTGTTTTCTTCATTGTCTGTATATTCACTAGAGCCAGCGCAGCAGCAGACAGCAACCACTTTTGGTTGGACGACTTGCATGAACTTTTCGCTTGATGAGGTCTTAGAACCATGGTGTCCTGCTTTATATAATTCGCAGGTAGGTATTGTGTTGCTATCAACAAGGGACGATTCGCCAACTTCTTCAAGGTCGCCCGTGAAAAGGTAATGTTGGTCTTTATAAGTGAATAACGTGCAGACCGAATAATTGTTTTCTGTAGATGCCTTTTCTTCGTAAAACTTTTGATAAAGAATCTCCATTGTGATGTCGTCATTAATCTTTATTTTTCTTAATGAAGTATCGTTATAGGCTTCTAAAGCCGTGTAATGCTTAGCCCCATTATCAATTGCATATGTTCTAGCGGTTACGTAATCGTTATAAATATTTGAGGTGGAGTCTGTTTTTGGGAAATCGATTATTGTTCCCACGTTATAGTGATAGAAGATGCCATTTTTGTTAGTGCCGGAGAAACCTGCAATATGATCTTCATGAGCGTGAGTGGCTATAACATATTCAAGTTTTCCATCCGTGCAGAACTGATCAATATAGGCTTCGGTTCTAGCTGCTGAATTCTTTTTTGATCCCGCATCAATCAAGATATCGGTATCGCCCGCTTTGATGTATACAGAATCACCGGTATACCAGTTACCAAGCTCCATAAAATGAATTTGCAAATCATCATAGACAACGCCGTCAAATTTAATTTCAGAAACCTCAGAACCAGAAGTGTTGGCAGAACTTGAAGCGCCAGCGTTTTGAGGATTGAAAATATGAGTTGTTCCAGAGAGTTCCAGATAGGCAAAACCAGAGGAAATTAAAACAAGGACAAGGATGAGTCCAACTGCAATAAGCGGTTTTTTCTTAGCGGTCTTTTTTATGCCTTTTTTCAGTTCCTTGGTTACAGTAGATTGAACAGACTTTTTCGAGGATGTCTTCCTGCTGGATGCAGATTTCTTACCACTATTGCTATTCGATTTTTTTCTCGCCATAAAAAGACCCCCAATATATACCGAATAATTTTAATTCGTTTTGAACATTATGTCTTTGCCAAAAAATAAAAATTAAGAGAAACGGCTTCAAATATGTTATAAACATTTATTTTTTGTGGTTATTTTTATATAAAACACCAAGATATAATCAAACAAAATCGCACCTAAGATTTTTTAGCAACATTCACTTGCGGAATACTCATTTTGATGTCTTTGCAATCGGCATATAACAAGCAAGAAGACACAGATGGGCGGTTTGCCAAGTGCGTCAAAACAAATTATTTTCGCCTTATCTTAATGAGGAACTTTAGCCAACTATACAAAGCAGTATTTCCAGAGCAAGCAGGACAAACAAAGTCAAACTTATGCAATTTAATCCTCTATCAAGAGCTAGAAGGTATAATCCGCTTATTGTTGCCTGTCCATTTTTTGTTGTATTTATCCAAAATCTATTGAATTTTTTTGGGGTTTGCAACAATGATATTCAATAAAATTATCTTGGTTGCGAACGCTTATACAAATGATGGGTATAGCTCAAGGACAAAAACATGGAAATTAAAAGAGATTTGTATTTAGACAAACTAATTAGACATAAACACAACGGATTAATTAAAGTTATCACTGGCCTTAAACACTGTGGCAAATCGTATTTATTGTTTGAGTTATTCTATAAACATTTAATTTCCTGCGGCGTCAAAAAAGACCACATTATAAAAATCGCGCTTGATGATAGGGTAAACAAGAGATTCAGAGACCCCGACTCTTTGTGTAATTATGTGCACGATAGCGTTAAGGACGACGAAATGTATTATGTCCTGCTCGATGAAGTTCAGCTTGTCGATGAATTCGAAGACGTTTTGAACAGTTTTTTGCATATTAGCAATGTTGATACTTATGTAACGGGCAGCAATGCTAAATTTCTATCCAAAGACATCATAACGGAATTCCGTGGACGAGGAGACCAAATACATATCGCTCCACTTTCATTTTCCGAGTTCATGTCTGTCTATAGTGGCACAAACGAAGATGGTTGGAAGGAATATATAACTTTCGGCGGATTGCCTAAATTAATCGAATTTACGACTGAAGAAGACAAATCGAATTACTTAAAAACATATTCACGGAAACATACATTAAGGATATTAAAGATGGAAACGGTGTCAGAAATGACGCAGAACTTGAAGAATTGTTAGATGTTTTATCATCTTCTATCGGTTCTCTTACAAATCCTAAGAAGTTATCGGACACCTTCAAGAGTGTTAAACAAGTTTCGATCAGTCAAAACACATTAAAAAATTACCTTGATTACTTTGTTGACTCCTTCTTGATTGAGCGTGCTAAAAGATACGACATCAAAGGCAAAAAATATATCGACACCCCTTATAAATATTATTTCACGGATATTGGACTGAGA
>CAVAGP010000106.1:0-4233 GCA_963588175.1 Faecalibacillus sp. | reverse complement strand
CCCAGCGGCCAATCCGGTCCTCCTCCAGATCCAGCGCTACATCTCCCCAGAGCACTACGCCAATGTCCTCGCGATGATAGAAGAGTTAGACCTGGAGGTCGTCGGAGTGGGGAGAATATGATTTCGCAAAACGCATAATTCGCCTCATTTGACCTGATAAAATCGTTAAGTCCCCCATCTCCTAAACGCCGCTTTATTTATGAAATACTGACGAAAGCCGTACAATTAGAATCAATCTGTAGAAACGCACAGTCAAAGAGCCCTCCCACTGTCTTTTTGTGTTAATTGAATCGTAATATACCGCATTATATTATTTGTTTTTGTAACTTTGTCTGGTTTAAGACAACAATCTATCATTTTTGTTAGAAGTTAATTTTGAGGATAATATGAACACATACAACACTCATAAGAATCTCATGATTGAGGATTTTTTGAAAGGAAGAACATCTGCAAGTCTCTCAGGTCCTCACACCTGTATGTCTGATGGACAACAAATGCCATTGGATATGCAACTTGCAATCATTTCACATTATCTTCACAATATTGGGAAAAAATCTGGGGCGCCATATAGCGTAAAGGCAGAAGGCCTTCTACAAGACGGCTTAGACCACAATACCGAGCAAGAGTACAGTTATGTCCTGAATGACAGCGCGTTTAACAGATCTCTTTTCCCAGATTTCTTTTCTGTCCCATTTCTGCCTTGCGAAAAACCGAAGTTTACCTTTATAGACTTATTCGCTGGTATTGGGGGGTTCAGAATGGCAATGCAAAACCTAGGCGGGCAATGCGTATTCTCATCAGAATGGGATGCTCAAGCACAAAAAACTTATATGCTGAACTATGGCGAAGTTCCGTTTGGTGACATAACGTCGGAAGAGACCAAATCATATATTCCAGATGACTTCGATGTCTTATGTGCAGGATTTCCATGTCAAGCTTTTTCTTTGGCAGGTAAACGCCGAGGTTTTGAGGAAACAAGAGGAACGCTGTTTTTTGATGTTGCAGAAATTATCCGGAGGAAGAGGCCGAAAGCATTTTTCCTCGAGAATGTCAAAGGTTTACTTATACACGATAAAGGGGATACAATTAAAACAATTTTGAAGGTATTGCGTGAGGATTTGGATTACTATGTCCCTGATCCTCAGATTGTAAACGCAATGAATTTTGGCGTTCCTCAACATAGAGAACGAGTCTATATCGTAGGCTTCAGAAAAGACCAAGGTGTTAGTGACTTCACATATCCTGCCCCTACGGATAAGACCAAAACGTTTTCCGACATCAGGGAAGAAAATGTGGTGTCATCCAAGTATTATCTCTCCACGCAATACATAAAAACCCTCATAGCGCACAAGGAACGACACGCCGCAAAAGGCAACGGGTTTGGTTATGAGATTATCCCAGATGACGGAGTTGCAAATGCTATCGTTGTAGGAGGAATGGGGCGCGAGCGAAATCTTGTTATCGACAAAAGATTAAAGGATTTCACGCCTACAACCAGAATTAAAGGAGAAGTTAATCGAGACGGTATACGAAGAATGACACCTAGAGAGTGGGCAAGATTGCAAGGTTTTCCAGATAACTTCATAATCGGAGTAGCAGATGCCTCCGCTTACAAACAGTTTGGGAACTCTGTTGCAGTTCCCGCCATCCAGGCGACGGCCGAACAAATTCTAAAGCGAATTAAACTCACTAAAACTAAGTAATATGGCTATAACGGGGAACAAAGGAGAATGGAGCGAGATTTATGTTTTGCTGAAACTTCTCGGGGATGGCGAAGTCCACGCTGGTGACGAGAATCTTAACGAAATAAAGAATCTCGTTTATCCGATTATTATGATATTACGAGACGAAGCGGAGGGGAAATTGAAGTATCTGCCCGAAAATAGTGATGTCATAATCCAAACATCAGACGGCACAGAATTACTTAGATTGCCAGCAAAAGAATTTGAGCATCAGGCGATAACATTGCTTTATGCAATGCAGGGAGCTGGGGGTGGGATTGGCCCTAAAGGGGCTTTTTCCCTTCCTTACACGGAAGATTTTATGACAAAAATTCATTGTCACACATTAAAGGCCAAATCTTCCGATAAGACAGATATAAGGATTATTCTACACGACAGACGGACGAGACTGAATACCGAAATGGGGTTCAGCATCAAGTCTCAGCTTGGTGGCGATTCGACTTTGCTAAATGCTAGCAAGGCGACCAACTTCAATTTCAAAATTTGTGGTGGCACGCTTACCGACTCCGACATTGTCAACATCAACGCCCTAAATCCAAAACAAAAGAAAGTAATATGTCGGGTACAGTCCATTGAGAACAAAGGATGCCATCTTGTTTTCGACAAAGTTGACAACCCTATTTTTAAGAACAATCTGGAATTGCTTGATAGTCGTTTAGGTGAAATCATCGGTTTATTGCTACTGGAGCAACTTGACCAGGACACTAACATGTTGAAGGATTTGGTAAAAATCCTGTCTGGGAAGAATCCATTTCATTTCGATATGTCCCAGAGCATTCCATACTACGAATACAAGGTGAAGAATCTCTTGACGTCATCAGCTCTTGGGATGATGCCGGGGAAAGCGTGGAACGGGAAGTATGATGCAAATGGTGGTTATCTCGTGGTAAAAGAAAGCGGCGATATTCTTTGCTATCACTTCTATGATCGTAACCGCTTCGAAGATTTCTTATACAACAACGCCTACCTTGAACGAGCAAGTACCACCAGGCATGATTATGCCAAAATCATCAAAGAGGCCGATGGCTCTCTATCATTCAAGCTGAATCTACAGATACGGCTCAAATAGACATATTATTTTATGGATGAGCCAAAAACCGTTAATGTATTCATCGATGAATATGGCACGCCTTCTCTGCATACAGACAAGGCAGGAACGACTAAGTACTTCATTTATGCTGCTGTCGTCATTCCGGAAAGCCAGATTGAAACAGCCAGGCGCATTCATTCAGAAATAGTTAAGCAGGATTGCCCCGCTGGATACATCAAATCATCCAAGATAACCAATAACAGCTCTGCTTTGGGAAAATACTTAGGCATGCTAACGAGGCTTAAAAACCTTGAACATTATGTCATAGCCTTGATTGTTGATAAAGAGCAGATCAAAACAGACTCCGGGTTATCATTCAAGCCCATTTTCATAAAATACTTTCAGCGGATTCTATCACAAACGCTTACTGACTGTTATAGCGAGATTCATATCATCTCTGACAAGACTGGAGATATCAACTTCCAACAGTCCCTTAAAACATATATGGAGGACAAGGCTGGACTTGAGCCCACCCTATTTTCAAATAACACATTCAACACCGCAGATGATATAACAGAAGAGCCTCTGCTTCAACTGGCAGACCTTTATGTCGGAGTATTGGGAAAATACTATTGTGGCAAATTCGATGACAATCATGCCCAAGCGATTCACGATAACATAAAGAGTAGGATTAGTATTGAATGGTTCCCAGAAGAATCAATCCCCATGTTTGCCATTGCAAGTAGTTTCAATTCAACATTTGACAAAGAGTTATTTGATCTGTCGGTAAATTCCGCAAAAAAATATCTAGAGTTCAACCAGCAAGACAAGGTCGGATGTGAGTTGATTCAATATTTAATTCAAGAAGGGTTTAGAAAACCAACAAGACATATTTCATCAAAGGAAATCAAAGAATATCTTACAGCCCGAAAGATAGAAATCGGAGACCCTATTGTCAAAGTATCTGAATTGCGAGATAAAGGCGTTATTATCATTAGCCCGATAGGAAAGAAAGGATATAAATTCCCGACTAGTGAGCAAGAAATCGCAGAATTCCTAAACAGGCTAAGTTCAAATATAGTTCCTCAACTAAAAAGAGGATATATAATCAACGATGTCTTGGCAAAACAGTCATATGGAAAATACAATGTCCTAAAATCCAGCGAATTTGACCTTCTTAATAGGCTCAGCGAAATTGTCAACAAGGGCTAATCGCCATAATCAGAGGATTTTTAAGAATCCAAAAACAGGCAATCTGGATTTCTGAAATGTGAAATAGGTTGATTGCACAGAATATGTCCGATCATATGACTCCCCCGCAGCGGCACGAATGTATGTCGCACATCCGCTCGAAGGATACCCGCCCCGAGCAGGCGGTCAGGCGTGCGCTGTGGCGGAGGGGCTATCGTTACAGACTGAATGTCCGCACTCTGCCCGGCACGCCGGACATTGTCCTGCCGA
>CAVAGP010000105.1:0-4268 GCA_963588175.1 Faecalibacillus sp. | reverse complement strand
GCCATGAAGATAATGCTTATGTCAAAAAAACGCTGCCTGCTATTGAATTTATTAAACTGCTTATTCAGCACATCCCTGAAAAACACTTTAAAATGACTCGTTATTATGGTCTGTATGCGCGGCATCGCAAACTTGATCAATCTTTACATAAATTGATACCACAGGCAAAACACAAGATTTTCCTCGAACTTAATACCTGGCGCACCAGAATAGCATTATCTTTTGGATATGATCCTATCCAATGCCCTAACTGTAAAAAGAAAATGCTGCTACTCGATCTATACTATAAACATACAAAAGTTTCTCTTGAAGATCTCTATAATAAAGCTATGGCCAAAATGAAACATCATGCCGAAGGAAAATCCCCTTGATTTTTTGCTCCATCTGTCACATACTAAATTTATCCGACAGATGGGAGGCTGATAACACATATGGATCAAAAATTAATAGAGGAACTAAGAGAAAAATATATTAAAAATCCACCGGAAGGAATGACTCCATCGCTTGTCAGAAACATGAGCGATTCTGATCTGCTTGACATGCATTATTTTCTTACCGAGGATGACGATTTTGACGGCGAAGAAGAAGGGTTTTATATCAACCTTTTCTAAATCATTTACCGTCTTTTTGCTGAGCCCACATTTTGTGGGCTTTTTATATTAGAGATTTCTCCAAATGGAGAAATTTCCTAATATGATTAGGGTGTCAAAAGCACCATTTTAATATTTGATTTTGTTTGTACCTTGAAAATTTAACACGAACTGATGAAAGATATGATTCTTGAATCTATTGTTTTGTAACGGTGGTTCATTGGTTTTATGCTGTTTCCTTATTGAAAGCATACAAATCTAAGCTATTGGTATAATCTAATAGCTTTTGAAAATCTAATGCTGCTATTTTGAATCCGAAGAATAATCGAGTACGTTTTTTACCATGCACAGGTATCTTGTCTACATGATATCTTCGACGAAGAAGAGAGGGAATTGCCTCCACTCCATTTCTAAATTTTGCGTATTCAGAAAATTCTTCCGTTTGCATGTACTGTAATTGTTTGGCACGTCCAACGGATTTCCAGGATACTTCCTTTCGGACTCGTGTTTTTAGAAAACGTGGCTGACATCGTTCTTTGTAAGGACATTCTTCGCAATCACTCATCTGAAAATATGCAACTGAACGGTCATTGCTCGGATCATAAACGCAATCTTCAGGCATACAATTATTCTTACATTTAATGAGATATTTACCATCATTTGTAAAGATAAAATCAGCATATATTTCATCTGGTTTACGTCCTGTGAAATTGGTTGTAACAAGCTTTATGTTATGCTCGGATGCTAAACGCGAGTTTTCTTCTCCACTGTATGCCCCATCGGCAACAAGAAAGGAACCCTCAGAAAAATCTTCTTTTCCATTAAGATAATCTTTCATAAACTGATTATCTGCGTAAGTATTTTGCTGGTAATCGTAATCAGTGACTAAACTCCCTGTTTCTCCGACGGATTCGATTACGTTTCCAACATATCCAAGATGTTTACCACCTGCTTTATATCTAAAAGTGGCTTCTGGATCAGAAGGATTAAGCAATACTTCAGAAGAATTTTCAACTTCCTCTTTTTGTCGAAGCCGCCTTGAGCCATCATCCTCAATGATCGTGCGTTCCTTTAATAGACGAATAAGCAGTTGATACTCACTTGTATCATCAAAATCGCCTGTTGAATCACAAATTTTTATCAAGATATCTGCATCGTTCATTACAACAATGATTCTCTCAGTAGCATCCATATCTCGCTTGTGATAAATGCATTTATTATAATCATCTTTTTCAATGTAATGGTGTTGCTCGTCTGGAATTTTGGTTCCACGCTCATCCATTATTTTGCAAAGATTAGCTACACAAGTGTAAAACAATTCAAGTAATGAAAGGTTCCTGATATTTGCAGCAACCATTAAACTGTCCATACGTTGTTTTTCTGGGGTGATATTCATAAAATCAGATATTTCTTTTGCCATTTTTACAACGCATTCATGAATAAGATCAACATCGTGTTCTGTTTCGTAAGAAAGAACTCTTGCTCTGAATCGGCTAAGAGTTCTATCGCTAATTGGCTGCTCTGTGAAACTGGTTGTGTGCAGGGCATACTGATAGCGAATATCAAATGCCATAGCTTCAACGATCTCATCGTCAGTAACATTAAGAGCTTCCTTAAGAATCAGTGCCCCAACAATCACATTGACCGGAGTATTAGGTCTGGATGCTTTTTCGCTATAAAGAACAGAAAAAATGTTTTCATCAATAGCAGGAAAAACTTTATCTGCAAAAGTTTTTGCCCATGATTTTTCCAACATTCGTTTTTCGCGTTCTGTAAGATTGAAAGTGCTATCTAAAAGAGTAAGTTGTTGATTATCATTTTTAACAAAAGACATATGGATCACCTCACAAAATCTTACCTATAGTTTACCAGAAAATCCAATGTTTTTATATATCGTGTTAAGTTTTCAAGGTACAAATTTATATCAAAGGTATAAACCTTTTGACACCCTAATCATATTGTTGAAATAATGTATTACTAAAACTTCCCACACCAATAAGGTGTGTTGAACCTTGAAAATTCAATATTTCAGCCAATAAAAAAGGCATAAACCTGTTCCGTTTGGTATAATGGAATTGACAAGAAACCATTTTAACAAAGGAGATTTATGCCATGTCCAGTATACCACAAAATGATTCCGATGAGAAAGCTTTAGTTGATTGTGTACAAAGATTTTTTTCTAAGCATCATGTCGGGAAACTACTTGCCAAATGCAACGGGATGAAAGAAAAAGGCGTTTCACCTGTTTCCTTGCTTCGTTACAAACTCAGCAACATCTTTGTCGGAAGAAGTATGTATATGCAGCAACGTACTGGCTCCTTTAAAGAAGCGTTTTCAAAGAACACTTTTTATCGCTTCCTCAATTCTACAAAAACTAACTGGCTTCGGTTTACTTCGCTTCTTGCAGCAGATATCGTCAATAATGATATTCGAGATCTGACCAATGAAGAAAGAAAAAATGTCTTCATCATTGATGATAGCCTTTTCAGTCGAACCAGCTGTAAGAAAACGGAGCTTGGCTCAAAAGTTTTTGACCACACGGATATGCAATTCAAAAAGGGCTTCCGGATGCTTACCTTAAGCTGGAGTGATGGAAATACATTAATCCCTGTAAACAGCTGTCTGTTAGCATCTGCAAAAGACGCGAACATCATTGGCCCTGTAAACAGCTTTGATAACAGAACCCTTGCAGGAAAGAGACGCAAGCTTGCTCAGACAAAAGCACCGGAAGCAATGCTGACCCTGCTGGATACCGCCCTCAGCGCAGGCTTAAAAGCGGATTATGTCCTGTTTGATTCCTGGTTTTCCAATCCTGCGCAGGTCGCAGCTATTCATTCAAGAGGTATGGATGTGATTGCCATGATCAAGAAAAGCAGCCGGCTCAAATATTCATACTGCGGTGAACAGCTGAATATCAAAGAAATCTATTCTCGGAACAAAAAACGTCGTGGCAGATCAAAATATCTGCTTTCTGTTGACGTTATGCTTGGAAAGGAAAATCCGATTCCTGCGAAGATCGTTTGTGTAAGAAACAGAGCGAACCGCAAGGATTGGCTTGCTTTTATCTGTACAGATACAACTCTTTCCGAAGAAGAAATCATCCGCATTTATGGAAAGCGCTGGCAGATCGAGGTTTTCTTCAAAACCTGTAAATCCATGCTGAACCTGATCGGAGAATGTCACAGTTTATCTTATGATGCACTGACAGCCCATGTGGCCATTGTGTTTACCAGATATATGTTACTTGCGACAGAACAGCGTCAAAATGAAGATCAGAGAACACTTGGTGAACTGTTCTTTTTCCTCGTTGATGAAATGGCAGACATTACATTCAGCAGATCGCTTAGCATCCTGATGGATGCCTTAATGGCAAGTCTTCAGGAAATCCTAAAGCTTAGCAAAGAGCAGCTGACTGCTTTTGTTGCTGATTTTGAGTCTAGACTGCCGGAATATCTGCGCAATGCGCTCCATCCGGATGTTGCAATGGCATAAATCACTATTTTGTTAGCTGAAATATTGAATTTTCAAGGTGCGAAGCCCATTTTAGGTATGGGAAGTTTTAGTTATTAATTCAAAAGCGATTTCAGCGTCTTTCTGAGTTCATCGTATCGCTCACTCTCATCTTTAGTGGAATCACACCAGAAAATAATATCCGCACTGTTAAACATATCACTGAAC
>CAVAGP010000104.1:0-4553 GCA_963588175.1 Faecalibacillus sp. | reverse complement strand
GATATAATCCTTGTCATCATCATTAAGAAGCACCATCGTATTCGCCGAGAATAAGAATAATGAATATAACGATTCAAAAAGCTCTTTATATTTGACCTTCTCATATAATTTATCAAAATTATTTATAATTATCTGGATAAAAGAATTGTTCCCGATTAGGTTGATACAGTTAGAAGCAATAATATCCTTATCTTCTCGGCTGCAATTAAGAGTCAATACTCCAGATCGTACTTCATAAATCAATTTCGTTTTATCGTTTTTGGATAAATTCAATCCGATGAGTTTTTTCAGGTATTCATGAGAAATATAATAGGATAAATCATTGGCGTTCTTCTCAATGGCATAGGATTGAATATAAATATCCTTGATTTTAGATTCCTCATCGATATATGCGAAAGTGGTCTCGATAAAGAATTTGTTTGTAGTTTGATTTATGACTTTTCTGAATGTGCCGTCATAACTAGCTAGAGAGATGTAATCCTTGGTTTGTATCAATTGCTTAAACATCCTCATCGCATACATCACTGCGGTCTTGCCAGCGCCATTAGAACCATAAATGGCTTTAACATGGGAATTGGAATTGTCAAAGGAACGGCTTAGACCGTTATTGGAGAAATCAAATTCCAATTCATTTTTAATACCCTTGACGCCATTAACTCTAAGTTTAAGCAACACATACTTTGCCATATCGAAGTCACCTCCGAATCCATTATAGATTAAATTAAAAAATATACAATTTGTATTTTATTTAATTAGAATTCAATCTTGCATTCTTTTAAAGATGGGTGCTTCTTATCCTTCTCTGATAGCAGTGGTTCTTCTTTATATGGCCAATCAATTCCCACATCAGGGTCATTGTACATGATTCCGCCTTCGTCTTCTGGATGATATAGCTCATCGCACTTATAGCAGAAGGTCGCGCTATCACTCAATACCACAAACCCATGGGCAAAGCCTCTAGGGATCATGAACTGGTTGCCTTTCTCGGAGGATAATACCACGCCTTCCCATTTGCCGTATGTTGGTGAGCCCTTCCTTAGGTCAACGCATACGTCAAAGACCTCCCCTTCGATGCATCTCACCAGTTTAGCCTGGGGATAAGTCTTTTGGAAATGCAGGCCCCTAAGAACGCCTTTCTTGGATTTGGACTGGTTATCCTGAACGAAGTTATAATCCAATCCTGCTTCCTTGAAGTCTTTCTCCTTATAGGTTTCCATGAAGTATCCTCTATTATCGCCATACTTCTTTGGCTCTATTACATATACATCCTTGATAGATGTCTCTATGAATTTGAAATTACCGATTATCTTTTCCATATAACCAATCCTTTCTCTTTATGCATTGTTTTTTATAGTCTTCCTCTTATGATCCAATAAGAATACGTATAGCCTATTGACTACCATTGCGATTATTACGGTTAGCAATACGACAACTACAGGCTTTAACCAACTGGCAATGGCATTCTCCTCTATTCCCAATTTGACGTATACGAACTTAAGCGCATATATAACCGCGAATTGGAATATATAGACGAACATGGTCCAATTGCCTTTTTGGTTCAACAGCTTAGATTTAGACATGAATGTTGGGACAATCATGCTTATCTCAATTAAGCATATCGTTTGGATTATCGTGCCCAATGTATATCTAACGCTTCCATTGAATAGGCATTCGAACAAATACATTTCGCCAATCTTTAATCCTGTGGATACGATTAAGGCGATAACGTAATACCTTAGCTTTATGGATTTGAGTTTATCCTCATATCTATTAAGCAATATGCCTAAGGCAATAAACGGCAAGCCAACGGCAAACCAAGTCCTAGGTATATTCTCTAGGCAGCTTAACTCAAATCCAAATAAGCTAGGATTGAATTTAGATATGCATAATCCATAAATAATCCATACGAATAAGGTAGTGACCAATACGTTTGCAATCCACTTCTTATTCAAGAAGAGTCCTGCGAATATATAGATAACAACGTAACAATATATGCTAGCGAGCATATACCAGTTTATTGGTTCAACTAAGGGGAAATTGAACAACAAGAACTTAACCCATCTTTTAGGCGATAAGAAATGTTGTTTAAACCATTCTCCCGCGGTTAACACTTCCTCGCCATACCCTTTCTTAACAAAAGAGATAATCGTATAGATGACAAACGAGAATAAGAGCAAGAATGCCATCTTCTTGATTCTTATCTTCAGTTTGTCTCTTAATTCTTCTTTAGTCATATTGGGTTTCAGCAAATAGTAACCCGACACAATAAAGAATAATGGAACCGCGAAGTTGCCAATACAGGCGACTATTTTGCCAAACTCACCTGGGAACGGGGCATGCCCTAAATGCAGCATAATGAAGATAGCGGCCAACGCTTCAAAGAAGTTCAGGCATGCATTCCTAGCCTTTGCAGGCTTAACTTCATTATTTTCTTTTGTTTCTATATTATCCATATATGGCCTTTCTTAAGACCATATATAGCTATATCCTATAGGCCTTATTAACCAAGGCCCATACAGGCATAATACAATTTATTACCCCCCCCCGCAGGAATTCACTATATACGGGGAAGCAAGGTGTTAATTTTGTTTTTTTATTTACATTTACTATTAATAAAATTCGTCATTAATCCAAAGATTGCTTAGTTACAAGAATATAACATGAATGTTCTTTAGATTACCCTATATTAAATGTCCTCCTAATATCTGATCTTCCCGTTGGCAACATTGATTAAATGCTGACCATATTGGTTCTTCTTCATTGGTTCCGCTATCTCCAATAGTTTTTCTTTAGATATCCAACCGTTGTTATAGGCAATCTCTTCAATACAAGACACTTTTAATCCTTGATGTTCTTCAATCATCTTAACGAACGCCGTTGCATCTGCGAGTGATTCATGTGTCCCTGTATCTAGCCAAGTAAAGCCTCTGCCAAATGTGATTACATCTAAGTTGCCGTTATCTAAATACACTTGATTTAAGGTGGTTATTTCAAGCTCACCTCTCACTGAAGGTTTTACTTGCTCAGCCATAGATGAGACACCATTAGGATAGAAATAGAGACCGACTACTGCATAATTGGATTTAGGAGTCTTAGGTTTTTCCTCAATTGATATAGCTTTGCCGTCTTTATCAAATTCAACGACGCCAAATCTCTCAGGATCCGTTACATAATACCCAAATATTGTTGACCTACCATTCTCGGCGTTTAATACGGCGTTATGCAATGCTTTCTTAAATCCGTTGCCATAGAAGATATTATCCCCTAGTACCATGCAGCATGGTTCATCTCCTATAAAGTCTTTGCCAAGGATAAAGGCTTGAGCAAGTCCATCTGGAGATGGTTGGACTTTATAAGATAAATTGATGCCAAATTTAGAACCATCACCCAATAGTGATTCAAACCTAGGTGTATCAACCGGAGTGGATATTATCAATATATCTTTAATGCCTGCGAGCATTAAAGTTGATAATGGATAATAAATCATCGGTTTATCATATATTGGCAATAGCTGTTTGCTTGTTACCATTGTTAGTGGATATAGGCGGGTTCCACTGCCGCCTGCCAAGATTATGCCTCTCATATAATTATTCTTCCTCCTTATCGTTCCCAGTTGATGTTGTTTTTTATAATTCTTGCCGGATTTCCTGCAACAATACTGTTATTCGGAACATCCTTCGTAACTACACTTCCTGCCCCAACAATTGAGTTATCCCCGATTTTAACGCCTTTTAAAATTAAAGCATTTTCGCCAATCCAAACGTGATTGCCAATAATCACATCCTTAAAAGAAATTTTGTTATCTATAGAATGCCCATCGCCGTCGCGGATTTTGACTCCCGGTCCGATTAGGCAATCGCAGCCAATCTCGATGTATTTAAAGCAGTAAATGGAGACATCTCTGTTGATAGTTGTCCCCCCCCGATTTTAAGGGTCGCATTCTCCCTTATATCAATGATAAAGCCAGAATATACCCTTGTTTTTTTATTCCCATAACTAACAAAGTGAGAATTTTTAAACATATATAGCAAGGAATTTTTAAAAAAATACGTAGGAAATTGAGTACAATTTAAAATCAATAAATTTAAAGTTTTGATTTTTGCGCCCTTTTCTTTCTTGATTTTCGTTTTAGGCCCTACAACCATTTTGTTTCCTTTAATAAATTGAATTAATGTTTCCAAATAATTAATATAATGAAATTTGGCTGGCATATCTATACCTCAAATCTTTTAGCCCATGATTGCATTGAATAGTAACTCGTTAATTCCTCATAATTCTCGTCATCAAAAGGCTTATCGATAAATTCTTTTAGCTTGTTAACGTCATCTTCATTAAGAATAAAAACGTTATTCTTGTTATACAATTTCTCCTTTTTTATATACGGATTATTTGTAATAAGCTTTTTTTTAAAAAACAGCGCTTCCAATGGATGAAGGGATAAACCGGTTTGATCCAAATCATTTATATCAAGGATGGCCTTACTTTTAGAAATTAATGTCAACGATTCTTGATATGAAATTGGGCTTTTGTAGGAATATGCAACATCATTATGA
>CAVAGP010000103.1:0-4629 GCA_963588175.1 Faecalibacillus sp. | reverse complement strand
CCTTTACCCGCAATAGGATATCATTTTTAATGGCGAAAATCTTTGCTTCAAAGAAAATAACGCAATTAGAATATGTCAAAGGCGGAATCCGACAACGTTGCAAACACCTCTTTTAGAGTTAGTTTTCCGATCCTAATTTTTAAAACTTCAGATGAATTTCTTACATCGATAGGAGTTTTGTACGCCTCACATACCGAGATATATTTTTCTCTTTTATCATTGTAATATGTTATGGAATATTTTTTCCCTCTATATTTGAACTCGATTTCTCTATTGCATGCAATTAAAGACTCTATACATTCTGCTTTCATTGAAAATCCTCCCAAACTCCCCTGACCAAATTGCCATTATTATCATAGAACCATCTATGAATGTGCGGAACTTTTGGATGTGCTTTAGGGTTGCCATGGCATGTGTAATCTATATCTAAGTACGCCTCGCCTTTTTCATTATAGTATCTTTCGGTAACGACGTATCGGTGAATTACTTTTTTGACAACGGAATTAGGTTTTCCATTAGCCGGGATTGAAACGCTCTCGCCGCATATAGATGTTTCGCTGACATATCCTACCAATTTTGAGTGGCAAAAATTAAAACGATACCTAATATTTTTTACGGCAAATTGTCGAACTGCGATTGTGTTATCGGGAGTGGTTTTGGATTTTGTGTATTCTCCGCTCTTTTCCCCTTGACCAGCTAGGATATATTTTTCCGGTTTATTTCCAGCGCCTGTTTTATAGCCAGTTTTCATTGATGTCCTCCCTTGATTTTGCAATTCAATCCTAAACCCGATTTTCAAAAATCATTGAGCCGAGGCTGTTGTTCAAAAATTACTTCAAAACATAAATGCTATTAAAATTTTCTTTTCAAAAGATAAGTATTCATATTTTTCGGCAATTCATTGATAATATGCTTACTTATTATGTTGGAGGTCTTTGCGTCTATGGATGAATTTTCATCTCAAATCGGAATCCGTATCAAAGAATTAAGAATAAAGAAAAAGCTTAAACAAAAGGATTTCTTAAAATTATTAGGTTCTGGAACAATTCAAATGGTTTCTGGGTGGGAAAACGGTAATACTACCCCATCACCATTTTATTTGATAAAAATATCTAAAATACTTGACACGTCATTGGATTATCTCATGACAGGCAAAACAAATGATGGTGTCATTAATCCAATTTTGACATATGGCGATGCTGCAAAATGTATTCTTTCGTTGACTGATTCAGGGCTATTTAAAACAACGCTTCACACAGATTTTGGCAATAATGTTCTTATGTCTTCCTGCGACCAGGATATTTTCTCTTTCATGACCGACTATAACAAACTTAAGAATGTGTCTGATGTTTTGGGTGCTTCAGTTTTTGAACAACAAGTTAAGTTGTTAATGCTCAAATACGATATTTCAAAAATAGCGAAAGAAGAGAATGAATGATAATAATATACGGTTCTCCGATGTGTCCAGATTGCAGAAACTGCAAAAACAATTTTGATAAATATGGAATTGAACACACATACATCGATATCAATGAATCCCTAAAGAATTTAAAAGACTTCTTGAAATATAGAGACAATCACCCTGATATCTTTGATAGATTAAAAAAGGTAGGAGATATTGGAATTCCGTGTTGTGTTGAAGACGATAAGGTTTTCACTGATTGGGAATCTTATTTACTAAACAAAGGCTATGCCGATCTTGAATATGAAGAGATGCCGGGTCGCGCCTGTTCACTGGATGGGAAAGGCTGTTAATATGGCAAAAGCTAAAATGACAAAAGATACAATCCCTCAGGATTTCACCATTGGCTTGGCGCTGGTTGATGCTGTTCCGGTTCTTTTCTTCATGCTGGCGTGTATTTTTGCTTATCTCACAACAGGATCGATAGTAATCTTAATCGGAGGAATAATCGCCTTTATCTCAGGACTCATTAAGGTTGTTTGGAAGACGATTGTGGCACTCAAGAAAAAGAATGTCTGGTGGATGTTCCTACAAATGAGATTTGTCTTGCCCATTGGTATGCTTCTTGCAATCGTTGGCTTTATCTGTTGGGCATGCCTTGCAAACGAGCCAAATGTTCTAGCTGATTTTGGGAACGTTACATCAATCATATTTTATGTATTAACTTTAGTTGGTATGTCCGCAATGGTTATTTGCTCAATCAAACTTGATAGTTCAAATAAGAGGGCTAACTGGATTGAGCAAATATGCAATTCATTCGTGGAATTTTGCCTATTTATTGCCTGTTTGATGGCGTTTTTGCAGTGATATGAAGAAGATAATATTTGTTTGTCATGGTTCAATTTGCCGTTCTCCTGCGGCTGAATTTATCTTTAAGGATGAGACAAAAAGAAGAGGGCTTGAGAATGAGTTTTCCTCAACTTCTTTAGCCTTATCAAATGAGGAAATTGGCAATGGTATTTATCCTCCGATGGAGAGAACATTAATTCAAAAAGGAATAACCATATATCCACACACTTCTAGACGTTTAACTCAGGAAGATTTGGATGAGTGCGATTATCTCTTTTATATGGATAACTCAAACAAGAGAATTTTGTCTTATTTAGTCAACGATAAGAAAAATAAATGCAAACCTCTATTCTTTTATACTCCCTCAATTAACGAGATTGAAGACCCGTGGTATTCGGATAGATATGGCAAGGTTTTTGATGAGATAAAAGAGTGTATCAACGACATCCTACTTAATATCAAATAGTGTATAATTCAATTGCTATGGACGAGAATTTAGTAAAGATAATCGAAGTAAAAGAATCAATCTGCGAAGACAATAACAAAGACGCGGAAGTTTTAAGACAAGAACTTAAAAACAAACACATTTGCTTATTGAATCTCATGTCATCTCCTGGAAGCGGAAAAACAACTACCCTTTTGGCGTTGAATAAAGCTTTCAACAATCGTATCAAATGGGGCGTTATGGAAGCGGATATTGATAGCGATGTGGATGCTAAAACAATGATTGCAAACGGAGTTCCATCAATTCAGATTCACACCGGTGGAATGTGCCATCTTGACGCTGATATGACGAGACAAGGCTTAAGAGCATTCAATCGCGATGACCTCGATTTTGTGGTACTCGAAAATATAGGAAATCTTGTGTGCCCAGCTGAATTTGACACGGGATCTGCAATGAATATGACCATTTTGTCAGTTCCGGAAGGCGACGATAAACCTCTTAAATATCCTCTAATGTATAAGGAGTCGGATATTCTCGTAATCAATAAAATCGATACTTTGCCAGTCTTTGATTTTGATAAAGACAAAGTCGTTGAATACGCAAAAAGATGCAATCCAGATATTAAGGCCTTCTTCATCTCCGCCAAAACTGGCGATGGAGTTCAATCCCTTGCGGATTATTTAATTGATCAAATTGTGGAGTGGAATAAATAATGGGCGAGAAAGTTAAAGTAATAGAAGTTCATGAATCCGTTTTCTCTGCGAACACAAAAACTGCCGATGAGACTAGAAGGCTCTTAAAAGAAAACGGGACATTTATGGTTAATGTCATGTCCTCTCCTGGCAGTGGTAAGACCACTCTTTTGTCATCCCTCATAAATTTGATGAAAAACGATTTAAGAATCGGAGAGATGGATGTTGACATCGATTCAAGTGTCGACGCCCAAAAAATTCAAGACAAAACCGGTATCAGGACTATGCAAATTCACAATGGAGGACTTTGCCATATTGATGCGGGCATGACTTCAAGTGCCATAAAAGAGTATGGAATAGGCGATTTGGACCTCCTTATCCTTGAGAATATAGGAAATCTCGTTTGCCCGGCTGAATTCGATACCGGCGCTCATGAGAACATAATGCTTTTATCTGTACCAGAAGGTGATGACAAGCCTCTTAAATATCCTTTGATGTTCTCCATTTGCTCTTTGGTGATTATTACCAAGATTGATACAATCTCGTATTTTGATTTTGATTTCGTTAAAGCGGAGGAAAGAATCCACGAACTTAATCCATTTGCAAAAGTTATTAGGGTATCCGCCAAAACAGGCGAAGGGATGGATAAACTTGTTGAATACTTCAAGGCCAAGGTTGAAGAGATTAAGAAATAGTTACTTGTAGAATTTTAATTGCCTGGGAAACGAAAGTACTAGAAAGGGCTTAACTATATGAAGTCGTTTGACTTCATTTTTTGTTTTGAATTAGGAAGCAATAAAACGGATCTTTTAAGAAATACATTAGAGAAAAGTGCGTTCATCTAAAGATCACTTTTACATGCCTTCATTTGACTATTACGCCTTTAAATTCGCTCTCGGTTATCAAAGCCCCCCCTAATGCATGGAAGAAAATTTTAAACATAAAAGAATTCTACTAGGAATCGCGCGCACTCGAGCGCTCGAGCGCATAATGCGCGTGCGTGAACCAACTTTTGGCGGTTTTTATTTCTTTCTTTTTAGCGCTCTTATCTTCCATCCTTATTTTTGTTGTCTATAAATAACTACGGGCGTCTTTCGGAGAATGGATTCTTGCCTTTGCCGTATTGCTCAGAAACGCTTATTTAACCATTGACTCTTTATTGTTTGACATTCTTTAAAATTCTTTTTTATACTTTCAATATGCTAAACGAATCAAATAAAGGCCCTTATAGGCCTCTCAAG
>CAVAGP010000102.1:0-4763 GCA_963588175.1 Faecalibacillus sp. | reverse complement strand
TAATATAATGGAGGGCATTAATTATGCGCTCTTACATCGCCATCCGCCGGACAGGAGAAAGGACCGTGCATGCTCCTAGTCGCAATCGCGGCTGTGTTGCTTATCACGATAGTAGTTAGGTTGCATTAAAAAAGTTTCCCTCAGCGAAAACTGAAGGGAAACCCAAAAAGCAATTTAATTATACCCAAACCGCCTATAGGTTCAAGCCTTTAGTGTGGTGGGCCTCCACCCTCCGGCGGATGCCTCCAGAAAAATATCGATTATTCTCAAGAAACCATTTTATCTTCTGGTTAATCGTTTTTCCTTATAGGCAATCGTTCCTTGTCGAACGAGCCTATGCACCAATCGAGATGTGGCCTCCCTGCTCATGTTCAATTTCTTTGCAAGGTCCGTAATTGATGCCACTTTAATGGTGTTTCCGCTGACTTTGAGCAAATAAAGCAGTTTTTCTTCGCTCGTTGAGGAAGAAATCATTTTGATTGTTTGGTTTAGAATCTTGCTGTCCTCAGCCTGATAAATGAGCATTGCCTCTAAGAATTCTTTGTTCGATGACATCAAGTTTAGATATTCGTCTTTCGTTAAGGCTATCGTCTTTGAACTCTCAAGGGATATGACATTGCCTCTATAGATATGATTGCTCGAGAAAACGAGGTTATTGCCATAGCAGTCGCCTTTTCTCAGATCTTTATACACGAGTTCGGTTCCGTTTGAATCGAAAGACGAAATACGGATGTGACCAGATATAACGAATTCCACCAAAGTACATTCCTCGCCTTCATAATGAACGCATTCATCGGCCTCATATTCATTGGTTTTGTATTCGTACGCCTTCAATATCTCGATAATTTTGTTCATAGTGTGATTTAAATCACATTTATTTTCTCATAATTGGAGTTTAATACAACCACGAGGTTAGATATGAAAAATAAAGCGAAAACATTATTGGCGTTGGCAGGCATATTAAGCGCCTGTGGAGGGACGCCTACAGCCAAAAGTTCATCTACGGCATTAGAAGAGAAGGCAGACTGCAAGGTCATTTGCCCGACAGGAGCTCCAGCGGTGGGGTTCTACAATCATTTCCAAGATGAGAACTTTGAGACTAATAGCGTACCATCCAACGTCGTATCCTTCTTGAGTGAGTCATCTCCGTACGACATCGTTGTTATTGATACGGTTTCAGGCATCAAGGCGATAAATGGTGGTGCACCTTATAAGATTCATTCATCCATCACGTTTGGCAATTTCTTCATTGCCTCAACCGGGAATGATGAAGATGGGGTGATGGGTATAGACGACAAAATCGTTTTGTTTGGAGAAAATCAAACACCAGATCTCGTTTTTCATTATATTTATGGTGATAAATACGATAACGCGATTGAGTGGGTCAATGCGGTATCTGATGCCGCAGGCTGCCTCGCCAGCGGGGTAAATGTGGCAACATCATCAACTGTAGATTATGTATTTGTTGCTCAGCCGGTATTATTCGCAACTCTAAACAACAAGAACGCCGCAACATATGGCAGGGCATCGATATACAAAAACATTCAGGATGAATATAAGGCAAAATCCAACAATAAATCATTAGTTCAAGCCTCTATTTTCGTCAAAAATTCAGACAAATACTCATATGATTCGTATCTATCCGATTTGGAGAGCGACATTAATGCCGCACTTACTAATCCAGCCTTAATAACGGATAAGCTCGGCGGAGAAGATGAAAACGCAGTTAAAACTAAATACGGAATCGCACCTAACGTCATAAAGGCGGTTATTTCCCAAAATAACGGATTGGGTCTCGGTTTTAAGAAAGCTAGCGAGAATAAAGAGAATATCAATAACTTCCTCTCAATCTTTGGAATGGATGAAATAAAGGATGAAATCATCGCTTAAGAAAACGTTATTCACGACTTTGGGCATCTTGCTGATTCTTTTCGCATGGATAATCACTTCCAGCGTGATTAAAAATAGCGACATGATTTTCCCTAATCCGATAAAAACATTGGAGGAAACGTTTAAGTTATTGGGGAAGCCATATACTTACGGTTGCATATGGCAATCGGTTCTAAAAACGTTAGCGGGCTTTTCTGTTTCTTTTGCAGCAGCCTTGGTGTTGGGTACTCTATCTGGAACGATTCCGAACGTTAAACATTTGATAGGTCCCTTTATGTCGGTTTTAAAATCGATACCAACCGCCTCAATTGTCTTTTTGTTTCTTGTCTTTGTCGGCGCAAAGAACGTACCAATCGTCATGGTTGGCGTGATTTCTCTACCTATCCAATATGAAGCAATACTTAGAGGTTATGAGAATCTTGATGTAGAACTGATTAAGGCTGCAAAAGTCGATGGTGCCTCAACTTTTAAGCGAATTGTATATGTTGATATTCCAAATATAACCCCATATGTTTTGGTGGGTTTGGCCTCATCTTTTTCCTTATCCTTCAAAATAGAGATTATGGCGGAGGTGATATCCGGCTCAACTAGTCAAGGGCTAGGTTCCGCCATTGCTTCCTGTCAGAAAAGCGATCCCACCAACATGGTTCCGATTTTCGCTTATTCATTGATCACAATCGTAATCGTTGCAGTTCTTTCTCTCTTGCTTTATCTAACGGAGAAAAGGATGAGCAAACTAAAGAATAGTTAATCCGTTTGTAATTATTACAAATTGATACTTACTCTAAAGTCTTTATAATGTATCAGCAACATAGGAGGATGACATGAAAGATATAAAATTTTACCGTTATGACGGCACCAGGAATTTCAACATCAAGAAATTCGACACTTCCTCAACCGGCGAATTCGACGGAAGAGAAGAGGCGGTTGACGAGTTCGTCGATAACTTAATCTACATCAACAAAGCTCAGCAGAAACTCTACGCGGAGAGAAAAGAAGGCGTCATTTTCATCTTCCAGGCCATGGACGCCGCGGGCAAGGACGGCGTTATCAGAACCGTATTCTCGACATTATCCCCACACGGCGTCAAAGAATATTGTTTCAAAGTTCCGTCATCTGAGGAAAAGGCTCATGATTTCTTATGGAGATTCTGGAGTGCGCTTCCTCAGAAAGGCTGCATCTCCATTTTCAATAGAAGCTATTATGAGGATGTGCTTGTTGGCAAAGTCCACGAATATTACAAGAACGACATCGTCCCAGATAGGATGAAAAACCTCGATATCATCAAGGAAAGATATCATCAAATTAACAATTATGAGAAGTATCTGTTCAACACTGGAACTAGAATCGTCAAAATCTTCCTCAATCTCTCAAAAGATGAGCAGGCTAGACGTTTCATCTCCAGAATTGATACCCCAAGGAAGAACTGGAAAGTCTCACCTGGAGATATCAAGGAAAGAGAATATTGGGACCAGTATATGGACGCGTTCGAGAAGATGGTTAATTCTACCTCAACCGAAGATAGCCCATGGTATGTAGTCCCGGCTGACCACAAATGGTTTGCTAGGCTTTTGGTTTCTAGAATCGTCAGAAAAACGTTAGAGGACATCGATCCACATTACCCACCGGTGGATGAGGAAGCCCTGAATTCCCTCCAAGACTATAAACAAAAGCTAATCGCCAGCATGCATTGCAAAGACTTGGATGTCGAGAAACAGCTAACCGAATTCGCCAACCCCGGACTCATCTCCGCGGATATCCTCCAGCAGGATGAGCTGAAAAAAGTCGAGGAATCGGAGAAAAGCATCAAAGATAACGGCTTCAAAGCGATAACCAAACTATTAGGCAAGAGCTACATTGTCCACTCGATGAACGACATAATGCAGGCAATCGCCGATAGCGAGGATGAAGCAAAAGATAGCAAGCCTGAAGAGGAAGAGGAAACAACAACCCTCACCCCACAGGAAGTTAGAGAACACATCAAGGAAATAATCGAAGAAGACGATGAGCCCTTAGGGGAGGAAGACAAGTAATATGAGCAAGAAAACCCAAGTCAAATACCCGGACAAATACTTTGAGGTGCTGGAGAAATTCCATCTCGCCCCGGACTTCAAACTATCGGATTACGAAAAAGAAGTGGTCAAATATATTGATAAAATCGGCATCGTTACAAATTTTGCACTCGCCGACAAATATGATTTAAGACCTTCAGAAGAGAAAGATTTAGTGGATTCATTACTCGCTAAAGGGGTTCTTAATGTCGATGGTGACAGCATCACTTTAAGCAGTGCTGCAATCAAGTACGTCCGTTCAACAAAAGAGGAAAGAAAGACCGAGAAGAAGTTCAGAAAATTCCTCAATACGCTTGACGAGAAGGACTTAGACAAATTTATGAACCTCGTCAATTCATTCGAAGTGAAAGACGTAACCGAAGAAGCAAAAGATAAACCTGTCAAGGATGAAAATAAACCTGCAACAGTAAAGAAAGCTTCATCAACCAAGAAGACAACAAGCAAGAAGACCCCGGTTAAGAAAATAATTCCTAAGAAAACAGGGCCACGTAGACCTAGAGCAAAAACAGTTAAACCAATCCTTGAGGAAACTAAATAGAAATGGCAAAGAAATATAATATCTGCCTTGATATCGGAGGCACCAAAGTCTTAGGTGCTGTATTCAACAGCAAAGACAAAATCATATGCCGCATCAAGAAAAGGAGTAACGAGAAGGGTAATTCTAGCGAGAATATCGAAGAAGTCATCATCTCGGTCACCAAAGAACTCATCAAAAAGGCTAATCTTAAAAAAAGCGAAATCAACGCCATCTCAGCCGGAGTCCCGGGAGTTATCAACTCCGATACAGGCGTTGTCTTGTTC
>CAVAGP010000101.1:0-4894 GCA_963588175.1 Faecalibacillus sp. | reverse complement strand
ACCTTCTTGAAGGACTCAGCAACCACGCTCGATTTTCCGAATAGATCAATTAAAAATCTATGCCGTTCTCGTCTTGCGAATCGTTCTTATGGGTTTTTAAAGGCTTTTTGACGTCGTAATTGTCTTTTCCATAAACCCTGGAGAAACCCTCCACCAACGCACGGAAAGATTTCGCTGCTGACGTACCAAAATATTTCTCTTTCAGAAACGCGCACAACTCACCGATCGGCTATTACGAGCAATGCAGAGGCATCCAAGTGATTCCTAATATGCGGTGGGAGATTCCTCTACATTCGACTTTTGCTTTCTTGGCGTGCCTAAGCATTCGGTTGTCGCAATAAGCACTCATGGTGCTATAGCCAAAGACAAATCTAACCAGAATCCGCTTAGGCGAATCTTCAAAGAAGGCTTAAGAAAAATGCTCGAGGTGCTAGAGCCAACGGATGTCTTGGTTTATGGCTATATGCCGCCAGATATCTTCGAGGAGTTCTATGGAATAACAAGATTCCATAGATATCCATGATAGCGTTTTATTTTTGTAGGGAAGCCCCGCTTTGTTATCTGGGTTCATTTTATTCCACCCCGTATCTGATTGCATCAAACATTTTCCTGGTCTCGCGCTTCATGCCCGACGTGTCTATCGCCTCCCTCATCGGGTCGGAGAAGTCGTATTCGACTATCCCGAGATCGACTTTTCTCGCGATCTCGCGGCGGGCATTGGCGATTTTGACGGCGCAGCCCATGGCCTCCGCCTCCCTTATGAGGGAAAGCTTCTCGATCGTGTCCTTGGAGAACCTGTTCGCGTATTTGCCGAACCTGGGGGCGTAGATGTGGCTGTTCTGCCCCTCTTGGCTGCAGCCAAGGTATTCGGGGTCAAGATAAGGCCCGAAAGCCGTCGGCTCCCTCTTCAGCAGCCTCGCCACCTTCCTCGCGTCCGCCCCGTCTTTCTTGCCCAGCTCCTTTATCAGATAATCCTGGAACGCCCTCTCGTTGAGCGATATGTCGTCAACGTGGACGCCCGGCAATTCCGCCCTGATGGCGTGGTAGACGTGGAATTTGTCCGGCACGTACCTCGTTTTGCAGACCCTTATGCCGTCCTTGAAGTTCTGGATGTAGGTCGCTAGGTCGCCCGACACGAACATCTCCTCGTCGATGCCGACCTTGTAGCGTTCCCTCAGATGCTCGTTTATCCTCGCCTTCAGCTTGCTGAGGTTCGCGGACGGCAGCACCGTCTTGTTCAGAGGCCTCCCTTTCTCCTTGCCGGCGAACATCGTCGCGGTGTAATACCTCTTCTTGCTCCCGGAGCCGACCATCCCGATGAATTTCTCGTCGATCTGGAGGTGCATCTTCCCGCCCCTCCCGACGCCTTTGGGGTAGACCGCCTCGACGACCGTGTCGTGGACCGCCCTCCATATCGTGAATTTGGACAGCGTGAACTCGTTGGAAAGCCTCCTCCCGACCTCCTGATACGTCATCGTGGACGCGAGGTCGAGTATCCTGAGCAGCAGCTCGTTCGACATCCTCGCGTTGCCCGGTATCTCGAGCTGGTTGTCCAGGAGGTGGACGTATCTCTCCTCGATGTTGTCGAAATAATACCTTCTTCTGTAGCTGATGACGCCGTAGCTGGTCAGCAGCGTCCTCCCCCTCATGCCGACCAGCTCGAATCTTCTTTTGTCGATCGAGCAGTATATCTCCAAATCGCATTTCTCCAGCCTCCGCCTGATGAATTCCTTGGTGAAATTGGCCGATGTCTTCAAAATTGTGTCCGACGTCTCTGCTTTTTTGGTATAATGGCCATATAGAAAGCCTCCTTTGTCCTTTTGCTCAATAACATTGCGAGACTTTCTTTTTTGATTGTTACCTACAAATTTCAAACGGTATCCAGAAAAAGACGTCGTATTTATCACTAAGGATAAAAATGGTAAAATAGTGTGGTTAGAAAAAGGCCATTTGACAACAAACGAAAAACGAGCATCTGGATTAGCACACATCAAAGAGCACGCATCTCAATTCAAAGATAAGGGTATACCAAATCATTTAATAGCAAAAGTAATCAAGAAATCTGTTAAAGAAGCAAAAATAGTAGGCACAAGCGGATTTGACAGGGATGTCTATGAAGTCTCTATTAACGGAAAGAATGTGTATATTGCGATTACCGTAAGTGATAATGGCTACATTGTAGGTGCAAATCCGGTATCTAATTGGAAGGAGAAAAAATAAAATGAAAAAATTACAATTATTTCTTGAATATGGTTGCTATCCGATTTGGTCATATGATGAAAACGGACAACTCATATGGGATGATTTTCCTGAAGATGATCAGCCAAGTCAATATTTAGATGATTTCTATGATTTTTCTGATGAGGCAAAGTAACTAAGTTTCATTTGATTACAAACAATATTGTCCTATTAATTTCAGCAAAAAAGGCGGCATATAGCATTCGTGCATGTGCCGTTTTTTTATATAGGATGATACTAGAACGATCTGTTTCCATACTCTACATCAGAGAAAATCAAACAAAATTTCAAAATAAAAATATTAAAAAATTAGTATTCATCGACTATTTCTTAATTTCCAACTTAACAACCGTCTCAACATGTATAGACAATGGTTTGGGGACATATCCAATAGGATGACTATGGATTATGCCGATATATCGACGCTTGTATCAAGGCTGAAAGCATCTTGAGGAAAAGAAGATTCTTGAGATTTTAGAAGCATATCACAAGGAAATTCTTTATCGCAAAGTTGGTTACATCCTATCGTATTATCAAAACGAATTCAGGCTATCCGATACCTTCTTTAATATATGTTTAACCAAAGGCGTTCCTTCTAATAAAGGCCGCCTGGCCATCAATGACAAAGGCAATCTCAAATTCAATTCAAAATGGGGACTATATGTCTACCATAATTTAAAAGAAATAACCAGCAAAGGAGGAAATCTTGATGCTTAAATACACCGCAAAAGAAATCAACAAAATCGCAAGCGACAATAATTTCAATAAGAACACCTGTGAGAAAGTTTTACGACTATTCTCTATTTCGAATTTCATAGATGATAGTGATTTTAAAAACGCTCTTGCCTTAAAAGGTGGAACTGCAATCAATCTCTTCTTGCTTGATTTACCTCGACTTAGCGTTGATATTGATTTAGATTTCAATCTACCTTTGGAAAGAGAGGCTATGATTTCCTATCGTGAAAACATAGATTGGCGCATTAGAAGTTTTATGGAAAACGAAGGCTATCATCTTTCGGATAAATCCAAATTTGTTCATACCTTAGATTCTTATGTTTATTCTTATCAAACAACTTCCGGAAGTAATGATGTTCTAAAAATCAAAATCAATTAGAGTATTCCCAAAATTGGTGAATGTTATATTCCCTTTTCTGGCTGTTTTTTCTATTACCAGCATCAAGCTATCAAGGCGATGTAGCTCACCTTGACGTATATCCTTTTGTTCTCCTTAAGACCGATGTCGGTCCCTTTGTCTATGCCAAGCAGATATGCGATCCTATGGGCGTATATCTCCGCCTCTATCGATTTGATGGAACAGAGATGCTTTCCTTCTTTTATCCAGTTTTGGTTTTAGATGGTGATAACCACAATATTGCACATTTTTAGCACATATTTTATATTTTCTTTTTCTTTGCATTTTGCTATAATAAAAGTAGATATGGAGGTGTTAATATGCCAAGCGTAAACGTAACAATTAGAATGGACGTTAATGATAAGAAGAATGCAGAGAAGTTATTTTCCGAACTCGGTTTAACTATGAATGCAGCATTCAACATGTTCGCCAAGCAAGCCATAAGAGAACAATCGATTCCTTTTAAAGTATCGAAGAACCCAACCATCCAATTTATGGATAGGAATACACTCGATAAATTATCTGAGGAATCTGACATCAAATATAAGAAAGCCTATGAGGAATTAGCTAAGTAATGTTCTATTTTTCTAAAGACGACACCATCTATCTTCATAGCAAATTAATCCTTAAATTCGGTGGAAGCGATGGAATCAGAGATGAAGGCATGCTTGAATCAGCTCTTGATACACCGCTTCAAACATTTGATTCATCCGATTTGTATCCAAGTCCAGTTGATAAGATGGCAAGATTGTCTTTCGGACTTGCCATGGATCATCCTTTTTATGACGGCAACAAAAGAATTGCTGCAAAAGTGCTCGATGTAGGTCTTAAGTACAATAACATCACTTTGTTGGCAACTAACGATGAAATGATAGATGAATTCTTATCATTGGCTTCAGGAAAGGGTTCATACCAAGATTTCTTATTATGGGTTCAAACTCACATCTGAAAATTGTTCATTTATTTAGAAGGCATAAGCCTTCTTTTCTTTTTGCTTTTTGTTAAACGCCAAATTATATCAATCTTATATGCCTAATATTAGTCAAAATAAATAAAGGAGTTCCTATAAATATTTGTACTGTATACAGCCAAATCACTTTAAACGTAAACAATATAGCCGTATTTTTATAACTTCTAATACGCTCACACTATTTGAGAATATTGGAGGTTATTTTTATGAAGTGTATTTCCGAGGAAATAGGAATCGAAGATGCAAAAATTATGAAATAGTTGATGATTTCTATGATTTTTCTGATGAAGCAAAATAAGCAAGTTTCATTTGATTACAAACGAATATTATCCTATTAATTTCAGTAAAAAGGCGGCATATAGCATTCGTGCATGTGCCTTTTTTATATAGGATGATACTAGAACGATATGTTTCCATACTCTACATCAGTGAAAATCAAGTAAAATTTCAATATAAAAATATTAAAAAGTTAGTATTTATCGACTATTTCTTAATTTCCAGCTTAACAACACTTTCAACATGTGTAGACTAAGGTTCAGGGACATATCAAAGAC
>CAVAGP010000100.1:0-4897 GCA_963588175.1 Faecalibacillus sp. | reverse complement strand
ATACCAAGGAAGTGCGGCAATTGTGTAGATGCCGAAGTTCACTCCGATGATGAGATTGAGGATAAGGGATGCAAGGTATGTAATTGCAATGCCCACCACACCTGAGAGGCCGCCAATAATGAATGTCTCGGCATTGAACAGGTGAGAGACATCTTTCTTACGACCGCCAAGAGAGCGGATAACACCGATTTCTTTAATACGCTCCATAACGGAAACGTAGGTGATGATTCCAATCATGACAGTTGAGACGACAAGTGACAAAGCGGTAAAGCAAACCAATGCGATTGTGACTATATTGATTAATGTGGAAACGATTGCCATGATGGTAGAAATCGTGTCTGTGTAGGTTACAGGGCTTCTATCCTCATATTTAAGTTCGGTTCCATTCTTAAGGGTTATCGTCCCTTCGTTGTTCCATTTATCAAGATAATCGGTGACGAGATTCTTTTCATCGAAGCTTAGAGGGAAGATGGATACGCTATTCGGCAAGTTACATCCGCCTAAATCCCTAAGGGTTAATGAATGGCTTTCTGTGATATTCAAACCCATCATTCCAAGAAGCGATGACATGGCGTTTGTTGAACCAACGAACCCATAGTTATGTTTATGAGGTTGGTCTTGATATGAATATTCATACTGATATGTTATGCCATAGTTGATGGTTACCTTAGAACCAGTGGTTGTGGTTGATTCCATGGCAGCTGACGTGAATGAGTCCATATCATTATCGACGAGATATTTGACGATTTCAGATTCAAGCGATTGCTTAATTGCGTACTTAGTCAATTTGCTTGTGTAATACATGCCGGTACTCAAGCAACCATAGCTAATATCCTTCTTTGGACGGAGAATTGCAGTTATTTTGAGCGGAAGACCATTTGACCAATTCGATTCAGCGATTGGATTATATGTGAATGGATTTATCTGAGCTTGGGCGCTGGTGGAATCCGTCTTATTGAAGATGGTATCGTTTGAGTAATAGGTGAATGTCTTGCCTAAGAGTTCATCGTAATCGAAGCGGTCTTTATCGAGGCTTGAATCATAATGTTCAGCATCATCACCGTATTTATAGACGATGTTGAGGAACTCCTCCTGCGTGTAGTAACCTAGTTGAGCAAGGAATAAATCCGTTGCCTCGGTATCCTTAGATACAACAAGCATGATTTCGTTTGCCTCGGTTGGGAATTTCGAAGTCGATTTATCGGAGATTATGTCGTACTGAGATAAGACATATTCTTCTGAATCCGGAGCCTCATGGAATGAATCGGTATATTGAGAGATAAGCGATGAGAAGCCTCCATACTCTGTCTCTCCTAAAATGGACGTGTAGATTGTTTCAATCGCAGTTAATGAGTAATTCTTTTCTTCCTGGCCTTCGAATTTGATGTTGGTGTAAAGATTGTTTCTGATGTTGAGTCCGTAATATTCGGCCATGGCAGAGTAGTATTCCTCAGGCATCTCTCTTAGGAATTCGATGTAATTCTCGTTCAAATCGTTTGTGATTGTTAAAGATGACATATTCTTGGACTGCTCAACGAAATACTCGATAAGGTAATTAACGTTGATTTTGCCATCTTCAATAGACTTTACAACACCAGTCGCCTTAGTCGCGGTCGACATGCTAGAGAACATGCTCGAGTAATCAATTGACGTCTCGGCAACTGAGATTGGGTAGCCAGAAATCATATCGTCTTGCATAGATTTTATATAGCCTTGAACGCCACAGGATACCGCAAGGACGAGGGAAACGCCGATAATGCCGATTGATCCCGCAAAAGCGACCATCGCGGTCCTTTTGCCTTTGGATATGAGATTACGAGCAGATAACTTGAAAGCAGTCCAGAAAGACATCTTGGCCTTCTCTTTGCCATCGCTTTCTACCGCCACCGCTTCTCTCTCCTTTGCCTCTTCCTCATCAGAATATGGGTTAGAGTCTTCTTGCAGCTCGCCATCCTTGAATTTGATGATACGAGTTGAATATTTATAAGCCAATTCAGGGTTATGCGTGACCATGATGACAAGCTTCTCTTTGGATATTTCCTTGATGAGATCCATGATCTGAACGGACGTTACAGAGTCAAGAGCACCTGTTGGTTCATCGGCAAGCAATATTTCCGGTTCATTGACCAAGGCTCTAGCGATAGCGACTCTTTGGCACTGTCCACCTGACAATTGATTGGATTTTTTGGTGTATAGGCCTTTTAATCCGACCTTATCTAAGGCGGCTTTTGCGCGGTTAACTCTTTCTTCTTTGGAGATACCTGCGATAGTTAGAGCAAGTTCAACGTTCTCTAGAATATTCTGGTGCGGAATGAGGTTATACGATTGGAAAATGAAACCGATACGATGGTTACGGTAGACGTCCCAGTCATGGGAGGTGAAGTTTTTTGTGGAAACACCATTGATGAAAAGGTCACCTGTTGTGTAATGGTCAAGTCCCCCAATGATGTTTAAAGTCGTGGTCTTTCCACAACCGGAAGGACCGAGGATTGAGACAAACTCGGATTTTCTGAAATTGATGTTGATGCCCTTTAAGGCTTCAACCTTGATACCGCCGGTCTCATAGATTTTGTGAATGTCTACCAAACGAAGCATAAAATAACCTCCAACGCCGCATAATAGTAAATTTATTTTCTTAGAAAAAAAAGAAAAAGACCTCAAATTAATGGTCTCTTTTGCGTAGATTGTCCAAAAATCGTCATTATCTGTTACTCTACAGTCTCTTTACTTAAAGAAAAGACCAATAGTGGTCTTATCCTATTATGCAGTCCGCTTTATCCCTCACTTTCGATTTGGTGAAATAGAGGGTTTCCATCGGAATCCATTTGGTTTTGAAATCATTTAGTTTGGAGATGTCACGTTTCGCTAAACGCTTAATTTGGTCTTTAGGATCGCATTCAAGGAAGAATGAGAGGTCGTAATACTGGCCGAAGTCAGGATGCATTGAATATGTTCCCTCAACTATCGTCAATGGCTTAGCAGGAAGTTCTCTTGTATCATTAATGACATCAGACCGGCAATCATAGATTCCATATGAGATTACTTCTCTTACGTGGTCTATAACCTCTTTTTTCATTCTTTCGTGGTCAATATTGCCACCAGGAATGCGATATCTCTTCTCCGTCCTCATGCTTTGGGGTAGGTGAAAATCATCGGCGGAAATGATGCGAGAATCCGCGATTGCTGACAATTTCTTTGCAAAAGTGGACTTTCCTGCCCCTGCCATGCCATCTATTGCAATGACAACGTTGCCTTTTTCTTCGATGAGTTTTGCGATGTATTCAAATAAATCCATTAATCAATATAGACTAATTCATAGTCCCTAGTTCCAATGCCGTGTTTCTCGGCCATCTCAATCGTGTGTTTGCCGTTGCGCGAATTGACTCTTTCCATGAAATGAGCCACGCCTTTGTCACCTGATTTCTCAACCAAGTCTAAGCAGGCCTGGTCTATGGCGACAGGGTCAAGTGAAACCAACATGCCAATATCTTTTAAGCATGGGTCTTCCGCCACTGCGCAGCAATCGCAGTCAACTGACATATTCTTCATTATGTTGAAATAAATAGCGTTGCCATTAAAGAGCCTTACAACCGATGCTGTAGCATCCGCCATCGATTCGAGGAACGAATCATGGTCTGCCGTCCAGATTTCGTCGGTGTTGCCCGCTCCGTGGATATAGGCTTTGCCATAAGATGATGCGCAACCAATTGACAGTTGCTTTAAAGCACCGCCATATCCGCCCATCGGATGTCCTTTGAAGTGTGACATGACAACAAGGAAATCATAATTTTTGATGTCTTTGCCAAGATAGTTCTTTTTGATTCTGAAACCATCTGGAATATCCATGACATAATCAGGCCCTTCTGCATCCAATAAGTCAACGTCATAATAATCAGCCCAACCATGTTTCTTTAATAGTTTTAGATGCTTTTCTGTTGTGTTTCTTGCCCCATCATAAGCGGTGTTGCACTCCACAACCGTACCGTTAACCTTATCTACAAGCGGTTTCCAGAATTCAGGATGGAGAAAGTTTTGGTTTCCATCTTCTCCCGAATGGAACTTGCATGCCACTTTGCCAGTTGGCTTTTTTCCAACAGCCTCAAGAAGTTTAAGTAACGCTTCTTCGGTGAACTCTTTTGTGAAATATACTTTTGATGCCATATCTATTCCCCACTACCCCCTTTGATTAATCGGTATTTTAAACTAAAATTTAAATATGGACTATATGGATGCGCTGAATTTATTAAAAACAGGGAATGAAAAATATGTCGTTGACAAGCAAAACGGAGACTATTCATTTTCCAATAGACAAGAATTAGTTAAAGGGCAGTCTCCTTATGCAGTTATTGTCACTTGCAGCGATTCCAGGGTCGTACCAGAAGCGATGTTCTCCGCCGGATTGGGTGAATTGTTTGTCATTAGAGTTGCGGGCAACGTAATAGGCGAGCATGAACTTGGTTCAATTCTTTATGCCACAAAGCATTTGCATACCAACCTAGTTGTTATACTTGGCCACACCCACTGCGGCGCAATTCACGCGGCGGTTAATGGATGTGAGGAAAAACACATTGAGTCTTTGACCTCCATGATTAAAAACGCCATTGGCGATGAGCAAGATGAAGTTAAAGCCTCCAAGATTAATGCTGCCCATGGAAGAGATAAGGTTATCCCTGAAGTTGGAGATAGCGTTAAAGTTGTCTCAGCCTTGTTTGATATAGAAACAGGAATTGTTTCATTTGAGGAGTAAATGATATGGAAAAAGATGTTAACTGCGCATATTGCATGGACAATGATTTAGTGGATGCGTTTGGTATCAAGATTTGTGATTTAAAGGTATCCAAACTCTATTTGTTTAAAGAACAATCTCATAAAGGGAGAGTGATTGTGGCCTATAAGG
>CAVAGP010000099.1:0-4986 GCA_963588175.1 Faecalibacillus sp. | reverse complement strand
CCGCCGACCTCGCCGTGCCCGGAGTGACCACCGAGACGATGGCTCTTCACCACCTCCTCTGGCTTCAGCACATAGGAAGGGTCGTCGTCGAGGACGTGGACCCTCTCTGCGGGGCGGTGAAGATACGGATTCACCTGCCGCCGAAGAAGAAGAATACGGAGAGGATATCGTAAGAACAAATAAGGAATCAACTAATTTCTGAATATGAGTAATGATGTATTGTCGGATGTACTTACACTGAATTGTAATATCATTAAACCACAAACAGTAAGCGAACTCTTGGATGGAAGATATTTTTTTATACCTTCTTATCAACGAGGTTATAGATGGTCAAAGAAACAAATATACGACCTCTGCAATGACCTCCTAGAGTTTGTATTGAAACCTAACAAAAGAGAAGGCTCTTTCTATAGTCTGCAACCATTAATCGTACACAAGGGCAAATTTGATATAGATGGAGCAATGAGAGATGCCTATGAAGTTATCGATGGGCAACAACGCCTAACTACCATATTTATACTTTATCGGTTTCTTGCCAAAATTATTAGTAATGGGGACTCAACCTATATAAAACGGAATTTCCCCCACCGAGAATTATATCACATTTATTATCAAACAAGACCGGAAGATTTTCAAACATTGGAAAAATCCGGCTATAAAGAATTGTCTAATGATGATATAAAAGATATTGATATTGCACATATCGCAAACGCTTTCAGCTATCTGTATTCTTGGTTATACAACAATCCACAAGATGATGACAAATGCGCTGAGGCGACTTTTTCTTTATTTGCGGATGAGGAGTATGCGCCAGGCACAGTCACAAGTTCGTTATTTAAACTTCTTGATAACCGTGGCACAAATGGAAGTGTTCAATTCATATGGTACGAGCTATCCACAGGAAAAGATTCGATAAAAGAGTTCTTAAATGAAAATAAAGGGAAAATACCACTTACCGATACAGAGAAAATTAAAGCCCTCTTCATGCAGAGGTGCAACTTTGGCATCGAGGTAAAAGATCTAAAGCAATTAAGTATTGCCAAGGATTGGGAACTAATAGAAAACACATTCCACCGAAATGACTTTTGGGCGTTTATCAGTAATGACTTTCAGATAGAAGATGGTAGAATTAATATTATCTTCAAATTTATCTATGATAAAGAACATTCAGAAGATACTTACTCAACGGATGCCGATTATCTCTTCAGGTACTATTATCAAAAATTCGCAACATACAAAAAAACGTGGAAACCAGGGAAAGTGGTCAC
The DNA here is from genome assembly GCA_963588175.1 of Faecalibacillus sp. Classification (GTDB taxonomy): domain Bacteria; phylum Bacillota_I; class Bacilli_A; order RFN20; family CAG-826; genus UBA4951. Next base: position 3,718 of record CAVAGP010000099.1, on the reverse strand, counting down.
CTTCATTGACGACATGTGGAATGAGGTTATGGATTGTTTCAGAATGCTACTGAACTGGTATTATAATCCTAAGGTATATAATCTCATAGGCTTGTTAGTTAAGCACGGATATTCCATCAAACAAATCTATGATATTTATAGCAAAACTTCCGTTGTGACAAACGATGACTTTGTCTTTGAATTGAACCGCGAAATCAGGGAAGTTATTATTGACAAGATTCCGATTGCTAAAGAACAGGCTGATCTTGGGATTGGGGTAAACGAGGAGTACATAAAACTATTCTTTAATGTCTCGGCAGACAAGGCGAAGATGCACGACCTCTTACTATTTTTAAATGTAAGAGAAATAAATAAGACTATAGATAAGGCTTTGGCAGATATTGATAAAGAACCTGACGAAAAAAAGAGGTCAGACCTTGATCGTAGTCCGAGAGATGTGTTGAGCCATATCTATCGCTTTCCTTTTGAGGCTCTTGATGTCTTCGGTTGGGATATAGAACATGTGGATTCAGCGACGACAAACAGTCTAACCAATCCTGAAGAACAAGAGGACTGGATAAAGGAAGCAAAGAGCCTATGGGGAGATTCACTTACTGAGAATCCGAACTATATGGCACTTGAAACTGCGTTCCAAGACCCGGCGAATCTTAATCGAAATGAGACGTTGAATAATATGGTTCAACTTGTGAGGCATATAATTGGGGAAGACGAGTCAGATGTCCGTAAAAATTGGATAGGAAACTTAACGTTATTGGATAAAGGCACAAACCGATCTTACAAAAATAAAATATTCGCCTGGAAATGCAATATTATTCGAGATCGTGTAAAAGCTGGCGTATTTGTCCCGGTATGCACGCAGAATGTTTTCAATAAATACTTTAACGGATGTTCCAATAATAGATTACAATGGAGCATCGAGGATAAGAAAGCCTACCATTCTTATATACTTGCTGAAATCAAATCATTCAAACAAGAGTTTACCGATAAGGTAAATTCTAAAGAAACAACTACTCAAAATTAGTAACACGATGGGAACCAGCAGATTACATACATTGGAAGAAATTCTGACACAGGGTATACACCTTGATGATAACCAGAAACCGATCAAGGTATCGTGTATATTTGTCCCGAAAATTCAGAGAGCGTATGCTCAGGGGCGCGCTAATGAGAAAGATGTAAGAAGTGATTTTCTTAAAGAAATCTTCGCGACATTGACATCTGATTCATCAGTTCCTTTAGAATTAGGCTTTTTGTTCGGATCAGAACAGCCGCTTGTGAATGGCTGTGGCAGTGGTTTCGAATTGCTTGATGGCCAACAGAGAACAACTACTTTATTCCTTTTGTACTGGTATGTCTATTGCCGAGAATCTAATGAAATTCCTGACTTCCTTCATCGTTTCACATACGAGACAAGAGATACATCAACGCAGTTTTTAGTTAAAATTACGTCTAAAAAATACGACTTCAACATATCCGAAACGAAACCATCCTCTATTCTAAGAAAAAATAAATGGTTTACTGATGATTTCAACTGCGATGCTACAGTATGTGCGATGTTGAATATGTTAGATGATATCCACGTAGCGTATAACAATACCAACCGTACGGATCTTCTCCCCCATTTAAGTAAGCTTAAGTTCTACGTGCATATTTTGGAGCATTTTGAAATGAATGATGAGTTATACTTAAAAATGAATTCAAGAGGACTGTCGTTGACACCGTTCGAAAATTTTAAGGCTTCCTTGGTAAAATATATGAAATCGCCTGATCGGGACGGGCGATATGGCTCGGATGGCTCCGTTGGAGGGAAGGCCCCGTACTGGTTGGAATTCACCTCAAATATTGATGCAAAATGGATTGATTTTTTTTGGCAAAAGTCATTAATCACTGACGGGCATGAAGATGTCACAACACTTATTCCCATTGATGACAGGACTATCGGAAATAGTTATTTAAGATTCTTCAATCGATATTTCTTTACAAAAACAGCAATCCTGAAAGGACTCGAAAATAAGAAACTTACACCTCTTTCAATGTTTTTCTATTCAGAAGCAGAAAGTGATGAAATGGAAAAAAGATTGATAGGATGGGATAAATATGAAGAAGTTTTTGAGCTATTGTCACAGGAGCAAGAATTAGAGACATATCCTGTATTTGGAAACATAGAACGCATTCTAAATGTGTTCCACTCTAATTATGGTATGATATGTCAGGCGATTAACGCAGACCCTTATGGCGGAGCACGCGGATTTGATGTTCGAAACAAGAAGAATTATACATTGGCCCATAGAGTGGCTTTTTGCGCAGTCACAGAGTTCATTGAAGCTCTTCCTCCTGGGATTGACTTTACCGATATCGCGGTGCAGATCAATTTCAAGAGAATGTTAAGGGTCGTGCATAACATAATTGAAAACACCCCAATTGAAAGCCCCGTTGCCATTATTCCCGTGCTTAAAGCTGTTTCTGAGATTATCCGATTCCCGGGAGCCACTTCTGGTAATTTCTATCAATCCTTGGCACAGAATAATTTAAGTAGCGGTAATCGTCAGTTAATCGAAGAAAAGGAAAAGGCTCAAGAAATGTTTGACCTTACTTTCCAATATGACGATTCGTGGGAAGGTGTTTTTTGTGAAGCAGAACGACATCCGTTCTTTAAAGGAAGCATAGCTTTCTTCTTTTCGCCGAAATCCGGTTCTAGTAAGGACTTCTCAAATAGGTATAATATCATTAAAGATTTATTTGACAGCAATGGCATATCTAAACCATATAGGGCCACAAAGAAACATATCTTGATTCGCGCGATTATGAGTTGCTTAAATCATTGGGATAGCGCAGGAATGCAAGATCGATATTTTACCGAAAATGCAGAGAAGGAGAAATACCTAAAAAACATCATCACAGGAAACAAAGATGTGAGAATGATGTTTTGCAATTATTTCAATTTCAATACCAATAAAGGCATAGACGAGTATCTTAACGATGTTATACAAAAGGCTGCCTTCCTGCCTGGTGAAACTAATCAATCATTCAAGATGCTATATAATCGGCTAATAAAAGATGATAAAGCGACTGCAATATTTGATTGGGTTGAAAAATGTGAAAAAGAGAAAAACGCATGCTACAGGATTCAAGATAACAGAAGTTATGTTATCCTCATCCCTGGTAAATGGTACAATCAGTTAGTGCTTGATACCGAGAGGAATCTTATAATCCCCTCGTTAGTGAATGCGGGTTTTTCGTTTTCCGATACAAAGCAAGGTGACTGCATGAATGGTCCTATGGGTGATTCATGGGGATGGCAAATAGCCATAGAGAAAAGTCTAAATACTAAGAATGGTCCTGTCCGACTCCAGCTGGTATTCACTGAATACAAGTGGGTAGATTATTATGTTTATGGGAATGATATTAAGTCATTAATCTCGGCATTTAATGTAGATAGTACTCATATTGTTGATAGCGGCGTTAAAGTTGCCTGGCTCCAGTATTGTTTAGAGAAAGACAAACAACCAATTATAGACAAGATAACGGATATTGAGCAAATAGTCGCCCAATTGTAGTATTATAAGTATGCCACAACACACGATAATGAGCAGAATAACACCGCAGTATATCGAATCCCTCAAAGAAGGCGAGGTCTTCGTCTTCGGGAGCAACAAGGAAGGGATGCACGGCGGAGGCGCCGCGGCCAAGGCCTTCAGAGACTTCGGCGCCGAGTGGG
>CAVAGP010000098.1:0-5111 GCA_963588175.1 Faecalibacillus sp. | reverse complement strand
AGACTGGTTTCTATTGTGCGTGGCGTTTTGAATCGTACGTTTTACCATAGTGAAAAGAAATGTCTTTTTCAAAGGGCCATCAAACGTTTGTTAAGGGGTTCTTTTCGTTGCAACTATGCCATTGGTTGCTCTTGTTATTTTTTGGTTGCTTTTTAGTTAGCATTTATGATCGATAATTTTGTTATTGTTTGAGGCGGCCTGCTGCAACTTTTTGCTCTTTGCTTCGTTTGATAACTTAGACCCATTTACTTTATATATTTTTATACGTGATTTATTGTCATTTCCTTTTTTACCTTATTTGAATTAAAGCCTTTCACCCTCTCCTTTGTTAATTTTCTTTTTCTCCTTGTTTATTTTTAATTGACAAAAATTATTGCAACGTTATCTTACCTTGTTTTTAAAGTCAAAAACCCCAATTGATTATTCGTCTGTTAACGGCAAATAACATAAAGCGTAATTTCAAAAACACTTTGGATTTTTAGTTTCTGCCAAATGAATTATAGTAATCGTATGGAATTGTTTGATGCTTTTGACAAACATTGGAAAGCCATTCAACTATCACTGACCAAAAAGGAAGTTTCCTATATCGCTTTCAAAGATTCTTTCCGCCACGGGATGAGAGGGTTCTTGACGCCTTCTTATTACAAAAGGGAACGCCTCATAAGGAACGGCAACATAGTGTTCGGTTATGTATTTAAATGTTGGTCAGACGAATCGAGTTTTTCTAAAGATTATCCCACTTGGGTTCTTTTCTCACCGTCTTTGCAGGTAAGCAAAAAACCAGAGTTGCTCGCCAAAATAGGAGAGAATTTATTAAAATTCGCAAAGGAAAATAAAGACAAAAAATATAGGAAACTTCGCAATCTCATCAATGAGCCATTAAGCGATTGTGACTGTTTTGAGATTCCTCAAGAACTGACCGGCGGCCTGCTTGTTTATTTATCAATCGTCGATTTGCACGTTAATCAGATTAAAAACTTCCAGATGGGGATAAATCCGTTGATTATTTCTAAAGGAATCTCCGCAGAAGTTATTTATTTGCCGGACAAATATTGGATTCCGGAGTTCTTGGATTTGTATAATAAACACAGGTTGTTTTAGGGGGGCTTATGGCAACTTTATTCTATCAAGGTCATTCATCATTTAGACTTACCGCAAATAACGGAACCGTTGTGTTTATCGACCCATATGAAGGGGTTGGTTATAAAACACCGGCTAATTTGGTTTTGATATCGCACGAGCATTACGATCACAACGATATTAACAAGATAATCCCGGCCGAAAGATGCATTGTCATCAGATCAAAAGATGCCCTTGTTAACGGGATATATTATTCCTTTGATTACTTTGGAATTCATATTCAGGCGGTCCCGGCTTATAACTCACACCACAACAAGACTGAATGCGTTGGCTGGCTGATTGAAGTGGATGGGGTGAAAATCTATCATGCCGGAGACACCGATCTCATACCTGAGATGGCGGATTTAGCCAAAGAAAATATTGATTACGCTCTTTTGCCAATCGATGGTTTCTACACAATGAGTCCGATGGATGCCGCCAAGGCCGCAGAAATCATTAAGGCAAAGCGTCTCATCCCTATGCATTGCAAACCCGGAATGATTTGGGATATCATCCAAGTTATGCAGGTCCATTCCGATAAAGCCATGCTTGTTAGGCCAAATGACAACATTCAGTTATAAAGTTAAAATTGACGGCAAAAATCGCAAACTCCTATAAGGAAATAGCAAAGATTTAATCGGTTTTTTCTTGCGCAAGCGGGTTTGAACGGATAATATATCACCCGTAACTCTCTTTGTGGGGTAAACCACAAGGCGAAAGGAGTATTGAAAATGAAGAAAGACATCCACCCAAAGTACTACAAGACAACAGTCACATGCATCAGCTGTGGTGCAACATTCGAAACAGGATCAACTTTAAGCGAAATCAAGGTTGATACATGCTCAAAGTGCCATCCATTCTACACTGGCAAGCAGCGTAACGTTTCAACAGATGGCCGTATCGATAAGTTCAACAAGAAACTTGCAAAAGCCGGAAAGTAATAACGAATCCAACATATAGCCACGTAGAAAACGTGGCTTTTTTACTACTTTTGCGTACGTGTGTGCTAGAATCTTAAGGATTTAAATCATTTTGCAAGGAGGTTCCATTAGCCATGAGCAAAAAATTCTACATTACAACACCTATTTATTATCCAAGCGCATCCCCACATTTGGGACACGCTTATTGCACGACTCTCTGCGATATAATCGCTAGAGGTAAGAGAATGAGGGGGTTCGATACATATTTCCTCACCGGCCTAGATGAACACGGAGAAAAAATCCAGAAGAACGCAGCTGCCAAAGGAATTACTCCACAGGAATTCGTCGACAGCGTTGCAAAAACGTTCACATCTCTTTGGGACACGATGAAAATTTCAAATGATGACTTCATCAGAACAACTCAGGAAAGACACGTTAAAACGGTAGAGGACATCTTCTCCAAGTTTTTAAAGAACGATGATGTTTATCTTTCGTCTTATAAAGGCTGGTATTGTGTCCACGAAGAATCATATTGGACCGAGACACAGGTTGGAGAACAACACCTTTGCCCGGAGTGTGGACGTCCAGTTGAGGAAAAAGAAGAAGGAGCATACTTCTTCAGATGCTCTAAATACCTAGATAGATTGCTCAAGTTCTACGATGAGAACCCAACTTTCATCGTCCCTGTCGGAAGAAAGGCAGAGATGATAAACAACTTCATTAAACCTGGGCTCAACGAACTTTGTGTCACAAGAACTACATTTGATTGGGGAATCCCGGTTAAAGAAGCCCCGGGACACGTTATCTATGTTTGGCTTGATGCCCTAACCAACTACATCACAGCCTTGGGATACGGTCAGGAAGACGACTCAAGATTTAAAAATTACTGGGAAGACCCTGACTGTGAAGTCGTCCATGTCATCGGCGCGGATATCACGAGATTCCACACGATATATTGGCCAATGTTCCTTGATGCTTTAAATCTCAGAAAGCCAGACAAAGTCTTTGTTCATGGTCTTATGATGATGAAAGACGGAAAGATGTCCAAATCCAAAGGCAATGTCATTCCTGTACCACCGCTTGTTGAACATTTCGGCGTTGATTCGGTTAGATATTATCTCGCTAGAGAAATTGTCTTTGGCCAAGACGGTCAGTTTACTCCAGAGCAGTTCATCGAGAGACTGAACTCAGATTTATCCAATAACTTTGGCAATCTTTTGAATAGAACCGTTTCCATGATTGCAAAATATTATGGTGGAACCACCCCTGAATATAAGGGTGATTTAAACGATTTAGATAAAGGCCTTCATGACATGTTTAACAAGACTATTGCCGCATATGAAGTCCTGTCGGATGATCTTAAGGTAACCGAGAGTTATGCTGCGGTTATGGACCTTGTCTCTGCTGCTAATAAATATATTGAAGAGTCGGCGCCTTGGGCTCTTGCAAAAGACCCATCTAAGGCCGATCAGTTAGCATCATGCATGCAACATCTTTCCAGCGTGATTTTCCTCGCCGGAATGCTATTAAGCCCGATTTTTGTCACCAAGAGCGAAAAGGTCTTTGACCAGTTGGGAATTCCTGCTGACAAGAGAACATACGAGAATGCTTGTACATTTGGTTCAACAGGCGGATTGACGGTTTGCAAAGGCGAGCAGCTCTTCCCGAGACTCGACGCTTCAGCAGAAGTGGAATTCATCAAGAACTTAATGGCAGCACCTAAAGAAAAAGCGGCTGCATAAAAATGAGCAAAATAGACACCGAGATTATCAAGACCAGTTGCCTTGACCTTTCTTATGAAGGCAAAGGCGTTTGCCGTGATGGAGATAGAGTCATCTTCGTTACAGGAATGTTTCCTGGAGATGAGGGTGATGTTGAGATTCTCTACAAAAGGAACGGTGTCTTTTTTGGACGTATAAAAAAACTCGATAAATTATCAGAAAGCAGGATTAAGCCTGTATGTAAGGTTTGCACTGCTTGTGGTGGTTGCTCTTTCCAGGCCTATGACTATAAGGCTCAACTTGAATTCAAGAGAAAACTAGTCTCAGAACAATTCCGCAAAGTTGGGCATATGGAAGTGGATGTCTTGCCAACATTAGGAATGAATGACCCGTATCATTATAGAAACAAGATTCAGGTTCCTTTTGGGTGGGATAGATGGCATCAAAATGTTGTTTATGGATTCTACAAAGAGGGAACACACTGCATCGTGAACAATAACGATTGCTCAATTGAGGATAGGCTTGGAAACAGAATAATTTCCGAATTCTGCAAAATACTTAATGAACTTCATATCGACCCATACAACGAAAAAACCGGTGAGGGATATATAAGGCACGCGTTGGTTAGAACCTCGAAGTATTTCAATGAGAATATGCTTGTTGTGATATCCAAATCGCCTTATATTCCAAGAAAAGACGCGTTAATTGACCTAATTAAGACAAGAATCCCAGAAGTTACAACTCTTGTTGAGAACATAAATCCTTGCAAAACCAACGTGGTTCTTGGCGAAAAAGAAAAAACACTGTTTGGCAAGGGGTATATTGAAGACATTCTTTGCGGTGTCAAGTTCAGAATCTCCGCAAAAAGCTTCTATCAGACCAACCCAATCATGACGGAGTTACTTTATAACACGGCGATGGAATATGCCTCTATTACCCCAAATGACGTTGTTTTCGATGCCTATTCCGGGATTGGAACAATTGGAATGATTGCCGCAAAGAAGGGCGCAAAGAAGGTCGTTGCTGTTGAGGTTGTGGAAGATGCTGTTCATGATGCTCTTTGTAATGCTAAAGTAAACGGGATTAATAACTTTACTGAAGTTTGTGGCGATGCAACCGAGTTTCTTGTTGAACAGGCTAAACTTGGAACTGAATTTGATGTCATCTTCATGGATCCTCCACGTAAAGGAAGTACTGAAGAATTCATTAACAGCGTGAAGTTAATCAAGCCAAATAAAATTGTATACGTTTCGTGCAATCCAAGCACTTTGGCAAGAGATTGCGCTTTGTTTGCTGACACTTATGTAGTTTCAAAAGTGCAGCCGGTTGATTTGTTTCCACAGACATCACA
>CAVAGP010000097.1:0-5277 GCA_963588175.1 Faecalibacillus sp. | reverse complement strand
TTAAGTATGTATCTTTATTAAGTAAAGATAGCCAGAAAAAATAAAGATGACATTTTCGTTAAAGGGAATGTCTTTTTTTATGCAAGCTTTGGGATATTTTTCAAAAACCATTTTAAGAAATACTTAAAAATGGGCTTATTATGGATATGATTATGTTAGAGAAAACAATTTTGACGGAACTGGCGGGCCTTGCTAAGAGGTTGGGAAATGGAAAGAAAGAGAAAAACATATATCCAAATTTGCAAATGCCCCAGATGCGGTTCTGAGGCAATAACGACATGGTGTCCGGCCGACTTTTCTATAAAATGCACAAAATGCGGATATGGTGTGGCCACGACTCTTTTTCATCCCATTGATTCCGATGAAACAAACTACTCGATATATTTGGAAAGAAACCAACTTATATCAAGGACAAATTTAAGATCTCTTTCAAAACTATTTGGGAAAAACTACATTGAATGCAAAACTATTTTGGAACATGGGGGATTAATCCTAGAGGGATTTGCAAGAGATGTTAACGAGAAGATAGATTATCTCAAAAATAACCATCTTCAATTCAACGTTAAACCGGAATGGAAATATTATGATGATCCATTGGATAACGATAAAGAATGGAAAAGAATAGATTGTGGGAATGACAAGGTGATTTAAAGGTTATGGTTGTTGATGTAATTAGAGATGGCGGATCAGTTTTTCGAACGGTATGTTTCGCCATCGTTTATAACGGATACCAGACTGAATATTTCGTATTAAATGAGGCTGGTAAATTTGAACGAGTTTTTGGCATGAAGCAGAATACAAAGAGAATAATTAACCAGGTTATGGTTGTCGATATTCACAAATTCGACGATGGCGATTGGTTAAAAGAAAAGAAATGCGAAGGGTATAAACAATTCATTCATAATCCCCAGTTGTTGGATAGAATTAGAAACGGCGAATCGGATGCATTTGATTGGCTAACTCAATCTTCCTGGGATAGTTTGCAAGGAAACTTCAGCGATAAAGTCGATTATGGTCCTATAGAAATAGATGACCAAAACGACATCGATAACTTTATGGCGTTTACCGGTTGGTGTCATGATGGCGTAGTAAGAAAAGTCGATTGGAATAACGATAAGTCGGAAGTTACCTTAACCTTAGAAGGCGTTTGGGGGTTGAAACACTTATTCCTGACCTTCAAATTAGATATCGATTTATATCTTGCAGAAGATTACTTATATGATTATCTATTTGGATGCAGCCTATTCTTTGAAAACGGAAAAATATGCTTTGCTGGCGAAGAGGATGTTGATTCTATTTCTTCCGCCGATTCCATTACTCACGTTTCTGCTAAACGCATGTATTATTCTTTTGAGTATGGCGAATCTGATGATGATATTCGAGGCGGGCCAGAAATGCTTTAGGCTTAACCATATCGAATTCGATGCGTTTGATGAGAATGAATAAAATATAGGTATTCTTGCTGAAATTGAGGGAGATATTATGGGTTTGTTAGATCAAGCAAGCGAAAGATCGTTTTGGAGAGGCGTCGGATACTGTAAAGAAAACAGGGTTGTTTCTTATACAAAAATATCTGATTCCATATACAAGGGTATAGTTAAAGGAACCGAGAATTATAATGTTGAGATAAATATAGACCGTCCACGCAAATCCACATGCAGTTGCCCATTTGCAAAAGGCAGGGCTGTAATTTGTAAACACAAAGTCGCCCTTTATTTGACTATCTTTCCGGATGAATTGAAAAGAATCGAAGAAGAACAACTGGAGTATGAGAGAGAACAAGAAGAGGCTGAAAGAAAATTTGAAGAATTGCTGAGAAAAAGAGAAAAAGAAATAGATAAATACGTCAAATCATTAAGCAAAGAACAACTTCAAGAAATGCTTAAGAACAGACTTATCAATGATGAATATGACGATTTGAGGCAAAACTTCTACGCTGAATACTATGATGATGAAACCTATTGATTTTGTGGCAATTGGGTGAATTGGTTACCGCTTCAATTCAATTGAAAACACGATTGAATATTTGCGGTTCTTTAGCATATTTTCGTTGTTTTTTCTTCTTTCCTTTGCTACTATGCGCACGCAAATAATTATAGAGAAAGGAAAATTATAGGTAAAAACAATGAATAAAAAAGCCTTCCTATTATGTGTAACCGCGATGATGCTATGTTCTTGCGGCGAAAAAGCAAACTCAAGTGAAAAAGCGAATTCAAGCGAAGCAACAGTCTCTAGCGAATCTGCTAGCGAACTAACTCCTTCGGTCACCAAAACCCTAGATTCAAAGGTTTATACCGGAATGGATAGCACCTTCACTCAGATAATAGAAGGATACAGCTTGCCAACAGCATTCTTTGATATTGCTTCAGATGTGCCATATGTCACATTGGATGATTTCGCCAGTTATTTCAATTCGCTCAACTCAACTTCTGTATTAAGCGTAAGCAATGGAACAATCACTAATTTGAACACCAAAGAGAAGATGGTTTTCGATACCGAAAACAATACCATCTACGCAGAGGATTTGGATCAATTTTTAAATTTTTCTGGAACTAGTGTTCCATATGATGTCTTCGGGGCCAGCATTGACTATATTGCGACCATTGAGGAATCTAAATGCAAATACACAAAAGGCGTTTCCATGGCCTTTAATCTAAATGATTTCAATGCGGATATCGTCAAATATGATGGCAAGGTCTATATGCCGTTTGCCTATATTGCCGACATTTTCATGACCTCTATTCAAACCCCGCTTGGTTTTAACGGCAATGATTACTATATCGTTGAACCAACACTCATGTTTGACTATTTCAACAGCACTGCCGATAACATCGTTTTGAACGATTATGGCAAAGCGTTCTACGGTGGTGATTATTCTAAAACCACTACAAGAAGCGAAAGTTTTGCCAATTATTTCTATTATTCATTCGTTTTCGAAATGCAATATTTCAACGGCAAATTCCCTACGTTGGGCATTAAGAATTTCGATGCCAAATTAGAAGAAGACGGACTTAAGGCAAAAATGCTATCCTCGGATTCTGAGACCGCTGATGCGGCCTTGGGAGAAGCCATTAACGCTTACTTCCTTGATGGCGGCCACACCATGTATTCATTTAGAGGCGTCACTTGCCCATATGACTTAAAAGTATCTCAAGAGATTCGTAATGGCATTTTAACAAAAGATCCTCGCTACATCGCTAAAGAAAACGTCAAAAAGCAATTAAGCGAACAGCGTGGCGCTTTAAAAACCTTGGAATTCGATGAAAGCAAGACAACTGCAGTTGTCCGTTTCGATACTTTCTCCCAAACAAGCTATTTCTTCCCAACCAGCCTCGAAGACATTGAGAAACACACATATCCTACGATTTCGCAGATTGAAGATGAGATAAAAACTGCAGCCGAGAGAAACCTCGCTCCTTCAACATTTGCCACCCTATATACCGATTTCCAAACAATTTCTGAGACTTCTAGCGTCAAAAACGTTGTGTTTGATGTCTCTTTAAACGGTGGCGGTGCCGCAACAGCTCTTGCCTACGCTTTGTCATTCCTAACCGATGATCCAGTTGAGATGAATTTCAAGAATCCTATCACTGGTGCAACATATTCTCTAGCGGCCAGCTACGATAATGACCTCAACAAAGAAACCGTGAATGATTCTTATGAGGGCAAATACAATTTCTATATCCTCACATCCATGTATTCCTTCTCTTGCGGCAACGCCTTCCCATGCGTTGCTCAGGATAATGATTTAGCTACAATCATCGGCCAGACAAGCGGTGGTGGTGACTGCTCGGTCACTAAGGCGGTTTCTGGCGATAGTTCTACTTGGCAAATGTCTTCCACATCGATGATCACATTTAAAAACGGCGAAAGTGTCGATGGTGGTGCCCCTGTTGATTATGAATATCCATTGAGCGATTTCTATGATATGGAAAAACTTAATGCATTCGTTAACAACATTGCGGAGTAAAAACGACAACTAACAAAACAGGCTTCAAATCGAGGCCTGTTTTTTATAAATAGGTGGCAATTGCAAAGATAATCCCGTGAATTTGTTATTGGCAATTAGAAAAAGCAAGAGCATTTACTGAGACTATAGACATCTCAATTTATTAACGGCATTTACCAACATGTGGTTTTAAAAAAATGGTCCTCTTGTAAAATATAAAGATATTAGGACACATGATACGCGTATCAAAGAAAGGCGGAACGCCATGATTGAAATAAAAAATTTGAGCAAATATTACTCCAATAGCGGTGTTACAACCCTTGGCCTTCACAATATCAACCTCTCATTCCATCAAGGTGAGATAGTGGGTATCGTCGGTGAATCCGGTTCAGGTAAATCAACCCTTTTAAACGTTATCTCCGGAATGGATTCATACGATGATGGAGAAATCTATTTCAACGGAGAAGAGACAAGCTATTTCGACGAGAAAGACCGCGATGAATTCAGAAAAAAGAACGTCGCTTTCATCAATCAGAACTACAACATCGTTGATTCATATTCGGTTTTGGATAACGTTGCCCTCCCTCTCATTCTCAATGGCATGAATGAGAAAGAGGCAAGAATCAAAGCAAAAGAACTCATTGAAAAGGTTCACCTAACCAACAGATTGCATTCTAGGGGTTCCAAGCTATCAGGCGGAGAAAAACAAAGGTGCGTTATAGCTAGAGCACTCGCTAAAGACACCCCAATCCTTGCTTGCGATGAACCTACAGGCAATCTTGACTCCAGGACCGGAGAAGAAGTCATCCAGCTTCTTAAAGAGGTCTCAGCCGGAAAGTTGGTGTTGCTTGTTACCCATAACGAAGAGCAGGCTAATCCAATTCTCACTAGAAAACTGAGAATTCACGATGGAGAGGTTGTAGAAGATATCGACATGGGGAATTCCTCATCAGTCGCTGAAGAAGTGGTTAAAACGCCGGAAATCAAGAAAAATAAGCATTTTAGGTTCTCGATGGCTTGGAAAAATATCATCGGCACGCCAAAGAAGAACATCTTCACCACTTTGGTATTCACCGTATTTTCTTTCCTCCTTATCTATCTCTATTTATTAGCCTCTCAGAGTGGAGCATCTGCTTCTTATTCATCCTCATCGCATTTTGTAAATCTTACGCACGAAAGGATGATAGTCTATAGAGAAGACCATGGTCCTTTGGACACATCCAAATTATCTTCAATTGCCGGAGATAAGTATGAGAATGCTTTCTATGAAGATTCATCGATCATATTAGCGGACACTGACCGAACTATCGGATCGATCGCTACAATGT
>CAVAGP010000096.1:0-5280 GCA_963588175.1 Faecalibacillus sp. | reverse complement strand
TTATAGATACCTATTCTTTTTGTGGTTAGCAAAAAACGCATAGAAATCGATTAATCAAATCGAAGAATGCAATTCTACGTACTTGAGAATTTCCGCTAGAGTGCATTTAGTCCTAACTTATTTACACTTAGTTTTGAAAACTAGGAGGAATAGTTTTATGAGGAAAAATTCAATACCGATCTTCTTCGCAACAGACGACAATTACGCCAGGTTTCTCAACGTTGCCCTAGAGTCCCTCATCGAAAATGCATCCAACGATTTCAATTACGATATCTATGTGATGAACAACGGTCTCTCTTACCCATCTAGAAAGGCCATCAAACGCTTTGAGGAAGAGGGTTTCAAAATACATTTCGTCAATGTAGATAGCAAACTTCAGGCTTTGAAATTAAAACTCAATATCCGCGATTACTACACCATTACAACTTACTACAGACTATTGTTGCCAGAGCTATACCCGAATTTAAGAAAGGCCTTATATTTAGATTGCGACATAGTCATTAAAGACGACATTGCCAAACTATACAACACGGATATCAATGAATATCTAGTCGCCGCGGTCAGGGACCAATCAGTGCCTTTGATAAAAGAATTCGCCGATTATGTTGAGGGTGCCTTAGGCATCAGACGAGAGGATTATTTCAACGCCGGCATTCTTTTGATGAACCTAAAAAAGATGAGAAAAGAGAAATTCTTGAAGAAAGCGATGGACTTGATCTCCAACTTTGAATTCAAGGTTGCCCAGGATCAGGACATTTTAAATGTAGCTGCAAATGGCAAAGTCAAATATCTTCCAAACGTCTGGAATACGATGCCATTAGGAGAAAGAATTGAAAATCCATCGATTGTCCACTACAACCTCATCTTCAAGCCTTGGAAGCAAGATAACGTCATGTATGAGGAATACTTCTGGGAATATGCCAAACGAGGTGAGTTATTCGAGGAACTCAATAAATACAAAGAAGAGATTTCGGATGAACAAAAAGAAAAGGATAAACAAGGAATCGATAACGTTAGAAAACTATGCGTGCACGAGACCGCCAAAGCAAATACATACTACAGGTTGTTGCCAACAAAAATGGATGAATTCGGCATGCCTCTTAAGATTGCGGGATATCGATTGGAAGTTCTAAATAAAATAAAACAGCTGGAAATTGAAGGGAAATTTGACCAGGATGTCGAAGAAGACCCGCCATTCGTGCCTTTAAAACCGGGGGCAGTCGATTACGAGAAAAAGAAGCTAATAAGCAAAGTCAAAGCAAACTGGGCTAATAGATATTCATGGAGATTTTTCAATAAACTCATAAAGAAGGGCGCAATAGTCATAGACGGAGTTGAAGGCGAAGAATACCTAAGGAATTTAAAAACTGGAGCCGTTATCACCGCCAACCATTTCAATCCCTTTGATTCGATACCAATCCACAAAGTCGTTAAAAAAGATGCAAAGCACAAAAAGCTTTGGAAAATTATCAAAGAAGGCAACTGGTCATATCCGGGAATATACGGCAAGTTCATGCGAAACTGCAACACTTTGCCGCTTGCGGCTAATTACGACGTCCTAAAAGAGATGATGAGGGCGGTCGATAAGCTTCTCAAAAAAGGCGATTTGCTACTCATCTACCCAGAACAATCCATGTGGTGGAACTATCGCAAACCCAAACCATTGAAGTCCGGAGCATTCACTTTTGCCGTTAAAAACAACGTTCCAGTTATCCCAACATTCATAACGATGAGAGATACCGAGAAAGTCGATAAAGATGGCTTGAAAATCCAGGCCTACACATTGCATATCCTAGAGCCAATCTACCCAGATAACAGCCTTCCATACAAGGACAACATCCAAATGATGATAAGGAAGAATGAAGAGGCGTGGAAAGAAACATACGAGCAATCGTATGGAATCCCACTTATGTATGAAACAAAGGTCGAAGAATGAGCTACTTGATAATCTCTATTGTTGCAGCGTCTTGCATCTACCTAACGAACGGATTTCTAAATCCGCTCCACGACTGGGGATATTACGCAATCGCAATGGCAATATTCATAACCTTGGAGGTTGCCATTGATGCTCTTGTGGCTTTGATAATCAGGAAAATGCCTGCAAAACGGTTCTCAATGGACAAGAAAACCTATAATTTAGGCTCATTTGAACGCAAATTCTACAAATTCATCCGAGTGCCGCTTTGGAAGGATAAAGTGCCTGAGTTAGGCTCTTTTACCGGATTCCATAAGAATAAAGTCACAAACCCATTTGATAATGAATACATAGGACGTTTTATTTTGGAATCGTGTTATGGGATAAGCATTCATTTCTGGAGCGTTCCGTTCTCATTCTTGCCAATATTCATCGATTACCGAATGTGGACGGGCGAAAATAATGTGGGATTAACAATCGCATTGCCGGTTGCCGTCGTTAACGCGGTGTTGATTGTAATTCCCGCATTCATCCTTAAATGGAATTTGCCAATGCTGAAGAATATCTATAAAAACAACCTTAAACGCGAGGAACGAAAGAAAAAGCAAGGAAGTCTCAATTAACCCTCTACTTTGATTTGCTGTTATTGGACTTAATGAATTCCAAGAATTCTTTATCAGGCAATGCCTTGGAGAAATACCATCCCTGGATATAATCCACCCCGAATCCAACAAACGAATCCAATTGCCTTTGCTCTTCAATGCCTTCGACAATGATTTTATAGCCCATCTCTTTGATCATATCCACCATATGGGAAACAACCTTATGTCCTTCTTCGGATTCATCTAACAACACCAAAGAACGATCAAACTTAACAACTGAGAACGGGAGATAAACCAAACGTCTGACATTCGAATAGCCTGAGCCAAAGTCGTCAAGCGATATTTCAAAGCCTTGATTATGGAGTTCATTGACATTGGCGATAAATGATTGAATTTCCATCGTCGCAGCAGTTTCCGTAATCTCTAGGTCTATATCTTTTGGCTTTAGGTCGAAAGCACTCATCATCTTATCTATTTTTTGTGGCATCAAATTATCAAGGCACTCTGCGACCGATAGATTTAAATCCATTTTAGCCAAGCCCAGTTCCCTATATTCTTTTGAAGAAGAAAATTTCATCGCTTTGTAGAATACGATGTCGCCAAGTTTGTGGATGGCACCACTCTTTTCGGCAGCTTTCACAATTGTCTCCGTGTCAATCCAGCCATACTTCGGGTCTTCAAGTCTCATCAAGGCTTCTGAGGAGACAAACTTCTTTTGTTTAACATCGTAGATAGGTTGGTAATAGACTTGGATCAAGTTATTTCGGATGGCGTTATCGATAATCTGGTCGATGTGAGATGCAATTAAGAATTTCTTGTCGTTAATAAGCTCGTTGGAGAACGTGATCTTATTCTCGCTATACGACGGGAAGATGGATGAGAAGAAAACGTAATCGGATATGGATTTGACATCATCTGGGCACGATAGTACTGAGACCGCAGGGATAGGCTCAACTTCGATTTCTCCAAACTGGGCTTCCTTGCCTAATTGATTAAAAATTCCATCCAGCAAAATGTTGAGCGTGTCGAAATGCGGTTCTCCAATGATGATCCTGAATTTGGCATCGCCCAAGTGAGCGATATACATCGAACTGCGGCAGAACTTATCGATTTCTTTAAGCCTATTAGCGATTAATATATCGAATTTTTCGAACTCCTGACCGCCTAAAAGCTCTGCAATTGATAAGTAGTTAACGATACCAACGAGGAGGATTTTGCAGGGCTTTTTGTTGTAAAAAGCCTGCGTAAGCATCAATTTGAATGATTGTTCATTGGCAACGCCTGTGACCTCATCGTTGTAGGTATCGGGTTTAACGATATCAACGAACATAACTAAATAGGCGATGCCATTGACAAAAGGCTCGATGACAATGTATGGGAAAAAGGATTCAATCAACATGGCCACAACGATGACGGGGAAAAGAATAAGGAGCGCCCTAAGAGCGTCCCACTTGATAATCTTCCGGCATTTAACGATAGTGTAGACTAGCTCGCCAAAATACAATGCGCCAACAACATAGCCGACTGCAAATAAGAAGTCTCTTGTGTATACCCCATTTTCGTTTATGTGGTAAACAATAGGCGCAAACAGATTAACGGTAAGCAATAAATGCCAAATCGCCAATGGAACGAACATGGCCGCTATTAAAAGAGGAGAATGCCAGAGTTTAAAGAAGACATCAGCAACGGAACAAATATAGATGATGACAACAACTAAAGTTGAGACATGGAAAAGAAGATAGATACCATGGAATATAAACTTCCAAACATCATTGCCCGCCCCAGCGTTATCTAGCATGATTGAGCCGAATGATGCGCCCGTTGTAATGAAAAGAACAACAAGCATGAACAAGAAAAGCAGTTGAGAACGCCTATTTGGCTTCTTGAGAAGCAATAAAACAAACAACGTCCCTACAAGAATGAAAGTGGCTATATCAAAATAGATGATTTTCATATTATTTAAAATACAACATTTTCTTTTGACTTCAATCAAAGTGGTGAAAGGAAAATGTAAAAAACGGGGATTGCGTATCGACTTACGATAAATGTGGCACGCATTATTCCTTCTAGACATAAAAAATCCCAGCGATTAACTGGGCATTCTTTTAAGATGCCTTTCGTGTACTCAAATAATGCGCAATAAGTAATTGTGCACTCGAATAATACCACTTTTTAGCGGCTTTTTGATAGGTTTCTTAACTTCTAAAATTCGATTATCAACATGTGTGTTACTAAAACAAAAATAAAACGGGCTTGCAGACCCGTTAAAACTGTCACGTTACAAATGGCTTAATTACAAGGCTTGTATGAATTAGGCAAGCAATGATAATTAATCGCAATAAATTGATCTTTTTTATAGGAATTAGTGTCATCTTTAATAATTTCTACGATTTTGAAATATGACTCTCTATATTCTTCATATCCTCCTTCATCATCTTCTTTCCCATTATCAGATTCAGCCTCAATTTCAAACACAACTTTTAAAATTGCACCATCATTGAGTTCAAAAATGAATTGTTTATAAGATGATCGAATGACATTTTTATAGAAATCCGTCATTATTTTTTCTTCAAATTGATTAAGCCACATAACTAATTTCCTTTCTTTTCATCGTCATCAGGTTGTCCTGGATATACATGAGCACCAGTTTTTGATAGGACAATTATAGCATTTTTTGTTTTACATTCATTACCGCTTTCATCAACATAAGTTCCTACTATAGAGTCGGCTTTTACTCTAAATTTATTTTCACTTATTTTGGTG
>CAVAGP010000095.1:0-5458 GCA_963588175.1 Faecalibacillus sp. | reverse complement strand
TCTTCTTAAGCTTTTTGTCGAGCAAGAACAACATTAGAGATGCCGCCCCAAACGACAAAGCGAGGACGAGTAAGGCACAGGCTTGAATGACGAGTTCACTAGAGCCGAAGAATTGTTTGTACACCCCATCCTTATAAAAAGCCCTTTGAACCCAATCGGTTTTAAAGAGGATCACGGCTATTGCCACAAACATAACAACGAAGCTTCCCCATGTTAAATAAGGCCTTTTGCCAAATTCCTTAAACATACCAACCATTTTCATTAAAAAGAAAGGTACAAGTCCTAGCAAACCATACACGATTGTAATCAAGAAATTAATCTGTCCTTGAGGGATTATAACGGCGGGCAGCAAATCAGATGCCGCGCCAACTAAGCACCCATAGAAAGGCCCGACAGTTAAAGACGAGAAAATAATGATTGCAGGCGTTAAAGAAAAACGGAGATATCCGCCATTAGGCTGAATCAGCTTAGCAAAATACGTTAATCCGATTGCCAAGGCCAAAAACATTGCGCTTAAAACAATTTTCTGGACTTGCGACAGTTTTTTATTCATGAATGTTTTCTAGCAAATATTTCCTAACGATTCCCACAAAGGCTAAAGACCCTGTTACCAAAATCAAATCATCAGGATATTTGGAGCGTAAATCATCTATTGCTTTTCTATAATCTTGCTCATATTTAAAGTCGGCAAGATAGAGGAAATAATCCATTTCATCCCTAGCTCTAGAGGATTCAAACGTCGTAAGAGTTAAGTCGGCGCAATCCCTATCGATTCTAGGCAATTCGATTGCGATGTTTTTGTCTCTAAAGGATGCAAAGACAACATGAACGTATTGTCTATTTCTCAGGAACGATACCGATTCCATAAGATTATCAATCGCTTCTGGACAATGTGCCCCATCAACGATAACATTGCCAATCTTTTCCATTCTTCCCGGTAGAGTCTTGCATAAAAGGCCTTGTTTGATGGATTGCATTGAGATAGGCAAAACCTCTTGAAGTATATTAACGGCTTCAATTGCCAATGCAGCGTCCTTGATCATGTATTTAGCGTATGAATTTATGATATAAAGGTTTGGCCCATAATCAAAACGGAAATAACCACCCTTAAAAGCCTCATGATGGAAATCATCAACTATAAACAAATCAGCAGATTTCCTTTTTGCGTCGCTCTGAATGGTAGTTAAGGCATCAGCAGGGAGTTTTCCAACCAATACTCGACCATAATTTTTAATGATGCCAGACTTAGACATAGCAATCTCGGTTACAGTTGACCCAAGGAAAGCGGTATGTTCAAGACTAACGGAAGTGATGATTGATAATAAAGGTTTGTCAGAATCAAGGTTTGTGGCATCGGTGGCGCCGCCCATTCCGCACTCGATGATAGTAATATCGGGATTACAAGAATTTAACCATTCATAAGCTATAAGAACCTCAATCTCGAAGCGGGATAAGTCATATTTCTCAATTTCTTTTTGGTACTTAGTGACAATAGATGAGATAGCGTCGTCAGGAATCTCATTTCCATCATAAGTCACAAGCTCATTCATACGATAAAAATATGGCTTTCCAAACAGAGCCGCCTTATATCCTTGGGCTCTATACATTTCATAGATGTATTTACCGGTAGAACCCTTACCATTGCTGCCTGTGATGTGAATGAAAGGGAAATTGATTTTAAGGCCAATTTTCTTAACAAACTTATCCCAGCCATCACGTTCATATCTAGTCATGGTCATGTCACGGGCTTTTAGGAATTCTAATGTCTCTTGATAGTTCATTCGTATTGTCCTTTCATGGCAGCGTCAACTTTTCTCTTCAAATCGTTCTCCTTAATCGAATCTCTCTTATCGTGAAGTTTTTTGCCTTTGGCCACTGCGATTTCAACTTTAGCAAATCCATGCGAGAGAAAGACTTTTGTTGGAACGCACGTATTTCCCGTTGCAGTTAACTTCCCCTCAAGTTTTTTAATTTCTTGTTTAGATAAAAGAAGTTTTCTATCTCTAAGATGATCGACATTAAAAATATTGCCCTCTTTATATGCCGCAATGTGCATATTAGCAATCCAAGCCTCTCCATCCTTAACAAAAACATAGGCATCGTTGATTCCGGCGTTCTTGGCACGAAGCGATTTAATCTCCGTTCCCGTTAAAACTAGACCAGCGGTCATGAAATCGGAAAGAAAATACTCAAAGTGAGCGCGTCTATTCTCGAGTAATATCGAACTGTCTTTCTTTCTGCTCATGTTTTACCTCGGTGCAAGATTATACCAATAAATTAGGCTTTAGCCTACTCAATTGATAATTTAACATTATTTATCAATCTATAAACTGTACGTCTAGGAATGGTTGTAATATCCAAAATATCGCGTGCTGCAGGTTCTTTATCCTTAAAAACGAGAATCGAAAGATATGCATTATCGAATTCAAGGTTATTGGTGATTCTCTTATAGGAATTTAGCAAGCTACATTTTCTTCTCAAAGAAACGCAACAACTCGAATAATTACGGTTGAGTTCTTTGAGAAACTCTCTAACCACAATCATCAAATCACCCATATTCTTCTTTGAACGAAATCCGGAAATAGTGGTTTTGAAATGTTTGCCTTTGATGAACGAAAGCAGGGATTCGTTTCCTAAGATTGAATAATCTTTATTCAAATAAAGCGAGATGAAAACAACAATAGTAGTCAGATCGATATTCGTTTCAATCAGGCTAACGATGACAATCGGGAGTTTAACCAAAAAAGGCAGTTCGGTTTCGTTCAAGGATTTTAGATAGTCGGTAAGTTTCCCAATTGAGTCTAAATCAATTTCGGATTCGCCATACAATAGGGTTTCAAGAGATTTAAAGGATAACCCGTTGTTAAACTCGATTGAAAAGTCAGGCGTTAATAAAGCGAGGAACTGTTCATTATTCAATAAAATCCGTTTCTTGGATATATTTCTTAACGAATCAATAAATGAAAACGCTCTTCTTTCAAAAATGTGTGCTTTGTTTAGGGTAGATAATTGTTTAAGAAGAGCGTCATGTTCAGCTTTCTTAGACTCAATATCAGAACAAATTAAACGGATGTTTTCAGCGTTTTTGAAGAAATGGTTTTCATCTTTAAAAGATGAATTCTCCCTCCTATAATCGCATTCAATAGAAAGAGCGTCACCATTCAGTTCCAATTCACACAGACTTTTATAATCCTTAACATCCACCTTCATAAACAAATTATACAGTTATGGCACATATTTTGTATTTTTTTGTGCCATATATTTTTTTGACAGCAAAAGAAAATCCGCAGTTAAGCGGATTGATCATCATTTTTCTAGGAAATCTAGCACATCGTTCCAAACTCTTGCTTTATCGGTTTCATTCAAGATTTCATGTCTCATATGCGGATAAAGTATCAAAGTGGCCTCTCTAACTCCGATTTTTTCATACTGTTTCTTAAGGGCAAGTAGGCCTTTTCCATTTTGGCCAACCGGATCCTCTTGACCCGATATCATTAAGATTCTTTCGTTCGAACTAACTTTAGAAGTGTATTTTTTGGTCCAAATCTTCGCCATGCCATTAAGGAATTCTTTCCAGAATCCATTTGTGTTTGTCACTCCACAATACGGGTCCGCTGCATAAGCAGCAACGTTAGCTTCGTCATATGAAAGCCAATCAAGATCAGTTTTTCTATTTTTGATCGCTTTTATATATGAGCCTAATCCCAAATCCGTAAAGAACTTCGAAGGCTTATCCCAATTTCCTTTTCTAACGTGAATATTAACGAGGAACTTTGCCATTCCCATTAGTCCAGCCTGCCCTCCATTAGAACCACACAATATAACCTTGTTACAGGTATCAGGATAGCATTCTAAGAAATATTGAGTCATAAAACTTCCCATAGAGTGGCCCATGATGGATGTTGGAAGTCCGTTAGTTTTCATCTCTTCAAGTTTGAGGTGAGCAGCGACAATGTTGTCTTCAAAATCGCCTTCATTAACTTTTTGTTGATCGTCAACCGTTTTGGAATTTAAGCCTTGGCCCATGGCATCTAGAACACAGACATTAAAACCATGCTTATTTAAGAAAGATGCAAATGGTTCATACCTTGCGGCATATTCGCACATGCCGGTTAGAATCAAAATGTTTTGTTTGGCTCCCTCGGCGGGAAAAGACCTTCCTTGCCATATCTTCCCGTTTGGAAGAGATACAGAAAAATTTTCCATAGTTTTGAAATCCTCTTTTTTCATATTATACAACAATAAATCCCATTTTAAATTAGATAAGAAAAAATAAATATGATAGCATTATGCAATACATTTGCTTGCGATTATATTATCTATATACTATCATTTTGCCATCATAGGTTAATAATTATGGATAAAGAAGTCATTACGGTAAGAGTGGATCCAGAGGTAAAAGAAGAGGCTGAAGAATTGTTTGAAGATTTTGGTATGCCAATGTCTGGGGCTATTAATATTTTTCTAAAGCAATGTATAAAAGATGGAAAGATTCCGTTCGAAATAACAAAGTCAAAAACACCAGGAAGAAAAGAAAAGCCTCTCCATACGAAGAAGCTTAAATAATTTTTTATAACAGGTTCTTACTCTATACCTTTTGGATTCTTTTTCTGGAAATTATATACGTCTCTACAAGCGTCAACGATAGTGAATCTAGCCTTCCATCCAAGTTCCTTAAAGGCCTTATCGCAGTTAGCGTAATTCTCGGCTACATCGCCCGCTCTACGAGGCTTAATCGCGCACGGAATTTTAACCCCATTGGCGTCCTCATATGCTTTAACGAGTTCCTTAACGGATGTTCCCTTACCGGTTCCAAGGTTATAAATAACAAGTCCTGAATTTGATTCCAATTTTTTCATAGCAGCAACGTGGCCTTCCGCTAAATCAACGACATGAATGTAATCTCTAATTCCAGTTCCATCAGGTGTTGGGTAATCATCGCCAAATATGCTTAGGCATGGAAGTCTGCCAATAGAGACCTGCGAAATATATGGCATAAGGTTATTTGGAATGCCATTTGGATCTTCTCCAAGCAATCCGGATGGATGAGCTCCAATTGGGTTAAAATAACGCAAAATAGCGATATTGAATTGGGGATTTGCATGTGCAACGTCTTGCAAAATTCTCTCATTCATTACTTTTGTTTCCCCATAAGGGTTTGTTGCGCCACCAGTTTGGCTTGTCTCATATAAAGGCATTTCTTTCGCGCATCCATAAACAGTGGCTGAGCTTGAGAAGATAAAGTTATGAACGTCATATTTCTTCATAAGTTCTAACATAGTTAGAGAACTCTTGAGATTGTTCGAATAATACTCTATTGGTTTCTGAACAGATTCACCAACGGCCTTAAAAGCTGCGAAATGGATAATCCCATCAATATGGTTTGCATTAAAAATCTTATCCATTTCAACAACATCGGTACAGTTTGCTTTATAAAATAAAGGTCTCTTGCCGGTGA
>CAVAGP010000094.1:0-5464 GCA_963588175.1 Faecalibacillus sp. | reverse complement strand
ATATAAAACAGCGTTGTTGATATATCGTAACAAGTTGCAACTAGAGGAACACCTAATGTCGTAAAGACGTAAATTGGAATCCATTTTGCCTTGATGACGTAAATTCCTAAAGCGTTGATGCATGGAAGTATGAGCAATGCCATGAATGAGCTTAGCGGCAAAAAAGATAGCATTACCGAAAAAGCACCGTTGATAGCTCCCATCATCGCGATGAAAGCTACATTTTGCAAAGGTGTTTCCCTTTTCCAAGTCTTATTCATAAATATGATTATCATAGTTTCTTCTTCCAAAAGGAAAAAGAATTCGCAAAAATGCAAATATTGATATGTCAAGTCTAGAAGGTAAATAAATATAAGGGTAAACTTAACCAAGTTAAGAATTATGGATTTCAAGAAGTTATTAAATGACAGGCAGTATGATGCCGTTTCCACCTCTTCACAATATGTGAGAGTCGTTGCTGGTGCTGGTTCGGGCAAGACCAGAGTTTTAACCTACAGAATTGCCTATTTGATTGCCGAGTTAAATGTTGACCCAAGGGCAATTTTAGCCATCACGTTCACGAATAAAGCAGCAAAAGAGATGGCTGATAGGGCCGCGAATCTCGTTAAAGATATTATGGGGTACTTACCACCATTACACATTTCAACATTTCACTCTTTCTGTGCTAGATTCCTTAGGCAGGAAGTTGATGTTATCGGTTTCCCAAGGAGCTTCACCATTTATGACGAAGAAGACAAAGGGAAATTAATAAAAAACATTGCCGTTGAAAAGGGTTATAAAAAAGGTGACAGCTTTGTTAAAGAAGCCGCTCGTTACATCGACCAGCAAAAGAATAAAGGCCTATATCCTCAAGATATAACAATCAAATACGAAAGATTCCCTAATGAGAAGAAGTATTTGGAATTTTACACAACCTACGAGAAGAAGAAAGATGAAGCCTTCGCAATGGATTTCGATGACCTTCTTTTGAAGACCATCAAGATTCTCGAGTTAGACGAAGGCGTAAGGCAAAAATGGGCAAGACGTTTTGACCATATTTTGGTCGATGAGTTCCAGGACACAAACGATGTTCAGTATAGGCTTATGTCGTTGCTATTGAGACCAGATGCTTGTCTATACGTCGTCGGTGATCCTGATCAAACCATCTACACGTGGAGAGGCGCTAACCAAAATATCATTCTCGATTATGAGAAAAAATATGGGAACGTAGAGACAATCATCCTTAACGAAAACTACCGTTCTACCAAAAAAATCCTTGATTGTGCTAATAGATTAATCCAAAACAACAAGAAGAGAGTCCCTAAGGATTTATTCACAAATTCCAGCGAAGGCGATGATGTCGTCGGCAATAGTTTGTCACGCGCTGATGACGAAGCGTCGTGGGTTGCTAGAAAGATTTCTGAACTCGCTAGGAAAAATAGGAATGAAGATGGGGAACCTACTTTCAGCGATATAGCGGTTTTGTACCGTTCTTCTTATATGACTAGACCATTTGAAATCGCGTTTAAGGATGCTCAAATACCATATAAGATTTATGGTGGTGTACGTTTCTATGAACGTATGGAAGTAAAAGATCTTCTTTCATATTTTAACCTTATGGTTAATCCAAAAGACAATATTGCCTTTGAGCGTATTATCAATGTTCCCAAAAGAAGCATTGGAGAGACATCCGTCGACCGTATTCGCGAAGAGGCTTTAAATGCCGGACTTTCCGAATATGAATATATGAGGAATATTGAAGCGTATGCCGATTCCACAACTCTACCATCAAGGGTTATCAAACAATGTGGTTTATTCATCGAGAAGATGGAAGCCACTAAAGCTAAATTGAAAGATAATTTAGAGGTCTACTCATCTGTATTAAAAGATTTCGTCACTGACATTGGTTACATGGATTATCTTAAAGATGATGAGGATCCTGAAGAGGATAGAGTCAAGAACGTTGAAGAATTGTTCAACGACATTTCGCATTTCATCGAAAAGAATCCTGATTCCAAATTTGAGGAATATTTGCAAAATGTCACGTTGTTGACTTCTCAGGATGATATTTCTGGCGGAAACTTTGTTTCTTTAATGACGATTCACGTTGCTAAAGGACTTGAATTCGACAATGTTTTCATCATTGGGATGAATCAGGGCTCATTCCCATCTGAACGTTCTATTTCCGAATCCGGAAGAGATGGTGATGAAGAAGAAAGACGTCTAGCCTACGTTGCTATGACTAGAGCTAGGAAGAGACTATTCTGCACATGCAATGAAGGATATTCATACATAACCGATTCAAAACAAACCCCGTCACAATTCTTTAAAGAAGCGGGCATTAAACTACCTCGCTCCAATTATTTTGAATCCAATTCATTGTGGAAGAGCCAAGGAAGCGGTTCTTACAGAAACAACCAGGCGTCTCAAAAAACTTTTAATAGTTTTTTTACCGATGGCAAGGCAATCAATCCTTTCGAGAGAAAAGAAGAAAAGAAACCAGAGGCTCCGGTTAAGAAGAGCAACGGAATTACAGATTGGAAGGTTGGCGATCTTGTAATCCACGAAAAATTCGGTAGAGGCAAGGTTGTTGAGATTATTAACGAGAAAATTATTAGAATCAATTTCGATAGCGAAGGAGTCAAAACGCTTCTAGGTTCGCATCCGATGTTAGATAGAGCCAAATCCGAAGGAGGAGACGCATGACAATTGAAGAGGCTAGAAATAGAGTCAAAGAACTCACGGAACTTCTAGAAAAATATAACTACGAATATTACGTCTTAAACGAGTCATCGGTTTCTGATGCCGAATATGATCGTTTAATGAATGAGTTAAAACTTATTGAAGCCGATTTTCCTGGATTGAAAAGCAAAAATTCTCCAACTCAGCGCGTTGGCGGATCCGTTCAGTCTGAATTTAAGAAAATTCCTCATAAACGTTTGATGCTCTCTTTGGGCAATGTCTATAACGAAGATGAGGTCAGAGCCTGGGATAAACGTATTCGCGAACTTCTTGGCCAAGATGAAGTTACTTATACGGGCGAATTAAAGATCGATGGTCTTGGCATGTCTCTTATCTATGATAGAGGCGAATTCCAGTATGCTGTCACTAGAGGAGACGGCGAAGTCGGCGAAGACGTTTCCGCTAATGTCATTACCATCAACTCCATCCCAATGCATGTTAAAGAAACCAGGCCTTTTGAGGTTCGTGGTGAAGTTTTCATGCCAAATTCCTCCTTAGAGGCATTGAACGAGAAGAGATTAAAAAACGGAGAACCGTTATTTGCTAATGCAAGAAATGCAGCGGCAGGCTCTATTAGAAATTTGGATTCAAGCGTTGCAGCTTCAAGAAAACTTGATGCTTATTGGTATTACTTAGTCAACGCTAGAGAGATTGGCCACACGGTTCATTCTGAATCCTTGGATTACCTTGACCATCTTGGTTTTAAAACAAATCATGAAAGAAGAGTGCTTCACGGTGTTGATGAATTGCTTGCGTATATAGAGGAATGGACAGAAAAACGCCCAACCCTTGGTTATGATATCGATGGTTTAGTCTTTAAGGTTGATGATATCAATCTTTATGACACACTTGGCTATACTGCTAAGGAACCTAGATGGGCAATCGCCTATAAATTCCCCCCAACTGAAGTAACGACTAGATTGCTTGATATTTTCCTTACCATCGGAAGAACTGGCAGGGTTACTCCGAATGCCGTTCTCGAACCTGTTAGAGTTGCCGGTTCAATGGTCCAAAGGGCCACTTTGAATAACGAAGACTTTATCATGGATAAGGATTTGCGTGTCGGTGACCTTGTTGGCCTTCATAAAGCCGCTGATGTCATTCCCGAAGTTACAGGCCCTATTGTTTCTGCTAGAACCGGCGATGAAATTCCTTTTGTGATGCCAAATACATGCCCAATTTGCGGTAGACCTCTAACTAAAGTTAAAGGACTTCACTATTGTTTGAATAAAGATTGTGAATCCAGGAAGATTGAATCAATCATTCATTTCGCATCCAGAAATGCTATGGACATTGACGGCATGGGTGAAAAAGTCGTTGAAGTCCTGTTCGGAGAAAGATTCATCCACGATATTCCGGATATTTATAAACTCTCTGATCACGCCGACGAGATAAAGCGTCTTGATGGTTGGAGCGATAAATCAATCAACTCCCTTTTGGACGCCATCGAATCATCTAAGAAACAATCTCTAGAAAGATTGCTGTTTGGTTTAGGAATCAAAGAAGTCGGTGAGAAGATGAGCAAAGTTCTTGCCAAGAGATATAGGAATCTTGACGATTTTTACAACTTAACGGAGGAGGAACTCCAAAAAGTTCCTGATGTTGGGCCAGTAGCCGCTCATTGCATTTACGAATTCTTCCACGATGAGAGCAAACTCAATGAATTGACTTTCTTAAAATTAAATGGATTGAACACTGAATATTTGGGTACAGATACGGTTGATGTCAATTCTTATTTCTATGGCAAAACAATCGTTCTTACCGGTACGCTCGTCAAATATTCTAGAGATGAGATGACCGAAATTCTTGAAGGTATTGGTGCAAAATGTGCTGGATCGGTTTCGAAAAAGACTGATATCGTCATTGCTGGCCCTGGAGCGGGTAGCAAACTGACTAAAGCACAAGAACTCGGCATCGAAATCATGGATGAGGAAACAGCTTTGTCCCATCTCGCAAGACTAAATGGATAACTGGTCCTTTAACTATAAATTTCTTTGTGGATTTTGTTCCATTTAGAATTTATTACTAGATAATTTAGTTTTATTTCTATGTTAATCTTTAACTCCCATAAAAATAGTTTTAAACTATTTCTATAAGTTTTTTATAATGTTCTTTGTGGAAGGAGAAGAAATATGATAGATGATGCAATTGTCGAATTGATGGATTGGCTTCACAAAGTTGATGAGTTTGATCTCCCAACTTATAAGGAACTGCCTTCCGTGCCGCTTTATATGGAACAGGTTATTACATACGTTAATAGTGTTTTGGCTCCTTTAAGCGACAAAGAAAAGAACATATTGACTTCATTCATGGTTAATAACTATGTTAAAGCCAAAATTATTAGTGAGCCTGTTAATAAAAAATACACAAAGGACCAGCTTGGATACTTGATTGCTATAAGCATTTTGAAACAGACATTATCCATATCTGAAACATCATTGCTCATTGAGCTTGATGGAGATTTATCCCAAACAAGGCCGGTCTTATATGAATTCTTCAGATTAATGGTTCATGATATCGTTAAAGATGAGACCAAGAGAATGGTTGACCGTGCTGAAAAATACACAAAAGAATACTACAAGGAAAGAGAAGAAGGCAGTGATGAGAATGCAGAAAAGCATTTACGTGATAACCTTGGTTTAATCGCTTTAAGGCTGTCGATTAAGGCTTCTGTTGAAAAATCTATTGCTGAAGCTCTTTTAAGGACTGCCGGGGCTTCTTTACATGGTGATGATTCATATTC
>CAVAGP010000093.1:0-5627 GCA_963588175.1 Faecalibacillus sp. | reverse complement strand
CCTCTAACATTATATAATAAAAATGTATAAATGCAAAAATTCAAGCGAATAATTACAAAACATTGCAAAAAATAAAGGGAAAATAAACCAATTGTTGCTAAAATTCAAGCGAATGACAAGCAAATATTCCATAGGAATGGGCTTACTATAAGTTTGTGTTTGATTGAATGAAGTTAACTCAAAACTCGTATTCCTTAGCTTATTAAGCAATAAACCTTCGTTTTGTGTTAAAAAATACATTTTACGAATTCGTTTTGTGTAAATATTTACACTTTACGAAGATTTTGTTATCCTTTTTATGAAGGTGGCTTATGGAAACGATCGAATTTAAAAGGAAGATTTATGACGAATTAATCAAATGGAACAGCGATAACGAAAAACTTCCTTTGATTGTGGATGGGTTAAGACAAGTTGGCAAAAGTTATATTGTTAGCAAATTTGCGCATGATCAATATAAGAATGTCATCACATACGATTTTCGGCACAACAAAGAATTGAGAAAAATTTTCGATGGTAATCTTGATGTTGATACGATAATTAGGGAATCGGCTCCTTATTTCCCTAATTCAAATTTTGTGCCATTTGAAACGATTTTGATCTTTGAAGAAATAGGTGATTGTCCATTGGCCCGTACCTCTTTTAAAAGTTTTGCCTTGGATAAAAGATTCGCTGTCATTGCAACAGGCAGTCTTCTCGGTGTTTTGAACTATAGAAAGAAGACTAAAATAGACACACCAACCGGTTACGAGAAAATCATACAAATGACTTCATTGGATTTTGAAGAGTTTTTGTGGGCAAATGGGTTAAACGATGAAAATGTAAACTTATTAAAAGAATACACGAAAAACGAAGTAGAATTGCCTGTAGCCTTAGCGGATTATTACAAAGAAATGATAAAACGTTATGTGATAATCGGAGGAATGCCCGAATCTGTCAAAACCTTTTTAAAAACGAACAACTATATTAAATCTCGTGAATATTTAAATGGGTTAATTAAGGATTATCGAACCGATTTTGGAAGATTTATCAACGACAAAAATGAAGAAGAAATCGATTATCGTTTGCAGTCTAGTTTAAATAAAATCCTAGATTCGATTCCTTCTCAGCTTGGTCGATGCAGTGACACGTGTAAATTCAAGTATTCTGATATCAAAAAAGGCGGAAGGTCCTCCGAATTCGAAGAACCGTTTGAGTGGCTTGAAAAAGCTGGGCTGGTGTTAAGATGTTTTAATTTGAGAGCCATCGAGCAACCGATTGAAGCCAATTCGGATAAAACTTATTTCAAAGCTTTTTTATCGGATACCGGTTTATTGATGGCTCTATATCCAGTATCGGTGTCCCAGGCATTTTTAAGCGATGAACTTGATAGCCGCAAGGGCGCAATATTCGAAAACTTAGCAGCAATCACGATTAATAAATGCGGCTTGCCTTTGTATTATTTTTCTAAAGGCGAAGACCATTTGGAGATAGATTTCATTTTAGAAACAAGCAGAGGAATAGTTTTAATCGAAGAGAAATCCACAAATGGTAAAATGGCGGCCTCTAGAGCGGTTATGAACAACGAAACTCCGTATAGGGCGAACAAATGCTATAAGATTATCAGAGAAAATTTTGGGAAAGGGTCTTTCTTTGTGAGTGTACCGCAATATTCACTACCGTTTATGCTAGATGAAATCAAAAAAGAATTAAATGCAGGTACCGAGCTAAAACCTATCGATTATCCGGAGATTTGATATCGATATAGTTCTTTGCTTTTGCAATTTTTTCATCTTGGAGTAGAAACTTCTCCAGCTTTCTTTTGTTTAGAAAAATGCCAAATTGCCAAATGAAATGTTGCCAAATAGCCAAATCATACGTTGCCAAATAGCCAAATGGATTATATTGTTTGTGTGAAAATTATGAAAAGATACTTAGATAGATGCATTGAATCTAGATTAAAAATCAAATTGGCAAGTTCTGGAGCGGTTTGGATAAAGGGTCCGAAATGGTGCGGAAAATCAACCACAGCGGAACGTTTTCCAAAAGCTCCGTTTTCATGCAAAATAGAAAAGATAGAGAGCAAAATATTGCTTTAGCTAAGTATGCTCCTGATTTGTTTCTTGAAGGCGAGACCCCCAAACTTATTGATGAGTGGCAGGTCATTCCATTTATTTATGACGATATTCGTTATGAAATTGATAAGCGTGACGCTTTTGGGCAATTTATCTTAACGAGTAGCGCCACCCCGCTTACTACCAAAGATGAGATACTTAAACAGCATAGCGGTGTCGGTAGAATTTCTACATTGGTTATGAGGCCGATGAGTTTATATGAATCTTTGGATAGTAATGGTTCGATTTCTCTAAGCGATCTATTTTTCCATGAATGTGTTAAACCCGCAAAATGCGAAAAAACTTTAATGGATTATGCTCAATTTGCTTGCAGAGGTGGTTGGCCAAAATCGATTGGTGAACCAGAAGAAATCTCGAATGAAATCGCCAAGAATTATTACGATGGATTAGTCGAAAATGACATCAATAGCGTTGATGCGGTCTCTAGAGATACGGGAAAAGTCAAAGCGTTTATGCGTTCTTATGCAAGAAACGTATCAACCCAATGCAGCGTAGAGGCAATCATCGCGGATATCAAGGAACACGACAATACGTCGATAAGCGATGAAACCGTAAATTCATATATAAAGGCCTTTGAAAGATTATACGTGATCGAAGATATAAAAGCGTGGAGTCCTAATTTACGTAGCAAAACCACGATAAGAACATCACCAACAAGACACTTTATCGATCCGTCTATCGCTTGCAGAGCTTTAGGCG
This sequence comes from Faecalibacillus sp., assembly GCA_963588175.1. Lineage (GTDB taxonomy): Bacteria > Bacillota_I > Bacilli_A > RFN20 > CAG-826 > UBA4951. Next base: position 2,817 of record CAVAGP010000093.1, on the reverse strand, counting down.
CCTACAAAGATGATTTAATAAGCGATTTGCGGACGTTTGGCTTTATTTTTGAAGATATGGCTGTGCGAGATTTAAAGATTTACGCCGATAAAATTGGCGGCGAGGTTTATCATTACAGGGATAGAAACGGATTGGAATCTGACGCGATAATCCATTTGGAAAATGGCAAGTGGGCTGCTTTTGAAATCAAGCTTTGCGATTCTGACAGGATTGAAGAGGGCGCAAATAACTTACTTCGTTTATCCAGTTTGATTGATGAGCAAAAGATGAAAAAACCGGAATTCTTAATGGTTATAACCGCAACGAGATATGCCTATCAGAGAGAAGACGGGGTATGGGTTGTTCCATTAGCGTGCCTAAAAGATTGATTTAAAAAAGCCGGTAGTCCTTGTTGTAACTTAAAAATAAACAATTAGAATAATGTGGTCCTAAAGGAGGACACATTATGAATAAAAAAGTTATTTCTTGTCTTGCAGTTTCGCTTGGACTTCTTGGCCTCGTTTCTTGCAACAATCAAAACGGCGGCAAAACCGCTTCTAGTTCTGAGGCCCCAACACCTTCAGCTTCCTCTACCATTGCGGTAAATAACGAGGTCAGTATGAAGGACGGTAATTGCTATATCGATGGATTAAATAAGAAACTCGATTTAGCGGACTACCTTGAGTTCAAAGGTAACGTCACCATCGATGATCTTGATTTCGTCTCGATGGATTTAGAGGATGACAACAACATCGTCTCTCTTTCCGGCCATGAGGTTACTTCAATTGGTTACGGAGACACCACCTTATTGCCTCAGTTAAAGAAGAGTGCACCAACTGTTTTTGATTTCTCGGTTCAAACCTTTTACATCCGCGTCTTGAACGTAAACGATATTGTTGGTTCCTTTACCTCAAACAACAAAGGCACATCGACAATGAGTTTCGAAATCAAAGAGGATAAAACATTTGTCTTCTCGAGAACCGCTGGAACAATTCCTGGTAGCACCGATGATGTCACCGTGAACGAAGCCACAATCAAAGGAACTTATAAAATAGGAGATGACGGAATCTTCGTCTTCACTCCAACAACCACTGATTATTGCGAGTTCAAAGCCACAATCTATTATGACAAAAAAGACGGCTCTGAGTTCCATTTGAACGTCTTCTCCCCTTTAAACGATAAAAACATCGATTTACTTGGAATAGAATTCAACCTTTCAAAGTAAGATTATCTATTGAAGGACCTGTTTGGTGAGAACTGAACGGGTCTTTTTCTTTTTTAAGAGCCAAACCCATTAAAGAACCTCGTTAATCGCGAAGTAAGTTGATTGGGCAGACATAGACCCCGTTTTCTAATCTATGAGCCTTGCCAACCGCGGTAAGAATCATTTTGAAGGAAGGTTTCTTGAAATTTGGGGAGATAAGTTCATCCAGCTTCAAAAGGTTTTTTGCACCTTCTTGAATTCCTTCTTGGCTTCCTAATTTGATTTCTATAGCGCCCCATCTGCCATCTCCAAGATGAATTATAGAATCTATTTCTAAGCCGTTTTTATCACGATAATGGAACAATTTACCCCCAAGCGCTTCCGCATAAACTCTAAGATCTCTTACGGCGAGGTCTTCGAAAAGCAATCCGAAGGTAGGTGGATCATTTATAAGATCCTTAGGGGAAGCGTAGAGAGAGCAACAGGCGATGGAAGGGTCGACGAAATGACGGGTTGGTGCGGTGCGGATTACTGTTTTGCTTCTTAATTCAGGCGTCCAAGCCTCAACGTCTTCGATAAGGAAAAGGTCGGAGGCAATTTCCAAGTAGGACTGAAAGGTCTTTTCGTCAAGGCTTAGTCCCCTTTTCTTCAGATCTTCCATCATCAGGGATTGGCTTGCTTCCGAGGAGATGTTTCTTGCATAGCTCCTCAAGATGGCTCGAAGCGTTTCAGGCCTTTTTCTACGCAAAGCCTGGTTGCTACTGGTTCTGAAATTGAAGAGGCCGTCATAGTAGTTTTTCGTAATATCGAGGGCATATTCTCTGTTGGGAACTAACGACATTGGCCATCCGCCCCTACAAAGAAGGAAGGCAACATCTTCAAGCGAGAATCCTTCGTTCATGTCGAAAAAGGAATAATCATTTTCGTTAAAGATGGAATTAAGCGAAACACTTCCTTTGGAATCTAATGATTCAAAGAGAGACATCGGACGCATCTTGATTTCGGCGATGCGCCCTGCACCACTGTGATGGGTTTTATTCGAGTCTGTAGGTGTGGCGCTTCCTGTGAGGATGAATTGCCCAAAAGAAGCACGATCGTCAACTTCCTTACGGACAAGATTCCAGAGATTTGGAACTGTCTGCCATTCATCGATGAGGCGAGGTGTATTTCCCTCTAAAGCGATTTTGGGGTCGGCGGACACCATGTTGATCAAATTGTCATCAATGAGTGCGATTTTGCTTTCTGAGAACAAGGAGCAGGTTGTAGTTTTGCCAGAGAACTTAGGCCCAGTAACCAAAACTGCCCCGCTGGTTCTTAACTTTCTTTCAATAGTTTTCTCAATCAATCTTGGGTAATAATTTGCCATATTCGTCCTCCTTAAAAAATTATACATATCATCGTATCTTTTTCAATAAGAATCCGGTATTTGGCGCATTTAGATTCCGGTATTTGGCGCATTTAGATTCCGGTATTTGGCGCATTTAGATTCCGGTATTTGGCGCATTTAGATTCCGGTATTTGGCGCATTTAGATTCCGGTATTTGGCGCATTTAGATTCCGGTATTTGGCGCATTTAGATTCCGGTATTTGGCGCATTTAGATTCCGGTATTTGGCGCATTTAGATTCCGGTATT
>CAVAGP010000092.1:0-5697 GCA_963588175.1 Faecalibacillus sp. | reverse complement strand
ATCGCACAGTCACATATCGTCTCTTTGGTTCACAAGATCAAGTCACAGTCTCACTAGACGAATTCATCGCTTTGATAACTAAAGAAAACAAAGAAAAGACAAAACGTCAATAAGTAACATTCAATCAATGCGTAGCTACATCAAATTGTGGTTACGCTTTTTTTCTTCTTTACCACGATTGGAACTTTTCAATTAACGATTTTTCAATTAAAGATATCCATTTATTTTCAGGTTGTTATAATACGCATATGAAAAAAAGACAAATCACAGTTACATTACTATCAATAATCGCCTTGACGGCGTGTGGAAAGGCTGATACATCAGGCAGTTCCCAATCTTCCTCGGTTGAGAAATGCGTTGATGAGTACTGCTTATCCAACGTCAAACACCTCAATTATTCAGAAGGAAGATTCTATGGATTCAGCGGTTCTTCCAAGACTCCATACTCCTATAAGGGCGATGACTACTCAATGAAGATGTACAACATCAACAACATCGATGAGGATATAGTTTTTGCTGACATCTGTGAATTCATTGATTTCAGTAAAAAAATAACCATGCCATTCGATATTGAATCATACGAAAAAGAAGATGGCGTATTAACTCTTCGCGGAACCAATAACGAAGTCCGTTTTGAGATAGAGAGCAACAGAATCGTCTTCAGCGATTATTTGGCCATGTTGAGCGGAAGCGATCCCGCTAACCCTTTTAATCTATCGGCTCTAGCTAGCGAGGAGGATGACGCCAAATATCTCAAAATCGTCGATAAAGAATACAAAGGCAAAAAAGAGGAGATATACAACCTCGATGACTACGGACTGAAACTCTATCAATATTACGACGAGGAAGAAGACAATCTTCAGTTCTTCTTGCCGTGGTCCGTTCTCATCGAGATGTTCTACGCTTCAGCGAATGTTTCCGCATTTGTAGACTATAGAGGCATTTTCTATATCACTGATACCAGCCAAATCAAAAGCAGCACCGGAGGATTGACCGAACTCGGGGAATTCATGTCAGAGGTTAAGGTCAGCAACTATTCAGAAGAATATGCCGACTTCAACTATGGCGCGTTATGTCTAAGCATGGATATGTCATATGGCCTCGGTTATGCCAACGGATTCGAAAATGGTTTCGATTCATGGGCAAGCAAGAACAATTTGAAAAACGATTTGGAATCAACTGACCCAAGAACGTTCGCGAATGCCTTAAATGAAGTGACGGATAAATATATAAACGATTGCCACACCTACTTCATGAATTCATCACCATATTCCGGCTTCACCAATGCAACTTATGGCTACGGAAGCAAAATTAAAAATATAAATCAGGAACTCTATAACTCCAAGACGTACCGTTCTTTATTGGTGTCAGACTTCAAACCATATATGGAAGATGGAGACACCGCTTATATTTCATTTGATTCCTTCCAATTCGACAAGCAGGATTGTTATGCACATGGTGTAAAAATCGCAAACGACGACACATCGACAATGCAGCTGATCTCCTATGCGAATAAGCAGATAAAAAGAGACAACTCCCCTATCAAGAATGTCGTTCTGGACATGTCTTGCAACGGAGGAGGCGAATACGATTCATTCATCTTCACGATTAGCTGGATGCTTGGCGAATGCAAAACGGTCGTTAAGGACCATATATCCGGTTCCGTAGGATACACAACCTACAAAGCTGACGTTAACTTCGATGGCAAATATGATGAGAACGACACCGTTTCAGACCTCAACTTATACTTGCTTGAAGGTTTAGGAACCTTCTCCGGTGGAAACTATACCGCTTATCAGCTAAAGAATTCCGGCAAAGTCACAATACTCGGTCAGAAATCCGGAGGAGGCAGCAATATCGTTCTCCAAAGAGTCACCGCGAACGGATGCATGTATCATCTTTCAGGCAGATATGAGATGTGCGTCGATAACAATGGCGCCTATGAGACGGTTGAGTCCGGCGCGGTTCCAGATGCAGAACTTGATTATGGCAAAATTCACAGTAGAAACTACCTCAAAGAAAATTACATAAAGTAAGACAAAGGACCCTTTCATTCCAATGATAGGGTTTTCTTTTTGTGTTTTGCATAATGTGCGAGTAGAATCTTCCTCGCATTATGAAAGATTTCAAAGTGGCGTTTAAAGAGAGTATCCCCGTCCTCATCGAGTACATATTCCTCGGGCTCGGATTCGGCGTCATTATGGCTACGAACGGCTACCACTTCCTCTACTCGACTTTCTCAAGCATCGTAATTTTTGCTGGGGCAGGGCAATATGTCGTTGCAAACCTCATCGCCCAAAGCGCTTCCTTCGTAACCATTTTCCTGATGTCGGTTCTCATAAACATAAGGTATGGTTTTTATGGCTTATCTTTCATTCAGCACACTGCGAATTGGAAATGGTATGAGAAGATTCTTTTCTATTGGTGTTTAGTGGATGAAACGTATTCAATAATCGTCGCAAACTCCCTTCCGTCGCGAGAAGACACCAAAAAACACGATTTATGGCTTTGCTTTCTAAATTGGTCCTATTGGATTTTAGGTTCCACGCTTGGAGCAATATTAGGCAGTTTGCCTCTAGATTACACCGGAGTCGATTTCATCATGACGTCATTATTCGTCATCATCCTCATCGATCAAATAAGAAAGAAAGACAATCCGCGTTTCGTCACGGTCATAGGCTCACTTTGTGCGGTTATCTCTTATCTTATATTCAAATCGAATTTCATATTCCCCGCTATTACATCATCCGTCATTTTGATCTTTATCTTCAGGAAGAAAATCGAGAGGAAAATGGGGAAGGAGGATAGACATGAATAAAGAAGTTTATGTCCTCCTAGCGATCCTCATCATGTCCGGGGTCACGATTGCCCTCAGGTACTCCTGCCTTATCTTCTGTAGAGGCGGCAAGACCCCTGCTTGGCTGGATTATCTCGGCAAGGTCCTGCCTTTTGCCATGATGCCAATACTCGTTATGTATTGCATCAAAGACACCGAATGGCACTACACCGGCTCTTTGGTGCCCATGCTAGCGGGTATTGCCGCAACGGCGGTAATGCATGTTTGGAAAAAGAACACAATCTTATCTTTGATCTCAGGACTTGTGATTTACATGGTTCTATTAAGGCTGGTAAATTGGCCTGCTGCTATTTAATTGACGGTCTTTTTGATTACTTAAATTGAATATTTCTTCTGCTCAACTATAATGGCAATGTTGAAAAGGCGGTAATTAATTTATGTATCGTAAGAATGCATGGGAAAAATACGATGATGCCCAATTAAAAGAAGTCGAATGTCTCGCTAAAGACTATATGTCTTTCATTTCTTGCAACAAGACTGAAAGAACCCAAGTCAAAGGCTCTGTTGAGGTCTTAAAGGCAAAAGGCTATAAGGAATTCGAGTATGGAATGACTTTGAAAACCGGAGACAAAGTCTATTTCGTAAACAAGAAGAAAAACGTCGTTGCTTTCATAATCGGCAAGAAGCCGTTGCGTGAAGGCTTAAGAATCTTAGGCGCTCACATCGATTCGCCAAGGTTAGATGTAAAGCAGAACCCATTATATGAAGCGGGTGGTTTATGCTTACTTGACACCCACTACTACGGTGGAATCAAGAAATATCAATGGACGTGCAGACCCCTTGCGTTGGTCGGCGTTGTTGTGAAGAAAGATGGAACGACGATCGATGTCAATATCGGCGATGATGAAAACGATCCGGCAATCGGCATCAACGAATTGCTCATCCACTTGTCTGCAGATCAGATGCAGAAATCAGCAGCTAAGGCGGTCGATGGAGAAGATTTAGACATCACGTTAGGCTCCAAGCCAATGAAAGGTGCTGAAAAAGATAAGGTTAAGGCCTCAGTTTTAGCCGCGCTCAAAGAAAAATATGGGTTTGACGAAGAGGACTTTGTCTCAGCGGAACTTGAAGCTGTACCAGCAGGAAAAGCCAAAGATTTCGGTCTTGATAGAAGCATGATGGCAGGATATGGCCATGATGATAAATGCTGCGCATACTCATCATTAAGGGCAATGGTTGATCTAGATGAAGTTCCAGATTACACATCATGTGTAGCGTTGGTTGATAAGGAGGAAATCGGATCTGTTGGAGCTTCAGGCGCTCAATCAAGATTCTTCGAGAACTGCATCGCAGAATTAATCGAGGCAACAGGCGAGGATATAAGAAGATTGAAAGTCGCTTTAAGCAACTCATATATGCTCTCATCCGACGTCTCCGCGGCATATGACCCGCTTTATCCATCTGTTATGGAGACACGCAACTGCTGCTATTTAGGAAACGGTATCGTCTTCAATAAATATACAGGCTCACGCGGCAAATCTGGCTGCAATGATGCCAGTGCAGAAATGCTCGGTGCCTTAAGAAGAATCATGGACGAGGCAAACGTCAATTGGCAAACAGCAGAGCTCGGCAAGGTTGATCAAGGCGGAGGAGGCACAATCGCTTACATTCTCGCAAACCTCAACATCAATGTCATCGACGCTGGCATGGCGGTCCTCAATATGCACTCTCCGATGGAAGTCATCTCAAAAGCTGACTTCTATGAAGCCTATAAGGCATATCAAGCATTCTTAAGGGGAAACTTCTAAGAAACGCAAGATAATTAGGCTTCAACTTTTCAGTTGAATAAAGGCTGCACCTGTTGATTTAGGTTGCAGCCTTTTGCTTTCTCATTATGCTTTGTTTTTGCAGTACATTTGACTTTAAATGTAAAATCAAATAAGCCAAATCGGCACGATTAACGTCTCTTTATTCAAAGCTGAAATATCCTCTTTCATGCATAAAATTGCATTTTCGCCTAAACATATTCCTGATTTTGTGAATATATCGAAGTGTTTTGTCATGGAAACAACGGGATTGGAAGATTTCTTGATTTCTATAAGATGCAATAAATCATCCGATTCTAATATGAGATCGATTTCATGCTGTTCTTTATCTCGATAATAATACATATATGGTTCTTTGCCTGAGTTAATGTATGATTTCCTGATTTCGTTAACAACATAGTTTTCCAGTATCGCTCCATTAAGAGAACCATTCTGCAATATCTCAGGATTTGGATACTTAGTAAGATATGCCACAAGACCAGTATCGAAAAAATATAGTTTTGGACTTTTGATCGTCCTTTTAAGAAGATCGTTTGAATATGAGTGCAGGAAGTAGACGATTTCCGATTTTTCTAGCGCCCCAAGCCAGGCTTTAGCCGTATCATCTGATACTTCAACATCAGTCGCAATAGAATGAATGTTTAATTCTTGGCCGATTCTACACGCGGCGGCCCTTATAAAATCCATAAATTTTATATCATCCGATACATTAATCGATTCCTTGACGTCTCTAGAAATATATGATTGAAGATAACTGGAATAGAAAACGCCTCTATTCGTAAACTTTCCGCTTGCGAGTCCAGGCATACCGCCTGACCATATTCTTCTAAATATTTCTGTAACATCGCACTTTTGACCGTTCTCTTTTCTTTCTTGGAGTTTTTCTAAAGATACATCAAAAGATGAGGATTCGTTCTTACCGAATATTTCATGTTGACTTAGCGAGGTAAGATTAAGCACAGCAACTCTACCGGCCAAACTTTCTTTTGCTAAATGCATTAATTTGAAGCTTTGAGAACCAGTAAGGAAAAAGCTTCCAGGCGCAGCGCCTCTATCTATCGCTATCTTAATATA
>CAVAGP010000091.1:0-5887 GCA_963588175.1 Faecalibacillus sp. | reverse complement strand
GTTAAGAAAAAATGGATAAAGATAGAAAAATCCTGACATTAGAAGAACGGCACGCAGAAACCAACCTTTTTATTTCACCACTGATCACTGACGGGCCAAATAAAACGTTTTTAAGAGATCTCAGAACAAACGGATGCAAGTCAGTTGGAATTGATTCAATGGATCCAGAGGCGATAGATAGCATATTCAGCAACGCATGGAAGGCGATGCAATTTTTTGCCAGTCCAGAACATGATTTTCCGAACAATAATTTGACAAAAATATTGGCTGTCGGGAAGGTTCAAAGTGGAAAAACGGCTTTTTTCATTTCATGCATGGCTTATGCCTTTGATAACGGATATCAACTGGCATATTTAGTTGGAGGGACAAAGAGTCCATTAAAAGACCAAAATTTCGGACGAGTAAAGGAAGAATTCTCTAACAACCCAAATGTTGAGGTGCTAAATTTCGGGTATGCCGATATCTCATCTGTAGAAAATCTATTACAAGCGGGAAAGAAAGTGATTCTGGTTGTGTTGAAAAATCCGTCAGAAAACAAGAACCTCGGCGCTCTTGTGGATGTTGCACGATATTTTAGTAAAATACCATCTCTAGTAATTGATGATGAAGGAGATGAATATTCGCCAGGAGCGCCCCGAACAAAAAAAGGCAATAACAAAACCCATGAAATGATTTCGGAATTAATCTATATCCCAAGAACATGCACATATTTATCCGTTACAGCAACTCCTCAAGCCAATTTACTTATTTCCATTACAGATTCGCTTTCGCCTGATTACTGTGTTTTAGTTAAACCCGGGAAGGGTTATGTCGGCGGATCGGATTTCCATGATTGCATTAAAAACCCAAGAATACAGCTTATAACCGATCAAAATGACTTTAAATCATCCGTACCGCAATCATTTAAAAACGCTTTGCTCTATTTTATAACCGTGGCTTGTATAAAACAGTCCCAAGGAATCACAAAGCCTTTCTCAATGTTAGTCAATCCATCAACGTTAACAAGGGTACATAGTGATGTAGTTGAAAAAATAATCTCCGCTATTAGAGAAATCAAAATTTCTTTAAACGAAGAAAGCGTCTCGTATTTAGATGAATTAACCGACATAGATAAACAACTTCAAATCTATAATAGAGTTAATCCGGATGCAAAAATTCAAATAGACGACATACTCGATAGATTACAATACGTCGTTAGCCAGGTAAAAGCCTATGTCTACAATGCAACGGCAGAAGGAAGACTCAATCAAGATGCCGCAAAAGATGATCCATCTCTCTATAAAATCTATGTTGGCGGTTCAATGCTGGGAAGAGGGCTTACCATTAAAAACCTCGCTGTGACATACATATACAATGACTCCAAAAAAACAGCTATTGATACGTTATATCAAAGGGCAAGATGGCTTGGATATAAATCTTCATATTTTGACATATGCAGGATATATTTGACGCCGGAAATACAGGAAAAATTTATAAGTACAGTCGAATCCGAAACGGATATGTGGAATACGCTGGAAAACTTTTTAACAACTAAAATCGATCTTAAAACGTTCCCGCGAATTTTCACCCTAAACGATGACCGTCTGCTACTAACAAGGCAAACCGTTAGCCACACCGTAATGGTAGAAAGACTGAACCCAGGATACTCGTATGATAAAACGATATGGTTAACAAAAGAGGAACGTAAAGAGAACAAAAAACTGGCAGATTTGTTTTTTAACAAACATTTCAACGAAGGATTTGAAATACGGCCCTCAGCTAGCGAGTATCAAGTTGATTTTGTTATTAATACTAAAATCTCGGTTTTTTATACGGAATTTCTTATCTTATATCATTACCCAAGAGGTGCAACAATCGGAAGAAGAATCTTCTCTACTTTTATGACGCAAGTAGAAAATGGCCTAATTCCAGATCAGATATCCATCATCTATATGAGATACAAGACCGGCGAATTTCGTCAAAGCATTTCCAAGGATACCGCAATTGAAGAATTGCCTCAAGGCCGTAGCAACGACGGAATCTCTTATTTAGGCGATCGTTGTCTCCCTGAATACGACAAAAAACTTCATATACAAATACATTTAGTTAAAACAAACAAAGATGCCGAATTGGACGAGTGTTTTCCAGTTTTGGCTCTCAACAACCCAATAAGTCAGGGATTAATTAGGTTTGCGACGGGAGACAATTACTATGGTGATTAATTACAATTATTTTGCTGATCTGACAATAGATGATTTTATAACGCAAATTGTAATCCCCTGCGTGAATGAAGATGGTTATCCTACGCTGATTATCAAAAATACCAATGAATCGCCATTTACGTACACAACACAAACAGACAATTTGGTCATTAAAACAAACAACGTTTTGTACAGGGGCAATAAGAATTTCTATGTGCATACAATAATTTCCAAAAGAAACGACTATCTTTCAAAGCATCAATTCGATGTCATCTATAAATACATTTTCAAAAAGATAGACAAACCGGTGTCTGGAGAAAATCTACGAACTCTTTTGGACTCAATAGAGGAGTATTTCAAAATCACCCCCGATAAAAATACCGCAAATATGCAAATCGGCGTTTTTGGCGAGTTAATCTTTTTGAATTACATGGAACAACTTGGTTACGCAAGCATCTATCAAAAATATCATTCAAACTTCTTCTCGAAACACGATATAGAAATCTCAAGTTCTTTGCGCATAGAAGTAAAAACAACGCTCTCCGAAAAGAGAATACATCATTTCAAACATAATCAGATTTCAAGGAATGATATATCGGTCTTTGTTGCCTCGGTTATGCTAGAAGAGTCAAAAGAAGGTTTGTCTTTATTTGATTTAATTAACAGGGTAATTGACAAAACAACAGATCCGGACACCCAGTTCTGCCTCGAAAAATTAAAAGCAAGATGTGGAATTAACGAGATCAATAAAGGCATATCCTTCAGTGAGGAAAATGCCTTATCAAGAATTAAAATTTTAAACGCAGATAATCTCCCTAAGTTAGAAGAAAACATTCCAGACAGTATAACAAATGTCGAATACGATATTGATTGCACATCAATAATCGAGGAAAACAAAACGAATTTCGTAATTCTGCTTGGAAGATAATTATTTGAATGCTCCGTTCAACAATAATTTTTGGAAAACTTCTTCCACAACTTTAACGTTGACAGAATTGCCTAATTGTTTATAGGCATTCTGCATATTCGTGTCTGGCATAAAATCATCAGGAAAAGATTGAAGCGCCGCCGCTTCTTTTATGGTAAGTTTTCTTTTGTATTTACCGATGATTGGAGTTTGAACAAGGGCAACAAGGGCTTGGAAAATATCGGGTTTCTTAACTCTTACGCCCGATGGACGGATTTGAATGACGCCTTCCCAGACGCTTTTAATAGATGTTCCGCATTGCCATTCGAATTTTCTCTCAGTCGGTGTGAATTCTTCTAAATTGCCCCATTTTTCAAGCCATTTATCAATAAATGTCTTATTTCTTCTGTACAAATCCTTATTTTTCCTAATAAAATCTTTTTTCCATTCAGGGAATTGGGGGTCGACGTCTTCGGATTTGAAATAAGATGACCAAACAGGAAACCCGATTATTTTTATATCGATTCCTTTATAAAATTCATTCCAACATTCGAGAACTTTTCTTGTATGCTCGTTAATTTTATATTGTTTTGATTTTTCGTTTTTATCAAGTATGGTATAAATTGAATTCTCTTCTTTGGTTTTTAAATTTGTAAATTCAATTTTCAAAGGTGTATTGACATGTTCAGGATCATATAGACCCGGTATGTAAATCCTTTCCCTTGCTTGTGGGATTCCAAATTGATATGGGGAAAGTATGATTGGATGATCTGGTAGTCTGTAGCCAAGACTCTTTAAAGTGTTCTGAATAACGGCATATGTGTTTCCATTATCATGTGAAACCAAATTTCTGACATTTTCAAGAATGATATATTTAGGGTGTTTTGCTTTAAGAATTCTTGCAATTTCAAAGAAAAGAGTTCCCCTGATTTCATCCAAGAATCCCTTTTGCTTGCCGGCTTTTGAAAATGACTGACACGGAAAACCCGCGCACAAAACATCGTGATCAGGCACATCTTCTTCTTTTATATCTCGAACGTTAATATTGCAATCAATTCCGTAATTGTTTCTATAAACTTTAATAGCCGCCGGATCGATATCGGATGCTAAAACGCATTTACCACCTAGCGCCGTCATGGCTTGATGGAAACCACCTATTCCGCAGAAAAGGTCAATAAAAGTAAATACATTACCGCAACAAAGCATGTTTAACCTCAATAATCTATATTAGCAACAATAAACGGGGAAAAATTAATATTGCTGCCAATGTCAACAAAAGTCGTGCAGTCCAAATTTAAATCAATCACGTTCCTCATATCTTTTCTGATCGTTAATTTTCCATTTTCCTTAGGAAACGAATATGAAAGAGTATTGGCTGGGACCTTTAAAACGGTTATTTCTTTTGATATCTGATTATTTAGAACCAAGAACCATTCTTCTCGAAGTAGTCTAACATTCGGATTAGCCCAAAATCTCATCCTTCTTTTTTCTTGGGCTTTTGCATATGTGAGCGATGACGAAAATGTCATACCCTTATTCTGCAAAAATTTTAGGCATTCGTCCTTGCTGCGTATATCCATTTCTTCCTGTGATGGGGTAGGAATGCTGTCGATCAATACCGTTGATTTCTTTTTTTGGAAAACTGTAACTCCTACCAATTCCATTAAGAAAAGCGCTTCGTCCAGATATTGATCAAGCAGTTGAATATCAAACCTTTTTTTATTAATAGCATTGCCTTTGGTTTTATTCTCAATGTCAATGGTCCCACATTCGGTAGCGAGTCCTATTAAACGCGCTTCTAAATAATCAATATCGGATCTTTCTAAAGAATTATCTTTTTTTGTTAAAAGAACGACTTTCTCCCACCAGTCTTTCCCAATAAGATGCTGTTCAATTCTATGTTTAAGATTTCCTGACTGTCCAACATAAACCTTATTTTTAGAAATTAAAAGATAAACTCCAAATTTTTTGCAAACATCGTCAAGAAACAATTCACGAACATTTTCTCTAGGACAAAGAAATAATTCGCCGTTTTCCCACTCGCCTTTTTCCGTAATATTAACAAGCCCAGAGAGTTCTCCGGATGACAAGAACAAATTAATGGATTTTGCTTTTGAACTCATAGTTCGAATTATATACGTGTGCAGTAAAAAAACCAGCTAAAGATAGTTTTTGAACCATTAAACCGGAGGAAGTTTTCTATTCTTAAAATAACATCAATTCGACAAGAAATAGCATTTTGACCGCTAGATAAAGAAATGTGGGTAATCAAAATTCGAGATTTGTGTTTAAAATACATATTGTCCAACATACCGAATCAAACGATGACAATGAAGTTCATCAAGATAGGATTAATAGAATGCGTTTAGATTCCGGAAAACGTTCAAGGGGAATGCTGATAAATTAAGGATTTTATAGATCATCAGTTCAATCTAATACTTAAAAGTATATAGAAGAAAGCGAACGGGCAATTATCATAATTTTTTAGGCATTATAGCATACATTGTCACCCTTCATTTACACCTATATCTGGACAATTCCCAGTTTTTCACTTTAATAAGACTTTTTTTGTAGGTAAAATTATAGTATTCAATAACTTAACTTTGCTTAAGTTGACTTAAGTATCCTTAATATATTTTAAAGATTTTAAAGAGGTTTCCTATGATATTCAAATTAACGATTTCAGAACCGTTCCGTCACAACCCACTAATATTTTGCATCAGCGTTTACGGATTTATTATTTCAATTATAAACATTCCCTTATCTGTCGGCTGGATAGATTATGGATACGCAACGGGGT
>CAVAGP010000090.1:0-6273 GCA_963588175.1 Faecalibacillus sp. | reverse complement strand
ATCTCACAATGGTACACCTATGATTCCGGGCTGAGGTGCCCATGGTCGTTCTCCGGATGCGTCCTCACTAGCGACGTCAATCTATACGCCGATTTCGAGTATGAGACGTATTCGGTCACCATCAAGGACACGAGATTCGGGTTCTCCGATAAATTCGAAAGTATCACGTACAAGAACTCTTATAATTTCAGCAACGTATATACACAAGATGGGTACACGCTGACAGGCTTGAAAGACCAGGGCGGCAATGATTTCCCGCTTTATGGGACGTACAACCTGACGAACGACGTAACGCTAACCGCCCAGTGGTCGCTGAATCAATATGACATAACATATAACCTCGATGGAGGCGAGAACCCAGAAGGCGCCATAGCAAACTACTCAGTCGAGTCCGAGACGATCACATTGCCTATGCCGACTAGGGAAGGGTACCGCTTCGACGGCTGGAGCGACGGCGAGAAGATGGTCACGGCCATACCAGCAGGGTCATACGGAAACGTTTACTTAACCGCCGCCTGGAGCGAATACCACGCATTGAGCGTCACGAGCGGAGACGAATCCAAAGGGACCGTCCAAGTCATCACGAGCGGAGACAAATTCTGCTTTGGCGACCAGATAACCGTGAAGGCCACCCCGGCGAGCGGATGCAAATTTGTGTCGTGGCTAAGTGATGATATTGTTGCGTCATGCGATGCCGAGTACACGCTCACCATGCCTGACGCGGATTATTCGCTTGTCGCCACCTGGGAGTCGTCTAAGACATTCACGGTCTCATCGGACGATGAAACACTGGGAACCGCGTTGATAACCGTCGGTAGCCCATCATGCTTCACGGGAGATGAGATCACCGTCAGCGCGACCCCATCCAGCGGATGCGAGTTCAAGGGCTGGTACAATGATGGCAAACAGGTCAGTACCTCAAATCCATACACGTTCGAAATGCCTTCAACGAATTATTCTCTCGTCGCCAAGTTCTATTCGCAAACCGAAGCAGAAGAGAGAAAAAAGACGCTTGGGATTACCCCGACATTCGATAAAGACAGCAACACAGTCACATATGGCCTCTATCCTCAGACACACGTGTCCGACGAGACGACAATCGCCTCGCTTAATGCGTTGACGACGAAGGAAGCCAATGGCTGGTACTTATTGGATGGCGAATACTACGCGAAAAAGGAATACGTTAATTCTTATTATAGTTCCGGCGCCTACTACAGCGATGGCGAGAAGATCGTTAATGGCAGTCAAGATTGGTTCAAATGTGAGTCTATCAAGTGGAATATCCTGGAATCCGCCAACGGAACATATTCGTTGGTCTCGTCGGTGCTTCTTGACGTACATAGATATAACGCGAACTGGAGCGGAACCAAAAATGGAATATACGCGAATAACTATGAGAAATCCGAGATAAGGGAATGGCTCAACGGGACCTTCTACAGTTCTGCATTCGGACTTGATAGTTCGCTTGTTCAAGAAGTGACGACTGACAACTCGGCGGCAACTACCGGTTCATCGACGAATGATTACGCATGCGACAACACGACCGACAAGGTGTACCTCCTCAGCGACCAGGATTATTCGAACAAAAACTATTTTGCCGATAACGCGTCAATGTGTTGCAAACTGACGGATTGGTCGAAAGCAAATTACGCCTTTTACATTTCGTCGACGTCTTATGAAGTCAACGGTTATTATTGGACCCGTTCTCCAAACTCATACTACTCCAACTACGCTTCGTTCGTGTTCAACAGTGGCGGCTTTGGCGGCCGAAGCGTCGGCGACTCGGGCTACTGCGTGCGCCCCGGCCTTCAGATTAAAGTCTCCTGATTAATCACTAGAATCTTCACAATCAAATGCCATTCCTGCATTAAAGTTTTTGGTGATGCCTTTTAAGCTACAGTTACGATAACTGCTAGTTTAAACGAACTTAAACAAAGATTATTGAAATAATAGAAGAGAGAAAAGAAACGAGCTAGTGGCATTTGCAAAAATGTGTGTTTTCATCGATTTTGTCGCAAAAAAACAAATAAGAGCTTAATAAAATTGGGATTCTTAACTTTGCGTATATTGCCAATTTCAAACTAAAACTACTTTGCGTATTTTAAAAACCGGGTTCTTGTCTGAAATTATAGCTGAGCCATTATTTAACTTTGAATATTTAGGTTTTTTCTTATGGTCTAGAGGGGATTGATGCTTATTTAATCTAAAGATAATTTGATTGATCTGGCATCATCTGACACACAATTTTTCTTTTGCATATCGTTGCAGCATCCTGTGCAACGTTCCTACCATCGTTGCATTTTATTCTGCAACGCTCACCATCTCGTTGCATTATTTGCTGCAACGATGTATAAATATGGCAAGAGGAGTGGTTATGACGAAAAGAGAAACAAAGGATTTTGAATACAAAGAAACGGTATCAAAAAGTTATTTAAAAACCGTCAGTGCTTTTGCGAATTTCAATGATGGTGCGATTGTATTTGGCATAACTGATGATGGAAGTGTTGTGGGCATTGAGAATCCAAACGAAGAATGTCTGAATATAGAAAATCAAATTAATGACTCCATAAAGCCAAAACCCAATTACAGTTTAAAACCAAATGAAGATAATACAATTACATTAAAGGTATACAAAGGACTTGAAACGCCTTATAGATATAATGGGAAGTGTTATAAGAGAAATGATTCAGCAACAATTGAAGCAGATACTCTTACCGAGAATAGATTGGTGCTTGAAGGCATGAATTTATCTTTTGAAGAACTTCCTTCAAAGAACCAAAACTGCACTTTTGAAATACTCGGCAAGAATTTAAAAAAAACCATCGGTCTTGAAAATTTCAATGAAGACACGCTTAAAAGCCTTAATCTTTTAGGCAAGAACGGATACAACAACGCCGCAAGTCTTTTATCGGACACAAATAGTTTCCCAGGAATAGACATTGTCATTTTCGGATCAGATATAAACCAAATTAGAAAAAGATATACATTCTCAAATGTTTCCCTCTTAAAACAATATTATGAGTCACTCAAGGCATTTGAAGACGAATACATAATCGATAAGATTGAAGGCGGATTTAGAAACAAATACGAACTCATTCCATTTGAAGCTTTCCGTGAAGCGATTGCAAATGCCATCATACATAGAACCTATGATATGCCTTCTAATACAAAAGTAGAGATGTATACGGATAAAATCATTGTTTCTTCACCTGGAGGATTGATGCCTGAAATGAATCTAAGCGCGTTTATCAACGGAAGATATTCCTATCTCAGAAATCCAATATTGGCCAATGTATTCCATAGATTGAATATAGTTGAAATATTTGCAACAGGTATTAAACGTATAAATGAATCCTATAACGATTTTGAAATCAAACCAATGTTTGATGTTACTGATTCATATATTTCAATCACATTGCCTATAAAGAAAGAAATTGAATTAACCGGCAACGAAAAGATTGTGCTTAAATCCATGAATGGTAAGCGCGAATATACAAGAGCGGAACTCGAAAGCCTAACAGGGTTAAAGAAGGATACCATCATAAGGACGCTTAATTCGTTGATATCAAAAAATATAATTTTAAAGACAGGGTCTGCTACTAATATCGTTTACTATAAAAACATTTAGTGAGTAGCAAGAAATAGAAGATCATTTAAGAGTTCGCCGGATTTCTCTTTGAATCATTGGTGGAAAGGGATTTGCTGTCGTATGCGGATTCCTTTAACGCCAAACTCTATCATTATCAAGATTACAACAATAACGAGATCGATGCCGTCATAGAACTTGAGGATGTGTCTTGGTGTG
Organism: Faecalibacillus sp.; assembly: GCA_963588175.1. Taxonomy (GTDB): domain Bacteria; phylum Bacillota_I; class Bacilli_A; order RFN20; family CAG-826; genus UBA4951. The sequence goes on along the minus strand of CAVAGP010000090.1, from coordinate 2,468 downwards.
GCGTTGAAATAAAACTTGGCGCGAACCAAATAGATGAGGCGGCTTCAAATTTAATCAGGATCAACAAATCGATAATAAATGGTGGAGGAGAAGGCGCTAAAGCGTTGATTGTCATATGTGGACTAAGCAACGCTTCTTATAGTAGAAATGACGGGGTGTATGTTGTTCCTATTACCTCGCTGAAAGATTAGTCTAAAAAAGATTTCTGGATTGGATTCAGACTTTAAGGAAGTGCCGGCTAGAACACCGTTTAATTCATTTTTTCTCTTGTCTTCTTTATTTCATCGTTAATTTCATCTAATGACATCTCGGAATTGCCATTTTCTTTTGATATCCTGCCCATTTCCAAAATGGACCTAACACCTTTAGATGACTCATTATTTAAAACCATGTCAAAGTGGATTCCGTTGTTTGAAATCAATCTTGATATGCACATACGCAGATAGGCTTGCAAATCTATTCCCAATTTATTGCATATCAGAGTTGCTTGCGCTTTAGCATCTTCATCTATTGTAAATCGGATTAACGCACTCATGTATAATCTTTCTCTTTCTCTTTGGATGAATTATGCTCAATCTCGCTTTATTACACAATCAATAGATTGCAAACATTTCCGATTATGTAGGTGTTCCTTTGCAATCTACTTATTGAATTTTAAGAATAAAGCGTTGTTCTATTCATTAATTCTTTTTTACATAGATTGTTTTGGCTTCATTGATATGTATACCCTGGCTAAAATGCGATTTCATTTAGAAAAATCAACTTTTGATGGCAATTTTCATTTAGAAAAGTAGACTAAATTGGTAAATGTTCATTTAGAAAAATATATTTATTCAGTTGATTATCGTTTAGAAAAATATATATTTAGTGATATAAGAGGTCGAGAACAGGGGAATGGTATGGAATTCAAAAGGAAGATATATAGCCAAATAAAAGAATGGAAAGATGAAAAGAATAAAAATTCAGCACTTTTGATCGAAGGCGCTAGACGCGTTGGCAAAACAACAATTGTCAAAGAGTTCGCCAAAAACGAATATGAGAATTTCATCTATATAGATTTCACATACGCCACAGATGATCTTAAGAAGATATTCAAAAAGATAAATCCCGTTAAAAAACTATCCATGGATCAGTTTTTCTCGGATTTGTTCTTATTTTGTGAAAAAGATTTAAAAGATGGAGACTTGATTATATTCGATGAGATCCAGCATTTCCCTTTGGCAAGGCAAGCCATCAAAGCGTTGGTGGCCGACGGAAGATTCGACTACATAGAAACGGGCTCGTTGATTTCAATCAGGGAAAACACAAAGGATATACAGATTCCATCCGAGGAAAGAAGAATAGAGATGCATCCTATGGATTTTGAGGAATTCTGCTGGGCTTTTGGGTGGAATGATAAATGCAATATGCTGAGAGAAATCCTGAATCAGCATAAATGCATAAGCGAGAACGCCCATCGCCAATTAATGGATGATTTCCGACTTTATTTAGCGTTGGGTGGTATGCCAAAAGTAATCTCGCTTTACCAGGAAACGAATTCTTTTATGCGTTGTGAAAAAGAAAAGCAAGATATATTGAAGCTATATGAAGATGACTTAAGAAAGCATGACAATAAATGTAAAACGCATACCTTAAACATTTATAATTCAATGCTCCCGGCCCTAAAATCGTGGTCAAAAAGGGTGAAAACGAATAGCAAGAGCAGAAGCGCGGTCGAAACATATCAAAGGTCTTTAAAGGATTTGGAAGATTCTAAAATCGTAAATTCGGTTTACCGCTCATCCGATTTAAGTTTCGGTTCGCTTATCAAAGAGGAGAATAGTTTCAAACTCTATCCACTTGATGTCGGATTAATGCTTAGTTCTTTGATAGGAGATGCCAACGAAGACTGCGAGAAGACTTATTTAAAGATAAGGACTGGCAGTTTGGCCAGCGCTAATCTAGGGGCTTTATATGAAACATTGGTGGCGCAGAGCCTTGTGTGCAATGAGAGAAAAACTTTCTACCACACATTTGAATATGAAGATAAAAGATATGAGATTGATTTTGTTACCTTCATTAAAGGAAAGATGAATGCGATAGAAGTGAAGTCAACAAAAAGATTTGTGGCATCTTCTCTATCCAAACTGAAAGATAAGTATCATCAAATGAAATTCAATAAAGTGGTTATTTCTCCAAAAACGCTGAGTTACGAAGGTGATACGACATATTTGCCTATATACATGACTTTCTTGCTTTGATATATGATTAGTTTCGTGGTTTTGTGCTTGTTGCCTCAAAAACCGGCGTGTTTCTTAAAAAACCATTATTATGGAAACAAAAATGTCCTTTTTTATGTGCATAACAATCAAACCGCTTACAAAATATTGAAAAACAAGGTAATTGGTATTAAAAATATTCATTGTACCTTGCCTCTTCGAGTTTAGGTCAACTTACGCGGGGGGGTAAATATTTATATTTACATCTAA
>CAVAGP010000089.1:0-6663 GCA_963588175.1 Faecalibacillus sp. | reverse complement strand
TTAATATGTCAATATACAATAATACGTCTAATGTCAATGGTATTTATGTTGGTTCGCAACGTTGTGTTAAGGCCTATATAGGACCAACGTTATATTGAGAAGCTCCTAAAAGTTATGCGGATTTATCTATTTTGGTTACTTATGAAAATATTTCAAATAGTGGTGGAACGGTAACACCATATATTAGCCCCAGACAAACATGAGGATATTATTCCGATACAAGTGGTGGTGGAATTAATTTTGATTTAAATGGTATTATTTTTGCCAAGGGCTCTAGTTGGCCATCTGGTTGAACTCTTGATACGTTAACTGGTGCCGTTACTGCTACTTCTGGTGGATTAACTGAAAAAATTGGTATGGTCTCAGTAACCGCCACGGCAAATGGCTGAACCACTTCAAAAACGGTTTCTGTTACGCAGGACGCTATTGAATTATCTCCTATTACAACAACTTTAACGGTTGAACCGTCAAATCTATCTTTTGGATACGCCGCTAATACTTCTACTGTAACAGTTACTTGCCCTAAAAATAGTACATGGGCTGCAAGCACATCATATTCTTGGATCACAATATCTCCAACTAGTGGTAATTCTGGAAGTACGTCTGTTATGATTGGTGTTTCAGCAAATTCTAATTCAAGTTCCAGAAACGGGAAAGTAATCTTTTCTTCTAGTGACGATATATCTAATTTGTCTGTTTCCCAATCAGCAAATGGTACCAAAGGCTCTATTCTTGCAGAATCTTCTGTTACTTTGAATTCATCAAATTTAACGAATCAAATTATTCTTTCCTTGAGCGACGGGTCATCATTATCGTCATCTAATCCTATTTCTTACATGCTAACTGTAAACGAATGATTAGATATAAATATTTCTTATTCTGGGGGAAAAGCTGTTGCTACTCTTGCTGTAATTAAATCTTTAAATTCTGGAGAATCTAATTCAGTTACTATTACTTGAAGTAAAACAGACTATTCTAGCGCTACTACAACGGTTACTTATTCTTAAAAGATTTTTAATTCAAAAATATGTTATATGACAAGCTTACATCGTTTAAGCATTGTGTTGTTAAAATATGTTCCAATGATATGTGGATTTCTTATGTGAATCAATGTTACTCTTTTGTTTTGTAATGTTAAAACCTCGGCCTTTGAAAGCGTTTGTGGATACACTATTACTCCATGTGTTGTAACAATGGTTTGGTCTAAAGCATTTAATTTTTGTCCGATGCATCAATGTTTTACGTTATATAATACAGTTGTAACAGGTTGTATTAAATGGCAAAATGCTTTTATAGGTTTTGGAAGTATGCTTTTAATTATGAGAATTCTTGTTTGGTTAGTGGGGCTAGGTTTGTTAATATGATACATAATTTCTCAATGTAATAAGAATTACAAATGGCAAATAGACTCAAGTTAATTAGAGATATCTTAGCTCAAATTGTTAATGATATCGATATCGGAAATTCAAATATATCGGAAGATCAATATGATGAAATAATCGAACAGATTCGATTCTTTTCAGATGCTAATACAAAATTAAGTAAATGTCAAGCTGCAAAGTATTTAGGAGTTAGTCGTGCGACATTTGATAATTATGTTAAAGACGGTAAAATTCCTCCCGGTAGAAAACAACAAGGATTTAAGGAACTATTTTGAACTAGAAGCGATTTAAAGCTTGATTAGTAACATATAACATTATATAAATTTTATAACCCCGTGTAGGTAAGATACTTACACGGGGTTAATTTATTTTTAGTAAGGTTGTGTATTGGGTAGGTTTAAGTATTAACTTTGTGTCTGTGATCACGAAATAAAAGATTTTTAATTTTTAATAATTTTTATTATGTCAGAAGACGCAAAAACTTATGTATTTGATTCCGCCCCTAGAAGTTCTATGGATCCTACGGCTCTATTAGCCATGATGAATAATGGTGGATTTGGAGGCGGTAATTGGATGTGGATTATCTTCCTATTCTTCTTATATGGCTGAGGAGGTAACGGTTTATTTGGCCGTGGAAATTCCGGCTTAGGAAACGAGATTAATAATGATTATGGCCGTTCTCTTTTACTTCAGGCCATCAACGGTAACGGAAATGCCATTTCTCAGTTAGCTACTACCCTTAACAGTGATGTAAATTCCGTAAGAGATGCTATCGGCTCTGTACAATCAAGTCTTTCTTCTGTTGGTAATCAGGTTGGCATGTCTGCTGCACAAGTTGTTTCTGCAATTCAGTCTGGTAATCAGACTTTATCTAGTCAACTTGCTCAATGTTGCTGCGACAATAAGAATCTTGTTACTACGCAGGGCTATGAAAATCAAATAGCTACATTGAACCAAACCAATCAACTCGGAAGTAAAATAGATTCAAACACTAGTGCAATCACTACAGCTATTGCAAATCAGACTGTAGAAATGAATAATCAATTCTGTGCGCTTAAAGAGCGTGAATTACAGAATAAGATTGATTCTTTAACTGCAACAAATACTGCATTACAGAGCTCTATAAACAATGCAAATCAGACATCTGCTATTCAGGCTTATATAGCTAGTGTAATCAATCCAATTACAACAGATGTTGCCGCTATCAAGGCCGCTCAACCAAGCACCGTTTCTGTTCAATGGCCTCAATTAACGGCGGTTCCTTCTTACTTATCAAGTAGCTTATACGGATATAGTAACATTTGGTCATAGGAGGATTTGCTATGACTAGATTAAATTTTGTTAATAAAGTGGGAATTCCCACTATTGCGACCACTGGGGCAACTTTAACCGATACCGGATTGACTTATTCTTTTAATAATCATCCTTATATAAGGCTTGGATTCCAAGGTCTTTTTGTTGTTAAAGTTTCTAGTACTCCAACAGCGCCTTCTACTGCGGTTCCTGTATATTTTACAACTACTGGTGTAAGCGATTCTACTGTTGAAGTTTGCAACGCTGCTGGCGTCGCATTAACTACAAGTACGTTCCCGGGAGACGGCGTTTATGTATTCTTCTGGGATGACACTACCAAGATTTTGAGATTATTAACAAGTAATATTTCATAGAATGTTTCAATCACTTAGACAAAACAATCAAATCTACATACTTCATAAAGACAAGCCTGTATTAGAAATTGGTACCGTTGTAAGTACGTCAATTCCTACTCCTAAATATCCGAATACTTTCGGAACAAATCCCGAAATGACAGTAGATATAACAGCAAAGGTTAACGGGGCAGATGTTACTTATCAGAAAATTCCAGCTACTTTAGATATTGCTGATTTCGGCAACAATAGTATTGTTTTAACAGACAATAAAGAGGCCATGAATTCAGAAATATCTAGTTTAAAACAAAGGAGCGTTGATCTTTTAAATAGCGTTGATTATCATAAAAGTATGATAGAAAACTGCGATAAAATTTTAAATACTTTAAATCCGGAATTAGCGGAGAGACAAGCGCAACAAGATGAAATAAAGACTCTTAAAGAGCAGATGAATACTATGTCTCAGAATATTGCAGATTTGCTTGCAGAGTTACGTGATTCTAAAAAGAATTAATTATGAGAATGTGGGAAATTAGAGAAGGCTATGATCGTACCGGATATAAAGAGAAATACTCTAAAGAGTATGAATGTGGTTACGAGGATGGCTATAAGGCTGCCGTTGAGGAAATGCAGTCCGAAGATAGGGAAGGTTATAGACACCCAGATCGCATTAAAAGATATAGGTAATGAGGCTCGATAGTAGAGATGTTTTCCCTTCTGGAATGGAAGAGTATTTAAGTAATTATGATTGGCACTTCAGTAAAAAGATGTGTGAATGAGCTTGTTCTAAAATGTATAAAACAGATAGTAGCGGAAGAAGGAGTTATATCGATATTTGGAATAAAGAAGAAGTAGATAAAATTTTATCTAAATATGGTTTAACTCTTCTTAAGGAAACTGGCTACGATTCTGTTTATGTAATGAATATGGCTCGCGCCGATTATTTGGGTTCTTCTATTAAAGATGAGCAACATTTAGCGTTGTTTGTTAAAGACTATATTGACGACGGCGATGGTTATGATACAATCGCATTTACAAGGTTTTATGCAGATTGTATAGGAAAAGGAGTTGTCATTAATTGGGAGGATATGATATAATGATTATTCAGGATATTTATTTGGAGGATTGGGATTGGACTATTAAAGTATTTTATGTTGTAGATACTTGTTATATAGAAGTAATTCTTGCAGAATTAGAAAATATAAATTGTCCCGAAGATACATTATTAAGAGTTGAAAAGTGTTTAAAAGAAGTCAATACAGGAGTTACTTATTCCAATCTGAAATATAAATGTTCTATAATAGTTATCGGTCAATCAACGTCTCCGATTGAGTTTTTAAATACTTGAGATCACGAAAAATGTCATATAGCAAACCATATAAGTGAAGAATTTAACATTGAAGTAAATGGTGAAGATTTTGCTTATTTATTTGGAGATATAGGAAAATCCATGTTCCCGATTGCTAAAAAGTTTCTATGTGAACATTGTAAAGATGAATTAAGGCGAGAGTAATCTCGCCTTTTGTTTTTAAATATATTTGCATATATGAAAAAGAATTATTATTTTTGCAAAACAAAAATAATAGATAGTTTAAACTAATGATAATGTACATGAAACAAAGAGAAATGAACAATGTATTTGAATTTTTAAAGAAAGTTCAAATCAGCAAAGTAAAAGATCGAGATGTAAAGAAAACTCTAGTCTCCGCTTATATGTCAATATATAAGAAGATGGAAGAATTCGATAAAGATATTCAGGAATTGCGTAAGAAATATTTTGAAGGAAAAGAAGACGCCGTTCGAGAATATGATAGTATTGTGCAGCAGATGCAAAATGAGCCCGATCTGGAAAAACAAAAATCTTTAGCTGAATCTATTAATCTGGAAACCCAGGAATTAGTTAAAGAGTATTTAGAAATGCTTAATACATATCTTGATCGAGATGTAGAGGTTTCTTTCGAAACTGTTGATAAAGATAAATTTATTGAAGCCTTAATTGATCTTGATGTAGAATTTGCTTGTGACGATTTAATTATTCTCAAAGCTTTATATCATGAATAATATATAAACCCCTATGATTTCATAGGGGTTTTATTGTTGTATGGATAGGTTAATTTAAACTTTGAAATTGTAATATTTTTTAGTATATTTGCGAAAACTGTATTTATATGAAGAAAAAATTAATATCATTTTTAATTGGCGTTGTAGTATTAATTGGCCTTGGTACTACAATTGCTGTGCAACACAATCAAATTGAAAAAATCAATAGTGAATTAGTTGTTGCTACTAATAATTATAAAGCTTATGAGGCAGAAGCTTCTGAATTGAAAGATAAAACACTTGAGTTTCAATTAACGGTAGATCAATTAAATAATAGTAATGATTCTCTTGTTAGAAAGCTTAATTCTGTTAGAAAGGATTTAAAAGTTAAAGATAAATATATTGAAGAATTAAAATATATAGCGTCAGAGAATCAAAAGAAAGATAGTATATTTATTAAGGATACAATCTTTATAAAAGACGCTGCAATAGATACTTTAATATCTGACGAATGATCAAGTTTAAATCTACAATTAAGGTATCCAAACTTAATAGTCGCAGATTACTCTTTTAAAAACGAAGTTTCGGTAATTTCTTCTGTAGAGAGAGTTACTGTTGATCCTCCAAAGAAGTGTTGATTGGGTAGGTTATTTCAAAAGAGGCACAATGTTATTAAAATTGATGTAATTGAATCCAACCCATATTGTGAAATAAAAGAACAGAAATTTATTAATATTGTTGAATAATGGTAATAAATAATGGTGAGGTTATAGGAAAACCTCAAAAGAATTTAATTCTAGAAACTGCTGGTAGAATTTATGTAAAAGTTGCAGATAGATATTATGAACTTAATTTCCGAAACCAAGGATCTACTACCAAAATTATCGGCGTACCTCAAGTAGCGCCTACGGAAACGGCATCTAAGGAGGAAATTGATTTATCTGATTATGTAACCTCTGCTGAATTAAAGCAAACCCTTAAAAAATATGTTACAGAACGTTCTTGGCAAGACGTTAAGGATACTCAGGCCGCACTTGAAGATGCAATGATAGAGGGTTTTTCTGAAAGTATAAGTCCTATAACAATACAAACTATGCAGGTTACCGTTGGCTCTGAGCAATATCAGTTCGATATTGTAAAAAGTTTTACGGATAAATCATTGGCGGACGCTCCTCTTTATTTAGATGTCGATAATGAATATCATCTTACATTTAATCCATGCTTTATAAAGCATTATACTATTGATGGGCCAGATGCAGTTCAGCCAGATGCCGATAAAGAATATTGGCGTTGGTATATTGATTGTTCCGATAATTGAGATAAAGAATATGGAGAAAAAGAGATTATTCTCTTGTCGAATGAAACATATTATTTTTATTTTAAGGTTCCGTTTGTAAACAATATTGATGTTGCTGGGGATAATGTCATAGGAGAAGGAACAAATGGTGCAAATCTTTATTTAAAAGACGGAGTGCTTGCCGATAAAATAGGAAGCGGAATCTATGCTAAGACTGGTATAGGAAAACTCGTTTATACTACTGAAGCTCAGGAATTTGAAACAGTTGATGATAACGGTATAACTTGATACAACCTTT
>CAVAGP010000088.1:0-6908 GCA_963588175.1 Faecalibacillus sp. | reverse complement strand
GGATAAAATCACCACAAATCTTAAAGAAGAAGATGATTATGAACTTTATAAGGACGTTGAGATGCCACTGTCGCTTGTACTGGCCAAAATGGAACTTGCTGGCATGCCGGTTCATAAAGAAGTACTCGATCAAATCGGAAAAGAATTCAAAGTAAAACGCGATTCGCTGGAAAAAGAAGTGATTGATATGGCCGGTCATCCATTCAATTTGAACTCCCCAAAGCAGATTGCCGAAGTTTTCTTTGGAGAACTAGGCATCAGAGACCCAAGAGGCGGTTCAACTGGAGTTGATGCAATGAACGATTTAAAGGATGAATATCCAATCGTAGCAAAACTCTTGGAATACAGGAAATACGCTAAGTTGATATCAACTTACATTGAGGGAATAGCTCCGCATATCGATGCAAACGGGTACGTCCACACCTACTTCAATCAGGCCCAAACCGCTACAGGCAGATTGTCCTCATCCTCCCCTAACTTGCAGAATATCAGTACAAGAGACCCTGAATCAAAGCTCATCAGAAAAGCTTTCTACTATGATGACCCAGATTGCACGATTGTCTCTTTTGACTATGGGCAGATTGAATTGAGAATATTGGCCTCATTATCCAAATGCCAAAAATATTTGGATGTCTTCAATAGCGATGAGGATAGAGATGTCCATAGTGAGACCGCCAAACTCATTTATCACACAAATGAGATAACGAGCCTTCAAAGAAGAACCGCTAAAGCGGTTAACTTTGCTATTATCTACGGCACAACCGTGTACGGATTGGCAGATCAAATCGGTTGTTCGCCTAAAGAGGCCCAGCAATTAATCAAGAATTTCTATTATGCGTATCCTGAAGTTGGAGATTTCCTGCAAAAGACAGTAACCGAAGCCTCAAGCCAAGGATTTGTTACAACAATGTTCGGCAGAAGAAGATATTTAAGGGAAATCAACGATCCAAATTACGCAAAGAGGGAATCCGCAAGACGCCAAGCGCTCAATGCCCCGGTTCAGGGAACGGCGGCGGACCTCATGAAGATAGTTATGGTCAAGATTCAGAACTTCCTAGAAGAAAATAACTATAAGACAAAACTTATTCTCCAAATCCACGATGAACTTATGTTTAAAGTTCCAAATGACGAAATGGAAACGATCCTTCCGCAAATAAAAAACATCATGGAGAATACGGTTACCCTGCCAGTTAAATTAATTACCGAAATGGGCATGGGTAAAACATGGTATGAGGTGAAATAATATGCCAGAGCTGCCAGAAGTAGAAACTGTTAAAAACATTCTTCAGGGAATCGTTCCCGGAAGGAAAATTAAGGATGTTGACGTATATTATTCAGGGTGCATAAAAGCCTCAATTGATGAATTTAAGTCTTTCGCAATAGGCGAAACATTCAAAGAAGTGACAAGAAGAGGCAAATTCCTCATCTTCCATTTGACTAACAACAAAGTTGTGGTATCTCATTTAAGAATGGAAGGCAAATACTTCGAAGGAAGCGAAAATGATATGCCAGATAAGCATGACATCATGCGTTACGTTTTCACAGATGGCACCACATTAAGATACAATGATGTCCGTAAGTTCGGCATACTTGTACTGCAAAAAGAGGATGAATATCAAAACATTCCACCACTTTCTGAAGTTGGCAAAGAGCCTTGGGACTTAAAGCCTGATGAACTATATAAAGGATTGCAATTAAAGAAGTCAACAATTAAAGAGGGATTGCTTGACCAGAGACTGATTGCTGGTTTAGGAAACATCTATGATGATGAAGTTCTTTTTGCAACGAAAATTAACCCTAAAAGAAAAGCAAATACAATAACTTTGGACGAATGTGACGATATCTTGAGAGAATCTAGTCGTATTTTAAACGAAGCCATAGTTAACGGAGGCTCCACTATTAAGTCATACCATCCAAAAGAAGGCGTCTCTGGCTTAATGCAAAATAATCTTTTGGCTTATGGACACGAGAATGAGCCGTGCCCAAATTGCTCTTTCCCACTAAGGAAGATTTTCATCGGTGGGCGCGGCACTGTCTATTGTCCAAAATGCCAAATCAATATCGGGGAACCGTTTATCGTCGGCGTAACCGGCCCAATCGCCTCTGGCAAAAGCACGGTGTCCTCATATTTAGAATCCAAAGGATATCTTAAGATTGACGCAGATTTAATTGTATCCGAACTATACAAAAACCAAGGTTTCACAAAATCAATTGCTAAACAATTTGGAATGAAATCATTCTCTAGGGCGGAATTGCTTACACTAGTTTCTCAAAATGAAGAAAAACGAAATGAATTAAATGATCTTGTCCACCCTGCAGTTTTCAAAGAAATCGAGAAGAGAATATCCGATAACAAGGATAAGAAAATCGTATTAGACATCCCCCTATTAATTGGCAGTCCTCTTGAAGAAAATTGCGACTTAATAATAACCGTTCTTGCAGACGAAAAACTTCAAGAACAAAGAATCGCAAGACGTGGGAAGGATCCAAAAGCCTCACTTGCACTCAACAAAAAGTGGCCTACAGGATTAGCAAAGAAAAAATCCGGCATTGTACTAACAACTGACGGATCTTTGGATGAACTTTATAAGAAACTAGACAAATACGATTGGTGATTATTTAAATAAATAATTCTCTATTCCGTCCTCAACAACTTTCTCGGACTCAATATTGCTTTTGATGACGGAAATTATTGTTGATATCTCAAGTTTAGCTTGTTGGGTTGAACCATATAGAGTTTCAATGTCTTTCAACGAATAATTACTCGTGAAGAATGTAAAAAGCTTATTCTTCGCTCTTTCATTGATGATCGGTCTTAAGACGGTATTAATTACATATTCAGATTTGAACTCGCTTCCGAAATTGTCTATTACAAGAACTCTCACGGTTTGGAGTTTATTCATTTCCTTTTGAAATTCCGCTCTTTTGAACTTATCCATCGAAAGATTTCTTAAATCTGCAAATTTCTGATTTGCATCAATAAATGAAATCTTTGTTCCTTTCGAAGCTAGATTATTGCAAAACATTGCAATAATAAAACTCTTGCCTGTACCAGTATTTCCGCGTAAATAAACCCATTTTTTGTCTTTTGACTTAACTGCATTTTTTAAAACGGTCATGACGCCTCTAATCCTTGCACTATTACTCGCAGCCGTTCTCCCCAACCATTCGTCAGGGAAACATCTATCTAGATAATTGTCTGCGATAGTATCTATCGCGGCTTGTTTAGCACACGGACCAAATCTATTTATTACCTCTCCGGCGTCTCCAATCGCAATATCAGTCGAATTGTGATATGAATCCGAAGCACATTGATCAAGGCCTTTGCATTTTTTGCACTGATCCTTAGAAAGTTTGTATCTATAAATAGTCAACGCGTAGTGGGGAATCTCTTCTTTTGAAACGCCCAACGTAGCCAATTTTTGAACAACTTCGTCATCGGATAAAATTTCATCAACAATGGATGCGGAATCATCGTTTTGATTGACATATTTTTGTAAATCAATTTTCTCCATAAAATTATTCTCCGATATCTATATTATTTAAGAAGTCTTCCATCTCTTCTGCTGTCATTATATCCGACTCATCGTCCTTATTTTCTTTTTTCTCTTCGACGGATTCTTCGATGACCGTTTTTTCTTCAACAACAGGTTTCGCGTCCTTCTTTGCCCTAGCCGTTTTCTTCTTTGCATTTGTTCTAGAAGTTTCTGCAAAATAGTTTATTGCGTCCACCACAGTCTCCACGCCTTCTCTAACCAATGAACCCGCAATCTTTTGGGTAAATGTAGCTGGCAACGTATTGTTGTGGGTTGTCGTGACATAAAGAATGAGCGCGTTGCAAACAGGCGAGGATAGTCCCATATCTACCGTTAGCGTATTGATTAAATCGATATCTGGCTTAGCGGGCTTGTTGCCTTTTTGCAACTTAGATAAAAATTCAATCGGTGTCATCGTCTCCATTTGTCTTATTGACCTAGCAAGTTCTGTGTCACCATGCGCCTCGCTTGATTTAGATTGAGTTTTTCTCAAATAAGAGAATTTATAATTGTCCTCTGCTAGTTTTGCTAAATATTTCGCATTAAGTCTTTCGCCCATCGGCTTACTAAAAGTGAACGCTTCTCTTGCGAATCCAGCAACCGTTTCCTCTTCATAATTATAAAGAGCGGCAATCCTGGCAATTTTTACGAACTCAATTTTGGTAAACGAATCAAAGTTGAATCTATAATCCAAGGCTTTTAATGCTTTCATGAACGCGTTTCTATCAAAGCCGGTATTAACGCTCCCTAATGTATGGCCACCTGTGCGTTTGGCAGATTCACCATAAATAGGATCTGATAAGTCAGGAGAAAAGAATGTATGGAACGACTGCGAAACGTTTTCAAAATCGTTGGGGGCTTCTTCAAGCTGGTATCTCTTGGCGAGTTTATCCACCGCTTCTTGGCCAATATATTTTGCCAAAGTCCCCGCGAGCAATTCGTTGCCCAAGAATTCTTTTGGCGTCCTAGGCGAATACGTGCAATAACAATAGAGTTGATATTCTTGCTCCGCTTTCTTAAATGTTTGAACCAAGCCCATCGCTTCAAGTCCCGCTAAAGCGGCAATGAATTCGCCAGATGAAAGCTGGTTCTTGGTGAAAAAGGCCTTATGAGATAAGATTTCACCCGTTTCAACATTAATCAAAGCAAAGAATACCCCAACCGATTTAACGCCGATGATTGGGGCATAGAAATCTAATAGATAAGTGTAATCTTGTGTCGAGAACAAAGATTGCGGTCTAACTTCTAATAAATCGCTTGGACTAATTTCTTTCATGGGCAAAATCATACCAAAAAGGCGCTTTTAAATCTATCAAACTTTCGATGAATACTAACTATTCTATAGTTTTATCCACAGGAAATTCACATGGAAATATACGATGAAATGATGACTTTTAGAGTTTTCCACCTAGCTCTTTTGAGGTATCCACAACTTTCAATCAGTAAATTTTTCTTTGAATATCCTTAAAAAAGGATAGGCGAGTGTTTATAATAATCCCGGTTATAAGAGGTGAGTCCTATGAAAATTGGAATCTTAACATCTGGCGGTGATTCCCCAGGAATGAACAACGCAATCGCGGCAGTCGTAAAAGCCGGCATCGCAAACGGAATCGATATCTACGGAATCTACAATGGCTACAAAGGAATGGTCAACGGAGATATCAAGAAATTGACAATCGCAGACATCAATGGAATCGTTGAAAAAGGCGGAACCATTTTAAGGACGGCAAGACTTCCCGAATTCAAGGAGTTGGAAGTCAGACAGAAGGCCGTTCAACAGCTCAAATCCCACGGAATCGAAGCAGTCATCGTCATCGGCGGTGATGGCTCCTATATGGGTGCTAAAAAACTCTCAGAAATGGGAATCAATTGCATCGGACTTCCGGGAACAATCGATAACGACATCGCCTGCACAGATTACACAATCGGATTCGACACCGCCCAGAACACCATTTTAAGAGCGGTCTCAGACATCAAAGACACTGCAGCATCCCATTCAAGATGCATCGTAGTCGAATGCATGGGCAATAAATGCGGAGATTTGACTTTGTTCTGCGGAATCGGAACTGATGCCGATTATATCGTCACCGCTGACCACCAGGTTCCATTTGATGAGATCATCTCTGGATTAAAGGCAAAACACGATGCTGACCCAGAAAGCTATGCTATCGTCATGATTTCTGAGAAATTCTTCGACGTTGATAATCTCACAGCAAGAATCGCCAGCCAAACAGGTTACGATACACGTAAGACCGTTCTTGGACACATCCAAAGAGGCGGTTCACCTACTTCATTCGATAGAATCTTAGCCTCAAGAATGGGCGTCAAAGCAGTCGAGTTATTACTCGAAGGCAAAGGCGGAAGATGTATTGGAATCAAGAACAACCAGATTGTAGACTATGACATCTACGAAGCTCTCGCCATGAAGAGAGTTACAGAACCAGACGTTGCCAGATTAGCAGAGGTTTTATAAGATGAATCTGAACATCAGCAAGAAAACCAAAATCATCTGCACCATTGGCCCAGCTTCCGATACGCCTGAAATGGTCAAGAAGCTTTATGATGCGGGCATGAATGTCATGAGGCTTAATTTCTCTCATGGCACCCACGAAGAGCAAGAGCAAAAAATGCAGATTGCCCGTGATTTCGAAAAGAAATATAAGATTTACATTCCGATCGCTTTGGACACCAAAGGCCCAGAGATGAGAACCGGCATGATGGAGAATGGCAAAGTAACAGTCTCCAAAGGCCAGATAATGAGAATCACCAAAGAAAAAGTGTTGGGCACAGCCGAAAGGTGGACCTGTTCTTTTGCGGGCCTTTATAATGACGTCAAAATCGGAGATCACATTTTGGTCGATGATGGCAACTTAACGCTAGAAGTCATCGATAAAGACGCAGAAAAAGAAGAAATAATCGTCAAAGCTTTGAACAGCCATTACATCAAAGACCAAAAAGGGATGAATGCCCCAATGTCGAGATTATCCCTTCCTTTTATTTCCGAAAACGATGAAGCGGATTTAAAGTTCGGATGTGAGAAAGATGTTGATTGCATATTTGCCTCTTTTGTCAGAAGACCAGAAGATATCTTGGATATGAAGGCCGTGCTTGCTAAATATGGCAAACCAGATATGCCTATTTTCGCAAAAATCGAAAACCAAGAAGGCGTTGAAAAAATTGAAGACATCATCGCCGTGGCGGATGGAGTCATGGTCGCCCGTGGCGACTTAGGTGACGAAATCGAACCGCAAGATGTTCCACCTGTACAAAGAAAAATCAGCACTCTCTGCCGTAAAGCAGGCAAGCCTTGCATCATCGCGACTCAAATGCTTGAATCAATGACAACGCATCCAAGGCCAACCAGAGCCGAGG
>CAVAGP010000087.1:873-6924 GCA_963588175.1 Faecalibacillus sp. | reverse complement strand
CGGAGAACGACCATGGGCACCTCAGCCCGGAATCATAGGTGTACCATTGTGAGATATTGTACCCTTTGGTCAGGTCGGATGATGGGACGGATATCCTCTTCCCCTCATCCACCTTCTGCTCACTGATCAGGCCGCCGTCGAGGTAGAAATATGCGGTGTACTGGCTCTTGGTCTCCAAAGAGGAGATCCTGTCGGATAACGAGGAAATCTTTTCGTTGTAGTCCTCCTGGATACCCTCGATGAGGGAGTTCATCTCATCTTTTAGGGATGAGATTTGACTATTAATTGATGTGATGTTGCCTTCGATTGTCTTGACCTTCTCCTCATAAGCCTCCTGGAGGGCGTTTATCTTGGCGGTGTAATCGTCCTCGAGGGCCTTCTTGTCCGTCTCGTACTGGGCCCTGAAATTCGATATGGAGGAATTGCACGAGTCTATGTCGGACTGGAGTGCACTGCATCTTGTTTCGTAGGTCGTGTTGATGTTGTTTATCTTCGCGTTGTAGTCATCCTGAAGGGACTGCTTGCCGGACTCAAGCTCTGATGAGAGATTCGCGAGTTTTGCGTCATACTCCGATTGAATGGAGGCGACGTCAGAAGCGTGCTGGTTCTGGAGCTCCTCGATCGCGTCTTCATTGGCATCCTCGTCTTTTTGAAGTTCGGCCATCCTCGTGTTGAAGTCGGTCTCTAGGGACGAAATCTTGTAGTTGTAGTCATCCTCGATCTCCTTCTCCCTGGCGGCAACCTCATCCGAGAGGGCGGTAATCTTGCTCTCGTAGTCGTTCCTGGCGGATTCGAGGTCAGAGTCATGCTTCTCTTTAAGGGAGGCAAGCTCTTCTTCATCCGAGGATATCCTAGTCGTGAGCTTGGCAATCTCTCCGTCGATGTATTCTTGAAGGTCTGAGATGTCCGAATCCAACCTGTCGTTGAGTTCTTTCTTCGCCTTGGTCAGTTCCTCGTCCAATTCGTTTAGCTCCCTCTGAAGGGCGGTTATCTCGTCCTGGAGGGCGTTTATCTTGGAGTTGTAGTCGCTCTTGACTCCCTCTATGTCGCTCTCCATCTTGTTCTGGAGGGTTGTTATCTCCTCTTTGATGGAGCTTAGCTCTGACTGTAGTTGGCTGATTTGGCTCCGGAGCTCGCTTATGTCATCGGATGTGCACCCGGTGAGGGAGGACACTCCGAAAATGGCTGAGCACAGAGTCAGCATTATCTTGGTTTTCTTATGCATATTTAGTTACCTCTTGTGTATGCGTTTGGAATATCGATGACTCGAAACGCACCATATATCTATATAGATAAGATGAATTAAATAAAAAAAAATTGCAAGTTAAATTAACCCTTAAGGTCAATTATTGACCCAGGTTTCCGATGTTGTATCGAATGAGGTACGTTTAAAAAAAGCCTAAAGGTTTCGTTTTTTATAGTTTAACCATTTTCATATACGGAATTCATATGTATAAAGATGACAACCAATGTACAGAAAAATATTCCGATAAAGCAGCAAATAAAGAGATGACATCACGATTGTTATGGTTTTCTCTTGTTTAAAGCTTCCAAATGCAATAGCCGCAAATCACAAACTCATTTGTTTCCTGTCATTTAAACCGCTCATTTGCTTCCAACCATTTCTCATTTGATCCAAGTTCAGCGAAACGCGTCAATCCTCATATAAAGGACGTAATGTCTATACACGCTGCAATAAAGAAAGATTTTATCTAGTCTGTTCTATGTCAAATGATGTGAAATAAAATCCTTAGGCAGATAACCCACGCCCCAACCCAACGGGTGTGCAAGATACGCCGATTCAATGTGTATCTTTTCAAGCCTGTTGCCCACTTTATCAATAGCAGTTCACTTCACCGTCTACGTGGCGCTGACGCTCCTGATGTACATCCGCAAGAGGTACGCGCCCGGCGTCACGCCGGACCAGCTGATCGAGGCCATCCAGCGGACCGGCCTCGACCTGCTCAACAGGAAATACATGACCTGGCCGATGCTGAAGGAGACGATCGCGAAGAGCAAAAGCAGATGATGTGCTGAAAAATATCAAAAAACAAACCCCGAGAAATATCGATGCTGTCGGTATTAATTGGGGTTTTATACATTATTTGCTCGAAAAGACAGGATTTTAATAAACTCCATTAATGAAAATGAGGACTTTTTAGATTGGAACGCCCTTTAATTCGCCTTGGGTCTGGTGGACAAATCCAGAAGGTTTCCCTTAACAAAGAGTTTAAGTTCAATTTTCTGTTGAATCTAGTTATGTTTTATGTTCAATTTTTTGTAGAATTTCACACATTTTTTATGTTCGGAATTTTGTTTGATAAGTCAAAGAAATGTCGCTATAATCGAAAAAAAGGAAAAACATCAATATGGTCATTGAAAGAAAGATTTACCAAAAACTCTTGGATTGGAAAAAGAGTTCTGATGTCGGCAAGGCAATTCTGATAAAAGGCGCGAGGCGCGTTGGCAAAAGTTTCATCGCTGAAGAATTCGCCAAAAACGAATATAAAAGTCATATTCTGATTGATTTTTCAAGCCCGTTAAATGGAACTCTCCGTATCTTTAAACAATACGGAAACAAATACAGCCTCGATGAGTTTTTCAATCAGTTATCCATTTTATATTCAACTCCGCTTTACCCCCGTGAGTCAGTCCTGGTCTTTGACGAAATACAGAGATGCCCACAAGCCAGAGAACTCATCAAGCATTTGGTTGAGGATGGACGATACGATTACATCGAAACAGGGTCTCTGATTTCAATTAAGAAAAACACCCAAGGCATATTGATTCCTTCCGAAGAGGTGGAAATATCGATGCATCCGCTTGATTTCGAGGAATTTTTGACATCGATCGGGGATTATGTGACGTATGAAGCACTAAGAAAAGCGTTCCTAGAGAAGAAAGCACTCGGAAACGCGCTTCGCACAGTGAACGAAAGACTGAGGTTATACATGATAGTCGGAGGGATGCCCCAGGCAGTCCTCAGCTATCTCAAAGCAAGAAATTACGACGATGTGGAGAGAACAAAAAGAGGCATCATAAAGCTATACAGGGAAGACATAGCCAAATACGCTGAAAGCTACGTTGCTGAGGCGACCTCTCTCTTTAACGCCATTCCCTCGCAGCTCTCTCATCATGACAAGAAAATCAAATACTCTTCCCTTGGTGAAGGTGACCGCTTCTCCAGCTACAGAGACGCGCTCAATTGGATAAGCGAATCTATGGTAGGATCGCTATGTTACAGAGTAGATGAGCCGACCATATTTGATGGCTTCTCGCTTCAGACGGGCAAAATAAAATGCTATATGGCTGATACAGGCTTGCTTTTGACCCTCGCCTCTGGCGACTCCTATTTGGATAGTGACCTATACAAATCTTTCGTCGCAGGGAAAACATCCGTGAACAAAGGGATGATGAGCGAAAACCTCATCGCCCAGATTTTTGCATCGAATGACAAGCCTCTGAGATTCTATGAAACTAGGCTGACGCAAGGAGAGAAGACCAAAAAATACGAGGTCGATTTCCTGATAAAACAAAGCGGGAAAACAACTGCCATCGAAGTCAAGAGCGGGAAAGCCCAAGAACATCCTTCGCTCGACTATTTCGCGCATAAGTACAAAAATGAAACTAATAAGCCCATTGTCTTGACGAAGGGGGATCTTAGAGAAACGGAAGATTACCTGTATCTGCCATTGGCAATGGCCTGTTTCCTATAAAACTTCGGATTCTTTTTCCCTGAGGCAATCACATACGGTGCAATCATTTTTCGTTTTATTCGGTTCACGTTCCGCTGATTCGGAGGATATGATGGTGCTGCAATCTTAGTGTTTTTAACAACACAAGTTTTGCTTTCAAATGCAACGGTCAAAAAATACCGTTCCTATCGAAATTATTTCAGCCAATATCCTCTTTTGCAACAAGTGAGAGAATCCAAATTAACCAATGACAGGAAGTCTCATTATTAAAATGCACGGAGCGATTACTTCATGCATTAGATAAGTGAACTCAGAAAATTAAGATATTGTAATTTTCATCCCTGGACGCACCCCTTGGGCCATACTAACGGTTCCGTAATGCAATGTGAATCCTTCCTCACCAATAACCAAGGCGTAGCTTTCACCACAGGCATCAGGTGAGCGGAGCCAATAGATACTTGTTGGATCGAACTCTCCATACATTTGGTCATCATAGTTCTCTAGGCCTCTGGCGCAACGGCAACTACGGCATCTAGCCCAATCTGTCGTGGTGGCCTTCTGACCACTAGAGAGCGCGTAAATCTCTTGGCAATTAGGGAGATAGAGCTTGTCGGTCGTATTCTCGCAGTAATAGGTATTCGTTTTATCATCTTTTCCGCATGAGGATTCGCTGTTATCGACCTCTTGCTCCAAGATGTTAGAAGAGAAAAAAGAGGTTCCATTGCCACAGGAGACAAGAGAGAGGGTGAGGCTTAATAGGCCTAGGGCCAGGATACAGTTTACTTTTCTCGTATAATGGACGTTCTTCCTTAATTGGCATAAGAGAGCAGCCGAATTAATCAAATGAGGTTATGTCCTCGAATATAAGTGAGGATGTTGATTTGATGGTGAGGGGTCGCTTCTTTTAATTCGTTTGAGGGAATGTTAAAAATTTGTTCTTTATAGCGAGCCACGAGGATTTGTTGCATTTGGTTTTTTCAATTAACGGAACACCCAATCAATTGAATGAAAGGGTAGAAAATTGCTATAATCTCAGAAGATTATGTCAATCTTCGGTTCAAAGCGGAAAAATAACGATCCAAAATATACAACATTGAAAGAATTTTACGATCAGATAGGTTCTCTTCTTACTAAAGATCGTTATATTTCAAAAAAGGAATACACTCCTTCAATCGAGAAGCGGAAAAACGACATTGAAGAGATAATCACCATAAAGAACAACAATATGTTGCGTTATTGGTGCAAAACCACCAAATCAGATTATGAGGATGTTTTGAAATTCATAAACGCATATGAACATATAGATGAAGCGATAGAGAAACATAACGTCAACTATGTTGAGAAACATTTAAAAACCGAAAAAGAATACTTGGACAACATTTTAAAGGATGATGACCCAAATATCATCTTGGATGAAGATCAAAGAAAAGTTATTTTGAATGATGAAGATTACACGTTGATAATTGCAGGTGCTGGAGCAGGGAAAACCACCACTCTAGAAGCAAAAGCGAAGTATCTCGTTGAAAAGCAAGGCATCGACCCAAAAAGAATTTTAGTTGTATCCTTTACGAAAAAGGCTACAGTCGAACTAAAGGAAAGATTTGACAAGATTAAAATCCCTGCCATTATCTCGACATTTCACTCAATTGGTAACACAATCATATCCTCAAATAGCGAAAAACATCAGATTGTTGGGCCGGGCTTCATGTTTCAAGTCTTGCAAAACTATCTTGAAAACAAATTGGAAGACGAATCCTTTATCAAGAAAATAACCTTGTTTTTCGCCTCGTATTTAGAAACACCGCTCGATAATGAAAAATCATTGGAATTGTTCAAAAAGCATTTGGAAAAGAGCGATTTAACCACGCTAAAAGATGATTTGGATGATTACAAGCAAACGCTAACCAAAAAGAAAATAACGATAAAGTCTGAAAGAGTGCGTTCGGTTCAGGAATGCGAAATAGCCAATTTCCTATACATAAACGGAATCGAATACGAATATGAGCCATTATATCCATATTGCATTCGAGGGACATCTAAGCCATACACGCCAGATTTTAAAATCACACAAGGCGATCATGTTGCGTATTTAGAACATTACGGCATTAATGAAGATGGCACCAATTGGAGATTCACCAAAGAAGAATTGCGAAAATACAAAAGACATATTGAAGATAAGGAAAAATTGCACGCCAGGCACAAAACAGAACTACTTCACACATACTCTAAATACAATGATGAAAAGTCCTTAATCTATCATTTAAAGAAAGAACTGCAGGACCACGGTTTTAAGTGTGAGCAAATCGACAGCAAACAAATCTACAACGAAATAGCTAAACGCGCCGAAGACAGGTAC
>CAVAGP010000087.1:0-863 GCA_963588175.1 Faecalibacillus sp. | reverse complement strand
CACGAAATTGATCCAGCTAATCTGCGTTTTTATAAACCGTTTCAAGACAAACGCCTATCGCATCGAGAAATTCGCCGAATTTCAAATGAAAGCCAATGACAACAAAGACGAAAGAACCATTTTGTTTCTAGATATCGCAAGACAATGCTACCACCAATATGAGAAAACCTTGAAAGAACAACACGCCATCGATTTCGAAGACATGATTAACAATGCCGCCGAGATTCTCGACGAAAAAATAGAACGCAATGAAAAGATTCCATACGACTACATATTCATCGATGAATACCAAGATATTTCCTTTCAAAGGTTCAATCTTGCAGAAAAGCTGTCTAAATGCTCAGATGCAAAAATTCTTGCAGTTGGCGACGATTGGCAATCAATCTATCGTTTTACGGGAGCAGACATCAAATTATTCACGGAATTCGAGAAAATCATGGGCTACGCCAAAGTGCTTTATTTGACTAGCACTCATCGAAATTCCCAAGAATTAATCGACATGGCGGGAAGTTTTGTCATGAAAAACGATTTGCAGAAACGCAAGTCGTTAAAATCACCAAAGCATATAGAAGACCCAGTAATCTTAATGAGTTATGATGATGCCTATCACAAAAACAGCGGAGAGAGTGACAAAAAAGATAGTCCATATTATCAATTGGGCTTGGCAATTCAAAAATCACTCGATCATATCAAAGATAAATTTGGTGAAAATACGGATGTATTATTGCTTGGAAGATACAACTTCGACGGAAAAAACCTAAATCGGTTAGACGATTTATTTAGGTATACCGAAGATAGAAGGGTCATATCATTGAAATACCCGAAAATGAGAATCAGGTTTATGACCGCGCACGCCTCTAAGG
>CAVAGP010000086.1:0-6939 GCA_963588175.1 Faecalibacillus sp. | reverse complement strand
ATTCAAGACATTCAAATATGCCGTTTCTGTCTTAAGCGTGTATTCAATCATCGCATTCATCAACACTCAGACGGCATTTCTAGGGGCGGCTTTATCGGGCTCAGATTCTAGATACCATATCGGCGGATGGCTTGTCATCACCATAATTTGCTATGCAATTGCCTTTATTTCCTCACTAGTTTCGGGAATTATGGCAAAAGATGCCGCAACTCTAGTTACGACTTCATTCAAAAAGGAGGCAGAATGAAAATGAAAAAGGTTTTTAATCCAAAGATCTGGAGACCTATAACCGTCTCATTCGCTTTCCTCCTCGCTATCGTCACTTCCGGTTCTGTCATCGCCAATAACAATGCCGGTTCCATCAATAACGCATTGCATATCGACACTTCAACAAACGCTGGCTCATCCTCAGCGGACGCCAATTATTTCCCTTTAACCAAGACCCAGGAAGAAATTCAGAGCTATGTTGATGCAACCGCAAAACAAGTGGAATTAGAGGGCATGGTTCTTCTGAAAAATGAGAACAACGCTTTGCCTTTGAATAAAGGTTCAAAGGTTTCCCTTCTTATGCAAGGGGCTACCAAACCAGGATTCACAACCTCTGGTTCCGGTGGTGGTACTGATGCAAATTTCCCGGATATGAAGGATTCGCTCACCACTGCCGGGTTTGAGGTAAACGATACTTTATATCAACTATATAAGAATAAAATCACCAAACGCTACGGACGTGGCTCTGAAATGTCTGCCAATCTCGGCTTGATGATCAACAAGACAAACGAGCTCCCTTGGAGCAAATATGGCACCGAGGCGCAGGAAT
The DNA here is from genome assembly GCA_963588175.1 of Faecalibacillus sp. GTDB lineage: Bacteria > Bacillota_I > Bacilli_A > RFN20 > CAG-826 > UBA4951. The sequence goes on along the minus strand of CAVAGP010000086.1, from coordinate 6,122 downwards.
CCATCGCTCAGTATGGCGATGCCGCAATCGTTGTTTTGGCTAGAAACTCTGGTGAAGGTGCGGATATCAACGCCACTGAAGCGGATTCTAGAGATGGTTCCTATTTAACACTTTCCACTGAAGAAGAAGAGATTATGAAACAATTGGCCACCATGAAGGCCAACGGAGATATCAAGAAGATCGTGGTTCTTCTCAACAGTGCGCTTTATATGCAGGCTGACTTCCTTACGGATTCTTCGTATGGGGTCGATGCGGCCATGTGGGTCGGTAATTTCGGCACTCAAGGAATGGATGCTCTTGTTGATGTTCTCTCCGGCAAAGCTTCGCCTTCTGGCCGTCTTACCGACACCATGGTCAATGACACATTCTCATCCCCGGTTATGGCTAACTGGGGCGCGAATCCCAATAAATTCTTCGGCCAAAAATACGCGAATTACGACGAGTATAAAAACAAAATCAACACGGTTGAGGACGTTAATCAATATTATGGCACGTATGTAGAAGGCATTTATGTCGGATACCGTTATTACGAAACAAGATACTTCGATAAGGTAACCGGAGCCGCTAATGTCGGAGATTACAACTACAACGATGTTGTGGCTTATCCGTTTGGCTACGGCTTAAGTTATGGATCAAGGTTCGCTTATTCGGATTTTGCCGTTAAAGTCAATGGAGACGATAAATACGATGTAACATTAAAGGTCTCTAGAGGCACTGATAGTTTTGATGGAGAAATCGCAGAGCCTGTTGAAATCTATCTCTCTAAACCTTATTCCAGCGCCAATTTGACGGAAGTTTCTGCTGTTGAACTCGTTGGATTTGACCGCGTAAGCTTGAATCAGAAGGAATCTAAAAACATAACAATTACGGTGGATAAAGAGGATTTCAAGAGCTATGACTCCAACACAAACGGCACTTATATTCTTGAGCAAGGCGATTACTTATTGACCGCAGCTCACGATTCCCATGAAGCCACCAACAACATTCTTGCTTCTAAAGGCAAGACAGCATCCGATGGCATGACTGAGAACGGAGATGCCTCGATGGTCTCTGTTGCTTATACATCTGCAACGGTGGATAAGGTAACGTATTCCAAATCGGTCGAAACCGGAGTGGAAGTCAAAAATGAGCTTGATGCCTCGGATATGAATAAATACGAGAGCAAAGGCGACAATAAAGTCACCTACGTCTCAAGAAATAACTGGACCGGAACCTGGCCAAGCGAGGCTATCTCCTTCAAGATCAGCGGTGATGCCATGGCTAGTGACCTTTGCTCCAATAAATCGGATGATCCATCTTTGATTGCTGAGGATGGGGCAAAAGAAGTCACATACGGCAAAACGGGCACAAAGACCATCGCGTCTATGATAGGCAAGGACTTCAACGATGCCGGCTGGGAGGATATTCTCGACCAGCTGACAAAAGGGGATGTCTCACTTCTTATCTCTGATGCGGGTTTCCACACCAAAGAGATTCCAAATGTTGCTAAGCCTGCCACCAAGGATGATGATGGCCCAACCGGCCTAAAGGAAACATCCACAAATAACGTCTTCCCTTCATTGGGTGTATGGGCTGGATCGTTTGATAAGACTCTTCTAGCTCAAATAGGCGATGCTCTTGCTGATGATATCCGCGGAGCTGGCTACCATGTTCTTTATGGCCCTGGCTGCAACATCCATAGATCACCTTATGGAGGACGTTTGGGCGAATACTTCTCAGAGGACCCATATCTTACTGGCATTGCTTCTGGCGAAGTCATCGCTGCCTCTCAGAAAAAAGGTGTCTTGATGACGCTTAAGCACTTCGCGTTCAACGAAGAGGAGAATAGACGTAACGGCATCGGCGTTTGGCTGAATGAGCAGGAAGCTAGGGAAATCATGCTGAAACCATTCGAAATCGCTTGCCGTCCTTCTAAATACAATTGCCATTCAATCATGTCTTCCTTCAATAGAGCGGGAACCACATGGACCAGCGCGGATAAGAATCTTGTTCAGGGCATCTTAAGAGATGAATTCGGTTTCGATGGCTATATCTTAACTGATTATGCCGACGGAAATGGCATCACCTACATGACATATGGGGATGGCATCATGGCCGGAACCGATCTTTATTTAACCGCTGGCGGAAGTTCAACAATGTTAGACAGTTTGCTTACCAACAAAGCCTTCCAGCAGGCGGCTAGACAAGCCTGCCATAGAGTCCTGTACACGATGGCCAATTACTCATGGGCGATGAATGGGTTAGCGAGTGATACCGCTGTTACTTCCATCACGCCATGGTGGTCAACTCTTCTAACGACATTGGAAATCGTTTCAATCATCGTAACGTGCGGCGGATTCGCGATGACGATGGCAGGAACGTATCTCGAGATCAAAGAGAAAAACAATTAAGCCTCCGTTTCAAAGCTTCGGATAAAACCGGGGCTTTTTTCTTTTAAGCTAAAGCGTTGAGAAATGCCAACGAACCTTTAAATACCTTTGCGATGCCGTAAAACATCACTATTTGTAAAAAAATTGAGAAAATTTTGCAGTTTTAGGGAAAAAATTCGAAAAAGTTGTCTACTAATATAATGGAGGGCATTAATTATGCGCTCTAATTTTGCCATCCGCCGGGCAGGGGAAAGGAACGGATATGCTCCTAGTCGCAATCGCGGCTGTGTTGCTTATCACGATAGTAGTTAGATTGTGGTAAAAAAAGAACTCCTCCCAGATATTTCTGAGGGGAAGTTCCAAACCACAACTTAATTATACCTAAGCCGCCTTTAGGTTCAAGCCCTTAGTGTGGTGAGGCTTCCTTCCTCCGGCGGATGCCTCCAAATAATTTATTCTGCAGTAAAAGTTTGTTTTTTATTGCCCTTGTCTTCCAAGATAAGTGAGGATATCTTTTGCAAGCTTCTCACTCCTTATTTCCGCGCCGATATCGGTCAAGTGGTAATCCTCATCATAGAAGTATCGGCCCGGATATAAATAATCCTCAGCTTTGGAGATAACTTTATAGCCATATGGATCGAATTGTTCGCGACATCTTGTCTCGAATTCCTTCCAAATCTCATTAATTAGGTCATTTTTGTTCAAATTCGACTTGTTGAGTGGGGCAAAAGAGAAGACGACCTCAGCGCCGCATTTCTCGACCATTTCATATTCCGTCCTCAGCCTTTTGCCGGTTGTATCGTTAACTAAATCGGTGTTGTAGGTGTATTCGCCATCTGATAATCCGACATCATTATTTAATCCGGGTCTTTCTGTTGTCACCTCGCCATATTCGTTGTATTCGGAGATTGTTCGATCGTACCCTCCTTCATCCTCATGGTCTAAATTGATTGTGTTTGAGGCCGCAAAAGCGCCATATGTCTCGCTCATTTTGGTCATGTCGCAGTAGGAGAGCAAATCATAGTTTCCGCGGAAACAGGCAAATGCTCTTGCTTCGGCTTTAAGGGTGGAAAGGTATTGGTTTTCGCTAGCCTCTTCTGGGGTATGGATGACAATATCGCCTTCCTTTAAATAGTGGGCCAACGCTCCGAACACGGGAATAGGCCCGATTTCAGCGATTACCCCTGTGTTTATAATGTTGTAATCATCAAAGAATTTCTGCATGACCGGAGTCTTGATTCCATAGGAAAGAGAGCAGCCTCCTGCCAAAACAATTCTTTTCTTATCGTTCTTCAGGATTAAGCGGTCGAAGTCGTCAGGTAGTTCTCCGATTATCCCGCCAATCCCGTACCTAGGATATTGAATTGCGTTGATATGCCAAGTTTTAATTGGTGTGTTTGAGAATGACAAATCCTTCATATCCAGGATATTGTCGAATAAATATATTTCATTGAAATTTGATTTTATGAAGGCTCTATTGGCAATTGTGGTGAGGTATGATGGGAGATAAAGCTTGTCAAAAGAGACTCCATTGGCGAAATAAGAGCCGATTTGCGTGACTTTTTGCCCATTTATCTTGGAAGGAATGACTAATTTATCTTCGTTAAGGACTCCTAAGTATTTTGTTAAAGTGACTCCATTCTCATTGCTCTCATATTCAAAGTCCGTGAGCTCATTATCCTTAACCCATTCGGCATAGAATAGCGGAAGGTTATCTTTATCGATGGTGGCCCTAGAGCCTAAACCGATATGCACGCCGGTGCCATCCGCTTTGGAATTCCATCCAGTCAGTTCATAGCCGTCCCTGCAGATTGTCGAGGTGCCTATATCGAGGTTCGGTCTTCTATAGGCTCTTTCTTCATATGGTACGCTATAGTAGTCTCCAGTAATGGTCTCTTCGATAAAAGAGCCCCCATTTAAATAATAATGGACAACTCCTCCTAGTTCCGGAGTATCTAAAGATACCCTTAGGTTATATTTGATGTTTTTGAGGGTTAACTCAACAGTAAAATTATCTGTGAGTTTATATGTATGATTTTTATATGAGCAGTCTTTGAAGTAATAGCCTTCTTTAATCTTGAATGAGACATTAAGGTCTTGCCCTTTTTCTAATTTGTATATTTGGGAGGCGAAAGTCGTGGCGGCATTATCTACGAATGTTACCGTCACTCTTTTATCTATCTGCGGGAGTGCCTCGCTGCATGAAGCAAGGCTTAGAAGAGATATCGTCAAAAGGAGGCTAGAATGCTTTGATATTTTCATTGTAATGCCCCCAGAAATAATGAGATCTATAGCTGCTTAAGCCTTTTTGCGGAACGAGTATCTCAACATTTGTTGTTCCCTCTAGTAAAGAGTATCCAACCGAAATCCTATCCGGATTCGTTTGGGTTATTTTGATTGTAGAAAGATTTGAACAGCCGTCAAATGATGAATCCTCAAGTTTCCTAATGTTCTTTTGCAAAGTGATTTGCTTTATTGTCGAATTGTTGACGAACGTATCCTTTGAGAATGATATAACCGGCTTGCCATCGTGCATTGAGGGAATGATGAATTCCTCCTTGTCTAGCGATTCATCTTTTATTGAAGTGATAATGTAAGTTTCGCCTTTTTCCTCATATTCAAAGCACGATTCATCAGTCGAGTTTTCTTCAATATATCCTTCGTCTGGCACTTTTGGCATGGCAGGCTTAACTAAATCGGTTGGAGAAGAATCACCAAGTATTGTTTTTAACCCATTCATCAAATCTATTGAATGACAAGTCATCCCTGCGTAGTTTAGGTGGAAATTCGAATCGTAGAAGTAACCTGGCTCATATACGGCATCATTTGGGTTCATAAAGAGTGGACAATTGATTTTTGCATCGATTTTACTGGCAAAAGAATCCAATAATTCTCTGGAATAGCCGATGATTGAGTCTTTGTTCATCGGGGCAAAAGAATAATAAATTGATGCACCATTGCAATATAACTCATTTGTATAATCATTGATCATTTGGATATAGCTATCGCTTATCTCTAACGCGGATAAGTCAATCAGGTTATTCGAGTCGTATCCGTCCGGCATGGTGTTGTAATCTCTAGGATGATTTTTGAGGTCGCACCTATCATCGAAGCTCGCTTGTTTATAAATGCCCTCAATTTCGTTCGATGATTGGCTTAACTTAAGTTTCTCGGATATGAATGTTGGGTATTCGGCAACGAATTCCCCTGAGTAAGATTTATCAATCTCGCCAATCATGGAGAAATCCCCATTCGTTGATCTGTAAATCTCCAATGGGTCTAAGAATGTGCTCATTGATTGTGGATATTCTTCGATCGATAAGATGACGATATCGCCTTCATTGATATGTTTCTTTGATAAATCCAACATTGCTTTCGTTCCGATTGAACCATATAGGCCGAAGTTGACAACTTCATAAGAACGGCCTTGCTTTTGCAGTTCATCTTCAATTAGTTTTGAATCGGTGCCAAAGGCCACAGATGAATTGCCAAGAAACACAATTTTCTTGTCTAGGGTCTTTTTTAATCTCTCATGCATTTTAATTAGTTCGCCATAATAAGTTTTGGCATATGGATTTTCAGTAATGGACGAGACGATAAATAACGAAAAAGGAATGGCCAAAACCAAAAGAGACAAAGAAGTGATTATGAGCGTGCTTTTAAGCCACTTTTTCATACTTTTTATTATACAATAATAAAAGGTAGATACAATTAGTTGCTATATTGAGCATGAAAAAAGCGTGGGGTTTCCAC
>CAVAGP010000085.1:0-6942 GCA_963588175.1 Faecalibacillus sp. | reverse complement strand
AGCTGGCGACTCGACAAGCCCGACTGCTTCGGCCGCCCCAGCGGCCAATCCGGTCTTCCTCCAAATCCAGCGCTACATCTCCCCGGAGCACCACGCCAATGTCCTCGCAATGATCGAAGAGTTTGACCTGGAAGTCGTCGGAGTGGGGAGGATATGATTATTCTGGAGGTGTCATGAACATGGTCCATATAAGGCTCTGTTTACTTTCCAGGATTCTAAACATATTCAATCAAAGAAAATCCTTAAATTTGCAAAAATATACCCGATATGGAGAATACTTTTGATAGGTCAAAGCATGTCTTTCGCTCAGATGCTTTTGCCGAAATTATAAAAGACACAATGCGATTCTTTAATGGAACGCCTGTCCACAAACTTCCGCCTCCGGAAAATTTTGTGGGCACAGGTGTCTATGCTCTCTATTATACAGGGAAAAGCAAATATTACCAGCCCCTCTATGATATGAACAGAATAAGTTTTAATCAGCCTATCTATGTCGGTAAGGCTGTTCCGAGAGGGTGGCGTCAAGGGAGAGTTCAAGAAGCGACGAATGAGCTTTACCGTAGATTGTGCGATCATTTGAATAGCATAGAACAGGCCTCCAATCTTCAGGTTGAAGACTTTCATTGCCGTTTTATGATTCTTGAAGATGCTGCCGCAGATATGATAGGTACAGTAGAAGCGGCCTTAATCAGATATTACACGCCTATTTGGAATAACATGATTGATGGATTTGGGAATCATGATCCTGGCTCTGGACGTTACGAGCAAGCTGTTTCTGATTGGGATGTTCTGCATCCTGGTAGAGTATGGGCGACTCGATTGAATGGCACAGCATTGCCATTGGAAATGGTAGAGCAGAAGGTTAAATTTTATTTTGATAATTTTCAGGAGAAAAAATCCTTATAATGCTTAGTGGAATTGAAATCTTTTCTGGTGCAGGAGGTCTGGCTAGAGGCCTAGAAGATTCCGGCATTAAACATCGTGCCTTTGTGGAATGGAACAAAGATGCATGCAATACTTTGCGTCAAAACTTTGAGGAGTCATTTGTTCACGAAGGCGATGTTAGAGATTTTGATTTTTTAGCATATAATTCTGTTGATATTATAGCAGGTGGCCCCCCGTGTCAACCTTTCTCTTTGGGAGGGAAAGCATTAGGGAACAATGACAAGCGTGACATGTTCCCTTATGCTATTGATGCTATACGCAAACTGGCACCTAAGGCTTTTATTTTTGAAAACGTCAAAGGACTGCTAAGAGATTCCTTTAAGGATTATTTTGACTTCATTATTCTTCAGCTACGCTATCCAGGCATTGATTTGCCCCATAGTAATTGGCGCGATAACTTTGAATTCTTAAAAAAAGAGTCATCGAAGAGAAAGATGGATTGTCTTTCGTACAATGTTACATACAATCTTGTCAATGCGGCAAATTACGGTGTGCCGCAAAAAAGAGAAAGGGTAATTATTGTCGGTTTTCGCTCCGACCTCAAAGTAGACTGGCAATTTCCAGCACCCACGCATTCTGAAGACTCATTATTGTGGAGTCAATTTATCTCAGGAGAATATTGGGAAAGACATCATACAGAATGTACTTATTCAGATAAAAAGGTTACTTCTGTTAAGAACTCTTTGTCCGAAAAGTATGGCCTTTGGGGGCCAGAACTGCTTCCTTGGTTGACAATTCGTGATGTTATTAGCGATTTACAATGCAACAACGCAAAGGAATCCAAAGAATATCCAGGGCACACAGGAAGTTATATTGACGAACCATCTAAGACAATTAAAGCAGGTTCCCACGGAGTTCCTGGAGGCGAGAATATGGTTAGATTTCAAGATAATTCAACCAGATACCTCACCATTGAAGAGGCAAAGCGTATTCAAACCTTTCCTGATGATTATGTCATCACAGGCTCGTGGACAGAAGGAATGAGACAGCTTGGTAACGCCGTACCTGTAAAGCTTGCCCACATTGTAGGCGACTCTGTCGTTAAAGCATTAGAAGCCATACACTAGTTGCTTCGAGGAGTCTAGTTGTCTATCGATAAAGGATTGAATCTTCTGCATCCCGATCGTTCTCGCGAGCAATATCATTCTCGGCAAATATGATATTATCTAAGAGCCATTGATTGACATTAGGATTTTTATGCGGGATTATCTCTTTGAAAGCCTTTATCTTTCGCTCGTAAATCGGAACAGCGGAACCGATACAAGAGAATGACCCAAGATTACAACTGAGTTCGCTTAGAACACGTTTGTTATCGCCATATTCATCTAGTAAAAACTTAGCGAGGGGCGACAACTTTTCCTCAACATAAACGGGGATATACATAGCTAACAGAACGGGAGCGGCTTCTGGGTAATCTACACACCATTGTCTTAATGCATCGCTGTGATCTTTCCCAAAGAGAGCACCTCCCGTAAGCCCCCCGATAGAACAACCGAGTTTATATTTAAGTAAGTACGCAAAGCACATATTCTCAGGTTCAACAAGAGCTTTTCGCCAATAAGGCCAAACTAATTCAAAATATTTATCAAATAGAACGCATAATACAGAATCAAGGTAGTACCCGTTATTATGTATGCTCGTGTTATCAGACATATAATAATTAATCATATGCTCGCTTATAAAAGAAGCGACATCCGGACTATAGTATTCATTGATAGCTAATTCTATATTTTCCAGATACTTTTCATCGTTAAAGTCGACTGGGAGAGCCTTTGAAGTGATAAGATTTCGATAGGTGTCAAGTAAGAACCTGAAGCGTTTATCCTTTGCATCGAAGTAAAGCATCGAATGGAGATTACTAATAGCAATCTTTGCCCCAGCTTCAGAAAGTTCTACAAGTTGATTAAAAAACGATATCGTTTCCTCTTGACTACAATTACTCCAGTCATAGCGAGAGCAGAAGTTATCAAATGCCTCGATTTTGGCATTACCGTTTTTAACTAGCTCGAATAGAATCTGACATTCACTTATACGTTCCCCTCGTACAGCCGACAGTATGAATAGGGCCTCTGGCACTTCTCGTATTAACTTATCATATACATATGTAAAATCCTCCTTTGATGTCTGCCCGAAAAAACCAAGCATGGTACTATTAGTATAATCTTTTCTAATAGAAATGTTTGCAATAATGGTATCTACCAACCGATTATAAATGGCTTTGTCACTATTGATATGTTTGTAAATCTCAATACCAAAAGTAGCATAAGGATTAAGTGATGAATCATTCAAAATGTCATTCATCAATTTGACCGAGGAATGTTCCTTATCCACAAATTCTATGGCCATGGCCTTGTATGATTCATTCCTCTTGACTTGCTCTTCTTTCCAATCCCGACATTCAATATGTTCAACATCTTTCAGCCTAGAAATGAAATCGCTTTTCGTGAGCCTTTGCAATAGATTGTTAAGTCGTAATGCCAAAGTTTCAGGCATATCTTTAGAAGACTCTCGCCAAAACATCAACCGAATACTGTCACGCAGATTGTCCCAATCCCAATGTCGCTTTTCTGCTATGAATTCGGCTAAATCGAAAGCTATATCTTGAGCTCCTACCCTGACCAGTCCGCTGAATTTGTCCGTGACTATTTTTGAAAGGCCTATTATTCTGCTTGCATCTTCATTAATCATACTCTTGATAGTCTGACAGATACTTTCCCAATATTCAAGAATTTCTTTACTGGAAGGCGTGTAATGTTCTAGCTTGTTTGTCCCCTGCATTTCGGCTCCAGATATATATGAATAATGCTGGCTAGTAAGTGCAGAAGATAAAATGTCAAACAATAACCCTTCTGCATTTTCAAGAGTCCGTACCCAATTTATAACCTCAAGTCTTTGGTCTAAATCTGCTTCCGTTCCCGGAAGATATACATGAAATAAATTAAGAACTTCATTTGTAGCGTTATTCCCCCATGTCTCGTTCTCGGCTAGGCTAAGCTTAATTAGCAGTTTTGCCCCTATTAGGAACGTTCTATGGTCAAAGCATAATTTTTGTGTTGTCCAAACAAGATTGCGTCTTCCGTCTTTTATATTGATGAGATCATCGGTAGACATATCGCCAAAAACCCTCCAGAATAAACTCGCTACAGAAACTGGGTCCACTTCAACGAACGAACGAAAGAGCCGCGAACCCAGTTCAGTATTTAGCACTTCCGAGTTAGCAAAAGGGCTATTTCCTCCAGTAATAATTGCAATTACCTTTTGTGCCTTTTGATTCCCTGCAAGATGCGATAGTTGATTTGCAAATGCTGAAGTAAGCAATTGAGAGTTGTTATTTCTATCCTCATTTTGGATGTCACTTAAAACATCCAGCATTCTATCCGCATTGCATCCGGTTAGCCAATCTTCTGCAAGACGAAGAGCAAGAGGAATGGGCCGAATCGCAAAGAAACGACCTTGTATCTCAAAAACTCCCCTTGCAGTATATTTCGAAAACACCCTTTCAAAGAGAGTCATCTTTGCACAATCATCCCCCGAAAGTACAGGCGTAATATTTTTATTACAGATTAAAAACCTGGCTTCTCTTGCAACTTCATCACGGTATCCGATGTGTGAAAACATTGCACACGTCATAAGTATTTCCTTCTCTTGTTCATCACCAGTATCTAAGAGTTTTTCAACAAACTCATTATTAGGAATTGTTGCATAGTCTATACGGCCCCGTTTAACATTTTCAGCCAAAATGACGGCCATCATAGGAAGACCGGCGGAGAAGTCCTTAATGATTTTTTTCTTATCATCCGAAATCTGTGTATAAACACCATTAAGGATATCATCTACGACAGAGGATACATCGTCTAATTTTATAACCTGATAGTCAACATCTTGTACTCGATCTAAATAGTCTTGATCCTGACGATTAAAAATGGTGATTACCTTGTTCTTTGCATCATAATCTGCTTTAGATTTTTGAATAAACTGCGCAAATGCCGGCGGGCAATTATCAACTACAATCAAACTGTTATCCTTTTCATTTGAAACATGAGAAAGAATAGCATTTCTTATGGACGCAGATTCATCATCCGAATATTGAACATAAAGATAATTATTTCGGTAAAAAGAGTCATCCTCTCCTCTAAAAGCTTCGTGAACCAATCTGGTTTTGCCAATTCCTGAGAGGCCAAGAATACGAAGGTCACTTGCCGATTCTCTTATCTCATTTTTAAGAGAAATGAGGCTTTCATTTATGTAGTAGGGCGTATTAAGGCACTTGCGATTATCTTGTTCATACCATGTATGTAATGGAGAAAAACGATTTTTTCTTTGTTGAATCGCTGCAGGAATACTTTCTCTCAACGCTCGATATATATCAGCAACAAGAGAATCTTTTTCTACAGTTCCTTGAAATTCTATTGGAAATCTTCTCCCTCTTAAATCAACCGGGATAATATCATTATCCTCATGTGCTGACCCTCGTAAAGAATCCATAACGAGTATAGCACCATCATATCCATTGGATGCCGAGAAACAATCATATTCGTGTAGAACATTGGAATTTAAATTCCGTTTTCTCTTATAGCCAAAATGCTTTGCTCTGAAGTTCTCAAAACGCGAATAAGGATCTATTACGGTCCAATCACCAATAAAGACATCCGAATTTCTGATTTCATCCTCTTGAGTAGTCGAAAGAAGTTGATGCCCAGGTTTGGTTCCAAGGCTCTCAATCAAAGAAATATTTACTCCTGCAAGGAAAGGCAAAGAATCCTTTTCTAGTTTCTTGATTGCCCCATTAATGCATGAGCGAATAAACCTTTTATTTGAATTCCTATAGTCAGAAATCCAAGAGAAGAAAATTATAATGTCCATAAAAAGTGGATTAGTTCGCAAAAATACTGAAAATTACTGAATTGGATATCAAATACATGTTTCGAACAGTGATACGGAGAGTTGAATGCGGATATAGGGAGTTATTATTGCGACTGAATATGGGAAGTTCTACTCTATTTCAGTAAAATCGCCCGGGCAAATCTTCCTCCATTCCGCTGCGCTCCATTCCCTCAGACTTGCCCTTGATGGGCAGAGCGGTATCAGCCAGCTGCCTGCGTCAGCTCGCTGATGCTTTTATGACGGAAGCAAAGCTTCCGATTAAACGCCCGGCAAGACATCCGTCATCTCCGCTCTCGCTGCGATGCCGGAAGACTTGCCCTGTGGGCAGAGAGGAACTGGAAGATTGCCGCACTCCGCTGCGCTGCGTGCGTCAAACCTCCAGCCTTCCATGAGTTCGCTGACGCTCACAAACTCGCTCCGCTCGCATACTTCAAAGCGGTGTCGGTCACGAGGCCGTCGCTGCGCGAGACCTCGGCACCGACCCTGTTAATTAAGGCCTTCGGCCTTTTCCTCCTTGCGGCTCGGCATAACAAGCAAGCTTGTTCTGCTCTCGCTCGCTGCGTCGGTTCGCTCCAGTCGGGCAAGACTGCGGCCGTCCTCCGCTTCGCTGCGGAAGTCCACAGACTTGCTGTCCGACTTCCGCATTTGTGCCTACGATTCAGCATTTGTGATGTGCGGGACGAGGAAAGAGGTGTGCTGCGGAGACTGAAGTCCGCAAGCGGCCGTCAGACTCCTTGCACGGTCAAACGTCTCCTCTGCGTCGGCTGCGCCGCCACAGAAGAGACAACGGCGGCATCCGCCGCCGAGTTACTTAGAAGAAGGTGTCGAGACAGCGCCCTGCGTTCGTTCCTCACTACGGCCGCAGACTCGACCCTGTCAATGCCCCCGACCCCGGAGGGGAGATTAACCGGCTCGCTACATTGGTGCAGCGCAACCCAAGTGCCTCTTAATCCGCAAGTTAACATAATCAGAGCTTAGTTGTATAACAGGCCGCTATCGCGTCCAGATTATACAACCCTGATTATGTTAACTTGCTCTGTATGAGGGAGTTCGGGTGTTTGTGCTTCGTGGCCCGCGAGCCGGAGGCGGCTGGCAACTTCGTGCTTCCTTCAG
>CAVAGP010000084.1:0-7004 GCA_963588175.1 Faecalibacillus sp. | reverse complement strand
AATCTATCTCATTGATGCATTCTCTGACAATTTCCGTTGATGTTTCAGCGTAATACCGATCATGCTTTGAAAATAGAGAGTCCATAATTCATTGGTTTTCTGCAAATATACAAAAATGTCGGTTAGAACCGACACTTTTGGTTAAAAAATGACGTTCCCAACCGACACTTAGTGCGTCCCAAACTTGTGAATTGCCGAGTAGATTTCTCGTGTGCAGCCCTTCGTGCCGCAGCCTCTTATTCAGCCCAGACAACAAATGAACATATTTGAACCTGCGAAGAGCCTTGACTTTTGCGGGGATATTGCTATATCAGCATCGTTTCAGGGCCGCAAGGTCTGAAGCTGATATAGTGATGGAATTTCAATAAAATGCGATAACAGTCTGGACAATACGGAGACATTGCCCGAGTTTTCTAAAGCGTCAACCTTTCTTTGTTAAGGTCATTTCAGGCAGATGCACTGCACATAGAGAAATGTTGCAATGGGAGGCTACTTTCCTTTTTGAAAGGAAAGTGATATACTTGCATCCAAAAGGACAAAATATGGAACTGCGCAGAACATTTCAGTCACTTATCACTCTACATCAGGGAGAATTCCCCTACAAAGGGCTGATATCCAGAGAACTTACTCTTCCGCTGAACGGAGAGGATATAGTTACCTTGACGGGAATACGGCGTTGCGGCAAGTCTTCGTTGCTGAAGCTCACAATCAATGGCCTGATAGCGGCAGGTATACCCAAAGAGCGAATTCTCTATATCGAGTTCGACGATGAGCGCTTCTTCGCCATGACGGTTTCGGACTTCGACGAAATATGTCGCTGACAACGGCCTACGTAGGGCAGTATTGAACAATCCGGGGTCTGATGAGGGCAAAGCTCTTGAGAACAATATATTTCTACAGCTCCACCGCAGTCTAGGAAGCGACGATAAGATCTTCTATTTCAATGAGAACCCCCGAGAATGTGATTTCGTAGTTCTGCGAGGCGGAAATGTCGGAGAACTTGTCCAGGTGTGCTGGGAGCTGACCCCGGGAAACAGAGATCGTGAAATCAACGGTCTCGTTGCGGCAGCTGAGGCAACGGGGTGCAGCAAATGCAGCATAATCACTTGGGAACAGGAAGATACCATTCTCCAGGGCAGCATTTCAATCTCGGTAGTTCCGGCCTGGAGGCTTTAATCGGCGGAGAGACAGACATCGGCCCGGGAATATGCACTGGAGGCGGCCAGAATGGGATACATCGTGGCCTACCCCCTTTTTCCAACAGGGGTCGGCCACGCACACCGCAATCTGAATATGCTCAGAGGCTCGTCTGCGGGCCGATGTCTGTAAAAAGTACCGATGAGACGCTTCCTTCGACCATAAACGGAATATCCCGCAGAAGCCATCGCTACATCAGTCCACTGGGATTTCTCCAGTGCTGACATTCGTGCCGCGGCTTCATATTCAGCCCAGACGACAAATGAACATATTTGAACCTGCGAAGAGGCATTGCTTTTTGCGGGAATATTGCTATATTGGCATCGTTTCAGGCCGCAAGGTCTGAAGCAGACATATTGATGAAAGTGTTTTCGCACTATCCTTTCAAGAAAATGTGGTAGTTTTCAACGAGTATAAGGATAAGCGACAACCCGTTCATCTGTATTCGCTTGCGTGTTTCCAACACTCAACGATACAGGTGTGGGGATTGCTCCGTTTACCTATACTCAGGTTCTACCACAACCTTCTTGGAGATAGACGGAATCGACTCCACACCTTCTTTTTTTTGTTTTATAACCCCTCCCCCGGAGCCGAAGAGGAATGATAACCAATAAAGTTATGTCAGGACAAGGTTTAAAGTACAATGTTGACATTGTGATGTGCATAGATTGCACCGGTAGTATGGGTCACCTTTTGGATATGGTTAAGGCACAAGCCCTAAAATTCCACTCTGAATTACACAAAAGGGCCGAAGAAAAAGGTAAGGAAATCTCAAATCTTCGTATTCGTACAATTTCATTTAGAGATTTCAAAGTTGATGGGGATAGAGCTATAGCAGACACCGGATTTCTTGACATTCCATCACAAGAATCCGAGTTCAATTCGTTCATCGATAGTTTAACGCCTGGCGGTGGAGGTGATGAACCGGAAAATGGTCTGGAGGCCGTAGCCATGGCTATCAACTCAGATTGGACCAAAGGGGGCGACAAAAGACGGCACATCATTGTTGTCTGGACAGATGCATCAACTCATCCTTTAGGAGTCGGCAAAGAGAATCCAACATATCCGCAGAATATGCCGGCTTCCTTTGATGAACTTACTGATTGGTGGGACGATGAACAGTGCGGTAAAATGGATCCTGCAGCTAAAAGAATCATTATTTTTGCACCTGACGCTGAAGCATGGAGTGGAATCGGGCTAAATTGGAGATCAGCCATTCACCACCCGGCTAAAGCAGGCGAAGGACTTAGTGACATTGATTACGAAACAATACTCATGTCAATTGTAAATTCGATTTAATGGTGGCCGAAATCCAATTCCAGTTTATGGTTGAGAAAAGAACTGACTCGGGGGAAGACGCCGAGCCAATTCTCTTCTCAACCGATACATCAATCTTCACTGGTGTATTTGACGGCATGGGTGGATCCGGAGCATCTTTGTGTACTTCAGAGTACGGATCCAACCATACCAAAGCTTATGTTGCATCTAGAATCATACGTGAAGCAGTTAATGATTATATAAACAAGGATTATATAAACAAGCATCCGGAAAAAATCAATCCCGAAGATCTTAAGCAAGTATGCGACACCCGTTTACAAGAAGAAATAACAAAATTTCCTTCTGCTGAAACTAAATTAAGAAGCAAGCTCATAAGAAATTATCCAACCACACTCACATTAGCTGTTGCTAAGGAGGAAAAAGGTAACATTATAGTTGACAGTTATTGGGCAGGAGATTCAAGAAATTACCTATGGAAGAAGGATGGCTTCTACCAAATAACTCAAGACGATCTTGTCAACAACTATGATGCACTCGAGAATCTCTCTCGTGACAGCGCATTATCCAATTGTGTATGTGCCGATAACGACTTTAAAATTAACCACCGAAAAATCAAGTTCTCAAAACAGCCGTTTGTCATTTTTAGTGCCACCGATGGATGTTTTGGTTATTTACCTACTCCAATGCATTTTGAGCATCTGATTGAGTCCACACTCTTTAACTCGGACAATCTGAATAGTTGGGAAGAGATATTACAAAACAAAATCAGAGAAGTATCTGGAGATGATTTTTCTATAGCATTAATTGCCAAAGGTTTCAAGGATTTCAAAGACCTTAAAGAAATTTTAGGAAAAGAGAAAAACCATCATATCGAGCCAATACTAACCCTCGAAAGACAAATTGACGATACTCGCCAAGAACTATCTGAATTGGAAATAAAACTGAAAGAAACGATTAATAGTGGTTGGAAAAGTTATCAGACCACATATTGCAAGTACATAAATAGTGTTGATGGGGGATCAAAACCTGGCCCTACTCCCGGGCATCTTTGTAGAATGGATAGAGTTCTTAGGCGTTTGTTGGAACTCTGCAAAAAAACGGCTTGGCTTATCTCTAAGAAGCACGGAAGCATTAAGAAATAATAACTTGAACAACAGTTAATTATATGCAAAGAGGAGAAGTAATCAATGGATATACGATTCTGCAAGACTTTATAGTTGCAGGAGGAAGAAGTAAAATATCATTTGCCTCAAAGGACGGTAAAGAATATTTCATAAAAGAGTTCTTGTCCCCTAAATACCCAGTACCGGATAGTCCTGGAAGCGAACGGGTAAAAGAACAGAAAAGAAAAGCCTGTGAACAATTCGAGAAACACCATCTCGAATTGAATGATAAAATCCGATCCAAAGTATCATATGGTGGCAACCTTGTCTTTGATGTGGATTTTTTCAGATCGGGGCCATGCTATTACAAAGTCACAGAAAAAGTTGACACCGATTCGCCTACTTGTGATGAAATCTCACGGTATTCCTTTGATCAAATTCTTCTTATCGCAAAATGTGTCTGCCATAGTCTCAAAATAATGCACGATCTTAATATTGTCCACGGAGACTTGAAACCGGATAACATCTTGATAAAGAAGAAGTCTTCCGAGGTATATATCGCCAAATTGATTGACCTTGATGATTGCTTCTTTTCCGGTAATCCCCCAATCAAGGAAAATTTGGTCGGAACCCCAGAATACTATTCACCAGAACAAGCCGCCTACATAATGGATGAGGACGGAGAAGTTGATGGGGACACACTCACTCTTAAGTCAGACATTTTCACACTGGGTATAATACTATGCGAATATTTCACTGGCCAAAAACCAATAATTGAAGGTAAGTACAAAACAGTATGGGACAGTGTGGATCATGGCATTAGGCTGGAATATGCCAAAGAAATCTATCCTAAAATTAAAAGCCTCATAGATAAAATGCTACAAAAGGAGGCAAAGAATAGGCCGACTATTACGGAGGTATTCAATGCGCTTAAGGATCCTAAAATCACTACACCCCCTGATCCTAAACCCAAGAAAGGGACAAGCCTACGAGGCAATGGATTAACAATAGGCAGAGACAGTTCCCCCACGGGATCAACTTTACGTGGCCAAGGGATTGGAATTGCAAAGAAAAAAGAATAATGAGCTGGATTTGCAAGCGCTGTGATACGGAAAACAGCGATGACCTCCTTGTATGTGAAGTTTGCGGGTATGCACCTGAAGAAGAAGCTTGGGAGAATGTACTCAAAACCAACACGGCGACTCCTTACGACCAATATATTGCCTACGACCAATATCTTAGGAAATACCCTTCTGGTAAGCATAAGATTGAAGCTAAGCGCAAACTTGATGCTTTAAAACTTGATGCTTTAAAAGAGCAGAAGAGAAGAAAGAAACGGCCGTCAAAACGAATTGGGTTTATTGGGGTTACTATAGCCATCATTGCTGCAGCCATTGTCTTAAAAAACACCAACTTAACAAATAATCCAACTAATACTCACGCAAATTCTTCCATGAATGTCGGCGTTAAAGTCACCCCGAAGCCAAACCAAACTACTACGAAGAACACAAATGTTGAGATTAACCACAATGAAGAAAACAATAACGTTGAGTCCATCAACAAGAGCGATGACAAGACTATAGACGTTGCGGCTATCGAAAGGAAGCTCGAGAAGAAAATAAAGGGGATGGAAATTGCGAAACAGAATGGTGACCCTGTAAATCCGGAGATACTGAGAGAAGCGCGGTCTCTTCTCAATGAGATAGAATCTTCGTCATCCAAATACAGTTCGTTCAGGGATAGAATAAACAACTTGATACAATGAAAAGGATAATCGCTGTTCTCTGTCTGTGTCTGCTTTCATATTCACTATTCTCGCAAACCGTCGAGTCCGCGAGAGAGCGTATGAATAAGGGAGAGTATGGCACGGCCAAGGCTTATTGGGAAGCGCTGGACGATGAAAGTAATCGATACGCAAGCGAAATTGACATATGCGGATCCTGCGAGGAGTTACAAAAAGAGGCCCGGCAATTAATTTCAAGCCATCGATATTCCAAAGCGATTGAAAAGTATCAGTCGATTCTGAACCACAACCCATCGGACACAAATGCCCGGTCCCGGATAGCAGAATGCCAAAGATTGCGCGAACAGTACTTGGCCGCCAACAACTTACTGGAATATACCAATCAACATTATGGATATTCTATAAAATATCCATCCTATATGGCAAAAGATTGGAGTTCAACCGCTGAGAAAGCTGTGTTCCGTTCTAAAGACAATAGAATTCACTTGACGGTGACGGCCACAATAGAGTATAATAAATTAACTGATTCACAAATATTTAACAGGAGAATCCAGCAGTACAAGAGTTCTAATGTAACCTATACAAGGCTAGGAAATACTTGGTTCGTCATCAGCGGGAATCTGCCGACTGCGAAATCTTTCTATGAGAAAACTGTGGTGGCGAACCGGAAATCCCAGTACGGCGAAGTCGTAAAAGTCATCATCACCGCGATCTTGACAAGCCCCAAGAACGACAATCGATTAGACAGAATATCGGAAACTATCAACCAGACTCTGTATGTAGATAAAACTTGCAGGGCGGTCTTAACTTCGGAAACAGACGATGATAGATTCCAGAAGGCACTTGAAGCAAACACGATAGAAGGGTATACAAAATATCTCTCTTATGCGACCACGGCTTCAAAACATATAAAAGAAGCAAAGGCCAGAAAATCCATTTTGGAAGCCAGAGAAAGCTATAAGAACTGTTTCTACGAAGATTCAAAAGGCAAATTCGAGGCCGGTTCAGGCTACTTGTCAAGCGAAGATGAGAAAATGTACGCTGATTGTTGCTATAGGCATTGTCGTGATTTTGACACATCTGTGGACGAATTGAGAGATTTCATCAACAGATTTCCGGATCATCCAATGGTCAAGGTGGTTAAAGGTCGTATCGTAAAAGCGTACTGTTCAAAAGGATGGTACCAGACAGCAAAAAAATACGTAAGAGCCAACGATGAAATCTGGTTTAACGAGGACACCTCATTAGACAGAAAACGATGGATGAAATACATCAGACAAAGCAAGAGAGGGTCTGTGAATATGCCATCGACTTTCAGAACACAAGACGGCAAAACTCACTTGTATTCTATGCCGGGGTCGTTTACTGCGTCATCGCCTACGAAAGAAGAATCAGCAAAGTCTTCATCGACATCAACCGTAGTCCCGTCTGACAATCCTGTCTATTCAAAAGCGGTCTTCTATTCCACAACGAGCCTACCAAAAAGATGACTTTGTGCAGGACAGTTTCATCCGAGTTTTTCAATAAAGTGTACTAATAAGTCAGTTTCTCGGTCTTTGGCTTGGCCGGACGGCCGCGTTTCTTGACCGTCGGTTTGGCTTTGGAGACGTAGACAGGGGCGCAGCCGTCGGGGATGTCGAAGCCGAAGGCCTTGCATATCTCCACCTGCGCTCCAAGGAACG
>CAVAGP010000083.1:2371-7246 GCA_963588175.1 Faecalibacillus sp. | reverse complement strand
GATTTATATGGTGCAGTGGCACTCGTTCGTGAATTCGGAGATCAGACGGTTACCGCCGCCATAAAACATTCAACTCCTTGTGGTGTTGCAATCGCTGAAACCGGTTATGAATCATATGTTAAAGCATATGAGGCTGACCCTCAGTCAATATATGGCGGAATTGTCGCTCTTAACTATAAAGTCGACAAGAAAACTGCCATGAAAATGCATGAAATCTTCCTGGAGATTGTCGCCGCTCCAGATTATGACGACGATGCTTTGGAGGTTTTGAAAACAAAGAAGAACCTTCGCGTCTTAAAACTCAAGAATCTTGATGCCAGAGAGGCAAAATACGACATCAAGTATCTTGAAGGCAAAGTCTTAGTCCAAGAACTCAACACCAAGCTGATTAAAGAGATGAATACAGTCACCATTGCTCAGCCAACCAAAGAGCAATTAAGCGATATGGAATTCGGCATGAGGGTCGTTAAATATGTCAAATCAAACGCTATCGTTTTGGTAAAAAACGGCGTTACTCTCGCTATCGGCGGAGGTCAAACTTCCCGTGTTTGGGCTTTAGAAAACGCAATTCACAACAACCCGGATAAGGATTTCAAAGGCTCTATTCTCGCATCCGACGCCTTCTTCCCATTCAACGATTGCGTCCAAGTGGCCGCTGATGCCGGAGTTGCGGCGATTGCTCAGCCTGGAGGTTCGATTAGAGATCAAGATTCCATTGACCTTTGCAACAAATACAATATCCCTATGGTCTTCACCGGATACCGTCAGTTCCGTCATTAATCTATAGATAAAAAAGGAAATAATTTCCTTTCTATTACTTTTTAAGGAGTTCTAACATGAACGTACTCGTCATTGGAAGCGGTGGTAGAGAACACGCTATCGCCTATAAATTAAGCCAATCCAAGAAAGTCAGCAAACTCTATGCTCTCCCAGGAAATCCGGGGATGGCTAGCGTTGCCGAATGCGTTAATGGAAACGTTGAAGATAACGCTTCAATCGTCGCATTCGCCAAAATGCATTCCATAGATTTGGTTGTTGTTGGACCGGAAGTCCCGCTAGCCAACGGACTTGTTGATGATTTGGAAGGAGCTGGCGTTTTGGCATTTGGCCCTAAAAAAGAAGGGGCTAGATTTGAGGGTTCTAAAGCCTTCACCAAAGCCTTTTTGGAAAGACATAACATTCCAACGGCGAGATATAAAGAAATTCACACTTTTGAGGAAGGCGTCAAAGAACTCGATTCCTTCACTTATCCGGTTGTTGTTAAGGCTGATGGCCTTGCAGCCGGGAAGGGCGTTGTCATCGCTAAAAACAAGGACGAGGCAATCGGAGCCCTCAAAGAGATGATGGTCAATAAGGTCTTCCATAATGCAGGAGACGTTGTGGTATTAGAAGAATTCCTCACTGGTTTTGAATGCTCAATGCTTTATTTTGTCGATGGAAACACAATGGTCCCTATGGTTAGCGCCAAAGACCATAAGCAAATATATGATGGCAACTTAGGCCCAAATACCGGGGGTATGGGCAACGTATCGCCTAACCCTTTCCTGGAGAATATGGATGAGGTCATTCAAAAGAGTATCGCCGACCCATTCCTCAAGGGCATAAAAGAAGATGGAATCGATTTCCGCGGCTGTTTGTTCGTGGGGCTCATGATTGAGAACGGGAAAGCAAAAGTTCTCGAATACAACGTGAGATTTGGCGATCCTGAAACCCAGGTTATCATGCTTCGTTTGGATTCGGATTTATACGACATCATGGTGGCTTCGGCTAAAGGCACTTTAAAAGATGTTGATATCAATTGGAAAGATGATACAGCATTCTGCTTAGTCCTCGCCAGCGGTGGCTATCCAGGAAATTATAAGAAAGGCTTTCCGATATCCGGACTCGAGAAAGTCAAAGATTGCATAATCTTCCATGCGGGCACCGCCATAAAAGATGGGCAATTAGTAACCAACGGTGGACGCGTCCTCAACATATGCTGCACCGGAAAGAATATCGAAGAATGTCGTTCAAAAGCCTATAAAGCCGCTGATTTAATTGAATTTGACGGCAAATATTATCGCCACGATATCGGACTCGTAAAATAAAGGAGACAACATGGTTAAAAGAATATACGTAGAAAAAAGAAGCCGCTATGCATCAGAAGCTCATTCTGTCATGAATGACCTCAATTCCCAGCTTGGCTTATCCATCAAAACGCTCCGAATCATCCATCGTTATGATTTAGAAGGCATAAGCGAGGAAGCATATGAAAAAGGCAAAAACACCATACTTGCCGAACCGATGGTCGATCACCTTTATTTGAACGAATTCCCACTCCATGAGGGAGAGAAATATTTCGCAATCGAATATCTTCCTGGCCAATATGACGTTAGAGCGGATTCCTGCAACCAATGTTTCCAGATTTTAACGGGAGAAACAGAATCCAAAGTCAAATGCGCGACTGTTTATGTCATCTCCGGCGTTGATGATTTAACTCCAATCGAACGTTATCTTATCAACCCTGTTGATTCCCGCTTAGCATCAAATGAGCTGCCAGAATCACTTGAAGACGAAAAAGTGGAGGTTAAACCCGTTCCGATAATAACCGGATTTAATTCCATGAGTGAAGAAGAATTAACTAAATTCATCAAAGATAAAGGCATGGCGATGAATACCGCCGACTTAAAAGTCAGCCAGGATTACTTCAAGAACGTAGAACATAGAGACCCAACCGAGACCGAATTAAGAGTGCTTGACACCTATTGGTCCGATCATTGTCGTCATACAACTTTCTCAACCGTCTTGACCGACATCAAGGTGGAAGATGGAGAATTTAAGGAGATATTAGAGAAGGACATCGACTCATATAAAGCCAGTCGCCATGCCGTTTATGGCATCAACACGACTAGGGAAATGACCTTAATGGATTTAGCCACGATCGCCGCTAAAGAATTAAGGAGGCTTGGGTATCTTGACGACATGGAAATGAGCGATGAAATCAATGCCTGCTCCATTGAAATCGATGTTCACACGAACGAAGGAGTAGAGAAATGGCTTCTCATGTTCAAGAATGAAACCCATAACCACCCAACCGAAATCGAACCATTTGGTGGAGCGGCAACATGCTTAGGTGGCTGTATCCGTGACCCATTATCTGGCCGTGCTTATGTATATCAATCAATGCGTATCACTGGGGCTGGAGATCCGCGTGTAGCCACTAAAGACACCTTAAAGGGCAAACTTCCGCAACGCAAACTTTGCTTAGGCGCAGCATCTGGTTTCTCCTCCTATGGTAACCAAATCGGCTTAACAACCGGTTTCGTGCACGAAATTTACGATGATGGATACCTTGCTAAGAGAATGGAACTTGGCGCAGTTGTGGCCGGGGCTCCTAAAGAACAAGTCATCCGCTTAACCCCAAAACCAGGACAAATTGTCCTTTTGATCGGCGGCAGAACCGGAAGAGACGGAATCGGTGGTGCAACCGGTTCTTCTAAATCTCATGAATTGAAGACGACCTTGACTGCCGGGGCAGAAGTCCAGAAGGGCAACCCTGTTGAAGAAAGAAAGATTCAAAGGCTTTTCCGCAACAAAGAACTCTCTTCAAAAATCATCAGATGCAATGACTTCGGAGCGGGCGGTGTCTCCGTCGCAATCGGAGAATTGGCTGATGGCCTTGACATAAATCTCGATGCTGTTTTAAAGAAATACGAAGGGTTAAATGGCACCGAACTCGCTATATCCGAATCTCAGGAGAGAATGGCCATCGTCATCGAAAAATCCGATAAAGCTTATTTCGAGGAAGAATGCGCTAAAGAGAACCTAGAGGTAAAAGAGGTAGCAACCATAACCGATAACGCTAGGTTAAAGATGACATATATGGGCCAAGTGGTCGTAGATATCGCTAGAAGTTTCTTAGATCAAAACGGCGCTAAAAGATATCAAAACGTTGAGATAACACTCCCTGATTTTGACCACACCCCATTCGATGAAGCTGCAACCACAACCTTCGAAGACGCCTTAAAATCAACCTTATCGAGTTTGCTCGTCTCCGATCAGAAAGGGCTTGTCGAACGTTTCGATTCCTCGATCGGCAATGGAACTGTTTTATCTCCATATGGCGGTAAAACACTCCGTACTGAAAGCGAAGGCATGGCAGCGTTGCTCCCCGTCTTAGGAAAAGAAACGACGACTTGCTCATTATTCGCTTATGGTTACAATCCGAAGATTTCCAAGTGGTCACCATATCATGGGGCAAGCTATGCCGTTGTTGAATCCATCAGCAAAATCATCGCAATGGGCGGAGATTATCACAAGATTCGCTTCACTTATCAGGAATTCTTCGAAAAACTCTTGAATGATCCAAAACGCTGGGGAAAACCATTTTCCTCGCTTCTAGGCGCTTATCACGTTCAAAAAGAATTGAATCTCCCGTCAATTGGTGGCAAGGATTCAATGTCCGGGTCATTTGAGGATATTCATGTTCCTCCAACCTTAGTCTCGTTTGCCATCGTTGCCGCTGATGCTAAAGACGTCTTGACCCCGGAATTGAAGTCGGCAGGACACAAAATCATCGAATTGAGATTGAAAAAAGACAAATTCCATCTCTTTGATTACGGTGATTTGAGAATTCAATACGATGCCGTATCCGCATTCATTAAACAAGGCAAAGCCTATAGCGCCTACACCATTAAAGAAGGTGGTGTGCTTGAGGCTGTTGCTAAAGCGGCGTTTGGCAATAACGTTGGTGTTTCTTTATCTAAAGAGAACTCTTTATCTTCTTTAATTGCTAGAGATTACGGCAACATCATCTTAGAAGTTGATATGAATGAGTTCATCCCATTTGCCTATAGAGAAATCGGCACCACGAATAGCAGTGGCGCTCTCTCATAT
>CAVAGP010000083.1:0-2361 GCA_963588175.1 Faecalibacillus sp. | reverse complement strand
CTCTAGATAAAGCCTATACATTTAACCGCGTTTTAGAGGATGTTTATCCAACAACTGCCAAAGCCCCAACTTGCGAACTTAAAACCGCCAATTGCAAAGAAAAATCCCCTTTGGTCTGCGCTCATCCAGTTGATGAGCCATTGGTGGTCATTCCAGTTTTCCCTGGGACTAACTGCGAATATGATTCCGCCCGCGCTTTCCGCAAAGCCGGAGCAAGAGTCAAGACCGTCCTAATCCGCAACAAGACCGAAAAGATGATCAACGAATCAATCGCGGAATTGAAGAAAGCCATTGATGAGGCCAATATCGTCATGCTCCCCGGAGGTTTCTCGGCAGGTGACGAACCGGAAGGATCTGGCAAATTCATCGCAACTGTCTTGAAAAACCCATCCCTAAAAGAGGCAATCACTAATCTTTTGGAAAAACGCGATGGCTTGATGATTGGTATTTGCAACGGATTCCAGGCTCTTGTCAAATTGGGCTTATTGCCATATGGCAAGATTGTTGAATGCAATAGGGATGACTGCACGTTGACCTTCAACACAATCGGCCGTCACTTATCGACTATGGTTCACACGCGTGTTGGCTCTGTTAAATCCCCATGGCTTGCCAATCTTGAGGTCGGGGAAATCAACACAATCCCTATTTCCCATGGCGAAGGAAGATTCGTAGGTTCAGAAGAAAAACTCGAATCCTTATTCGAAAATGGACAGGTTGCCTTCCAGTATGTTGATAATAACAACCAAGTTACGATGGAATCGCCTTATAATCCTAATGGCTCCATGTACGCTATAGAGGGTATCATCTCCTTAGACGGTCGCGTCCTCGGCAAGATGGGACACAGTGAAAGACAAGGCGATAACCGCTTCAAGAACGTATATGGTGAGATGGACCAGAAGATATTCGAAGCAGGCGTAAGCTATTTTAGAGGTAAAAAATAATGGAAAAATTAGAATTTGAATGCAAGACCCTCTCTCCCTTGGATGGCCGTTATAGCAATATTAAAGATGCTTTAGGCGATTATTTCAGCGAATACGCTTTGGTCAAATACCGCATCCATGTAGAAATTGAATGGCTTGTCTTTTTGCTTGAAAACATCGATTTCTCCGCATTAAATGGATATAACAAGGAAGACATCGAAAAGATTCGCTCGATTTCGGAGAATTATTCATTTGGATCTTATTCTCAGGTTAAAGAAATTGAGAAGACAACTAGACACGATGTCAAAGCGGTGGAATATTTCATCGATGCCGAATTAAAGAAACTCGGCTATGAGAAATTGATATCCTTCGTCCATATAGGCTGCACATCAGAGGATATCAACAACACTTCCTACGGATGTATGTTAAGAGATGGCTTGAAGAATGTTTGGCTGAAAGAGGCTGAGGAATTCCAGCAATACATCGATTCTTTGGCCATTAAATACGCGGATATCCCGATGCTTGCCCACACTCATGGACAACCAGCAACTCCAACAACGGTTGGCAAAGAATTCAAGGTTTATGCCTATCGTCTGAAATCGTCATTGGAGAATATCAAGGCCATCAAATACAATGGCAAATTCAATGGGGCAACAGGCAATTACAGCGCAATCTTAACGGCATGGAGCAATCTCGATTGGGAGACTTTGAACAAAAAATTCGTTGAAGAATACCTTCATCTGAACTTCAACCCATTAACCACCCAGATCGAGTCACATGACTACACCGCCCATTTATTGGATGGCATCCGTCATTTCAACAATGTTTTGGTCGATTTAGACGTTGATATGTGGCTTTATATCTCAATGGAATATTTCAAACAGATTACCGTGGCAGGGGAAGTTGGCTCATCAACTATGCCTCATAAAGTAAATCCAATCAGATTTGAGAATAGTGAGGCAAACGTTGATTTATCCAACAATCTCTGTGTTGGCTTGTCAAACAAATTAACAAAATCCCGCATGCAACGCGATTTATCCGATTCATCAAGCCAGAGAAACATCGGCCTTGCACTCGGTTACAGTTTGCAAGCTATATCCGAGACGAAAGCCGGATTGACCAGATGCGTTGTCAATGAGGCAAAGCTCGCTAGTGACCTGAATGATAAGTGGGAAGTATTGGCGGAACCTATCCAGACAATGCTCCGCAAATATGGTGTGCCTAACGCTTACGATACCCTTAAAGCCTTAACTAGAGGAAAGAACATCTCCAAGGAAGATATACTCAAATTCGCTGATAGTTTGGATATGTTAAGTCCGGAAGATAAGGCGGTATTAGTCAATATGACCCCGTCTACATATATCGGAATCGCTAATCTTTTAGCCAAAAAATCTATCTGATAAGAAATAAAGAAAGGAAAATTAAGATGAAACCAATAAAG
>CAVAGP010000082.1:0-7826 GCA_963588175.1 Faecalibacillus sp. | reverse complement strand
ATTTGCTATCTGACATCGGTCTCAAACTTAATGAGTCTCAATTAAATTCCTTAGGTTTTAACGATGGAGTAAAGCGTTATGAAATTGATAAGGATTTTGAACTTGTGTTTTCATATCAAGAACCATATCTCGAAACTAAAGCAATTGATAAGGCGATGAACGAGGAATATATGCCTTTCAATATCGATAAAAATAGAGGTGGTGTTTCCTCATGCCTCCATGAAGAGGCCGATAAAATAATCAAACGCTTAATCGTTGAATCGAACAAAGAGTCTCTTTCAAAAGAGGAATTATTCGCTTATATAGAAAAGACTTTCTCCTGCCATGGAGATTATCCATTTGAAGATTACCATTCTGTTGCTTTTAGAAACGAATACAAGAAGTGGTTCGTCCTCTACATGATGGTAAAAGCCAATTGCATCTATAAGAACGGAAATGAAGGTTTAATCGAAGTTATCAACATTAAATTGCCGGAGAAAGAACTTAACGATTCCATAAAGAGAGGAATTGCCCATCCTGCCTTCCATATGAACAAGAAATATTGGGTAAGCATCGTATTGAATGAAGTTAAACTCGATGATATCAAAAATTTGTTAATGCTATCGTATGTCGAAAGCGGGAAGAAGGGTTATAATTAAATTAAGTCAGGATACATAGCAGGTTCATTTTATGAAAAAGAATTTCAACGCAAGTGATTTAAACAAGAACGCCTATATGTTAACGGGCCGATTCAAAAGGCACGGTTACGACTGGTGGTGGCATTCTTTCACCGCAATCGAGGATGAAACTGGGGAAGAGATTCCTTTCTTCATCGAGTTCTTTTTGATCAACCCTGCAAATAAAGATAAACCTGTTATCTTAGGGCAAAGCAAGGAAGCAAAAGAAAAAGGCCTTAAACCGTCATATCTAATGATCAAGTGTGGTAGATGGGGCAAAGACAAGAAACAACTCCACAAATTCGTCTCTTGGCAAGATTTCACTGTCCACGAGAAGGCCCCATTCTTCATTGAAACAAAAGATGATTTCTGCAGCGAGGTGATTTTAAGAGGCAACGTCACTGTTTCAGAGGAAACCAAAGGGAAATATCCGGAGATGATGTCCGATGCCGGCAATATGCAATTTTCTTTAAAGATGAAAAAACAGGTGGCTTGGAATGTTGGATATGGAACCTCAAAACTATTTAGAGATCTTAAGGCTTTCGAAATGTATTGGCATGCGGAAGGCATGAAAACCTTATATGAAGGCGAGATTACACTAGATGGAAGACATTACACGGTCACTCCAGGCCGCTCATTCGGTTATGCCGATAAGAACTGGGGTTCAAACTTCACCTCTCCATGGGTTTGGCTATCATCTTGCTGTATTTTCTCATACACAAGGAACAAACAGCTAGAGAACACCGTATTTGATATAGGTGGGGGTAAGCCAAAAGTGTTCGGTATCCAATTGCCTAGAAGACTATTAGGCGCTTTATGGCTAGAAGGGGAGGCCTATGAATTTAATTTCTCCAAATTCTGGACTAAAGCGGGTTGCGAATTCTCGGAGGATGAGGATACCCCGGAAATCATTTGGCATGTTCAGATGTATAATAAGACCCATATCCTAGAAATCGAGGCCAGTTGCAAGAAAGAGGATATGTTATTCGTTAATTATGAAGATCCGGACGGTAAGAAAAGGTTCAACCATCTTTGGAATGGCGGAAACGGAATCGCCCACCTGAAACTTTATAAAAAAGTTAAAAGGCAAGAGCCGGAATTAATCGAAGAAATGGTTGCATCGCATCTAGGCTGCGAGTACGGAGAATTTGATAAATAGTTATCTTTATACCTAATAAAAAAGGTAACAAAGTCAAAAGTAATAATCGATAAAAGAGGTATAATATATGCCAGCAATAATCACACATTATTCTTATTGCATCAATGTTATGAGGAATAAGGATAGTATATATAAAAACGCAACGATATTAGGTTCACAAGGACCAGACCCATTCTTTTTCTATGGGCAGATTCCCTGGAAAAAGAGAAAGCATAAAGAAGACGTTAATTCATATGGCATGACGTTACATCACATGGATATAACCGATACATATCTTGCTTTGATGGATTATGCGAATAATGGCGGGGAGGATAAAGAACTTCTCTGGGCCTTTATCGAAGGTCTCCTGATTCATTATTCAATGGATAGAAACTGCCACCCATTCATCTTTGCTAAATCCGGTTTCACCGATAAGGAAGAAGACAAGAAACTTTGGTCTTTATCCCATATGTGGTATGAGACATTGCTTGATAATATAATCGGCAAAAAGTATGGAACTCTAACAATTTATGCTGGAGAAAAATATCTTAAGATTGACAATAAAATGTTACTTAAAATCTCCAAAATGTGGGAAGTTGTTAACAAGAAAGTGCACGTTAAGGATAACATAAACGAAAAAGCGTTCTATCAATCCGTTCACGATTATAAAACCGCGATGAAAATCACGAACGTTCCGCATGGATTCAGCTTCTGGTTCACCAAACATATAATGGGTGATTATTCCCAATCCCATAGAATGAATATCCCTCTAAATATGCCTAAGATGTATGAGAATATAGATTTCTTGAATATCGAGCATAAGCAGTGGCCAAACTGCGTGACAGGCGAGATGAGAACGGAGTCATTCCTGGATTTGTGGGATAAAGCAGAGAAAGATTACAAGGATGCTTGCATCTTAATCGATAAGGCCAAGAATGGAGTGGATATCTCTAAAGAATTTAAAGAATATATCGCAAATATCGATCATGACGGATTTGAGCCTGAACAAAAAATGATATATCAAGATGTCGTTTGGGAGTGGCCAGAGAAAGAAACATTAAAAAAAGCCTCATAATCGAGGCTTTTTATTACCTAAACAATTTATTGTATCATTGCTGGCGCGTAATTATCGCCGCAATAAGGAGACCATTTTTCGAGGAATGTATCAACATTTGTTATTGCTGCTTCATATGTTTCTTGGACAATTCCGTAACGATCAATGATTGCGGTAGCCGGAATATATTCTGGGTAAAATCCGTAGACTATCGATTTTTTGTAGTCATCGCTTTGGAAAACTTCATCTGGCCCAATGGGGAAATCAACCCCGACTTCTTCCTTATATTTCGCGATTGCCTTAATCGTATCTGTTTTATAACTTGAGATAGCGACAAGCGCAACATCATCTTTAACTTGTTTCCAAGCCTCGTTCATATAAGGCATTTCAGCACGGCACGGATTGCAATAAGTGGCCCATAGGTTAATAACCAAACAATCGTGATCCTTAAGGTATTCGGAGGCCATTTTTCTATTCGCCGTTCCGTCGGTTTCAACAGCACAGATTTCGAAATCGTATATAACATCACCAATCTGATATTGTTTATCTTCAGGCTTTTCATCGTTTATGATTGACGTTTCAAATGTGATGACAACATCTTGCTCTTCGGTTGTGACTTCGGTTTTGTCAGGTGTCCAGCTTGCGGCCTTTCCGCCAAACTCTATTGTGTAGTTTTGAACAGGAAGTTTTCTTCCCGCTAATCCGGTGCTATCGGTGTATAAGGAATAAGCTGTTTTGCCATTCACTTTTAAGTAGATTTCAGTTTCCGCAACCCCGACCCCATTCATCTGATTGAGCTGGAACGAGTAGTTCTTCATCTCCAATTCAGACGAAGTTGTCGAATTAGAACATCCCATTAGTGCTGTTGCAAATATGCTTGTTACAAATGTTAATAATGCTTTCTTTTTCATAAGGTCCCCCTCATAAGGTCCAGCGATATTAAACATTACTCCAGGTAAGATTCAAGTTTTATTTTGAAAAATAATGTCAATTTGTCATCTCGATAATTAATATTATCTACATGAATATCGCTAGAAGAATTTATTGCCGCATTTACCAAAAAGTCATGTACCTTGCCGGCGGACTTATCAAATACAGAGAACCAACCCTTATAAAAGGGGCGAATTCCATAAAAGAAATTTCCCCAATCGTTAAAGGTAAACGCGTTCTTTTAATCGCCACTCCATCGGTTATAAAACACGATCTTTTAGATGGATTAATAAAAGAATTTAAGCAAGATAACATCGAATTTTTCGTTTATAGCGATATTGTTTCTAACCCAACGTTCACGTCGATTTATGAATGCGCTGAATTCGCTAAAGCCAACTCAAGGAACGCAATCGTTGCAGTAGGTGGCGGTTCCGCGCTTGATACCGCAAAAGCGGTCATATGTCTATTAACCTCTAACAAAAACGATTTATCAAAATTCAAAGGCTTGCTTAAGGTCAAGAAGAAATATCCTCTTTTCATCGCCATTCCTACTACTGCAGGCTCCGGCTCAGAAGTAACGGTTGCCGCAGTGGTCACAAATGATAAAACCGGTGATAAGTTCGCCATAAGCGATCCTAAACTCATCCCCGATTACGCTGTTCTTGACCCTGCTTTACTTAAGAGCCTCCCTAAGAAAGTTGTTGCCACTACCGGAATGGATGCCTTAACGCATGCCGTAGAAAGCTATATCGGGCATTCAATTTACAAGAAAACCGCCATATGGGCTAAGACCGCCGTATCTTTAATCGCAGAAAATCTTTTGGAATTCCACAATTGCCCAAATAACGAACAGGCAGCATTAAATATGCAATATGCAGCTTATCTAGCAGGAGAAGCCTTCACCAAATCATATGTTGGTTATGTCCACGCCTTAGCCCATTCC
This sequence comes from Faecalibacillus sp., assembly GCA_963588175.1. Taxonomy (GTDB): domain Bacteria; phylum Bacillota_I; class Bacilli_A; order RFN20; family CAG-826; genus UBA4951. The sequence goes on along the minus strand of CAVAGP010000082.1, from coordinate 3,105 downwards.
CTAGGAGGCAAATACAACATTCCTCATGGTGAGGCTAACGCGATTTTGCTGCCTTACGTTCTTGAAGCCTATGGCAAAAAAGCGGATAAACGACTTAAAGAATTGGATGAAATTGTAAAAACGTGCTCAAATGATGACATTTTATGCTCAAGTTCGCATTTTATAGGGTGGATTAAGGAACTTAATGATACAATGTCCGTCGGTAACAGCCTTAAAGATGTCGTCAAAATCAGCGATTTAGACGAACTAGCAAAACACGCAGATAAAGAGGCGAATCCTCTATATCCCGTTCCGAAAGAACTAGATAAGGAAGAATTAAAGGCGATTTACCTAAAGGCAATAAAATGAATATCGACACAAAAACAATCAACAAGCTAACATTCGTGGAGATTGAGAATGACGCAAAGCTAAAAGTCATCTTATCTCCTTACGGTGGGGCTATATACGAAATAGATTATGACGGCGTTCCTATGACTTCATGCGAAAAAGATAGGAAAGTATGGGCTAATTCTCCCTCCTTTGCGGGAAAAACAGTCGGAAGAATCGCTGGCCGCATTAAAGATGGAATCCTCAAATATGATGGTCATGTCTATGATTTATACCACAATGAAAGAGGCAAAACCTGCCATCATGGTGGTGATGGATTATTTCCGTTCTCCAACTATGCGATGGACACGCATATCCTAGACGACAACATTTATGTTGACTTTTATAAAGACGATGACAATTCCAGATTCCCTGGCAAGTTAACCCATAGAGTGAGGTACATAATCCCGATCAATGATGCATCACTTAGAATTGAATACAAGACGGTTAGTGACGTTAGAACTCCGGTCAACTTCACGAATCATTCCTACTTCGCATTAGGAGAAGACTCCTTAGACGAAATGCTTCTCAATGTGAACGCGGATGAAGTGGAGGGATACGATTCCGATTTAATCGCGACGGGATTAAGACCCGTCCCCGAATATTTGGACTGGAGAAAAGAAAAGGCGATCGGCAGCTGTTTCGATGCCGAAGAGCTTCAAGGAGATAGCCTTAGAGGTATTGACCATGCCTTCAAAGTGAATAATGATGGTGGGGTTGTGTTATCCCTAAGAGGAAAGAGATACAAACTAGAGCTCAAGACCTCATACCCAGTCGTCCATCTTTATTCTTACAATTTCCCGAACGAGAACGAGATGATGACAAACGGATTGCTTGGCAGGAAACACGGATCTTTAGCAATTGAGCCGATGTATGTCCCAGGCGACTATGAATCCATGACAATTGAGGTTGGGAAACCTAAAGTGAATTATATCGAATACCATTTTTCAAAGGAGAACGTATGACTGAATTAGAATACCTAAAACAAGCTAGAGACCTTTTCAAAGAGACATTCAATGAAGAGGCAACCCATGATTTCGTCTCCTACGGAAGATTGGAATTATGCGGTAATCACACAGACCACAACCACGGACTTTGCCTTGTGGGAACTTGCTCATTATCTATTAAAGGCGCAGTTAAGGAAAATGAAAATAAGGTAATAATTAAATCCGATGGATACAAACCTTTTGAAGTAAATTTAAACGATTTGGAGCCTAAGGAAAACGAGAAATCCACAAGCATCGCTTTGACTAAAGGCGTCATCTATAAACTCAAATCCCTTGGTTATAAAGTCGGTGGATTCAAGGCTGCTTTGAATTCGAATATCTATAGCGGTGCAGGCGTTTCTTCCTCCGCCGCCTTTGAGTTATTCATCGCCGAGGTCATCAATGCCTTATATAACGATGACAAGATTGATAGATTGACTCTTGCCCAGGCTGGACAGTTTGCGGAGAACGAGTATTTTGGCAAACGTTCAGGCTTGCTTGATCAATGCGGTTCATCGTTTGGCGGAGTATGCGCTTTGGATTTCAAAGACCCCGCCAATGCTGTGGTGGAACCTATTAGATTCCCTAATTGGCCGATGAAGATTTATTTGGTTAACCCAGGACAGAGCCACGCTCACATGGATAATTTGTATTCTTCTATCCCCGATGACATGAAAGCCGTTGCTAAAGCATTTGGCAAATCCGTCCTTAGAGAAGTAGATAAAGACGTATTTGATAAAGAAATTAAAGATTTGAAGGGCGTCACCGCATTCCAGAAGAAACGCGCAATGCATTTCATGGACGAGAATGAGAGGGTTAATCGCATCATTGAAGCGGTCAAAAGTGAGAATATGACCGATTTCATTCAAGTCATAAGAGAGTGCGAGAAATCGCAAGAAACCCTTCTTAAAAACGTCATGGTCCCAAACCATTACCAGGGCTCGCCTTTGCAAGCTGTAAGAACGGCAAACAAAGTTCTAAAAAAAGGTACCGCCAGAGTCATGGGCGGAGGATTTGCCGGCTCCATTATTTGCTTAGTGCCAAATGAAGAGGAAAACGCATTCCTCAAAGAAATGAACAAGCATTACGTTAAGAGCGGAATAGTGGAGGTTTCCATTCCTCCATATGGCGCTCACGAGGTCAAATAATGGATAGAAAAGCGGGCATCCTCATGCCCATTGCCTCGCTTCCATCGCGTTTTGGAGTGGGCGTATTCGGAAATGAGACAAAGAAATTTATAGATATCATCAAAAGCGGTGGCTTCTCTTTATGGCAGATACTGCCTCTTAACCCTTTAGGTTATGGGCATTCACCATATCAGCCGTTCTCCTCTTTTGCAATAGAAGAAATATACGTTGATTTAGATGATTTGGCTGAACTTGGCTTGATAGGTAAAGCCCCTTGTTTCAATGGCGATAAAACCAAGATTGCCTATGAAGATGTCCGTGTCTACAAATCAAAATTCCTTCATGAAGCCTTTCAAAACGAGATGAAAAAGCACCCAAGATGCTTAACTAAATTCAAGCAATCCCACCCTTGGGTTGAGGATTGGGCCTTATTCATGATGAACAAGAGACTAGAAGGCCTCAAATGCTGGAAAGATTGGAAACCATCTAGAAAAAACATGATCGGCAAACCATTGCCAAGGTCTAAGGTTTCCAAATCCAGAATCAATTACGAGATTTGGCTCCAGATGACTCATGGGCGGAGGATTTGCCGGCTCCATTATTTGCTTAGTGCCAAATGAAGAGGA
>CAVAGP010000081.1:0-8198 GCA_963588175.1 Faecalibacillus sp. | reverse complement strand
CAAGGCCAACCAGAGCCGCGGTGAGCGATGTCGCAACAGCCATCTATGAATCAGCAGATTGTGTCATGCTTTCAGGCGAATCAGCTTCCGGACAATATCCAGTTGAAGCCGTCGCAATGCAAACCGCAATTTCCTCAACCGTTGAAAAAGAATTGCCATATGAGCGATTAACAAGAGAGGCGTTCGAAACATCAAATAAAAAAGACACAAACGACGCCATCGCTTCGGCTGTAGCAAATACCGCTCTTGTTTTAGGCGCAAAGCTCATCGTTAACTTCACCCATCAGGGAAATTCTTCTAGAAGAATCTCCAAGGCCAGACCTGTTTGCCCTATAATCCAGGTTACAAGCAATAGGAAGACAGCACTTAAGGGCGCTTGGATGTGGGGTGTATATTCGGTATTGCTTAGCACGACAATGCCAGATTTCACAGAAGAGATGGAAGTTTTGTCTCTTAAGATTGCTAGAGACATCGGTTTAAAGCCAGGCGATCCAATCATCATCTGTGGCGGTTTGCCAACAGGTGCAGGTGTCACAAACTTCTTAAGAATTGTTAACGTCAACGAAGTCGAGGATATAGATTAATCATGAAAAAGATTATCAGCTTAGACATCGGCGGCACAAATACAAGAGTGTCTCTCATCAATGAGAAATACGAGGTTGAGAAAACTCTCATCTACGACACTGTAATTGGTTCAACGGAGAAATTCCTTGCCAACGCAATCAAAGTCATCAAAGATGCCATTGCGGACTATTCTGAGGTAGTTGCCATCAGCGCAGGCGTTCCTGGACGTGTCCGTGAGAACGGTTTTATCGATGCCCTTCCAAACGTCCACATCACAAATGTTCCATTCTCAGAAGTGCTTGGCAAAGAATTCAATTTACCAGTTTATGCCTTAAATGACGCGCAAGCGGCTGCATTAGCCGAAGCGAATGTCGGTGAGTGGCGCAAATACAAAAAGGTTTATTTCACCACTATCTCAACAGGAATCGGCGGAGCCTTCTGCGTTGATGGGAAACTCAAGAATTCCTCAAACGAGGCAGGACACACGCTAATCAACTACAAAGGCAAACTTTGGGAAACTGAGCATTTAGCCTCAGGAACAGGTATCATCAGACTATGCGACGCTAACGGATTGTATGTTGCCAACGCAAAAGAATTCTTCGAGATGGTTGAAAACAAAAACAATCTCGCGTTGAGAATCTACACAGATTGGATTTCAATCCTCGCCGGTTGGTTCAACATGATCCAGACTTTATATGAACCAGAGGTCTTCACTCTAACCGGAGGCGTTATGAAAAGCGCAAGGCTCTTCTTCAACGATCTAAAAGGCGCAACGCCAAACGCCAACCTTCAAGTCGCAGGATGCGGCCAGATGGCAGGATTGCTCGGTGCCGCAGTCTACGGATTCCAAAGGGTTGGCCTCAAATAAAATATACAAATGAATTAGGGAGCAGTCGCTTCCTTTTTTGTTTGCCAATCCCCTTTAAAACAGTTAGTACAACTTAGACTTATCATTAATGGTAAGCGTGTCAAAATCGCAAAAGAAAAAACCATATCCTTGAGGTTTCCCTTTTAGATATGGTTTTAGGCTTTTACTTAGAAGTTGACTGTGATTGTTGTTTCAGCAATTGTCCAAGTACCTGTCTTTTTGCATTCGCTGAGAGGTCCGCCTGCGGCCATGTAGAGATATGCTTCTCCGCCTGTCTTAAGTGCAAGGTAGGCATCCCACGTGAATGGCCATCCTGTATCGTGGTTGGCGAATGTGTAGCTATAATCGCATCCATCTCTTGGCGTGGAATCTTTTGTGGCAGTCCACTCGAGATAGTTTGAGCTGCCCATCGTGATATCCCATGTTTGGGCTGTTGTGTCGATTGTAATGGTTGCTGGGACGGTAATGGAAGCGCCGCCGCCGCCTCCACCGCCTCCGCCGCCGCCAGGGAAGCCGCCACCACCGGTGTTAGAACTAATCTTTCCGGCTTTAGTGATTGTAACAGAGGATTTTTCGGATTCCGGGGAATTTGTGTAAATTACACCATCACCTTCAAGAGAGATTGAGAAGTAATATGACTTGCCGACTGTTAAGTCAGTTGCGGCTGCGCCTTCTGCCTCTTTAGTCTCGAATGTTCCATTGGCGTTGATGGTTGTACGACCAAATGAAGTTGTTGATGTGTAAGTGAACGTGGTTGTTGTAACCGGTGCAGTTGCATCAGCACTTGCGTAAGCGTTGACTGTGAACTTTGTTCCAACAACGAAGTCAGCATAGTTTGTGAGTTCAACCTTGACACCGCCGTTCTCACCTTCGGAAGCGGTGATTTTCGGCGTTGCGTACTGAACGTTTCCGTAAATGAGTTTGTTGGTTGTGACAACATCGCCGTCTGATGTGTAGTTGTTTTCATCGCCCATGGCCTGGATTGTGTAGAAGTAATATCCAGGAGTGATATCCGCTGCAACTGAATCTGAGATAGTGTAGCTGACGTTTGTGTCTCCGCCTGGGACTTTGAATGATGTAACGAGGTTGGAATCGTTCTTTTCTTTTGCATCAGCGTCTGATGAATAGACGAAGACGTTATAGGATGAGGCATCGGCAACTCCGGTGAAGCTCAATGTGCTGGTTGTGAAATCCATCTTGACGGTGGAAACATCAACTTTGCCGAGCTTAGTGATGGTTGCCGCTTCGAGTGTGTAAGCGATAGGAGTTGATCCGTTGGAGTTCTTGTAGTTGACCCCATCGCCAACTGCGATGACTGAAATGTTATAGGTGCCTGCATCAAGTGGGGTTGGAAGTTCAACTGAGGTTGTCGTTCCGGTTGTGACCTTGGCTTTTGCATCACCTTCGTGGTAGACATAAACCTGGTAGGCTGTTGCATGTTCGACTGCGTCAAATGTGACGACATCATCTTCTGAGGAATATTTTTCTGATCCTAAGACGACCTGCACGTTTGTAGGTGCCTCTAGGACTGTGGTTTTGATTCCACTGTCTGATGTTCCGCCGCATGATGCGAGAACCATGCATGCTCCAAGGACTAACACGTTCAATGCTTTTTTCATTGGTATTTTTCCTTTCTTTATAAGATGTGCGTTGTAAACGCGATATTGGCAAGGAGAATCACGGAGAGGACAGCTTGTCCAATGGTGATTTCCTTAAATTTAAATCTGATAATCTTAAGCAAGAGATCGCAAACGACTCCCACAGAGATAGCTAAGACGATATTTGTGGTTGCAGCAGCAACGACAATTAACGTGATGGATGGCATAGCTTCGATGACATCGCTCCAGTCAATGTTCTTGAGGCTGGTCAAGAGAGAGAATCCCACGAAGAGTGTGATGCCTCCGATGATCATTTCGTTCATGAACAGTCCGTTGAAGACCATATTGAAGCAGGTGACGATGAATAAACATCCGGCAACGATGGCGGTTAAACCTGTGCGGCCGCCTTCGTGAGATCCGAGTGTGGATTCATTTCTGGCAACCATAGGTCCTGCGCCAAACATACAGCCGAGAACTGAGCAAAGAGCTGTAGCGCTATATGGGTTAGCATAGCTCTCAACTGGTCCATATAACTTATTTCCTCTATACATTGGGGTACCATTTTCATCGCATTCACCAGCAAGGTAGCTATGAGCGACATAGGTTGAGCCGGTTTCGGCAACGCCTAAGACGACAAAGCTAACGATGGAGATGATGAAGACGAAGAAGATGTTCATGTTCCCTGTATAACCCGAGAAGTCCAAGCCTTTTGTGAAGACTGTGAAGATACATAGTTTCTTGAAGACTTTCGTTCTGAAATGCATCCAGATGAAGGAGGCATATGACGGGACGACGAAGGAATAGAAATAATAGTCGGTGAAGTTGCCTCTGATGGCCCAGTAGATGACGTAAATCAATAAACCGATGCCAAAGGCTACGATTGTAGGATGTTTGAACTTCCATTCTTTTCCTTTGATGTTGAACTTAAGCGATTTCAAGATAAGCATCAACAAGAAAGAGAAGGTCGCAGTGATAACGGGCATGTAGCTGTAGAAGTCTGCTTTATTGGAAGCATCGAAGTTTAAACTGATGTAAGAGATTGCGAATTTTGAGATAGGGTCTCCTGCGCAGGATGCGCTTTGCATGTCGCTAGCTAAATCAAGTGTGTTGAGGTTTAAGATTCCCAAATTCACAAGAGTATAGACGATGAGGAGCGCTCCTGTTGCAGCTGGGATTGCTTTCTTAACGGAAGCAGGCACAGCTTTCAAAATAAATTCTCTAGCCGGTTTGACGAGCATCACCACCAAATAGATGGCATTGCTGATCAAAGCGATGAATAAGATGTTGTAGTAAGTCAATCCAGCAAATGTACCAAGCAATGTTGATATCAAACTCACCATCCCGAGGGATGTTGACTGAACGAATGGCACGTTAGCAATGAGTCCCACAAGAATGGAAGAGACTGCGCTCAACATGCATATTGCAACATATATTGCGCATGCATCGTTGGAGAATCCACTGGCATCCACCGGAGAATTGCCCATAGCCGAGGTGATGACGCTTGCAAGCAAGAATGTTGTGCAAGCGACACCAATGAAGGCTAGGATTCCGGCGAATATTTCGGTTTTGATGTTCGTGCCGTGTTCAGAAAAGTGGAAGAATTTGTCAAAGAAGCGATAAACCGGATTAGGTCTTTTTTCCTTAATTGTTACATTTTCCATATATTTTCCTGAACCTTTATGACTTATTTGTTGAGAGATTTTCTTCTCTTATCCGCAAGAAGAATTGCGAGTGCAAGGAAGGCAAGTGATCCTGCGGCTGTTGAAACAGTTGCAACAGATCCACCACAGCCACCCGATGATGTATCCTCATCTGGGGTTGTGTTGTTGTCGTTTGCAGTCAAGTTGGATGTATCCATTTCCTCGTAGTTTGTTGAATCAAGATACGTCCAATCGGAACCATCGAAGATTGTTCCATCACATAAAATGTGGGTATCGTACCAGAGTCTGGTCTTAGCGATGAATCTTAACATGTATGCGCCATAGTAATCAGCGATCTGAGTTACGTCGCAGTTCGTGAAGATATAGCCATCGTTCTTCTCGGAATCTGAATCATCTGTGACGGTGTGTTGCCAGAGCAAGCAAGCAATGCCGGAGAAGGCAGCTTTGGTTTCGCCAGAGTATTCAACGCCGTCCATGCCATCGGAGATAGCTAAGCCCATCCATCCGTATTCTTCACGGACGATGCCGATGTATAAGCCACGATGTGCCCAAGAAGCACCGATTCTGTTGAGGGATGCCATCATACCAGACATAGGAGCATCTTCATTCTTCATGGAGTATTCCCATGCGCGGATGTAGATTTCTCTTAATGCCTGTTCAGAGCAGAAGTCAATCTGTCCTGAACGTCCACCATCGAGGTCGTTCAACATGAAGTGCTTGTTGAATGTGCCAACGCCTTCAGACTGGATTCCAGCCGTTTCGGCAACGCACATCTGACCTGCCAGGTAACCATCTTCTGATAAATATTCGAAGTTACGTCCACCGAATGGAGATCTGTGAGTATCCATAGCTGGGCCGAAGCATGAAGTGATGTTTGTTCTAACGCACTGTTTGCCATAAGCCTTACCAACTCTTTCGATGAGTTCGGTATTCCATGTGGAAGCCATGACGACTTCAGAACACCACCAAGTGTTGTTCTCTTTTCCGCCTGTGCCAGCTTCACCTGGTCCATCGGAAGCAGAGCCGCCCTTTAAGCCCATTGAGGAGAATGAACCTAAGTAATCCTGGCCCTGAAGTTTTGCATAATCCGAGAATGATCCTTGATCAACCCAGTTGTCCCATCTCTCATCTGATGCTGGAACTTCGTCCCAACCATAAGATGTCTTTGGGTCTGTGTCAGTTGTGACAGCGTCTGTTGCGCTGATCTTGTCGCCTCTTACGAAGCGTGTGTCTGATGTATAGCTTGTTGTGGATTTGCCAACATTTGCGACAGCATCCTTATAGGTCTGGTCGTTGTTGTCTTTGCCCCAATAGTTCTTTCCGATATTGCCTACGGATTCAGAAGATGCCTGATATCCATAGTTCATCGTGTATTTCTTTGTGCCATCCTGATATGGAGCATCAAAGACGACTGTGCAATGCTGCTGGGCACCCTGGGCAACTGCATCGCCGACGCTTGTTCCGGTTTTGACTTCTGAGCCCATTTCACGTCCAGAGGCAAAGACTTCATCTTCTCTACCGCCGGCTGTAAATCCGTTGAGGCCCTTGTTGCAGATCTTGTCCCAATCTGAAGCAATGCTGTCACGGGACATGTAAATCATTCCGGTCTGATCGCCTGCGTTGACGTCGTTGAGTTTGTTGTAAGCTGCAACCTTGTCAGAAACTCTCTTACCGTCTTTGCTCTCGGTGTAGATGATGTCTTTTGCGACATTCACCTTGATTGGATCGGTCTTTTGAGTGTGTGAGTCTGACTGGACTCTGATTTCATAATCGCCCTGTTCGAGAACGAATCCGCCCCACTTGTCGTTTCCGCAGTAGTCGGTTCCGTCCACTGTTGCCTTGTATCCTTTATAGTCATATGAAGCAACGTCATCTGTGTTGAATGTGAGTTTCAATTCACCTGATTCGCCCGGTTTTAATCTTCCTGTCTTGCCGAATGCGCAGAGGGAGACTTCAGCTTTATCGATTCCGCCCTTGTTATATGGAGCGTGGATATAGAGCTGGACGACATCCTTACCGGCATAATTGCCAGTATTTGTGACTTTTACTGTAACGGTGTTTGTTCCACCCTGTTCGAGTTTGACATCGCTTGAAGTGACTGCCCAATCGAATGTTGTGTAGCTTAAGCCACCGCCGAATGGCATGGCGACGAGGTCGTCATACTGGTTCTTGAAGTCATATTCTTTCGCGGCTTCCTTGATAGAACCATCAGCATTGTACTTTGGAGTGCCAGTGACTTTGATTCCATCAGCATAGGCTGTTTCATACCATTTATAGCCGACAAAGATATTCTCTTCGTACTGGTTGTAGTTAGAGTTACGTCCGCCGATGTTGCTGTATTTTGAACCACCGCCGTTGTTGTAGAAGGCTGGCATGGAATAGAAGTCAGTCATCCATGTATCAGATGTACGTCCTGATGGAGAGATTTGTCTTCCTGAGTTATCTTTGCCTCTTAAGACATTTCCGACACCGACAAGTCCAGCTTCACCTGGGCCGCCGATCCAGAGAACTGCATCTGCATATTGTTCGTATTCACCGATTGTCATGACGTTAGAGGAATTGATCAAGACAACGATTTGCTTATAGCCTAAATCTTCTTTTAAGTATTTGAGGAGTTCGAGCTCGGTTTCGGTTGGATCAAGATAAGTCCTATCGTATGATCCTTTTCTTTCGAGTTCGGTGTCGATGTAGTATTCGTTCATGTGCATCGGGAGCTCAGCGCCTTCATGGCCCTGTCTACCGAATGTGACGACCGCTACGTTCTTATCTGCTTTTGCGTATTTAGCAGCATCCTTATAAAGGCTGACTGGGATTTCTGGAAGGTTGTATGTTGAACCATCAACGAGTTCGCCTGTTGATTCAGAGACCCATGACTCCTGTTTTAAGTCTGCGCCATCTGAATACCATTTCCAGAGATCGTCATTGACATCAAATCCAGCAAGCTCGAAAGCTTCCTTCTCAAAGATGTTCTTGGAATCCCATTTACCCTTACCAGAGCCACCACCGCCTTGAATAACGTTGTAGCCTACGTATCCGTAAATATCAATTCCGGTGCCGTCTGCTAAAGGTAACGTGTTGTTGCTGTTCTTGAAGAGAACGGATCCTTCTTCTTCCATCTCAGTGTCGAGTTTGACACCTTCTTCGTAAAGAGTCTGAACGTCATAACCTTCAGCCCTTGCGATTCTTGGCTGAGCCTCCATTGTGGAGACAGCTACGCCAACTAAGGAAGCAAGAAGAGCGCCACCAAGAACTGTTTTTACTAATTTTTTAGTTTTCATCAGTTTTTTGTAACCTCCTTGCAATTAGTAGATTGTTTTTATAAGCAATCAGCTTATGAGAGCATCGCTCAATAGGCGTTTTGATTCCTCACTTCAAAAAAGCATATTGGGCCCCGGCCCCCTAGGTTGCCAATATTAAGAAATGTCTCGAAAGCGTTTTCAATTGAACGTCCACAAGACGGGATATTCTCGGTTTATGTCGTTTTTCAAATCGGTATGAAATGCGTTT
>CAVAGP010000080.1:0-8437 GCA_963588175.1 Faecalibacillus sp. | reverse complement strand
GGTCAGGGATACGGAACAAAGCTTCTAAGTGACGCGTTATATAAGGTTGTGGTTGTATCCGAACTCACTGGAACGTACTTTGCAATAGTGGATGCTAAAGAATCATCTAAAACGTTTTATGAACAATTTGGATTTGAAAAAATAGAAGACCATAAACTAACGTACCTCTTGTCCGTTGCGACGATTCGAAAAACTTATTCCAAATACTCATTAATTTGCTTTTTCTAAATCTTTGGGTCTAATTTTTACAATTCTTCTTTTAAAAGGAATTCAGGAAGATAGACAAACTCAATCCCGTCTTTATTTCCTTTTGCAAAAGTGTCCATCGTTACAATATATTTGTGGTAGTTATCTCTTATAGCCTGTAGTGGGACCAATTCTCTCTTCATTGTGTCATTGTTTGAAAGCATATATGTAACTTGGATATATATTTTGTTATTTTGCTTTTCTGCGATAAAATCAACTTCTTTTTCGCCCAGTTTGCCTATATATACTTTATACCCTCTTTTTTTCAAATCGTTATATACGATATTTTCCATTACTTGACCAATGTATTCGATAGAAAAACCTTTTCTAACATACATTAGAGAGTGATCAGCCACGTAATATTTATCGACACTAGCGAGAAGTTCTTTTCCTTTTATGTCATATCTGGAGACTTTTTCTATTACAAAGGCTTTTTCTAACGCTTTGATGTAATTGCTTATCGTTTGAACATTCGTCTTTATTCCGTTGCCATTTAGGTAATCTGAAACCTTTCTTATTGATATCAGATTTCCAACATTGTCGAATAAGTAATCGATTAGTTTGCCCATCAAGATTTCGTCTTTTATCCCGTTTTTTCTTATTACGTCTTTAAAGACGATCGAATTAAAAATATCGGTCACAATAACTGAAGATACGTTATCATCAAGGTTGGAAGCCAATATAATTGGATAACCGCCATTTTTGACAAAATACTCAAAACTATTTTTTAAATCTGCGTTTGGTTCGTTTTTCTTTAAACTGCTGAAATATTCAGAGAAAGTAATGGTACGCAATTGGAATTGCACATATCTGCCCGATAAAAGAGTGGCTAACTCGCCTGACAATATTTTCGAATTTGAGCCCGTTATTATGATGCTTGTGTTTCTGAGTCTTAAAGAATTTACTACTTTTTCCCAATCGTTTATTAACTGAACCTCGTCAATAAATATGTAGTATTTTTCATTGTCGACAATTTTTCCTAATATATATTGATGACATTTTGTTCCATCTTTTAAAGCTTCATAAACCATATCTTCCATAGGAAGTTTTATAATGTGGTCTTCTTTTATCCCGTTTTGCTTTAAATTATCGATTATTAAGTCTAGCAAATAAGATTTGCCACATCTTCTTATACCTGTAATGATTTTGATTTGCTCATTTTGAATCAAGCCTTCAACGCGTTTTACGTATAACTCTCTTTCAATATTCACAGCAATGCCTCCCATGTCATGTTTTTATAATATCATTTTTCATAAATAATGGGTATTCCGATTGACAAAAAACATATTTCAACTATTTTCGTCAAATGGAGTTTGACAAAAAAACATATTATAAGTACCTTTTATCCATTTGATGGTGTTTCTAATTCACACACAATATCGTTCTTCGTTGCGTTTGTGTTTTTACGGATTTTATCTAAAAATGTCAAGGAAGCAGCGAGTTTTTGAAGACCTTTTGCTCAAATGTGCAAATTCTAATTGGCAATCATGCCTCGGAATCAAAATGCCACTTGATAATAAGCATATTTCGCAAGATTCCGGCCAAAATGAAGGCTTCTAAACACATTTTTCCATCACTTTTGCGGTCACTTTTCCGCATTTTTCCAAAACGCAATAAGAAAATGGGACACTTAAATCCCATTTTAAAAAATGAAACAGCCCATTTAAAGATAGGGCTTATCTTATAAATGTTTCGATAATCCACTATAATAATGGCCATGAGCTTATTTGTTTTAGAAACCACCAACACAATCGTGTCATTTGATGTAACTGCAATGGCGCTAGAAGGCGATAAGATTATCACCAGCAAAAACTACAAGTTACCTGAAGGAACTTCATTCAAGGGAAAACTATCTAACCTAGTTAATAATATCCTTAATGATGGATACGAATCCCTCGTGTTCAACATTATGGATTTTGATAACCTAGATAGATATATCGATGCTTTATATGAATTGTCTAAAAGCGTTGAATTATCCATAGGTTTAAGGGTTAAGGATATCAAGAATCCGTCAGCGTTAGATAAATTAGGCATCCCTCATATCGCAGATGGACGTGACCAAGAAGCCTTTGATTTAGAGAGGATGATGTCCTATGAGGAAGACGAAATCCCTGCAGGATCGCCATTTAATGATAACGTCGCCAAAGAATGCTGCTGCGCATCTATCCCAACGGTTGATAAATCGTTCAAGGAGAAGCTAATCAACTACATCAATAGAAGTGGCAAGACCAATTCTGAGATTTATTTTCATTCCGGAATCACCAAGCAAGTCTTCTCCAAGATTATATCCAGCGATACCTATCAGCCTAAGAAATCCACGATCTTCTGTTTGATTATCGGGCTAGAACTAAACCTTGATGATGCGTTGGACTTGCTCAACGCAGCGGGTTATACATTATCCAATTCCATCATCATGGATCAAGTCATCAAGAACTGCATTGAACGCAAGAGATATGACATCATCAAAGTGAATGACGCTTTGATATCATCCGGTTGCCCATTGATTGGCTGGCAGCCACGTGAGTGAAATGTCGCTTTGGAATTGACCAAAATAAACTAAGAATCCTCCACAATATGGCCATAAACCATAAGGAGGATTTTTAAATGGTTGAGAATAAAACAAACTTAGTGATCATCCTAGATAAATCCGGATCGATGCACGGACTAGAAGAAGACGTGGTGGGTGGCTATAACACCTTAATCGAAGAACAGAAGAAAGTGGATGGAGAAGTGGACGTCATCACCATCTTATTTAACGATAAGATAGAAACCCTATATAGCAAAAAGAACATTAAAGACATCAAGCCTATGACAAGAGATGATTACGAGCCTTGTGGCTCAACGGCTTTACTGGACACAATAGGGTACGCAATCCGGATGCTTGATGATGAATTGGAAGCGGAAACCGCGATCATATCAATCATGACCGATGGCTACGAGAACGCCTCTAAAAAATACACATACTCGCTTATTAAGCAGTTAATACAGGCCAGAGAGAAGAAAGGGTGGAAGATATTGTTCCAAGGCGCGAACATCAATGTTAGGGAAGAAGTGCATAAATTAGGCATAGATGAGGAAAATGCAATGGAATTTGATAGGTCAACAGTCAAATGCTGCATGTCAGCAACCTCAGGGATTTTAACCTCGATGCGCAAGAAGAAACATACATCATAGAAACAAGTAAAGAGGTGGGAGATTCTCAGCGAAATCTTCAAACCTCGTCTGAACGTTACCTGAAATACGCAGGCCTTTGGTAATGAAAAAACTTGGAATAAAAATTGCGAAACGCTCCAAAAAATTGCGAAAACTTTCGAAAAAATTGCGAAACACTTGAAAAAACTGCGAAATAAATGTTGGAAAATTGCGAATTGGAATCATTTTGGCTAGCTTAGATTTTACGCGCAACATAGAGTGAAGCGGCGCAATTCCGAATATGTTTCATCATACCACTCATGGTTGTTATGATTGGAGTGGCTCTAGGAGAAAAAGACGATTGAATTGATGTGGATTATCTAGGAGAGAAAACTGATATGGATAAAGAAAGGGGTAAGCTATATAACGCAGCCAAGAAAGTTTTGAACCCAAGGAAAATATCTGAATGGGTTGAGGCTGGTGGTGTGGCTGCGGCCAAATAAACTTTGGATGGCAACATTCACACAGGCGTTTGCATCGATGAGGCTTACACGCTCGGAATTTGTGCTGAAAGAAGTGCAATATTCAAAATGATAGCCAATGGCGAAAGCAAGGTTCACAGGATAATTGCGATAAATTGGAATGGCAATGCAATGCCTCCATGTGGTGCTTGCCGTGAATTGATGACTCAGCTGATGCCTGATGATTATAAAGATGTTGAAGTGATGCTAGATTATAAAAAAGCGAGGTGGTAACCTTGGGCGAGCTTACGCCAAAATGGCGGATTTGATAAGCAAAACGTTCCTATAAAAACACCTGGAAACATAAAAGGAATTTTAGTCATTCATCATAACATTTTGAAATTTTCGGCATATTGCATGTTTTAAAAAGTGAAATTTTCAGCATTTCACCATCAAATGTTCGTTGATTAACAACCAAACAACCCTTTTTTGTTGTTAGAACGCATCACGTAGTCCTCACGTTATGCGGTTTGTCGAGACTGTATATAGATCTATGTCGTAAATGATATATTTCGTTCCAGTTGTGTGCAAAACTTTATAAAACGATTTTATGTTTTCACGCACAGAATATTGTTAAATAAATTCACGACCTCTTTGCCGGTCATTCCTTTGCTTCTTTTATATTTTTCTATGCAAAGAACGGTGAATGGCAATTCCTTGCTCATGATCAATTCTATTGGAATAGCACCTCGCCGATTGCTTTTTCGCGCTCCCGCATGCAATAAATTGTTAAAGGACTATAATGCCACATTTTTGATTCTTCAATTGACGGCATCTCATACACCTTTGATTGGTAAAATTCATTCAAGTCTTTCATTTCATCGATATGCTCTTTCTCGGCGATAAGAGATATTATTTGCGGTATTAGCGCCACGCTTAATATAGTATTGAACTTATACCTTTTCCCTCCATTAATTTTAAGAGATTAAACGCTTTTTTCGTGGCGAATGCGTATTGGTTAAACTTTTTTAACCTTCAACGCCTCTAAGGCTTGTTCTTTTGTAAGCAATCCCGAGAAATATATCTGGAGTGTTCTATAGAGGTCATCGTTTGTGATTGTATCTATAATTATGTCTGTTTAAAAATGTTCACTGCTATGTTGGTTTTTAGTCCTTTTGTAAAGGGAAAGAAAATTGATAAAATTGCAAAAAAGAAATCGCAATTTCATAAAACAACACTAGAATGAAATCATCAAGGAGGAAAAAACAACAAAAATGTCATTGTTTCAAGAAAAGGTCAGAGAACTGATGATCAGAGAAAATATCAATCAGAAAGAACTGTCGAGAAAATCAGGTATCTCAGAAGCATCATTATCCAGATACCTAAAAGGGACAACGCAACCGAGAATGGACGTCCTTATTAACATCGCAAACGTTTTCAATGTTGACGTCAACACACTCACTAAGCCGACACTGGCTCAACTTAGCGGGGACGCCGCATTCGAGGAGACCTATAGCCTAGTCACCAGAAACAGTTCTAAGCTCACCGACGAGCAGAAGAGAAAAATCATCAAGGTGCTGGTTGATATATAATTATGATTAATAGATACAACGAATTAGACAAGGCTGCTCTGCAGATCCTGATGGATTACTCAGATGGAGAATTCCCGATTGATTTGGTGAGGCTGTGCGAGAAACTTAGGATAAGACTAACGCCTTATTCTGAATTGGAGACATCGAAACTTTCGGAAATCAAGTCAATCGCTTCAAGCGAAGAATTGAAGGATGGCTTTTCTATCATACTAAGGAAACCGGATTCCGCAGGATATGTAGCTTATACCTATTACAACGACGATAAGATGGAGATGAATTTCAGCGAGAGGCCGAACTTCACAATCGCCCATGAGATTAAACACGTGATATTACGGGAAATGGATCCCGGCGATGATAAGGAGAAGGAAGCGAACCATTTCGCGAGATACCTCCTCGCGCCAACGCCTCTTCTAATAGTCGGGAAGTTTGAAACCATCAGCGAAATTCAGCAGAAATTCGGCCTCACGAATTCCGCGGCTTGGAACGCATTGGAAGCAAAAGACCATCGAGTTGAGAAATACGGGGACTCCCTATTCGAATACGAGAGTGATTTCGTCGATTGGTTTCTTAAAAACGTAAAAAAAGGACGCCGTTCTGGGGAGAACGACGCCAATCAGAACTATGACAGTTCCGTAAGCAGTTATTGTTATAGCCCTGACGTGGATGAAAATCAACAAAAACAAGGAGGCTATGACAATGCCGATATACAGTAATAGAGACTATATCAAGATTATCAGACCCATACCGAGCAGATGGCCCAAGGACGTAGAGGGGATACCTTTCATCAAGAGAAGCGCCATCGACATCTCGGACATCAACAACGGCAAATGGCTGATCAGTGTTTCAAACATCAACAAGAAGGCCAATAATCTGAGCCACAAAATAGCACATTGCTTCAAATTCGATAGCGAACTCAACAGACTCTATCAAAATCCTTACCTAATCTTAGAGAAGATGACGAAATGCTACGCTGCGTCGACTTTAGACGTTAGCATGCACGAGGAGATGCAACGCGCCCAGATTATAGGTGCCACCTTCGAGAACCGTTGGTCTGGCGTCTGGCTACAGATGAACGGCTACGAGCGGGTGTTGGTGACGGTCGGCTGGGTCAAACCCGACACCTACGACGTGTGCTTCGCCGGAATCGAGAACGGCACGCCACTGATGATATCTACTCTCGGAGTCTGCAATGAGAACTCGAAGACTGATTTTCTTCTTGGCTATAACGAAATGAGGAGAAGGTTCTCCGATTCGCAAATCATATGTTTGGGCAAGCGACTAAATGGGATGGGGGAAGACATATGCTATGTGGATTACGACCAATCGTTTGGGAACTTTGATTCGAAGCGGGGCTTTTGGCAGCCGAAGTTGTTCAATTGGGATTTTTCGGAGGTGAAATAAGATGGCATCCAGAGGAAGCAGGGCAAAGAACGGGCACGTTACTACGGATGAATATTCAACCGAGTCCGTGACTGAGAACGGAGTGAAAGTGCTGAAAGGGAAGGGGAACAAT
Organism: Faecalibacillus sp.; assembly: GCA_963588175.1. Lineage (GTDB taxonomy): Bacteria > Bacillota_I > Bacilli_A > RFN20 > CAG-826 > UBA4951. The sequence continues at coordinate 1,493 of CAVAGP010000080.1, read as the reverse complement.
CATTCTTTGCCGGATTATTCGCATTCGTCTAATTCGGTTTACGCAAAATTAAAGAGGGATGGCACCTTACACGAAATAAGATTCTATGATTCTAACGGGAACCCAGTTTTGGAGATTGCCTATCATGGCGAGCCGAAGTTGAATCATGGTAACAAAGACCCAGTCGTCCATTTCCATACTTACGTTGGATTGGTGAGGTCACCTGCAGTTAGAATAACGAGCGAGATCAAGGAAAAATATGCTAAATACCTAAAGGAGTTTGGTTTGTATGATAAATGCTAGTTTAGAACAGTTTTTAGATACCGGCTGGTTCAACGAGGCTACGCTCTATTTGAATGGCTTCACGTATTGGTGCGAGGGGAATTGGGTCTCCAAGAAAGAGAAACCTATGCACTTCTTCGTCCGCAAATATCCTTCGGAGGTCGTTGATGGCACCTACACGAAACGCATCGATAACGGGAAAGATGATGAGATGGTTTTCGATGTTTGGGGATATGGGGAGGATGACGTGAAGTCGGAGTTCCTCAAAGCGAAGATATTCGATGGGAAGTCATTCTGGGAGGTTGAAAGTGTCATTGCTTGGTACGACGAGACCTAATGAGAACTACCGAGAGTTGGATATCAGTATTGCCAAGCCTCCATTATCTTTTCCGCGAACCTGCGGACGGATAGGGAACAAGTATTAAAATCCCGCCCGCACCTAATCTTCAGATGCCTGCTTTATATGTCGATTCTTGTTGGGGCAACTTTATTTATCTCCAGGAAAACCGCATATTTTGTAACATTTTTTCAGTTGCGAATTTTAATCTTAGGATCTATTGGATAACTTCGTAGTGGTTGGAGCCCTGTTGCCAACATCAGCGAAATTAAAAGGTTGGCATAACACTGACGGTTTCATAAAAACCGATTAGGTCCTAACCCTTTTCCAAGACTAAACCCGTAATACATCCGTTGGTCCTTTAATCGTTCAAGTAATATTTTCTTATGAACGCGGTTACTGACTTTCTAATGCATATTTTTGTGCAGGCGCACATATTTATGTAATAAGTAATCCATAAAAACAGGAATAATGCAAAAAACTGTGCGAACGGCTTGACTGAAATGTAATACATCGTGAAAGTCATCGAAGTGTTTTGACTATTGTTTGGAGAATGGTCGATTTTAGTGATAGAGTTCTTTAAGAGTCAGCACTCTAATGAAACTTTTGTTATGGGTGAGATAGAAAAAACCAATTGGGATGAAATAAAAAACACCAAAATTGGCGAAAATTATTTTGCACTGAACAACAGGTACTTTAGCCGTACCAATTATCGACATTAGAGGAGATATGCTTAATTTAGTCATAGATGATGGAGATGCATATGGAATTTGATAAAACCGCAGTCAAATTCCATATGTCATTAACGTCTGGATTATCATCTATGATATAAAATGATAGAAAGCTCTTATTTGCACGTAAGGGATAGCAAATTCAGTTTTTATCGACATTTTCT
>CAVAGP010000079.1:0-8490 GCA_963588175.1 Faecalibacillus sp. | reverse complement strand
ATAGAACCGCGATACCAGCCATCGCTTAAGAGAAAAGATATCTCATTTTTGCCATGATTCAGATAATTTAACACATCATATGTGTCATATTGCACTCTTTTTCGCGGATCAGTAGAGCCCGGTGTTAAGACATACGTTCCTACTTTTTTGCCGTTGATTGAGGCCTCATATAAGCCTAAAGCGGAAACGTATAAAGTCGCTTTCACAGTATTGTCAGCGTTGAATTCTTTTCTAAAGCAATCAACTGGATATCTCTTCTTTTTTGATGCGTGGAAATCTCCCCTTATCCAAGAGGCTTTCCAATCATTTTTGGATAGTAAGCCAATTGAGAAATACGATTCATCGCTCCAATCAGTCGGGATGTTGTTATCATCAAATACGCGAACTGCAAATGTCACATAATCCCTGCTCTTCAAGTTCGCCGATAGTATGTGATTCATTGATGAGGAATCGACATGGATTATATTTTGCTCCATTCCATTGACGGAATATTTTATCTCGTATGATGATTGTTTTTCGATTCTCGTCCCATCTAGAGTCCAGGTGATTCTAGGTTCAATTACATCAATTCCAAGAGGATTCCTTAAATACTCAACACGTAATCTGGTTGATTTCATCGAGCGTTCAACTCCTTTTGATATTTGATGTATGAGGCTTCGCCTTTAGCTTTTTCTTTCTCCCAAAGAGCATTGAGTTTAGCTTCTTTTGCAATTCCCTTTGCTTCAATGGCATCTAGTTTTTCTTTAGTCATATTGGCGAGTTTAGCCGCTTTCTTGGCCTCAGCTAATGCGTCTTTCTTTGCTTTCTTCTCTTCTGATGCCTTATTCTTAGCCTCCTTAGTAGCATTGTCCTTTGCGAGTTTTGCGTTGTGCTTAGCAAGTTCTTCTTCGAAATTCAAGGCTTTGGCTTTGCATCTAGCCTCTAATTCTGAAACATAGATTTGTTCCGCTTCTTCATTTTGCTTGGCCATTTCGATAGCGTTTCTCTCATCGGCAGGCAACCACTCTTTGCCGTCACGGGCAAATTGCTCTTTCTCTCTTTCAACAAGCGCAGCCTGCTTGAACGAGATAGTCTTTTCAACTCCAACAAATAGGAGGATGAAAGCGCAAGCAATGCCGGTTATGACCTCAAGCCCAACGAATGCAAATGAGAAAAAATTGTTAACGGATGATGATTGGACAAAGGCAACGGTGTCTGTTGACTTAAGGGTCCCATCCGCAATCTTAGTTACGAATGATGATTGCAAAGAATTTGTAATGCCTGAAGTTAGATACTTTCCATATTCCATAGGGGCAACATAGCCGGTTTTTGAGAGGAATAAGTTGAATATGCCTGTGCACACTCCGACCATAGCAACGCAGATGATGGAATAAATGGACATGGCAAGACCATCACTTCTAAAGCCTGTTTTCCATTCAAGATGATCAAGAGAATCAGCAAACAAGGCCATAAAGACATAGGAGCAAGGAAGTCCGCCGATGTTTTTGATGAATTGTCCTGCTAAAACAATATAGAGATTGCTTGGGAATAACCAGCATAGGAGAGATCCTGCAGCATAGATCAAGAATCCAAACATCGTGACGTTTCTTTTGCCGAATTTCTTAGCAAGAGGCCAAACAGCAAAGATGCCAATACCCATTGGGATGCCACCTAAAACGGAAACGAGCATCTGGGTTAAACCGTCGTTATATGTTCCTAAAACATAGTTGCAGTAATAGACAAGCCCTAAATTCTTAATAGTTGAACCGGTCGTGTAGAGCAAGAAATAAACGAACAAAAGAATCATGTATTTATCGGATAAGACCGCTTTTAATTGGAGTTTGAAAGGGATTTTCTTCTCTTCATCAACTCCGGATTTCTCTTCAGTGATTCTCTCTTTGGTGAAGTAATATTCTAGTAGGATAAGCGGGAACGTTAAGATTGAGCATCCACCCATCAAGATAATCCACAGGGTCTTGTTGGTCATTAAGATCGGCATAACAACCATCGGGAAGAGCAAAGCAACAACGATTCCCGACATCATGATTGTGGCAATCTGATTGAAAACGCTCAACTGACCACGCTGCGTCACGTTTCTAGTCGAGAGAGGCACCATCAAGTTGTGAGACATGTTGTAGATTGTGTAGGCAAAGGAATAGAAAAGGTTATAGCTAACAACAATCCAGATGAATTCTAAGGTTTCATTGTTTTCTGGAACCGTGAAAAGCAATGTGCCGGCGATTGGAACCAATAGAGCACTAAGCAAGAGCCAAGGACGGGCTTTGCCTTGCTTGGTTTTTGTTCTATCGATGATATATCCCATTAAAACGTTGGTGATAGCGTCTATTACCTTAGATACAATCGGGAAAATAACAAGGAACAAGCCAGATAATTGAAGAACATCGGTATAATATATGTTCAAATAAGTCGCAAATATCGCATTAAGCAACAAAGCGCCAGCCGGACCAACTAGATATCCAAGCCACTTTTCTTTTGCGGTGACATTCTTGGATTTGACACTTGAATTGAAGATTCTTGCGTCCATTAACGATTTCTTCATTTTTGTTTCTCCTTTTGGCACATGGCTTTAATGCCTTTTATCCAATGATGATTAATCAAGTAATACATCCCTAAGGCTATGTTATATGGCAATGAGCCATTTGATGAATAGCAGAGGGATCTAAGCGAATTAGACGGCATAAGTCGATAAACGAAGTAACCGGATTTCTTTTCGCGTTCTCGTATTCGCTCATCCTTGATTTTGGAGGCTTGCTTGAACTTTTTCATACCAACTCCCATCGTGGCCTTTTTGAAGACCCAGCCGACGAAACTTCGGTATTCCCCGATTGGTGTTTCCCAGGTATATGGGGTCTTAGAGAAGATATATGGTTCTATCTTTCTTCCGATGATGAAAGAATATTCATCATCACTCATATTCGGAAGATTGGACAAATCTTTATAGTATTTATTTTCTATTTCATTATCATTTGGCTCCAGTTTAACACCTTTAACGTAAACGTTTGTAGTTGAAGTGACCTTCGAGGAGAAAATGCAAAGATCAAAATTATAGAGGCCATCTTCAACCACAAACGACTCAGTCTTTATGTCGTATACAGATAAATCTTTTTTATTTAAAGTTAGAACCACTTCTTTATCTTCACCTGGTTCTAAAAACACCTTGGTGAAACACCTTAGCTCTCTTAGCGGCCTATGGATGTTTGAATCCTTAAGGCCGGAATATATTTGAACAACGGCTTTCCCCGCCATTTTGCCGGTATTTTTAACGTTCACGCGGAAAAGGATGGTGTCTCCTTTATCCTCTGTGGCGAAATCGCTGTATTCATACGTTGTATAAGAAAGACCAAATCCAAACGGATAGGCCACCTCTTTATTCGCACTTACGTAATAACGGTATCCAACGTAGATTGATTCCTTATATAGTTCATTTGGGGTTTTGGTGAAATCTTCTCCGAAAGGGACATCTTCGTACTTAAGCGGCCAGGTTTCCGTTAATTTACCTGATGGATTAGCTTTGCCGAATAAGAGGTTATATGTTGCCTCTCCGATCGTTTCGCCTGCAAGTCCCATATATAGAATAGATGAGACTTTATCGATATTTGGCAATTCAATAGATGAGCCACCGAATAAGACAACTACAAGCTTTTTGCAGAATTTTTGCAGTTTATCCAAAAGAGAAAGTTGGTTTTCTGGGAGTTTGATTGTGTCTCTGTCAAAGCCTTCAGATTCAACATAATCGTTTTGGCCACCAAAGAAGAGGATGGTCTCGTAATCTTTGGCCTTATTTAAGGCTTCCTCTTCGAGTTTAGAGTCCACGTTAGAATTGAATTCATCATAGCCTTGGACAAACTCATAATCCGTACCGCCCCAAGCATCTATATGTGATACGAACTTATTCGCATTCAAAAGGGAGGAACCGGAGCCTTGATAACGAGGCATTCTGAATAAATCTCCAATGACTAAAAGTTTCTTATCTCTAGATAAAGGTAACGTTCCGTCATTCTTAAGGAGGACTGCACCTTCTTCTGCAATCTGCAAGGCCAAAGGGTAATGCGAATCAAAATCGCATGGTTTCTTATCTTGTTCTGTGCGTTCTAAAGTATTTAATAACCTAATTACGGACTTATCTATTACCTCCATTGGCAAGGAACCACCTTTATTAGCGGAGATAATCGCCTGAATGTTATGCTCCACTGAACCTGGCATTTCTAAGTCGGTTCCGTATTTTAGGCCTTCCACTCTATCCCTTATGCCGCCCCAGTCAGTCATTGATAATCCGTCAAATCCCCATTCATCGCGGAGTATTTTGTTCATTAAATAGTCATTTTCAGAACAGTGAACCCCGTTTATTTTGTTATAAGCGTTCATGAGGCACCACGGATGGGATTCTTTTATCGCTATCTCAAATGGCTTCAGATAAATTTCCCTTAAAGCCCTCTCATCAACGATTGAATCGCCTGTGAATCTGTATTTCTCATTGTTGTTGCAGGCGAAATGTTTTAAAGAAACGCCCACTTTCAATGATTGGCAGCCATTTATATAATTCGCCGCCATCTTGCCTGAGATAAGAGGGTCTTCACTATAATATTCAAAATTGCGGCCTGTCTTAGGATTCCTTTTGATGTTGGTGGCCGGTCCGAGAATGACATTGACACCGTAATGAATGCACTCCTCCGCCATGGCTATACCTTGGGATTTTGCCAACTCAGCATTCCAGGTGTTAGCAAGAACTACCCCGGTCGGGAAAGCTGTGCAGGGCAACGAACCTGATATTGAGGATAAGGAGTCGGAATTGTCTTTATCCCTCTCTTTTCTTACCCCGTTTGGGCCATCGGATACCGATAAAGACCTTATGCCCTTATCCCTTATCTCGTATGTGCCCATATTCGATGCACCACACAAAAGACGCGCCTTCTCTTCAAGGGAAAGCGACGATAAAACATCGTTGTAATCCTTCATAAACTATGTCCTTTTAAATTTTCGACGATATTAATTTATAACGGAATATGCAATAAATATTTTATTTTTGAACAACTTTTTATATTATTGAATTAATTATGGGCGATATTGATTTAAATTACCTTGCCACATCTTTATCTAATCTCTGTGGATTGCCAGTCCGAATCTATGAGAATAGGCAGGAGACTTTTTTCTGTTCTTTTCTAAAATTTCCCAAGGATCCATTCATGTTGGATAAGGATAGAGTTTTGCCGCTAAAAAATAATGTTGGCTATTACATGAGAGACGATTTCTTCTATTATGGATACCTTAACTACGGAAATAGAAAACTCATCATTGGTCCGATAAAGAACGGCAAGATGGAACGTAAGGACATCAATAAAATCGCTTTGGATTTAAATCTAGAAAAAGACGATTATCCTCAGTTCCACACCGCAATGTCGTTGCTAGTGGCAATGCCATTATCATCGATACTTTTGAGCTTATGCTCATTCAGCCATGTACTTAATGGAGACAAAATCGCCTTATCGGACATCATTAAAGAGGATGCGGTTATAGAAAATCCAGAACCGGCATATGCACAAGATGCAGCAGAGCATAATACGATTGATATAGAGAACAAAATCAGGGCAATGGTCAAGAACGGTTCAGTTCGTGAATATGATGAATGGTTGAAGAATGTGCCGGCGGTTAGAGCAGGCGAAGTATCTAGCGATTACATCAGGCAAGCCAAAGATATATTTATCGTCACCACCACCTTAGTGTCCCGTTCCGCTATCGAAGGCGGGCTTAACGTTAACGAAGCCTTGTCTTTAAGTGACATGTATATCCAAAAGGCTGAATTGATGGATTCGGCCTTGGATATCACAAATATGCAACAAGCAATGATTAGGGATTTCATGTTAAGAGTCCATCAAATCAGAAGCAAAGAAGTAATCTCTAACACCTTATTGAAGTTGAATAAATATATAGTTGAGCATATATCCGATCCTATTAGGATTGAGGATGTTTGTGTTTACTTAGCCTTGAGCAAATCCTCTTTAAATATGAAGATTAAAGATGAGACCGGGTATTCATTGAATAATTACATTCTCCATTTCAAAATCCACGAGGCAAAAAGACTAATCAGGGAAGGAGATAACTCAATGTCATCCATCGCTTATTACTTAGGGTTCTCTTCCCAAGCCCACTTCACCAAAACATTCAAGAATTTCGCGGGTATGACACCTCTAGAATACAAAAATAAGTTTTAGTTCTCTGAAGACACAAAACAATTAATAACAATTGAATTCAATATTTTTGGAAAATGTATGAAAAATATTTTGCAAATTAGAAATATTTTTAGTGATTTTTAGAAAAAGTATGCTTTTTATATGTCCATATTTGGAATTTGGAGGCAAAAATATGGATATAAAGATTCAATTGGTAGAGAAGGAAAAACCGAATGAGGACACATTAAAATTCGGGAAAGTATTCACCGACCACATGTTCTCGATGGAATATTCCCCAGAAGATGGTTGGCACAACGCAAGGATTGAGCCATACCACGACTTGGTCTTGTCCCCTGCTTGCCAGATATTTCATTACGGTCAAGAAGTATTCGAAGGACTCAAAGCCTATAGAGGAAAGAATGGCTCTATCCATCTCTTCAGGCCTGAGATGAACGGCAAGAGAATGGAGTCAAGCTGCAAAAGATTGTGCATACCTCCAGTTCCGGTTGAGGATTTCGTTGAAGCCTGTTCTTTATTGACCCAGATTGAAAGAAGCTGGATTCCTCATAAAATGGGCAACTCTTTGTATTTAAGGCCGTTTATCATCGCCACGGATGTTGGATTGGGAGTTCACCCATCATCCCACTATCTATTCATAATCATCGCCTCACCATCTGGAGCCTATTATCGCAATGGTATGGAGCCGGTATCTATCATAATCGAGGATGAATATGTTAGAGCTGTCAGGGGAGGCATGGGGTTTGCAAAGACCGGCGGAAACTACGCCGCATCGCTTGTGGGACAGGAAAAAGCCTATGAGTATGGTTATGAGCAGGTCCTATGGCTAGATGGAGTCGAGCGCAAATACATCGAGGAAGTCGGCGCAATGAATATCGCTTTCATCTTAGGCGATACGATGGTTACGCCTTCTTTAACGGGTTCAATATTGCCTGGAGTCACTAGAGATTCGGTTATTCAGCTTTGCAAGGATTTTGGGCTGAAAGTCGAAGAAAGGCGCATATCAGTAGAAGAACTTGTTTCCTCTTTAGAAAACGGAACGTTAAAAGAAGCGTTTGGTACAGGAACTGCAGCGGTAATATCGCCTGTTGGCAGATTTAAATACAAGAATAAAGAGTATTTGGTGAATGATGGCAAGATTGGGCCGGTTGCCAAGAAGCTCTATAATACATTGCTCGGAATCCAAAACGATTTGATAGATGACCCACATGGCTGGCGTTATGAAGTCGTTAAAGGAGCAACCGATTAATTAACGTTTAATGTTTAAACCCGAATTTTTCCCTTTCTTCTTAGAAAGTCGTGCTTATTAGAATTATGCAAATCTTAAATTAACTAAATATGCATGGTTCAAAAATATATAACAAAATATACAAGATGATATACAAGATGCGGGCTTTTTCCTTTTGATTGGATGAAAAACAGCAAGACAAATATGCTGATTAAATCGAGTATTTTCCATTACGAGTTTGAATTTATCCATCCTTTTAATGATGGTAATGGGAGAACCGGAAGGCTTTGGCAAACGGCATTTCTTGCCAGTTGGAAACGAATATTTGCATGGATACCAATCGAAAATATCATAAAAGATAATCAAGAGAATTATTACAACGCGTTTGGCATATCTACGAGCCAAGGCAAATCCAATGCATTTATTGAGTTTATGCTAGGAGTAATCAATAAAGCGATTAAAGATTTGATATCTAACGTGAGAAATCACAATAACCACATCAGCAACCAGATTGAGGAACTTATGAAAGTTGTTGAAAGTTATCCGCAATCAGCGGCAAAACTAATGATGAAATTGAATCTAAAATCGCGATTGGGTTTTAGAAAAAACTATCTGAAACCAGCTTTAGATGCTGGATTAATCGAAATGACCGAACCGGACAAACCAACAAGCAAAAATCAAAAGTATTTCAAGGTTTGATAAAAGAGGATTTCTTTCGAATAATTCAAGAAAAAAGGCAATTTTTTTGGAGGCATCCGCCGGAGGACGGAAATCCCCCACAACAAAGGCTTGCGCCCCTGCGTGGCCAAGTTATAATTAGGGTGTGGTGTTTGTTCCCCTCAGTTTTCGCTGAGAGGAACTTTTTTACCGCAACCTAACTACTGTCGTAATAAGCACTACAATCGCAATCGCGACCAGTAGCATATACGACCTTTCTTCCTGTCCGGCGGATGGCTTTATGGAAGAACATATAATAATGCCCTCCATTATATTAGTAGACGACTTTTTTGGATTTTTTCCCTAAAACTACAAAATTTTTATGAAAATCGCTATTTTTCGTATATTTGAATATGATTA
>CAVAGP010000078.1:0-8585 GCA_963588175.1 Faecalibacillus sp. | reverse complement strand
TATATATATAATTCTTCTCGAGACCAACCGGTCTTAACTATTTTTATATTTATGAATAAAAGCAACAAACATCTAAAAATCATTGCAGTTACCTCTATGTTAACATTCTCATTGGTAACCGCATTTGTTGCTTCTTTTGCATGGTTTACCGCTGTTAACAACACCGGTGTTGATGGCAGCGGATTTATAGCTACCCAAATGGATAGCATCGTTGAGAAAGTCGAATTCCATAAGATGGCAACCGATGAATATACATACGATAAGACCGCAGCCCTAACTTATACGATGGATAAATCTAATGGCCAAACATATACCTATACCGCAGAAGGGGATGAAAATGTTGCTATCGGTCAATATTCCACCTTTGGTAAAAAACAGTCGCTTCTTGTTCTTTACAAATTTAGAGATGATCGCATTGAGGATGAATATAAGTTTACATTGAAGGCCACTACAACGATTACCGATTTCAGTAAAACTATTCTTGGTTCAAGTGGAACTATCGCACAGTCTGGCAATTCCTTATCCAATGTCATTCAATTCTACGCTCTAACCTATACTGCGGATGGTTCACTTCCTGAAGATTCAACATCTTCTTACTATGTTTTTTCTTCTTATAAAGATGACATTGAGGGCAGTGATCTTAAGTTCGTTGCCTTTGATGACAATACTGCAAAGCTTAATAGCACTACATTGAATTTAGTTACCAATAATGGTGATAACCCGGAGAAAATCAAATATGTCGCCGTTATCCTTACCTATAACCAAGAGGCAATCGAGCAGATTTATACGAAATATATTGGCAACAAAATACTCGGCAAAGGAAGCATTTCCTTTTCCAGCGATTTTAAATTGGTGATTTGATATGAGAGAAAAGAGATTTGTTATTGGCTTAGGCATAATCGCTGTCTGCTCCATGCTGTTCGCAGTATCGTCTTCTTTTATGTGGTTTGATAGCAGGACTATCATCAATCTCGGTTCAAGCGAAGTTACAGGCTCTTCCGATGCTGCCTATTATGCAAGCGGTCAAGGAACCAAGGTCGAGCCTTATATCATCAACCAGCCAAGACATTTATATAACCTTGCCTGGCTTCAGTATTTAGGAACATATAACAAGGATACTAATGACGACGGAAGTATTGATGAGGTCTATTTCAAAGTAGAAGGCACTACGAACTCGGCAGGTGACTCCGTTCTTGATATGGATGGTTGGGTCCTTCCTCCTATTGGAACCGAAGAGAATCCTTTTGTCGGCAACTTCAACGGAAACAACACCATCATCAAGAATCTTACTGTTTCCAATACATTCTCTGACTACGAAGATAATCATCCATATTACAACGCCGATAATGAAGTAATGAGTGAATCTAAATTCACTCAGCCTAAGATCATTGGATTCTTTGGTGTCATTGGTGCCTTGGATAGTAAGACTTATGAATATACAAGCAATATTGCAGTTGAAGGTGCTGCTTATACTGATGCCAACCTTGTCTATGATACCTATGTCGACAATATAACCATTGAGAACAATACTGAGAATCAGGAATTGCTGGCCGGTCTTTTGGCAGGCTATGTCAATGCCCCTATCATCCAATCAGGTGTTGGATATGGTGAGTTTGACTTTGCTGATGGAACCACCAATCTTTCCAGTACTAATACTCCAACAGGAGCTACCATCAACGGTGTTTCCAATTATTCCCTGATTGGTGCTTATAATCCAAAGTCTTTTGATTATACAGGATTGCCGACTACGGATGGTGGAAGCAGTGACGGCCAAGGAAATGATTTTGGTGGTTCTATCGACATGTTAACTTTTGCAAGAAGAATTTCATATATTAAGAATTCTGCACCATCATCTAATAATTATCATGCTACTTTTGGCACAACCACTAATGGCGGGTATTCTTGGCTTTCAACCTCTACCTATACCGATTTAAATAATGGATCATATCTACCCGTCAATATTGATATGAATTCTACTGAAATGGTTAATGTGGCAGGGAAGGACGATACTAGTAATTCGTATTATTCTTCGAATACAGAAGAACCAATTCTTAAAAGCAACTCCGGCTATATAACTGGCGGATTAGCCAGAACCCGTGTTCAATTTTGCAATAAAGATTCCCAAGGTATTAGAAATGTCGTAAAGAGAGTTAGTGGAACCTCTACTGGATCCGAAAATCTGGATCTGTTTAGCGATGACGACGGTAAGGTAATCAGTAAAGATAAGCTTAAAACCAACATAGGTTTTTTAACTTATTATAATGGCAATGTATGTGCTATCTGTGATGATGATGATAAAGACTTTGTTCAATCGAATAATTTTGTTTATAAAGTAAGATCGACTGATGTTACCAGTAAAAACTATGTCGATTCTTCAACATTCAAAAAATATTCAAGCGTCAAAACGAATTTTTTGTCTATGATTTATGATTCGACAAACGCTTTCCAAAGCAATGATGGTTCAAAAGCGTATGGAGTCTATTTAGCCGGTGTAAGATTTCAGCAATGGACAGCCGATACCACTTTTAATGCAAATGTTGAATGGCTTGGCGAAAACAAAACAGTAAAATTTCATAATAATGGAGTTCAATTTGAATTAAAGAAAGATGGCTATTTGACTGCGATTGTATCCAAATATGATACATCAGGCAATTTCTCGTTTTATAATTTGTATTCATTAGATAATTTAGAAGATGCGAATCTAACTAAAATTAATACCATTCATAAAGATTCAAATGGAAATATTACATACAATGAATCGAATGATAACACTAAGGTGTTTGATTTTGCCCCAATAACAACAACCGATACCGGCTTATATTCGGGTCAATTATATTATTTTGAAATACCTATAAAAAAAGGAATATATTTCTTATCATCATATGGAAGTTCATATTCTTCAGGGTATTACCCTTATTTACTGTATCTAGATATCGGCGCTAATGCAGGCGATTCCGGTTCCGAAGGCGGTGACGAACCTTCGGAGACTTCTCCAACTGAAATTGATTTTGTCTATTATGATTCTAATAAGAAGCTTGTGAAGATAACAAGCGATGGAAACTATGTTAATTCGAAAGTTGTATTCCAAATCGATTCATCTGCATCAGGTATCTATGCATTCAATAGAACAACATCATCAGCTGTTCTTTATTATCAGGCAAGCGAAGTGATTACTGTTATCGGAACAGGAACTGCTACCGCTAAAAATAATAAAGAAGATGTTCCAGAGAATAGTTAATAGCAATTGCATAAAGCGTTCGCCATATATTAAATCAGTGGAATGATAGATTTTCGAGCGCTATAAGTAAGATTGTTTGAGCGAAATCTCACGCTATGCATCCAGAAACTTTTCGTTTAGCAAGAACTCTTTTAATGAAACGACAGTTATTCCGTTATCATCGATTGTTTTCCTTATGTCATCCTTAACGATGATTACTTTCTTGAAAGAATCGTCGATGTTTATCAATGATTTCTTTTCTTGTCTTTCTTTATCTTCATCACTAATGGAATAAGCGGATTGCACATAAATTCTTGAATCCCCTTTATTGATGACAAAATCACATTCAAGCTGCTTTTTTGTATAGTTGCCGTTTGGCAGTCTTTCATTTACTTCCACCACTCCGACATCAACCGAATATCCCCTCATGCAAAGCTCATTGTAGATGATATTCTCCATTATATGTGTTTCCTCTTGCTGCCGGAAATTCAGCCTTGCGTTTCTTAGCCCCACATCAGTGAAGTAATATTTGGATGGCGTGTTAATATATTTTTTCCTTTTTATGTCATAACGCATCGACTTTCTGATGAGGAAAGCATCCTCTAGATATCCGAGATAATCTTTGATTGTGTTCGGGGAGACGGATATATTCGAAACGCTTTTGAATGTGTCAATGAGCTTTTGAACGTTTGTAAGTGAGCCAATGGAGGATGAGATGATATCCAGCAACTCATCTAAAACCTTGTCGTTGCTGACACCGTTTCTTTCCTTGATGTCTTTGATATAAGTCTCATTAAATAAGCCCTTGAGGTATCGCATCTTTGAGTCCGCATCATTCTTTGAGAGAGTCAAAGGCATTCCGCCAAACGTATAGTATTCCTTCCACGCTTCGCTAAAATCATTTCGTTGAGAGAAGAATTCTTTGAAGGAAAGTGGGTTCAGATGCATTTCATCACCCCTTCCCCTGAATTCCGTTGCGACATCTTTTGAAAGAAGATGTGAGTTGCTACCTGTCACGTAGACATCGAAATTATCGATGTAAAGGAAATCATTCAATACTGAAACAAAATCACCACACATCTGTATTTCGTCAATCAATAGATAATATTTTTCCTTATCGACAGTTTTTGAGATGACATATTTATACAATTCATCAGGATCGCATAACTTCGAAAAACTCCTTCTATCCAACTGAATTTCAATTATATGTTTTTCGTCAACCCCATTTTGCAGAAGAAATTGCTTAAATAAGTTGAAAAGTAAATATGACTTGCCACAACGTCTTATCCCGGTAACGATTTTAATCAGACCATTATTCATCCCATTTATGAGTTGGTTCAAGTAGAAATCCCTTTTTATCATATATGCCTCCAGTGAAGATTTTTGCGAGAATTGAAAAAATCTTCACTGGTTAATATCTTCAATGATTCAAGAAATAATTTGATGCTAAACATATCAAGTCAGCCTCAGACCTGTTTGGCCGGAGTAAAGAACAAGCATTATGCGAATGAAAGTGAGGCTTCAAATGAATCTGGCCGCTGAAATTCACTACGTAAGGCATGATTTAGCCCATGCTAAGTTTTGGCACACGGCCTATTGCGATAAATTAATATGCATATAGATAAAACGGAAGAACGTTCTTGAACTACAAACATAAAAATCCCAGTAAAAACATTATTTATGATCTTATCGAGGTTTTTAACTCTATCATTGCCGCTATATCACTCCTAAATTTTCATTTAGGCCTTAAAGAGACTACGTAATTTATTTTGATAAACCCTAGTGTATTTTATCAAGGAAACGTTTGTGTACTTACTAAGATTTTCCCCACCTAAATTGTAATTAGAGAAATATTTTTCTGAATAATCAAATTTTCTATACTGAACATTTTCAATATTCTTTGGTTCTTTTGGGAAAGAGAATACTGCACTCATATCTATTACCGATTTACCATCTAGATTATTCGTGTGAGACGAATCGATCATTTTGTTAGTTCTGAAATTATCAGTGGTAGTTGTACCACTGCCAAGAAAACCAGATTGAAGAAATGAACTTGTGGGATATACATTCTTAGAATCGGTATTTAAAGCACCAAACGGTCCATTAAAAAGCGCAGCAAATCCAGCCGTTTTCTTCTTGTTATTCCAATAATCATTGCTACCATCATTGAAATAACCGAAATGGGGTATTGTCATACAATCGAATTGATTGACGCCTTTTTCCATCTCAACCATTATTTGTTTGTCATCGAGATAACCGAAATTTAAATAATCAAACGTCGTTCCGCAAAGAGAAAAATGAACGTTTATGCCTAATGAATTCTTGCTAACCCTGTCGTTACTTTGCATAGAGTTATAATCACTTTCAAGAATACGAACACAATTGCCATCGCTAAGCGTAACGTCATCATCGTTAGAACCGATTGAATTTGAAAACATATTTGTCGAAGAGTTCATTCCGGATATTTTGTCAATTCTCCCTTGTTTTTTTAAGGAGATTAGTGTCGACTTCAATGTTTTTATATCATTGTTAGTCGTACTGTTGCTGTCTTTGTCATCTTCTGAGGTTTTCGCTTTGATTGGGTTAACAATTACATTCTTTATTTTCTTTATGTGCTCATCGTTTATGTACTTTGTTAATAATCCATCGTTTTTATCAATCAACCCTGAATAACTAACGGGTAACAATGAAGAAATGACCAAGCAATCCAACACCTTATCATTGCATAATGAAACTATTTTTTCTTCTATGCTGAATTTATCGTTCTCATTTTTGCGTTTAGATAGTTTTTTGTCTTCCCCATCATTGATCAGAATATCATAATGCCCCGCTTTGATATACGTACAATCGTTTGGTGTAATACCAGTACCCCACGATGATAATTCCATCACCCTAATAGGAAAGGTTCTAGTAGCATATATTGCTTTTTTGGATTCTATTATTCTCTTTTTATCATCTGCAAGAGTCCACAAAATCGAAGAATCGTTCATCAAGGAATCTTTGTCGCCCACACTACCAGTGCAAGTCACTTCGAGTTTTTCATCATAATCGTTGTCCGATTTATAGGTGAAAGTAATCGTGCCGTGGTATGGTGTAGCACTTCCGCTGTCATCCTTGTCTTTAACGTAATGGTACGATGTGATATAAATCTTATCGGTATAATAAGCCATTACATTCAAAGATGTGTCTCCAGGGAAATTATGTTGTCCACTTGCATCGCAAGAAATACTGATGTATTGCGGTTTAATAACATTCAAAAGATTATCAGAATTTGAAGTCTTGCTACCATGGTGCGCCGCTTTATAAAATAGAACACCATCCTTTAAATCGTCATAATTATTTTCAACCAGCAAAGATTCAGCGCCAACTCTTTTATATTTCTGATTTGAGTCGAACTCAGGCAAATCTCCCGTGAAGAGATATTTGTACCCATCGAACTCAATCAAACAGCATGTCGCAATAATGTTCCTATCCAAGGATGTTACGGATGCATTTTTGTTTAATGCTTTATAGCAATATTCGTTATTTAGTATTTTGATTGTTCCTTTTTTGGCGTCGCCGAATGTAAACAGGTTTGTGGGTCCAATCTTATTTTCTTTTCTCGGCTGAACCGCATCCGCTTCCGCACCTCTTGCCTGGTATAGGCATTGAGAACTGGTAAAATAATTTTCTATATTGGAATTGTCGAGCAAATAGTCTCTGGCGTTACAATACTCTCGATAAATCGTCTTTAATTCTGTTTGGTTTTCTTTTTCATCTTTCGCTTCTTTGGTGTAAAGATCTTTTTTAACGCCATCCTCATCATCTTCAAGAGATTTAAGAGATTCATCCTTGTTAGGGTCAAAATCTATGAAAGTGCCGATAGAAATATCGTTATCTCTAAGATAGCAAGTAAGGCAAGAATCACTAGCGACTTGTGGCGATTCGGAACTAGAATAATACTTATCACAGGCAAAAGAACATATGTGATCCTTGTCTCCATGAGAGAAAATCACATAATCCAAAACCTTGTCTTCTTCATCGGTAAAAGATGCCTTGACCACATCTAAAATATTAGAAACGGATTTCTTTCCATTTCCGCCGCAATCAATAAGTATTTGGGTTTTGCCATACGTTATTAAAGTACAATCTCCATTTGCAGCCAAATCAATTACTTGAACCTTGAAATCAGCATCAGTCTCAGCCTCTACTGAGCTTTCTTCATTGAATCTGATCGTCCTGTAATTTGAGCCTTTTGGCACCATGAAAGATACGACGAACGCAGTCAGCAATAAAATAAAATGTTTCATTGAGGGATGGTCACCGTTATTGGATTGTAGGTATAAGAACAAGCAATACTAACATTTGCTTTTTTGGATGTAACAAATGTAGAGTTCAAAGTTTTTACTTCTTGCGACTTGAATGAAAGTTCTAATTTAAGAGAAGAAACGTCGCTTCCGATAAAGCTCTTCTCATTTCCCGAGATAACCACGCCAGAGAATGTGCTATCAGTAAATGAGCACTTGCTCTCGTTAAAATATGTGCTTGTTATCGTTGGAGTTCTTAAAACGAATTTGTTCTCGACTGGAGAATTCCATACAATCGAGCCATCTTGAAAAGAACCGTAGTCTGAACCGCTGACATAATATGTTTCAGTTTCAGAAATTATAAAGTCTCCATCTAATGAATCGTTAATTTTCTCCTTTGTTGCAGTATATTTAGCGTTTATCCCATCGTCGGTGTACTGAATGTTCAAAACACTAGAATATTGGAGTTCAACCGAATATTGCGTCTCAGGATAGGAATATTTCATCAAAGTAACAATTTGGGTCGGTTTTGAGTTTCTAAAGAAATCATCAACATCGTTTAATGTCAAAATTGTCGTTTTATCGTGTGAATCGCTTGAAATGGAGGTCGAAACAGACGGATTATAATCTTCACTTGAGGATTCCGCATCGCTAGAAGAGGATTGCTCGCCATGAGTTTCTTCTATAGATGAGACGGTTTGTTTGTTTGAACTTTCTTCACTAGAAGATTTCGATCCGCATGATACGAGGACGAAACAAGCACTTAAGCAGAAAATTTTGCAAATCATGTTTTTCTTCATTTTATTTTTCCTCCTATAAAACGATTATCATTCCAATAATGACGGATACCGCAATAATTGCCGAGCCAAAGCCGATTGCAAGTGCGCCAACGCTGACGTTTCCGGTTGCTTCGATAGCATCTTCATAGTCTTCATTGATGGTTTTAGCCATTTCCTGATATTTAGCTATGCCAGCTTCCAATTTTTCATTAGCGCTGCAATATCTTGCGTTTTCGGACAAGACATCATCGGTATATGCCTTTTGTAAATCGGCTCTCTTTTCTTTGCGCGAAATCAACACAA
>CAVAGP010000077.1:0-8875 GCA_963588175.1 Faecalibacillus sp. | reverse complement strand
CGATAAGAGAACAGCGATTCTCTTCAGCATAACTCAACGCCTTTATCGCCGGCTTTGACCTCACCGATGAGCCAAGCTTTATCTCCGGTTGAGGCCAAGGCTTCAATCGTTGCCTCAACGTCTTTTGGATCAACTGCTAAGCACATGCCGATACCCATGTTGAATGTGTTATACATAACATGTTCATCAACGTTGCCCATCTTAGCCATGAGAGGGAAGATAGGCGGCATCGGATATGAATCTGTTTTGACGCAGCATTTGACTCCATCAGGAAGCATTCTTGGCATATTCTCAAAGAATCCACCGCCTGTGATGTGGGAGCAGCCTTTGATTTTTACTCCGGCATTTTTGACGGCTTTCAATGCGTGGACATAAATCCTCGTTGGAGCGATTAAGACGTTGCCCAATTTATCTCCAAGCTCAGGATAATAAGTGTCCAAAGATTCCTTGGTCATCGGGAAAATTTGCCTAACAAGGGAGAATCCGTTTGAATGAATTCCAGTTGAGGTAATTCCAATCAAAGCATCCCCTGGCTTGATGGTTGAACCATCGATGATTTCGCTTCTTTCAACGACTCCTACGGAGAATCCAGCAAGGTCGTATTCATCCTCTGGCATAAGCCCTGGGTGCTCAGCGGTTTCTCCACCGATTAAAGCACAATCGGACTGAAGGCAGCCTTCTGCCACTCCACTTACGATAGTGGCGATTTTCTCAGGGATATTTTTCCCACAAGCAATGTAATCTAGGAAGAATAAAGGCTCACCACCGGCACAGGCAACATCGTTAACGCACATGGCAACTGCATCGATGCCGATTGTGTCATGCTTATCCATAACAAAGGCGACTTTGACTTTAGTGCCGCATCCATCGGTTCCGGATAAAAGGACCGGATCCTTATAGGTGCTGAATATTTTTTTGAGGTCAAAGGCTCCGGAGAATCCCCCAATCCCACCGATGACTTCTTCTCTTGTAGTTTTTGCTACATGTTTTTTTAATAATTCGACTGATGCGTAGCCGGCTTCAATGTCAACGCCTGATTTCTTGTAGTCCATATGATTCTCCTAGTTATATTTCTCCATTATCTCTTGGTTAGTTTTCTTGGCATCTTCCGTCATGGCTTTTCTTTCGGATATGAGGGTTTCTCTTAATCCGCTATTATGGGTTGCGATGATCTCTAGTGCCAAATGAGCGGCGTTTTTAGCACCGTCAATTGCAACAGTTGCAACCGGAATTCCCGATGGCATCTGAACAATTGAGAGCAAAGCGTCCATTCCTTCGAGGTTATTGCCAGAGAGCGGCACTCCAATTACCGGAATGACTGTTTCTGAAGCAACAACGCCTGGCAAGGCGGCAGCCATGCCCGCGGCCGCAATGATGACATCGGTACCATTGCTGTTGCACTCACCGATGAATTCAGAGAGCATTTTGGAAGCTCTATGGGCGGATAAACACCTAACGGTTGTTTCTACGTTGTGGTCTTTTAGAATCTTTATGCAAGGCTCGACTTTAGGGAGGTCGCTTTTTGACCCCATGATAACTGCTACTTTCATTTGACTCTCCTTTTTTAAAATAATCCGGTTATTGTGCCGTTTTCATCGATATCCATGTTGTTGGCGGCAGGGACTTTTGGCAAACCTGGCATTCTCATGATATCTCCGGCTAAGGCAACGATAAAACCGCTGCCGGTATTTGGAATTAAGTCGGTGATAGTGACTCTAAAGCCTGTAGGTCTTCCCAAAAGGTTAGGGTCATCGGATAAAGAATATTGGGTTTTAGCTATGCAAACAGGGAGATTTGATAAGCCCATTTCGTTCAATTTCTTGAGGGAATTCTTGGCTTTCTTCTCGAAGTCAACACCATCAGCTCCGTAGATTTCCTTGGCGATCTTCTCAATCTTTTCTTCGATTGGCAGGTCTAATTCATATAAAGGATGATAATTTGATTTCTTTGTTTCGAGCGTTTCGATGACTTTGTTGGCGAGTTCGATTCCGCCTTCTCCGCCTTTAGCCCAAACTTCGCTTAAGGCAACAGTGGCCCCTTTAGCCTCTACCATCTCATTTAACAGCTTAAGTTCTGCTTCCGTATCGGTTGGGAAACGGTTGATGGCAACAACGGATGGGATGCCGTATTTGGAGATATTTTCGATATGTTTCTCGAGGTTTCCAATGCCTTTGCGCAATGCATCTAGGTTCTCATTTGCGAGTTCTTTCTTGTTCATTCCGCCATGAAGTTTAAGCGCGCGGACGGTTGCAACAACCACAACGCAGTCTGGATGCAACCCTGCGGCCCTGCATTTGATGTCGAGGAATTTTTCTGCGCCCAAATCCGCGCCGAAACCAGCTTCTGTTATGGCATAATCCCCAAGTTTGAGGGCAAGTTTGGTCGCTAAGACCGAGTTACAGCCATGGGCGATGTTGGCAAATGGGCCACCATGGACAAGAACAGGATTATGCTCAAGAGTTTGAACAAGGTTAGGTTTTATCGCATCTTTTAAGAGAAGCGTTACTGCGCCTGTAGCGTGAATGTCTTCTACTGTGACCGGTTTTCCGTCGTAAGTGTAGGCAAGAATCATGCGCGAGACGCGTTTCTTTAAATCCATTAAGGATGTTGATAAGCAAACCACCCCCATGACCTCGCTAGCAACCGAGATATCAAACCCATCTTCCCTAGGGGTGCCATTGGATTTGCCTCCGAGTCCGATGACTATATGCCTTAAGGCCCTGTCATTTAAATCAACACATCTCTTCCAGACGATTTGACGTGGGTCAATTCCGAGTAAATTGCCCTGCTGAATTGAGTTATCAAGCATTGCAGCAATCAAATTGTTGGCAGTTGTAATGGCGTGGATATCGCCGGTGAAATGAAGGTTGATGTCCTCCATTGGGACAACCTGCGAATAGCCTCCGCCGGCAGCTCCGCCTTTAACGCCAAAGCAAGGGCCTAAAGACGGCTCTCTCATTGCTACCACCGTCTTTTTCCCGATTCGATTCATTCCTTCGGATAATCCGATCATCGTGGTGGTTTTGCCTTCTCCTGCACTAGTTGGATTGATGGCGGTCACAAGGATTAATTTGCCATCCTTTTTGGATTCAAGATCCTTGATTTTCTCCATTGAGATTTTAGCTTTGTATTTGCCATATAATTCCAAGTCATCAAAGGATAAACCCATCTTTTCAGCAACCTGAACAATATTCAGCATTTCAGCGCTTTGAGCAATTTCAACATCTGTTTTCATGAATGACTCCTTTCGCTCGATTGGAAAATCGGGACTTAAAGAACGTAAAAGGGCACCACTAAATCATAGCGGTGCCCAGGCGTTCGGCATTAAGTTCGTTATATTTCCCCATAGTTGATTCTATGTTACATCCGCCAGTCATATAACTGATATTATAATAACATTACAATTCAGGTTTGCCACGCTTGAAAACGCTTTAAAGAAAAATAATTATATTTTTCAAAGTCAATTTGCGCTTTTGCAAATAAAAAACGCAGGCAATGCTGCGTAATTTATCATCTGTCTTCTCGGAAATACGAGACTCCTAAGCCAGAAGGCCCAAGGTTTTCTTTCTTTCCTCGGATGGAATTAAATATGAGAACGATAATGGTTGCAACGTACGGAATAAACCTAAAGAGAATCTTCTGATATGGCTTGAAGGCAACGTTTGCACCAAAGAAGGCCGTGAGGAACTGCGGGAAGATGTATAAAGCGCCGAATACGAATGCTCCAGGGATAGCAAGGAGAGGTTTCCACATCGTAAGGATGACAAGAGCAACGCAGAGCCATCCGATTCCCTCAATCGTGGAGGCCATGGTGGAACCGATGATTCCCGCCATCAACTGCATCGGATACATAAGACCGCCAAGTCCAGCGATTGCCGAACCGATGAGAATGAAGACATATTTGTATTTGGTGACGTTGATGCCTGCCGCATCAGCGGTAGCTGGAGATTCTCCAACCGCTCTTAAATCGAGACCGATTCTGGTCTTAGATAAAACAAGCCAAGCCACTATTGCAACGATAATCGAGATATAGACAAGGACGCCATGTCCGAATACAAGCGTGCCAAATCCGCCTAATTTATCAGCGATTGGAAGATATGCAAGGAAGGCTTTTCCGGCAGTTGTTGTATCAAATGAGCCAACTTTTAGGACGTTATTGCAGAAAATCGTGGCAAATCCGTTGCCGAAAATAGTAAGGGCCAAACCCGTAACATTCTGATTACAGCGAAGGCTAACAGTCAAAAAAGCGTAGATAAGTCCGCCTAAGCAAGCGAATAACATAGCGAATATTATGGCAAGGAAAACCGTTAAGAATCCGTTGGCATTATTAGCGGCAACAACGCCTAGGACTCCTCCTGCCGCACCAATGCACATGATGCCCGGAGTGCCAAGGTTCAAATGACCAGATTTCTCGGTGATGATTTCGCCAACACACCCGAAAAGGAAGATTGCAGAGATAAGAATCGCATTGAAGAAATATTCAACCATTTTATCTGCCCTCCTTTCTTGATTTCCATTTGAGTTTATTAAACGAATCGCCGATTTTAACGAATACCGGTTCGACTTTTTTGGCAACCCAAACGAATGGATAATTGAGTTTGTCGATGATTCTCTGAATGTCTTCTCTCCAAACAATCTTATAGGAGATAGAGAATTCAGATGCGATCAAGATGAAGAAGATGATTCCCTTGATGACGGCGGATAATGTTTCATCGGTGAACCCGAAGTCTTCATTAACCTGAGCCATACCTTTGGTGACGAAAGAAATGAATAAAGACATAAAGACCATAACGACTGGATTAAGGTGAGATAACCAGGCGACCATGATGCCCGTGAATCCCATATTGGCGTCCATATTTGTGGACATCATTCCATTGATAGCGCCAGATAAAACAAATCCGACAAGTCCGCATAATGCGCCGGACATCACAACGGTTCTGATTGTGACGACTTTAACGTTAACTCCTACGTATCTAGCGGTGTTTTCCGATTCGCCAACAACCTCTAATTCATAGCCGTGTTTTGAGAAATGGAGATAAAGGGCAACCGCAACAGTGACAAATGTGAACAAACATATCGGGAGTATGCACTGCCCAAATGGGGAATTACCTAATGTCGGAAGATTTCCATGGACAAGAGGATCCATAGAGCCTGTTTGGTTTTGCTGATACCAATAGGAGATGAAGAACTCAATCAAAATGGAGGCGATGTAGTTAAGCATCAAGGTGAACAACGATTCATTAGTCTTAAAGAAAGCCTTGAAGATTGCCGGGATAAGCGCCCAAATGCCCGCTAAACCGGTTGAGGCAACAAGCATCAAAATCCATAAAACCGGGTCAGGAAGTTTATCGCCGAGATAATACATAACCGCACAAGTGCCTAAACAGCCCATGAGGATTTGTCCGTTGCCGCCGAGATTCCAGAATTTCATTTTGAAGGCTGGCACCAAGGCAATTGAAACTCCTAAAAGCAAGGAGGCATCGAGTAAATATTTCCAGAACTTTCTCTGGGTGGAGAAGACGCCGGAAGCCATGGATCCAAAGAATCCAAAGAAATTATGCGATTTTGAAGAAATTGAGATAACGAAGATTGCTCCGATTACCATTCCGATTAAGATCGCAAGCAAGCGAAGCGT
Source organism: Faecalibacillus sp. (assembly GCA_963588175.1). Classification (GTDB taxonomy): domain Bacteria; phylum Bacillota_I; class Bacilli_A; order RFN20; family CAG-826; genus UBA4951. Next base: position 3,240 of record CAVAGP010000077.1, on the reverse strand, counting down.
GATTTTCAACGATTCGCTGATGTTCATTCTCTTGACGATGTGGAATATAGGTTCTCTTTTGTTTTCTCTTGCCATATTTATTCCTCCTCGCCTGTGGTTACTGTCTTTGTCATCAAGAAGCCCACTTCTTCTTTAGTTGTAGTTCTTGCGTCAACTATGCCTGTTATATGTCCTCCGTTGAGAACGAGAATTCTGTCGCTTAAGGCAAGCAAGACATCAAGGTCTTCACCGACAAATATAACGGCAACACCACTATTTTTCTCTTTATTGAGTAAATTATAGATTAAATAAGATGAATTGATATCAAGTCCACGGACCGGATAAGCGGCCATCAAGACTTTAGGGATTGAGGCGATTTCACGCCCAACCAATATTTTTTGAACATTGCCGCCAGAAAGTCTTCTGACCGGTGTGTGAATGCTGTCTGTGACAACTTCCAATTCATCAACGATTTCCTGGGTCAATTTCCCAGGGGTTTTACGATCGAGCAAATCAAGTTTACCCTTTTCGTAGCTTCTAAGCATGACGTTGTCGACCAAATCCATGTTGCCGACAAGTCCCATGCCCAAACGGTCTTCAGGAACGAATGCAAGCCTAACGCCCAAGTCTCGAATCTGTTTAGGGTTCTTTTCTCTTAAATTAACGAGTTCTTGATTCTCGGGATTGAGATATTCAATTTTGCCATCTTTGATTTTTGAGAGACCGGCAATTGCCTCAAGCAGTTCTTTCTGTCCGGAGCCCGCGATACCGGCGATTCCAAGGATTTCTCCGCTTCTAGCAGTGAAATTGATATCCTGCACTCCCGGAAGTCCATCTTCTCTGATTGTGTTTAAGTTAGAGATAATCAATCTATCTTGGCAATCATGAGGTTCGGTTCTTTCGATATTGAGTTCAATCTTTTTGCCAACCATCATCTCGGTTAATTGGGATTCATTGGTTTCTTTTGAATTAACGCAGCCAATGTATTCGCCTTTTCTTAGGACCGCTACTCTATCCGAGATTTCAAGAACCTCATTGAGCTTGTGAGTGATGATGATGATGGATTTTCCGTCCTCTTTCATCTTCCTCAAGATGCTGAAAAGCTTCTTGATTTCCTGCGGGGTAAGAACAGCTGTAGGTTCATCAAGAATCAAGATGTCTGCGCCTCTAAAAAGGACTTTTACGATTTCAACAGTCTGCTTTTCTGAGACAGACATGTCATAGATTTTCTTCTTTGGGTCAATATTAAACCCATATTTATCGGCGATTTCCTTAATTTTTACACTCGATTTCTTGATATCGAATTTGTGTTCTTTTTTATATTTAAGTTTATCAACGACATATTTAAGTTTTTTGCCTTTTTTCTTAACTTCAAATTTTCCTTCTTCTTTGTATCCTAAGATGATGTTTTCAGCAGCGGTGAAGACATCCACCAACATATAATGCTGATGAACCATGCCAATGCCATATTTGAAGGCATCCATTGGGGATTTGATTTTAACTTCTTCTCCGTTGATTAATATGGAACCTGAATCTGGGTAATAGATTCCCGCAATCATGTTCATGAGTGTGGTTTTGCCACATCCGTTTTCACCTAAAAGCGAAAGGATTTCGCCTTTCTCAAGCGTAAGGCTGACGTTGTTGTTCGCAACGACGTTTCCGAACGTTTTTGTGATGTTTCTCAATTCGAGTTGGTGCATAAATCTCCTCCAATGGGCAAAGGATATAAAGAACAAGGAGGGAGCGGCAATAAGACCGTTCCCTCATAAAATTTAAGGAAGAATTAGAATTGTGTATTCAAAAGGTTGATGCCGTCAATCTGGACATCGAAGTAAGGAGCTGAACGATACTTTTCTGCGTTGGATTCATCGAAGTATCCGTTTGAGACAACTTCTGTATCGCCAGTGTAATCTCCATCAACGTCTGCTTTGTATGATGTGAGATGCCCACTAGCGTCAACCTTTGCGTTGACGTTCTTAGATTCTGTAACGGTGACGGTGAATTTGCTTGTATCGAAGACGTGACGTGTACCAGCTACGAGTTCTTTCTTGACGCTTTCGACATATTCAGCGGTGCCTGCGGCAACGTTCTTGCCATATTCGGAAAGTTCAACTGAGGAAGTTTCGAATGTTCCGCACCAATCTTTGTCATATGCGGTGCCGTTTAATGTATTTTCGATCATGAGTTCGAAATATGGCTGCCAGTTAACGCGTGAGGAAACGAGGAATGTTTCTGGGCATTTAGCTGCTGTTGAGCCATTATATGAAACGTTTGGAACGCCTTTGGTTTCACAAGCTGATGGAGCGCCCATTGAGTCAGCGTGCTGAGAAACGATGGCTGCGCCTCCGTCGATTAAAGCGTTAGCAACGGTTCTTTCGGCGACTTCGTCATACCAAGAACCGGTGAATGAGACATCCATTGAAACGTTGCTGACAACCGACTTGACGCCGAGATACCAAGCGGTATAGCCGGAGATAACTTCTGCGTATGTATAAGCGCCAACATATCCAAGCTTGTAGTTGCCATCTTCGTCTTTCTTAGATGATGATGGAAGTGTGTTATTTGTGATCATTTCCTGAAGTTTTAATCCAGCAGTGACACCTGCGAGATATCTGCCTTCATAAATAGATGCAAAAGCGTTGTGGTAGTTTGAAACGCCTTTTGATGAATATTTAGCGGTTGTGCCTGTTGCGTGAGCGAAAGTGACGTTTGTGAATTCTTTAGCAGCCTTGACGACGTTTGCTTCGTGTCCGAATGAGTCTGCGAAGACACCTTTGCAGCCTGAGTCGACTAAATCAGCGGCAGCATCGTAACATTGGCTATCTTCTGGTACACCGGTTTTGATTTTTGCTTCAACGTTCTTGGCAGCGCAAGCTTTCTTGAAACCATCGATGAAGTTTGCATCGTAAGTAGAGTTCTCATCGTGTAATGTGATAAGACCAAAAGAGGCACTTGTTGAATTTGATGTGCCACCACATGCGACTAAGCCAGCGACTGACGCGACTGACATAGCAGCTAAGACTAAACCTTTAAAACCTTTTTTCATTTTCTTTCCTCCTAGAAAACAAGTTTTATGTTTATTACCGGGTGGAAAAACTAAAAAGGTGAATATTCAAAACCTCTCGTTTGGGTTTTTATAAGCGCCTCGACAAGTTAATTCGTAGTGCTAGATTACGGTCTAGCGTAGAAACTTCCCACCAATCTGGTAATTATACGAAGTCAGGTCTTGAAATCTGACGGCATTATTATACATATGAACGC
>CAVAGP010000076.1:0-9004 GCA_963588175.1 Faecalibacillus sp. | reverse complement strand
GTAAACCTTATCCTTGGAGTTAGAGTTGGTCTTTGCGGATATTTTAATGTTGGAATATGTCCCAGTCAAAGTAACCTTAATCAATGATTGGTACCTCTTATCCAAAAGGGTATATTCAGCAAGATTAAGTGTGTCAGATGCTGTCTTTTCAAAATATCTATAGCCACTCTCATAAGCGACATTGGAAGCGGTGTTAAAAACCTCTACTTTTGATACAATGCTGCCATCTACAGCAACAACCCCGTCAACCGAGTTATCCACCGTATTCTTTGCGGTGAACCAAGCGATGGTGACTGTGGAAAGGCAAACGGCGTTCAAAGCAACGATTGAAATCAATGATATGATAACATTTTTCTTCATATGCCCCTCCTTTTCGGCCACCATTTTATATGGTGACTGGAAATCATTATACAAATAATTAAATTATTTGCAAATCGAAGCGAAACAAAGGTGTCGCTTTAGGCACATCAACCACATGGCTATTTCGGCCGATTCATCATGATAACGTATGAGTTCTACTTGAAAATTCAATGTAGGAATGTAAATGTTTGTTTGTTAAGAAAGCGGTTAAGCCCAATAAATCTTAAATCTTGTTTTCTTGAGTAGTTAGAACCACATCTTCCGTTTCTTTGGGCCCAGGGATATGTTTCCAACCATATGGCGAATCCTTGTGTTCCTCTCCTATCGATCTAGACTCATGACATGTGAAATAAATCAATTGGTAATGCATGGATAAGGCTGAAATGACTCTTTTAGCGAGTTCCATATGCCTCCCATCCAAGGCGGTGAATGGGTCATCTAATATGATAAATGGAGGATCGCCTTCATACATATTTTGTATAAGGGCAAGTCTGAAGCACAGCATCAAAACAGTTCTTTGGCCATCGCTTAAGAACTTCTCATCGTGGTATTCCCCATCTTCAGTGAAAGAGAGATTGAATTCCTTATCCATGACGATTTTGGATGGGAAGGCTTTCTCAATGATTTCCGCGAACTTGTTGAACTCAGATTGGATGGGACCAATATATTTCCTGACGAGGGCAGCCTCCGCTTCTTCAAGGAATTTCGTAGTTTTCTCGATTATTTTGAGCCTGTTGTTCAATTGTTTGAGTTCTTCTTCCTTTATAAGCAGGCTATCTCTTCTTTCCGCTAAGAGGCCGACTGTTTCTTCATCGTCTTTAAGTTCGTCACTCAATCTCTGCAAATCCGCAAACACGTTGTTTCTTTTGTTCGTCAAGACATCTAATGGCTCGCCATCATCAATAGTTCTTTTAAATAGATTGTTATCTAACTGATATTTCTTGATTCCTTCTTCGCCTTCTATAAGAGATTTATTGATGGAATCCAAATCATAAAGGTCTTGTTTGATATTCTTTAAGTTATCGCTAAGGAATTCGTTATAGGCAAAACCATATTTTGTGATGATTGATAGGAGTTTATTGAGTTTATCTTGCTTAGATGATTTGTTAGACTCGACTTTAGAGTTACAAGCGGTTTTCTCCTCTTTTAATTCACTGTATGACTTCGAATCAGAGATTAGGGATGTAAGAAGTCCCGAATAATCATCTCCCACATAGCCATACTTAGTTAACCTATCTTTAAGACTCTGTTTTCTTGCTTCTGTATCTTCAGATAAAGAATCAATTTCATTAGTCTTTTTAGTGTTATCTTGCTCTAAACGCTTATATTCTTCCCAATCGTTTTTAAGGTTGTTGAATGCAACAGGAACCCCGACACTAGGTGAATAGCCAAAAGGCAATATGAATGATAAGACCTCATTCTTTGCATCGCTCATCGCCTCATACGCCTTGGCCTTTTCGGGATTAGGAACATCAACTGGGGTATATGCCGGAAGCGATGCATTACTCGCCTTCTTTGATAGATAGACGAAGCCATTGATAAATATTCCGATGATGCCGAGTGCCAAACATGCGATTGCAGCGTAGTTGACATTAGCAAAGAAAAGAACGACTCCCGTAACAGCAACAAGAACGCCAATTACCAGGAAAACCAAGTACAAAGGGCTTGTTTTCTTCTTTGCTAGGGTGGAGGCAACATTCTGAACACCTTGAATATTTGCAGGTGTTTCATTGTAGATTTTCTCTTTTTCTATAAATGATGAAACCTCGCTCTCTTCATCTTTTATCTTTTCATCGCTTAAGCCTTTTTCAAAGAATCTGGCTTTAAGCTCTTTTTCTCTATCGCCAACCTCAGCATTAGTTAAAGAGTCTAAAAGAACACTTTTAGAACGATAATCGTCAACATCTTTCCTTAATGCATTTAACTCATCATCCGTTGGCACGCCATTAACAAAATGAACTGATAACGCGGATAATCTAGCTTCTTTGCCATCATCAAATTTAAGCGAAGACAATGCAGCCTCTAAATTAGATATTTCATTCAACAAGATATTGCATTCATCGATTTCCGATTGGGTTGGCAATCCTTTTGGATATTTGTTTTCTAGATTAGCTAGTTTTTGCTTAAGTCCAATTTGTTTTTCTTTTAAAGAATCCAGCGTCTTCCATTTCTCCAGCTCAACATCACGGGTTCTGGCCGCATTGATTTTGGCGTCCAATTCCTCTAATTCTTTTTGAAGCTCAGAATATTTTTGCTGTTTATCAGCGAGAATGGTTTCGATACCACTGGCATTTTGTATCTTGGCTTTTAAATCGCGGATTTCCTCCGTCTTGATTTGAATCTTTCCCAAGTCTTTGCTTCTGGATGTATATATCTTCTTATATTGCTTTAAGGATTCGCAAATATCATCGAATCCGCGGGAAGACGATGAATCATCGATGAAGTTATTCAATTTGTGGACGATGCCACTACTAGTCCTATCCGATGATTCAAAGTCTTTGTTGGTGATGAATACCGTTTTCCTAAATGACTCCTCATCGATTCCAAAGAGATATTTTCCAATGCCTTCTCCGTAATCTGTAAAAAGAGAATCGTCTTTATAGACCGCGATAGTATCCTCGGCATCCGTTTTAGGGCCAAAGTATCTTTCAATTCGATATTGATGTCCTTCCTTTTCAAGGGTGATAGAACCACCAAACTTGCCTTTATTAAAAGGGTAATAATGTTTCCTATCATTGAACTTGGATGAGGATTTGTTCTGAGGCAGGCCATAGAACATCGCAACGATAAATGAGGCTAAAGTGGTTTTGCCACTTCCATTATCTTGGGTGAAAGTTGTAAGGCCAGAGACAAAATCAAGTTTTTCGTCGCTGAATTTGCCGAAATTAGAAATATAACAACTTAGGAGTTTCATATTATTCAAGCTCCTTTCCCTGAATGGCATTGATGCCTAGGGCAACAATCGCGTCTTTTTCTTCAGCACTGAGATTGGAAGACGCCCTGACTTGTCTAACAAACTCTCCCGCTAAAGATTTCTCTTTTTCAAACGAGGAGAAATCAACAGGTTTATTTGTCTTATCTTTAACGGAGAGGAAATAGCAATTCGACCCCATCATAGATTCAACATCTTTAGCTATGCCACCCATTTCAAAGGGAAGCGTCCCGACTAGATTGATTCTATACATGTCCTTTTGATCAAGAGTCACTTGCTTCTTAATATAAGATATGACCTCATAAATGTCTTTTGCCCCTGTAACATCAACATCTACTTCATATATTGCCCTTGTCGAGAATGGGGTAAACCTGAATTGAGAGATATCATCAGTATCTAGTTGGATGAATCCTTTCTCACCGATTTCATCAAATCCTCTAGGTTCTAAGCAACCGCAGTAGGCATAGACTCCCCTATCGTCAATCTTTCCGGTTTGGAATTTATGAACGTGGCCTAAGGCTAAATAATCGATGTTCTTGAATTTTAATCTAGATATATTGATCAATCCGTTTCCAACTGAATCAGAGATTTGGCCATGAAGCATGACTATGTTCTTTTTATCCGGTTTGGTGATTAAGGTGCTATATAAGGATTCGGCATTTTCCTCATCCATCTCAATTCCCCAAATATTGACATCGCCATATTCGTAGCAGGACCATCGCTTTGAGAATGTCTTGAGGTTCTTCAAGGAATTGTCATCATACACGGCTGAAGAATCATGATTGCCCCTGAGATACAGGAAATCAATCTCAGGATTGTTACGGATGACCGAATAAAAGAAATCCTTGTCTTTCTTATATGGGTTATCCATATCAAAAATGTCTCCAGATAGCAGTACAACCTTGGAATCTGATTCTTTTGCAAAAGCGATTAGCCTTGAGAATGTTGTCCTCAATTCTGTTTTCCTTTGATCGGATTTGTCTTTAGGGAGTTTTGCTTCCATCTTCGATCCAAGATGGACATCCGCAGTGTGTATGATTTTCATAATGTCTCTCCTGAACTTAGTTTAAAAGGAGCCAAAAATAATGCAATTGGCAATGAATGTAATCGCTTTGCATTCGGTATCGCTGCATCGATTTTGCAACGAATATCTAACTTGATAACAGGGTGTATGGCTCTGTCTTTTCTCAACTACACTTTTGGCATAGTTTTCTTAAAAAACGCAAAAAACAAGCCTAAAATTTACATATTTCCCAAAAATATGGCTAAAAATGTGCATTTTCATGATTATGCGCAATTTTTTACTGCGTATTTTAGAAAGAATAACAATGTGTAAGACCGATTTGCTATGCGTTAGATTAAGCGTTAAACGAAAAAACATGACCAATTAAATAGAATAGGTTAGTCATAAATCAAAACACAATAAGGGTAATGGAGAAAATGGATATCGACGATAAACCATCGTGTGATTGCGAAGTCTTCAAATAATTTACGTGGACATTGGCATACCAGTTTAAAATAATTGAGCCGGCCAAAATGAACAACATTTACGGTTTTCAGTGAACAATATTTTCAGTTTTCGTTGAGCAATATTTTCGGTTTTCACTGAACAACTTTTTTAAAAATTAGCAAAAAAGAAAGACTGATTTAGGATAAATTGCCGTTTCATACATGGCCCAATAAGAATAAGCAGTTGAATTGCCTTATTGGTCAAATAGGCTTCCTTGGACCATCTCTTGCTCGTCGCAAAGCCCTGCGGTTTGCTCAAATAACTGGATGATCATCTCATAATCTTTGACATCGCTGTTGGCGATTCTAATAAGTTTTATGCCATATCTAGCGCATATCTCTTCTTTATTCCTATCTAGGATTGCGGTTTTCTTGCTTCCGACATGTTCTCCACCGTCGATTTCAAATACGACAATCGGGCTATATCTATTATTCAATTGGCCGCCATTCGTGGAGATGACGATGTCGAATTCTTTTCTACCAAAAGACTCCTCTTCAATGCCACTTAGCTTGCTGATTGTCTCTTTTACAGGAACATTCCTATCAATTTTGAATTTGCTGCCTCTTCTGTTGAAGAATGGCTTTACGGTATCGAAGAACATTTTCTCTGATAGTGAGTTATTGGAGAAATCGGTGATTAACGTCTTCTCGGACTTAGTTGGGATGATAACTCCGTTGCTTGCTACATAGTCAGATAACGCTTTGATATCGGTATTTCTTCCTTTGGATAGGATATCAATAGCTTCTTTGTCACCGGCAAAAATAAAGTTTTCCTTAGCGCGTGTAACCGCAACATTAATCAGTTCGCTGTTGTTCTCAATCCACTGCAAAGTCCTTCTTGCTGTTTTAGGAGATAAGGCGCTAGATAGGATAATCGTGCCTTTCTCCGAGCCTTGCAATGTGTGGACTGTACCGGCTTTTACGCCATATATCCTCTCTTGCCTTAATAATTCGTTGATTAAAGCGGCTTGGTTTACGAATGGGGTGACGATTCCGACATCTTTGTATTTGTGGGATTTGACGATTTCCACTATTTCTTTCGCTTCTTTGTAATATGAGTTCTTCACTCCCGGGGTTTGCTTATTCTTGACATCGACATACACCAGGCTTCCCGGATTAGAATTCAGTAGTTTCAATTGCTCGTTATAATATCTCGCGTTAGGGAAAGTTGCTATCTTGTTTGCGCATCTATAGTGATATCTGAGCAGTAAAGATTTTGAGACCCTATCTTTAGATAACATCGTTGATAAGATAGAGTTATCGACATAGTCATATTCTTTCTTAACCCCATACTCATCTCTGAGCTTCTCATTGAGACCCTCATCAATTACCGTGACAGGCTGAAGCTGGTTCGTGTCCCCGACTAAAAGGAGATCATTGCCTCTAATTATAGGAATTAGGCTGCTAGCCAAATTGCACTGACCTGCCTCATCCATGATGGTCAAATCAAAATGAGGCTTAGCCGACCCAAGTTTATCTGATGAATTGTTCGTGCACACTACAACAGGGAAAACATTCAGCAATCTTTTTAAAGTCTCGTTATTTCTAAGATAGGCATTGAATTCTTTTACGGCGGAGGTTACATCGGTGCCATAAAGTCTAATGATATCCCTCAAATCCTTGTAGGTTGGGTTCAAAAGGCGTTTATAGTTCCAGGTGAAATATAAGTGCAAATAGGTTCTGAAAGACTCATCGTCTTTTGCGGATGTCGCTAGACTTGCAACATAATCGTCCGTGATGCCATCCCCTTCTTTAAGTTTTTCCCTTTTCAACTCGATTTGTTTGTCAATCTTGCTGATCAATTGGCTAGTCGAGGTCATCTTCTTTATTTTCTCTAGCCTTTCGATATCCTCTGATCTAGATTGATTCTCCTCATAAGAATGCAGTACATCCTTGAGTTTTGCATTTTTTGATAGTGATCTGTTTTTATAATCCTCAATCAATGATTCGGATACCACTTCGTCTTTATGGTCTTCTGCATATTTGATATACGACTTAATCGCCTCCAATGTTTTAGGCATTTCTGCATTGTTGTAAATACGGAGCGCAGGGAACATCAAAACTTCGTCAAGATTTGTTCTTGGGTTATGCCAATTGAATGATGTTGTAAGCTTATCATAGATATCATTCAGTGGATGGTTGTTATTTGAACATATTAAAACGTCTTTCTTGTTCGCGATTGATGAGAGAACAACGTTGAATATTGTTTCGGTTTTCCCAGTACCTGGCGGACCTTTTACATATGTGACGTGATTGACCATGGAATTATAGACGACACGCATCTGGTCAACGTTTATCTTCTTGGAATCAGCAATGACGATGAATGGGTTCTTCGTGGTTCCCCTACTTGTTCTATTGTTGCCAAAAAACGCTTTTAGAGGCTGGGTTAGAGATCCCTCATTCTCCATCTCTTTAATTGAATGGCAGGCTCTTTCTAAATCCGTTGAATTCTTGCGCCCCAACAAGAATATCGATGGATCGGTATTCGCAAGTTCGGAACCGCTTAGGGTTTCTTTGATACTGTCGATTAATTCTCTATGCTCAAGCGGGAATCTCTCGATGAAATCATCTACGGATATATCTAAATATCTGGATAAGGCGATTGACCTATCTTCAACCAAGAACGATTTGTTGAAGGCGATTTTCCTGTTGATTTTAAGGGTCTTGTTCTTGAAATTTAGCATTATCGGTCGATAGGCCACCACGAACTGTTTTTCAACATTGTTAATCGAGAAAACGTTCATACCCATCTGCTGCGATTCTTGGACATCAAAATAATTCGTGTTTCTATAACGTTTGAAGACTTTATCTAGGATTTCTTTGAATTGGGAATCGTCCAATTGATATACATCTTCATCTTTGAATGCTTCAGGAATGACTCCATCTATGAGGGCTTTGTCCTTGAGATATGGGTCCTCATCGTTCTTATAGCATTGCACTAGATACTGAAGGATGTTGTTATCCATCGTGTCCACTTCAAGATATTTGTAGACATCACTCGTGGAATCGTTAAGTTTCCCCAATAGAGCCTCACTCGTGGGATAAAAGGACTCTTCCATCACAACTACATTCTGTATGCCTTCAATGCTGATATTCACTCTTTCAGGAATGCACTCCAACCCTTTGTATGGATTGAAAATATCACAAGACATCGTCGCTTTGATGACATTGATATCGGCAACGCCAATGTAATACTTCGTGGATTTGCCATCTCTATTGATATAGGAAATATAAAGCCAATGGTCATCCATCAACGCTTTATAGATTAAACTTTTAAGTGAGGTTTTCATTGCCTAAATTATATAGTTACAGATAAGCAAAACAAAATAAACGGCGATTGGTATAGTAACGCATCGCTCTAAAATCCCTTAATCACAGCCTTTGAATGAGGATAACTTTGCTTCGGTTGTTTATAAGTTATCGGAGAGGTTAAAAGTCCAAAAATATGCATGAAACTACATTTATAGGGTCCAAAAATATGCATGCAACGCACAAAACAGTGTCCAAAAATATGCACGAGGTGTCCAAAACGATGTCCAAAAATATGCAAACGCTCGATTTTTACCGCTTTTTGTGGCAACATATATCCATAAGCGAGGTACAGTTACGTTAAAAAGAAAAATATTGAATGATTTAATCTCTTGGAAAAACGCCAAAGATAAAGAATGCTTATTTGTAAAAGGTGCCAGGCAAGTTGGCAAGACTTTCATTATCGAGCAATTTGGCAAGGAAAATTATAAAAGCTATGTTTATATAAATTTCTTCGAGAATCCAAAATTTAAAAATATCTTCGAAGGAAGTTTGCAAGCTGATGAGATTTATGGAAAGATGTCGTTGTATGTCACAAATTTAAGGCTTATTCCTAAGGACACCCTCATTTTCTTAGATGAAATTCAAGAATGTCCTAATGCACGAACGGCATTGAAATTTCTTGCCCTCGATAATCGATATGATGTCATAGCGTCTGGTTCTTTGCTTGGTGTTAGTTATAAATCCGTATCGTCAATTCCAGTTGGATACGAAAGGCAAATAACAATGTACCCTTTGGATTTTGAAGAATTTTTATGGGCAATCGGCACAAGCGAAGATGCCATCAGCTATATAAAAGGCTTTTTTGATCGCAAAGAAAAAGTTGAAAATGGCATCAATGATGAGATGTTCAAAAAATTAAGAGAATATATTGTCGTTGGAGGAATGCCGGAT
>CAVAGP010000075.1:0-9051 GCA_963588175.1 Faecalibacillus sp. | reverse complement strand
TTATACTCACTGGTTCCAGCCACTTACCGGCGTAACAGCAGAGAAGCACGATTCCTTCCTTGATATGGATAAGGACGGACAACCAATCTCAAAGTTCTCTGGAAAGAATCTTATCAAAGGCGAACCTGATGCATCTTCATTCCCTAGCGGAGGACTTCGCGCAACTTTTGAAGCCCGCGGTTACACTTATTGGGATTGCACATCCCCAGCCTTTATCAAGGATGATACATTATGCATCCCGACAATCTTCGTTTCATATAAAGGCGAAGCACTTGATTTTAAGGGACCTTTACTCAAATCCATGGATGCCGTTTCAAAAGCATCCTGCAGAATCATCAACGCCTTTGGGGACAAGAGCGTAACACATGTCACCTCATCCGTTGGCCTTGAACAGGAATATTTCTTGGTTGCCAAAGAAGATTTCGTAAAGAGGGAAGACCTAGTTGTAACAGGCAAAACAGTTATCGGTGCTTTGCCTCCTAAGGGACAGGAATTATCTACTCATTATTTCGGTACAATCCCAACTAGAGTTAAGGCGTTTATGAAAGATGTGGATGCCGCTTTATGGAAACTTGGAATATTCGCAAAGACCGAACACAACGAAGTCGCCCCTGGTCAGTTTGAACTTGCTCCTATCTACGCCGACACAAATATAGCCGTTGATCAGAACCAGCTCATCATGGAGGTTTTGCAGAAAACCGCCCTTAAACATGATTTGGTATGTTTATTGCACGAAAAACCATTTGCCGGCATCAACGGTTCAGGCAAGCACAATAACTGGAGCTTATCCACAAACACCGGCGTAAATCTATTTGATCCAGGAAAGAACCCGCACGAAAATGTTCAGTTCCTCACGTTCATCTGCGCATTCATTAAGGCTGTTGACACACATCCAGAATTAATTCGTCTCTTCTCTTCTTGCCCAGGAAACGACTATCGTTTAGGCGCTAACGAAGCGCCTCCTGCAATCATTTCCATATTCTTAGGCACTGTTGTTGAAGATGTCCTCTTCTCGTTGGTTGATGATCAGCCAAAGACATACGCCAAGAATTCTTTAAAGGATTTTGGCATTTCCACTTTAAGCTATCTACCACGCGACAATTCTGATAGAAACAGAACCTCGCCAGTTGCCTTCACTGGCAATAAATTCGAAGTTCGCGCTCTCGGTTCAAGCATGTCTGCCGGATATCTCAACGTGGCATTGAATTCCATAATGGCAGAGTCCTTAAACGAGATTGCTGATGAAATCGAATCACATAAGTATCGTCAGGACATTAGAAAAGCCGCTCTTGACATCTGTGTCAGAATCGTCAAAGAGCATAAGCGCATTATCTTCGGCGGAGATGGCTATGCAGATGCTTGGGTTGATGAGGCAAATAAACGCGGATTGCTAAATATCAAAACATGGGTTGAAACAGTCAAATATGTTGAAGAACATAATTCTTGCGATGTATTAGTCAAAGAAGGTTCCTTCTCCAAAGATGAGATTTCGGCAAGACTTGATGTCATGTATGAATCATATTCAAAGATTAAGGGAATTGAGCTAAAGACTCTTAGCGATATGATGAAAACAAAGGTCTATCCGCTTGTTGGTGAAAACATTGCAGCCTTGGCTCGTACTGGAGAATTCATGCCAGAATACTTTAAGGATACCATCAGCAAATTAAAGACATTCGTTGATGAATCTTCTAAGGAAGTTGCCGCTCTTGATAACGTAGTTGCCGAGGCAATGAAGATTGAAACCTACAAAGAAAGAGGCCTCTTCCTCTTGAAGAACGGTGTACCGCTTCATGAATCAATCCGAGCTAAATATGATGCGATTGAAGGATTGTTATCATCTGACTTATTCTCTTATCCGACATATAAAAGCTTATTATTCAAAATCGATTATTGATTGCTTAGGGTCCGCTGGCCGGACCCTTTCATTTTGCTTATCTATAGAAAGAGAAAACGCACCCAAGGATGGATGCGTTTTTTTGATCTGAGTCTTGCAACGAATTAGAGAAGTCTGTTGTAGTATTCGATGATCTGAGCTTCGTTGATGTCTTTTGGAAGTTCGTTTCTTTCTGGGAGTCTTGCGTAGACACCTGAGAACTTCTCAGCTTCGACCGTAACGAAACCTGGGATTGTTGGCTTGCCTTCGACTGATTCTTTAACAACCTTTAATGGGGATGTTTCCTTGAATGCAACAACATCTCCGACCTTGCATAAATATGAAGGGATGTCGACTTTTTTGCCGTTGACTGTGACGTGACCATGGTTGACTAACTGACGAGCGGCTGCACGAGTGCGAGCGAAGCCCATTCTGTAGACGAGGTTGTCGAGTCTGGATTCAAGGATTCTGAAGAATGCAAGACCTGTAACTGTGGTCTTATCTGCTTTAGCGATCGTGAAGAGACGTCTGAACTGCTTTTCTGAGACGCCGTAGTAGTTACGGAGTTTCTGCTTTTCAGCTAACTGAGAACCATACTCTGATGGCTTTCTCTTTCTGTCCTGGCCGTGCTGACCTGGACCATAAGCTCTCTTCTTGAGCTCATCACCTGACTCTAAGATTGAGAATGAGAGGTGACGTGATTTCTTCCATGTGGAACCTGTGTATCTTGACATATCTAAAATGTCTCCTTTCTTTGCGGAACAAAGTGTTGGATGCTCTTCCCATTTCCCGGGTGTCTCTCCTTCGGCCACTTTAGCTGGGCTTACTGCAAATATTTGAGGGACGTCAGACGGAAACGTAAAAGCCTGCTAACTTTTCACGCGTCTAATACAATAAGTATTCAAAGGACTCCCGTCAACAAAATTCGTCAGAAATCCGATCTTTTGCCGCTTTAGTGATCCATTTTATATTTTGCTCCTGAAAATCTAGGTGTTTTTATGGTGTTTAGTGTATATTTATTAATATGTTTATTAATAGTTTCCCTTTCTTGCTTCTCGCTGACGATTCTAGCCAGTTCAACCCGTTCATCATTGTCTTCATTGCTTTGGGCATAATCGCTATTGCCGCAATTGCAGTGGTCCTTTATCTTACCGTCATTAAGAGAATGAGACTCAAAAAGCAGGTCGGTGACCTAAATAGCAAATACAATACCTCTCACGGATTGTTGTTCGGCGACATCAACACTCTGGTCAAGAGACTTGAAACTATCTCAAATCTGAACCTCGTATACATAAACGATTTCGGTGAATTCCAGAGAAAATATAAGGATATTCGCGATGTCAGCGATGCAAATATATCTTCAAGAATGAGAGACCTCAGGAATCTAGCCCAAGATGGAAGATATAACGAATTAAGAGAGACTTTACCAACCGTCAGGGATATGGTGAATGCCTACTGCGAAAGCGTTGATAATCTCCATAATGAACTAAAAAAGAAATTTGTTATCGAGAATGAATGCAACGAATTGCTCAATTCTTTAAGAAGTCAGCTTAGACAAGTTAAACTCATCTATAACAACAACGCATCAGATTTAAACCTTGTTGCCGGTGTTTTCGAAACGGTCTTCAAACTATTGGATGAGAATTTTGAACAATGCGAAAGCGATATCGAAAGCGCAAGATACGAAGAGGCGAAAACCATTCTCAAAGAGAAAATTGAACCAGCGATAAATCTCATTCAAAACGGACTTTCAATGCTGCCAGAAGTTTGCGTTCAGCTTACCTCCGTTCTTCCAGACAACATCGCTTCATTGAAAAACCGTTATGACGAACTTACAAAATCCGGCATACCTCTCATTCACATTTGCACACCAACGACCATTGAGGATTTAAATGGGAAAGTGACTGCCCTATGCAACCAAGTCAAGACATTAAACCTTGCTGGTGTCAAAGACTCCATCAATGAAATCCACTCAACAATTGAGGACTCGCTTAAGAAATTCGATGAAGAGTGCGCTGCCAAAGATTCGTTTGTGCAAGAGATGGAACCTACCGCGAAAAATCAGCAAGAAGTGCAGACTGAATACGTTCGTCTAACCAACAGCCTCCCTGCCTTAAAAGAGATGTATTTAATCGATGAAAACGACGATAAGAAAGTTGCTCAAATCAAAAATTTGGTTGATAAGGCGTCTGTCACCAAGAGAAATCTTGACTCATTTATCAACAGTGCAACTAAGCAGCCTTATTCAGTCCTTTTAGCTAAAGTTCGCGCATTGAAAATCGAAACGAAAAACACAAAAGACGCTTTGGATTCTTTTAAAGAATATCTTCTTTCAATGAAGAGAGAAGTTGAAGAAGCACAGGAAGATTTGAATGAATATTATGTCAAAGTTAGGGATACCGAATGCATTATCAACGACATGAGACTTGAATCCATCAGCGCTAGATTCAACGATCCTTTAGATAACCTCTACAACGTTTTCAATGAATTGAATAATCTTATCCATGCTAAACCTATTGACATCAAACAGGTTGAATCCCGCCATCAGACAATCGTTAAAGAGGGCGATTTTATTGTTAACGAGGTCAATAAGGCCCTAGTAGACATGGGTGAAGCGGAGAAAGCAATCATAATCGCCAATAGGCATAGAGCCCCAAATCCTAATGTTGATAACACGATAAAACAGGCTGAAACATTCTTCTTTGATGGCGATTTCAAAAAATCCATCGTTGTTTTAGGAACTATGACTCAGACCGAAGAAAACGAGCAAGTAAAGAAACAACAAAGATGATTTATTTTGATAACGCCGCAACCACTAGGCCATACCCTGAAGTTTTAGATTTATTCTCCAAAACGTCTTTGGAGTCTTTTGCCAACACCTCCTCATCTCATGCGCTTGGCCGAACTTCGATGAGAAAACTCGATAACGCGAGGGAACACATAAAAACCTTGCTCAACGTAAAAAACACTCATGAGATGATTTTCACGAGCTGCGCATCTGAATCTAACAACTTGATTATAAAAGGCATTGCTCACAAATATTCGAATAGGGGCAAAAGAGTTATCACTAGTGCGGTGGAGCACCCGTCTGTCCTCAACGCTTTCAAGGAGCTTGAACAAGAAGGATTCGAAGTCAAATACATGCCAATTAACAAAGAAGGGTATGTTGATCCATCTACATTGGAAGAAACGATGAATAAAGATACGATTCTCGTATCGATTATGGCGGTCAATAACGAAATGGGATCGATATTTCCCGTGGCTAAATACGCCGAGATAGTCCATAAATACCCAAAAGCCTTCTTTCACAGCGATGTGACTCAGGCAATTGCCAAAGTTAAATTGGATTATTCGAAAATCGACCTTATTTCGTTCTCTTCGCACAAGATTGGCGGATTGAAAGGAAACGGCGCGCTCCTATATAAGAAGAACATTCAATTCTTGCCGCTGTTTGATGGTGGTGAGCAGGAATTCGGCTATAGAGCCGGAACCGTTGACCTTGCCGGTTCCCTTTGCATGGATTTAGCCTTAGACAAATCACTAAAAGATATGGCTAAAAACATCTCATCTGTCACCGCTTTAAAAACTAAGTTAATTGGTGGTTTAT
The DNA here is from genome assembly GCA_963588175.1 of Faecalibacillus sp. GTDB lineage: Bacteria > Bacillota_I > Bacilli_A > RFN20 > CAG-826 > UBA4951. The sequence continues at coordinate 3,571 of CAVAGP010000075.1, read as the reverse complement.
CAAGCATTGAAGAGGTTACGATTAACTCTCCGATTAATTCTTCACCGTTCGTTCTTAATTTTTCCTTAGAAAAGCATAAATCTTCGGTAGTACTTGAGGCTTTGTCCCAAAAAGAAATCTATGTTTCCAGCGTTTCTGCATGTTCTTCAAAAGGAGAACCAATCTCATATGTACTCCTGGCAATGGGGAAGACTGAGGCTGAAGCGAGAAATTCTATCAGGGTTTCGATTTCGCCTTCAAACACAATGGAAGAAATCGATATATTTATAAGGACACTAAAAGATATTTTGGCAACAACTGCCGGAAGGGATTTCGTCAAATGAAATATTCCTACATCATGATTCACTACGGAGAACTCTCCACCAAAGGAGAAAACAAAAAATTGTTCATAAGCTGCTTGAACAGAAATATAAGGCACGCTCTTTCAAATTCTTTTCCAGAATCTAAAGTAACGTGCGATAGAGACCACACATACGTGACAACTGAAGATTACGACGTTCAGGATTTGGTAATTAGGCTCCAAGAAATATCGGGAATCCAACGTATTACGCCTGTTGTCATGGTTGAAAAATCAATCGACATTATTGAAAACGCGGCCTTAGAGCTCATCCAGTCTGAAGAAGGATTAACATTCAAAGTAAAGGCAAAAAGGGCGGATAAACGTTTCCCGCTTGATTCTTATGGAATCTGCAACGCTGTTGCCGGCCCAATTTTACAAACAAAGAAATACACGGTTGATCTTCATAATCCTGATATCACAATCACTGTTGATATTAGAGAGTCTTGTGCCTGCATCTCTTGCCACGAATTCAAAGGATGCGGTGGCTACCCGCTCGGAATGAATGGGAAGGTCATGCTTCTTTTATCTGGCGGCATTGACTCTCCTGTTGCAGCCTATCAGCTAGTTAGACGAGGGATCAAGATTGAAGCTCTGCACTTTGCCTCTCCTCCATATACATCTGATGCGGTTATCGACAAGCTGACCGATATCATTAAAGTTCTCAATATCTATCAAGAAGACGTTAAGCTTAACATTGTTCCATTCACTGAATTGCAGCTTGCCATTTATGAGCACGTCGATGAACCATATTGCATCACGATCATGCGCAGAATGATGATGAGAATCGCAACAATTGTGGCTAAAGAACACAACTGCCATGGCATTGCTACCGGAGAATCCGTAGGTCAAGTGGCATCTCAAACGCTTGAATCCATGATTGCTATTAACGATGTGACAAATTATCCGATAATTCGACCTTTGGCCGTTATGGACAAAAACGAATGCATCGATATTGCAAAGCGTATCAACACTTACGAAATCAGCATCAGGCCATATGAGGATTGCTGCACCATCTTTACTCCAAAGAAGCCAAAGACTAAACCGAGAATTAAAGACTGCGAATACTTCGAATCGAAATGGGATTGGCAGTCTCAAATTGAGGCCTGCGTTAAAGGGGTTAGATCAACATTCATCAAGAATGGTGAAATTATATATAACAACACAACTCCTGAGGATGCGGGAACCACTCCGAAAGAATAGCGACAAAAGGATACCATCGCCGGTATCCTTTTTTAGAAATTTTCCTTCAAATATTTTTCAATGCGCTTTATGGCTTCCTCTAGAGATTCCAAACTATAGGTGTACGAGATTCTCACAAAGCCTTCTCCTGAGTCTCCAAATGCCGTTCCAGGAACAACAACGACATGCTCTTTTTTGAGTAAATCCGTTGCAAACTCCTCACTAGACATTCCGTATTTTGAGATATTAGGGAAGATGTAGAATGCGCCTTTCGGTTCAAAGCATGGTAAGCCAAGCCTTTTGAATTCGGAGAGGAGGTAGTGCCTCCTATTGTCATATTCCTCCCTCATGGCGATTATATCGTCATCACCATGTTTGAGCGCTTCGATGCCGGCATACTGGGAGGGTGTGGCGGCACACATGATGACAAACTGATGTATTTTCTTCATCTGGCTCATTATCATTTCTGGCCCCATGACATATCCCAGCCTCCATCCGGTCATGGAATAGGCTTTGGAGAAACCATTCACGATTATGGATCTTTCTTTCATGCCTGGCAGTGATCCGATTGATGTATGAGAACCAAAGTATGTCAATTCTGAGTATATCTCATCTGAAATGACAAGCATGTCGTGTTTGATGAGGACCTCTGCGATTTTCTCAAGGTCTTCCTTTGTCATAATCCCACCTGTTGGGTTGTTCGGGAAGTTCATGACCAAGGTCTTTGTTTTAGGCCCGATTGCGGCCTCGAGTTCCTCAGGTGTCAGCCTAAACTGATTTTTCTCTTGGAGTTTTATCTTTTTGACACTTCCTCCGGCCAGTATGACATCTGGTTCATAACAGACATAGCATGGTTCTAGTATGATAACTTCATCGCCAGGGTTGGTGGTTGCTCTTAAGGCGATGTCTATTGCTTCAGATCCACCGCATGTGACGATTATTTCTTCCTTTGTGTAGTCCAGGTTGTATTTTCTTTTATTCCATTTGGCTATTTCTTCCCTGAGTTCCGGCATTCCTTGATTTGATGTGTAGAAGGTATAGCCTTTCTCTAACGAATAGATTCCTTCCTCAGTAATGTGCCAAGGGGTATCGAAATCCGGCTCGCCAACTCCGAGTGACACACAATCAGGTATTTTATTGGCGATATCGAAGAACTTCCTTATGCCGGAAGGTTTTATATCTTTAAGTTTGTCGTTTAGGAAGTCTCTCATATCTCTAACATCTCTCTATGGTCAACTTTTTCGTCTTCAAGGATGACTCCGTTGTCTTTGTATTTCTTTAAGACAAAATGAGTGGCAGTACTTTGAATCGAATCCAAAGCAGAAAGCTTATTGAATACGAATTCAGACACTTCCTTCATGCTCTTTGACTGGATTTGGACACAGAAATCATATGTTCCTGACATTAAATAGACTGAGCTGACTTCGTTATATTTCGCAATCCTATTTGCGATTCTATCAAAACCGCTTCCTCTTTGAGGGACTACCTTAACTTCGATGAGCGCATTGACTTTCTCGTCGGTTATCTTGTCCCAGTTGATGATCGCGCCATATCCACAGATGATTTTATCCGCTTCCATTTCACCGATGGCTTGGATAACGGTAGTTTCATCTTCGCCAATCATCTTGGCGATTTCTGCTGTTGATATGTGTGCATTTTTCTCGAGTATGCGTAATATTTTGGTTTTCATTGTTTGCTAACCTCACAAGGTGTTATGAAAAAAGAATACATATTTCTTAAATAAAGACAATAAATAATCCTAAAATCCAAGTCTATAATAGAAATCCGCGTATGAGTGTCGTTAAATCACATGGCTGCAAAGAATGCAGCAAAAAAACAACTTATGCTTATTTTTCGAGCATATTAGAAAATCAGGGCAAAAATATAGGCAACTTCATTTCAAATTAAAAGGAGGTTCCATGCTTGAATCATTGTTTTTGACCCTTTCCCTTTCGGCAAACATTGTTTGTCTCCCGTACGATCATAGGGCCATCGATGTGGCCGAGCTTTTCGCGGACTACATCTGCGGGGAGGCCGGGATATCATGAGAGC
>CAVAGP010000074.1:0-9285 GCA_963588175.1 Faecalibacillus sp. | reverse complement strand
CGTCGCTCTTCGGCTACACGAAGATGGACATGGGCATCGCGAAGCTGCACTTCGAAATCGGAGCGGGGACGGAAAATTTCAAGTGGGTGAAGTGATGAAGATAGAGGAAGCGATAGTCTATGTCCTAGCCGAGCGCAACGGCGGGATGCGCACCGAGCAGATAGCGGAGGTAATCAACAGAAAGAAGTTACACGTCCGCAGGGACGGCCAGCCGGTGACCTCGGCGCAGGTCTATGCCGTAGTGATGCGTTACCCCGACACCTTCGTAAAGGCCGAGGGAAGGATAATGCTGATGATGTGAGGCGTATGTCCGGATTTCTCATAGCCATACTCGTTCTCGTCAATGTCGTCACGTTCTTCGTGTACGGCATAGACAAGTGGAAGGCGCGGCACAACCGCTGGAGGATTCCCGAAGCCGTGCTGCTCGGATTGGCCGCCGCAGGCGGCAGCATGGGCGCGTGGCTGGGGATGAGAGTCTGGCACCACAAGACGATGCACCGCAAGTTCCAGATTGGCGTGCCGCTGATTCTGGCGGCGCAGATCGCGCTCGTGCTGCTCTGCTCCTGCGGAACTGCGGGCGTCTCGCAGCGTGCTTCAGGCGGAATCGCGCGAATCGAGCGGGACAATGTCTCCGTCCTCGCAAGGAAAGTCTTGGCCTACGGCCAATCCCACCCTGACGGGTTCACTCTTGACATCAGGACATTCGCGGAGCCTGCCGAAGGAATCGCCGTCAGCTACGCGGCAACTCAAGACAGCCACAGCCTTAGAGAAATTAAGAAAGTCATCCGGCACGCGCTACGCCATGACGGCTACGTGGGCGGCTGGTACAACTCTTCCGACAGCCTCTACTACTTCGACAGTACGTGTCTTTTCCCCGAAGACTCGCTGGACAGCGCCCTCAGGTTCGCAAGGGAGAACGGACAGATTGCGGTCTTTGTCCTGTCAGTAGGGAAGGAAATTCCGGTTCAAGACGTGGAACCATAAAATCAATGTATCTTTGACATATATCGCAACAGCGCATCACCATAGTAGCAGTTGCCGAGGATTTCTCGGTAACTGAGTTTTCGCCAAGTTCTCCACTTTAGAAAATGATATTTCCCGGCCTGCGGCCAATGTGGGGAGGAAGTTCGGAGAGAGGCGCGGGTGCGAAGGCGCGGAGAGTCTCAGTGTGAATGTGCATCCGGAAGGGAGCGGATTTGGCGTTTTCTGCTCCCTTCCGGATTGGGCACCCCTGCCATAACGCAATCTACGGCATTCACTACTTCCGGAAGGGAGCGGATTTCGGTGTTTTTGCTCCCTTCTGGACTTGGAGCCGAGGGCCTGAGTCTATCGGGCGGAGGGAGCGGGAAACTTTTCAAAACGTCGTCTATGAGATGTGGTTCTCAGGGGGATGTGGAGGGCATTGATTCGCGGCGGGCTCTTTTGAAAATGGGCCAGTGCGAGCCATAATGCCTCTCAGGCCTCTGGAATGCGGCCTCCAATGACGACGGTTTGAAAATCAGCTACAAAGCATATCCTGAATGTGGCCAGGGTCGCGTTCAACTTCTCGCATATATCAAGATCTTATCACGGTTAACTGATGCCTCTGCATATGTACGAAGAGAACCTTCTAGAACGACATCGACTTCACGCCCCAGGAGTTCCTCCAGGTCAAGAGACATTCCGGACAATTTCATAAGAGAGATTCTGGCGGTACTGTCAAAAGAGACCAACAAATCGATATCACTGTCCACTGTCTCCTCCCCTCTTGAGTACGAGCCAAAAAGCCATGCTTTCAAAACTGGCTGAGAAGAGAGATATTCTCTCAATGTATTGATGACTGACTCGCTCATAAACAACACTTTGTGCAAATATATGAATAATTGCACAAAGTCTCCAATAGGAAATTTCAGATTTTGCCAGACCTGAAACCTCCAGTCAGCACTCATATCTTCTTCGCTGCACATGAACAGCACATGAAAAAACTTTGAGATATTACTCTACCGGCCTGCGGCCAATGTGAAGCCCGGGTTTAAGATTCGAAGCGCCATCGCTCGCTGGCCGGAGAGAGAAACTTTTCAAAGCGTCTACTATGCAATGTGCCTCTTAAAGGGTTGTGGCTAGGATGACCTCGCGCCAGGCCATTTTGAAAACGGGCTGGTGCAAGCCATAGTGCCACTCAAGCCTCTACACTGCGTCTTCGATTGACGACGGTTTGAAAGTCGAGCCCGCCTACCCATAGCGGGGTGCGACACAGTTTCAAATTCTTTTCTTTTTAACCAATGCGTTTCAATCCACGCACCCACGCATTCTATATGTTCATCCTACGTCAAACCACAACAACCCCCAAAGTGACAAGAAGAATATCTATATGTCTATCCTACATCAAACCACAACGGTAGGCGTGGGTTATCTCCGCATCGATGGGTTGTTCTATATGTCTATCCTACATCAAACCACAACACGTTGTTATCCTCTTGTCGGATGAGTTTTGTTGTTCTATATGTCTATCCTACATCAAACCACAACTGACATCCGCGAATTTCACGCGGATGACTGTTGTTCTATATGTCTATCCTACATCAAACCACAACTCTTTCTTGAGTTCGAGCGCTGACTCGAGGTTGTTCTATATGTCTATCCTACATCAAACCACAACCGTTCACGCCTGTTCGCGTTGGTGCAGGTGGTTGTTCTATATGTCTATCCTACATCAAACCACAACAGAGTGGCGTCAGCTTGGCCGGAAATCAATGTTGTTCTATATGTCTATCCTACATCAAACCACAACTTCTCCTCGGTCGGGGCATAAGAGAGAATGTTGTTCTATATGTCTATCCTACATCAAACCACAACCACCGACGGCAAGTGCTTTTCCATCTGTGGTTGTTCTATATGTCTATCCTACATCAAACCACAACTTGTTCGCATTACCGCCCCACAACACGACGTTGTTCTATATGTCTATCCTACATCAAACCACAACATGCCCTCCATCTTGCAGATGTTCTTGAAAGTTGTTCTATATGTCTATCCTACATCAAACCACAACCTGAGGTATCACGTCAGTTGTCACGTGCTTGTTGTTCTATATGTCTATCCTACATCAAACCACAACCTCTTGCCATCGTAGATTGCCCCTGCCGCGGTTGTTCTATATGTCTATCCTACATCAAACCACAACTCAAAGGTCCACCTGCCGGGGTAGTCCCTGGTTGTTCTATATGTCTATCCTACATCAAACCACAACCGACACGATAGTTCCTGTCACGCTGGAGGCGTTGTTCTATATGTCTATCCTACATCAAACCACAACTCTTCATAGGAGTTCTTGGTGTTGCGCATGTTGTTCTATATGTCTATCCTACATCAAACCACAACTCGCCTGACGGGACATCGAATCCTGCATAGTTGTTCTATATGTCTATCCTACATCAAACCACAACAAGTCCCTTCAGCGCGTAAATGCGTTTTATGTTGTTCTATATGTCTATCCTACATCAAACCACAACCTCTGTTGTTTAACCCCTTGAAATTCACCTTATTTACGGTTAAATTCAATCCAAAAGAAGCGGTTGTGAAGGTCATTTTTGCGTAAATGTACTAAAATAATTCAAGTTGAATAGGTTCGCCTATTACTTTGTTCTGAATTTTGCTCTGACTTGTACTTTTCGGTTTTCCCCAGAAGTTGTGGATATCACCATATTGCTTGTCAGTAACACTTAAAATGCTCACCTTGCCAGTCTCTGGCAAAAACGTCTTCACTCGTTTAATATGCACATCCAAACTTTCTCGTGATGCGCAATGTCGGATATAAACCGAAAATTGCATCATTGCAAAACCATCTTTCTCCAAATCCTTACGGAACCTGGCTGCCGCTTTCATTTCCTTCTTTGTCGATACTGGGAGATCGAAGAACACGAATAGCCACATAATATGATATGCATTTAAACGATACTCCGTCATACTAATTCAGGCAATGAGAGTTTTTTCACTTCGCCAGCATAATATTTTGTAAGTGAAGAAGTTGTCAGCGTCAAGGCAATTTGCAACGGCCTCATTAATTTCCCAACCTGCACATCACACGTTAACACCTTGAGAAGGTCGGTTTTCACCTTCGTTGTCAAATCTTTGCAGCCTGTCAGATAAAGTTCATACACAATAGTATCCACAAATGGCCGGTATGGTTCCATAATATCATCGGCCAGCGGGAAAGCATTATATCGATTACGATGAAATATTCCCAAATTTGGCAACAATCCAGATCCCAGCAATGCCCTTGCTACAGAGGCTCGAAGAACCGAATAACCATAATTCAGCAACGTGTTGGGCGCCCCTCCATTTCTTTCACGTCTGAAGCCATTGCCAATAAGAGCATTCCAGTAGATTTTCGCAGCAATCCCCTCTCGATTGTCAGCATCTCCACTTTTGACGTTCATATATAGAGGGCGAAGAATACTACCATCTTTGCCATACAAATCCAGAACAGCAGCCTGATTCCGAATCTTAGCTTCTATTATTTGTTTCCAAGCTTGTTTCTTGGCAGGTTCAGTTGCAGATAACTGATCTTTCCAGCTTTCAGCCTGAGTAGTATTCGAGTCCAAGCTCTGAAGCATTGAAGACGGCATCATCTTATCATCACACAAGACCACCGCTACATTGTTCTTTACCAACTCGTTAAGCAATGGCAAGGTCACACTAATCATTTGGTTCTCCAAAACGACACACCCCAAATCTTCAATTGGCCTAGTAATCACATCTCCAGACTCTTTCCTTGAAATCACCATTTGTAAATTCTTCAAGGAAAGAGATACTGGAGTTGAAAAGAACAATGTCTGCTTTATCATATCACCTCAACCTGATAATTTCTCCTAATTCATTGATTTCGAAGTCATATCCCTGAACAAGGGCATTAATTTGATTGTGTGACATTATGATAATAGGCCTATGATTCTCCTCTTGAACATATTTGCCTTTCTTCTCAGTTAAATCTTTATCTTGCCTCGCTTCTTCATGGAAAATTAGAGTTACCATCCCATATTGATAGCTTATTCCATTATTTACAATGTTTGATATACTTAATCCTTTAACCTTATACAGTCGTTCTCCTATTCGTCCCTTTGTCGAATTCCAAACTTCATCAGGGGTCTTTTCATATAGCAAAACCATAGATCCAATCTTTAGGGTATATGCTAAAGGATAGCCATGTTTACTCTCAACCGGGACTATATTATAACTAACAATCTCTTTATCATTACTGGTTTTATAATAATTCGAAGCCTCTAGCATATTCACCAAATCAAAATCTCTTTTCTGTTTTCCCTTCGAATCCGAACCTACGTATATAGCCATCAAATAGTTACGATCATTAACGACATTAAATTGCCGTTTGTACTCTTTTACGGATTCATCTCTATGTCTTCTAATGTGCAGAGGATTTGTTACAGATGGAACATAGCATCTGACTTTCTTTATAGGTATCTTCTTCTCTTCGTTCATCCATATCGGGCCAGCCATCGCATCTTTAAATTCCTTGCCCTCAGTAGCCTTTTCAATAATCTGTCTTACTGTATCATCAACAATATTTTTTATGTCTCGTTCAGTCAAAGAAGAAAGTGCCACACGTTTTACGTATTTCACAACCCCATCAGTTTCAATGGCACCATAGTATGTATCATTATGCAAAGCACCTCTTGCCGCATCGCCCTTACACAGAACCATTTTGCCATTCTGTTTAATTCTGCGTCGCCCCTGTTTTGACATATTGTCTGCGGTATAATGCGACACAAGTATTTCTTGTTCAACCTTTTTCAGATCCTCAACAAAGGTCGGCCAAGGTTTAGGCATATTCTTCATTTGCTGATGGAACCACTTGTGATTCTCCTCATTATGATAATATTCTGCCAGTTGACGATATTCATTAGGGCCAATACAGGCTATTACTATTGCATCTATACAATGATGTACATGATTAACACGTTCTTTCTTTTCGTAGGCTTCTTGTATCCCCCAAATCCTTCGAAAATCTGCCGTAGCTATGCCCTTTACCGTGTAAACCTGATTAAACACTGATTGAAGGTAGAGCCTTGCATACTTTGAAATGACACCAATGCCCGCCCCCTGTCTTCGGCTGAAGCCTTCAGGAATTTCCGTCATAGTAAATCTCACGTATTTACCATACCAATAGTCCCGCATTTGCTTAAGGAAGTGACGATTTTGAATAATATTATCTTTAGCCTCCTTTGTCGCAACCCCATTAGTCCTTAATCGGCGAATCTTTTTATCCAGTTCCTCATAAGTCTGTTTCCACATGTCTATACGGGAAAGAATATCATCATGGCAAGGCAACTGCGATGGTATCTTTGTACCTTTTACCTCTCTATTAAATGCCGAGTCACAAAGAGTTAGATTCATCATCGTACTATCTCCGCCTAAACTTCTCGGGATAGTATGCTCTATATCAAATTTAGGATTGGTCCCTATAAAGTCACTGATATTGATTTGTTTACCTGTATATAGACAAATATGCTTCTGTTCTTCCCATAACATATACTTTACTATGTCATCATCCGTTAAGGAAATTTTTACACCTGTAGTCCTTTTATAAAGTTCTAAAATTGCCTTGCGCGCCTTTTCTTTCTCCTTTTGGTTCTCCTTAACATATCGAGCTGTCGCTTTGCGCTTATTTGCATCATTCAATTCTCGTGCGAACTCAATGTGTATGACTGTATTAGGATCCACCTTACCCTCTTCTAACAGACGGTTAACCAATTTTCTCAAGCGGAACATGGAACGCATTGCCATCGGATTTCGGATGCTACTGATTTGGGGTGATCCAAGTTGGTATATATTCCCTTGTGGTTTAACTTTTGGATACGCCTCAATCATAGATGGATGGTATAGTTTATCAAGAGAATCTTCAGATATCCGATAATTCCACTTCAAATAGTTTTTCACACACTCCTCCAGCGTCTTGCAACTATCGCTTGGGATAAAGCCCTGCATTTCTCCAATCAAGCCTCTAACCAAATCCGTCTTCAGTGATTCATTTTTCCAAATATCGGCAGGGATCACTTCATTTAGATTTGCCATAAATGTAGCATGAGGATAAATCAATCCTTGGCGAAGATACGGAAGAATCTTCCCTATAGCTTTCAGACTTAGAGATGCATACTCAGATGTTATGGGAATATTGCTGAATTTCTTTGCAGCCTCATCGCTTAGGCCTAGTCGTGTCTTGGCAAAACCTATAAGTTTATCATTATCTGAATAAAAGAAAAGAGCATGCCATACATCGTTGATTATCTGCAACATATCCTTTCCTTCTGACAGACAATATGCCTTATTGATTACTTCCGGCAATTCTTTCCACGAATGACCATCCTGCTTAGTTTGTTTGCTTCCTCTAGTGACGAAAACGTCGACCAAATGCGCAATTACCACACAACTGGATATGGATGTATCCATCGGATAATTAAAGAGGTATGGCATATGGGAGTTATCCTTATAGAATGCGTACATACCTTTAGGTGCAAGTTTCTTGGCGATATCTTCAAAATCGAAGTTGGTCTTAGATTTACGAAGAAACAACGGGATTACTTGATCTCGTTCATCCATCGTGAGAGGGCGAAGACAATCATCATTTGGAGTCTGAATCTTAACATTATTCAAAAAGCAAAGCATTCTAAATTCTTCGAATAATGGATGAGATGCAGGGCATCTTGTTTTTTTCTTCTCAAAAACGCAATGTCCCACCATTCCTTTCTGGGATTTAAGTGGCCGCTGATAAAAAATAGCCTTCTCTAATTCAGAACGAAGCTGAGAATCAATCTGTTGCTTGTCACATATCGCATTGAATTCCGAAAGATAGTGTTCCTTACGCGCAGTGTAGTGATTTCGGATTTTTTCGCCCTTGTGGTAAAGGTCATAAAAATAGTCACCCAAATAATCAAAGCCGGCATCATTCATTTCTTTTGTCAATGTACTGATACTAGTTTTGACCTTTCCTTCATCATCTCCACCTTGCTCCTTTCTATTACTAAGAAATCCTCTTCTTTGATTTATATGGTATAGTGCCCGACCTAAGGTGTACCTATCAGAGAGATCATCCAAATTCAGTTTCTCATGCAGACACTTATGACGGCAGGTATAAGGATTTTTATCTGCCTTGTCATCAGTACGTTGCCATTCCATAAACAATTCAGACGCAGGATATTTTTTATCCAAGCGCCACGATGACAAATCTGAAGATGTAAGCGGTGGACAAAGGTGATTATCACTTAAGATTTTCAGAAGCCTAATCTTGCGCAACCGTAGGCGATAATACCGTACTCGGCTTGCACGATGTTGAGTTCTTTCGGCTGCTTTAGAAGACTCTATCCCTTTTTCGATTTTTACTCCTTCCTGGAAAATGTGTACACCTTTGTCCAGAAGTCGATACCCATTTTCGTCTTTCTCTACAATAGCCCAACCCAAACTGTTGGTTCCTGTATCAATTCCTAATATTTTCTCCATAGGCTTGGTAGTGTAGTATTATGTTATATATTTATCGTTTAAACAGTTCGTCCAAAAATACTGAAAAAATTTGGAATTTACGAAACTATCTTGTACTTTTGCTCTCGAGAATAAGATTTCCTACATCTTATCACAATAAGGCAGTAATTGCCGAAGGTGAAAACCTCACTCCCGCTTCGGTGGGAGTTTTTTTATAAACATTGTCCATAATTAGAGAAAGGGCCGTGACTATTATTTTCCCGGCCTGCGGCCAATGTGGGTAGGAGGTTCGGAGAGAGGCGCGGGTGCGAAAGCGCGGAGAGTCTCAGTGTGAATGTGCATCCGGAAGGGAGCGGATTTCGGCTTTTCTGCTCCCTTCCGGATTGGGCACCCCTGCCATAACGCAATCTACGGCATTCACTACTTCCGGAAGGGAGCGGATTTCGGATTTTTTGCTCCCTTCTGGAAATTAGGGATGAAAGTCCGGGGTGGGAGGCTGAATCGAGGTGACGGGAATTGCGGGGAATCCGGCATCTCGATGTACTTTGGGGCAGTGAGGTGACGGGATAAAACGTTTATCGGTCTTTTCGATGCACTATGGAAGGGGTGCGGCGCATCTGCAGGCTCGATGGCCGCACGAGACGCGATGGAATAGCGTCAGGCGACGGTAAAGGCTATGGAAGAGAAAGAGAAAGAGAAAGAGAAAGAGAAAGAGGAAGAGGAAGAGGAAGAGGAAGAGGAAGAGGAAGAGGAAGAGGAAGAGGAAGAGGAAGAGGAAGAGGAAGAGGAAGAGGAAGAGGAAGAGGAAGAGGA
>CAVAGP010000073.1:0-9570 GCA_963588175.1 Faecalibacillus sp. | reverse complement strand
GGCGGACCATACGAGATTCGAACTCGTGGTCTTCTCCGTGACAGGGAGACATGTTAGGCCGCTACACCAATGGTCCATTGGGTTGCGAGTGATATTATCCACATTTCATATTGTCTTTGCAAGATTAAATATCAAAAAACGCCCAAGAAAAACCTTGAGCGTCATGAATTTTCCTTAATCTTAAGATTAATAGTTTGTGGCATTAAGTTCAAAGAATGATTGCGGGTGATTGCAGACCGGGCAAACAAGCGGTGCTTTAGGTCCGATTACGATATGTCCGCAGTTGCGGCATTTCCAAACGCAAAGTTTGTCTCCGATATAGACAACACCGTCTTTGACTTTGGATAAAAGGGCTTTATATCTCTCTTCGTGATGTTTTTCGATAGCGCCGACCATTCTGAACTTGGCCGCGATTTCCGTAAAGCCTTCCTCTGCTGCTTCTTTAGCGAACTTATCATACATGTCAGTCCACTCATAATTCTCGCCAGCTGCCGCTGCTTCTAAGTTTTCGGCCGTTGTGCCAATGCCGTTGAGATAATTGAACCAGAGTTTGGCATGTTCTTTTTCATTATCTGCCGTTTCGAGGAAAATAGCAGCAATTTGCTCATATCCCTCTTTTTTTGCAACCGATGCGAAATAAGTGTATTTATTTCTAGCCTGAGATTCTCCAGCGAAAGCCGTCTGAAGATTCTTTTCTGTTTTTGATCCTTTGAATTCCATTTTTTTCTTCCTCCAAAAAGTACAATATCAGTATATTGATTATTTTGTAAATATGTTAAATAATGCTCAACTTTTTAAAAACTTCCCCTTATTAATAAGAATTATAAGAAATACGGTTCTTTGAGTTGATTTCGTGTGCTCAAAAAAACGAAAATAAAGCGTGCATAACAAACGAATTAAGCGTATCTTACACAAGGGATTTTTAAAAATGAAGTATGATGTTGTAATTGTTGGTGCCGGACCTAGCGGCATTTTCACAGCCTTGGAAATGATAAAACTTGGCACACATAAAAAGATTTGTCTTATCGAAAAAGGACGTTCAATTGAGACTAGAGCATGCCCTAAAGCCAAAACCGGCAAATGCATGCACTGCAAACCATGTCAGATAACAACTGGATTTTCTGGAGCAGGTGCTTTTTCGGATGGAAAACTTTCGCTTTCCTATCAGGTAGGCGGTGCGCTTCCGGAATTAATCGGGGCGGAAAAGGCTCAGGAACTCATCGATTACACCGACAAAATTTATCTTGAATTCGGCGCGGATACCCATATCGAGGGTGCTATTGACACGCTTGAGAAAAAGAATATTAGAAAACGCGCAATTGAAGCCGGACTTCAGCTTGTTGACTGCCCTATCCGTCACTTAGGAACGGAGAAAGCTCACGATTTATATTTATCAATTGAACAATATTTAATTCAACATGATGTTGATATCATCTTTAATAAAGAATGTTACGATATCATCCTTGAGAACAAGACTTGCTCAGGGGTTAAGATCAGAAAACTCGATGGCACAGGCGAAGAGACAATCGAAGGAAACGACATTGTCATCGCCGCAGGTCGTAGAGGCGCCGATTGGTTAGAGAAAATCTGCGCAAAATATGACATCGCCCATAGGCCAGGACCAGTCGACGTTGGCGTTCGTGTTGAATGCCGCAATGAGGTCATGGAAGAAATCAACAAGACGCTTTATGAAGGCAAACTTGTCGGATGGCCAGCCCCATTTAGAGATAAAGTCAGAACATTCTGCCAAAATCCTGGTGGATTCGTTTCTCAGGAAAACTATGATGGCGATTTAGCGGTTGTTAACGGTCACTCATACAAGGAGAAGAAATCGAATAACACGAATGTTTCCATTCTTGCCTCCCATAACTTCATGGAACCATTCGATCAGCCAATCCAATATGCCCAAAAAGTTGGCCAATTGACCAATATGTTGGGAACAGGTCAAATCATCGTTCAAAGATTCGGAGACATTCTTGCCGGAAAAAGGACATGGGCAAAGGAATTATTGCAAAGCAATATAACGCCGACTTTGAAAGATGCGGTCGCAGGAGATATCACCGCCGCCATACCTTATAGAACGATGACCGATATCATCGCCTTCATTCAGGCTCTTGATCACGTTTGCCCAGGATTTGCGGCAAATGAGACCTTACTCTATGCTCCAGAAATCAAATTCTATTCTAATAAAATCAAAATGGATGAGAATCTGACAACCAACGTCAACCACCTCTTCTGCTTAGGAGATTCCTCCGGCTGGACACGCGGACTCATGATGGCATCTGTCATGGGTGTAATCGCCGGAAGACGTTTAGCAAAATAAAAGTGTAATTTAGCCCCCACATGTGTATAATTCAAAAGTAATAAGTCCTAGAACCTATTACATAGAAATTATTCTTCAAAATTGGAGGCTTTTTTTATGGCAACAGTAGCAATTGAAGGAATGCAATGGGGAGACGAAGGCAAAGGCAAAGTTACCGATTACTTCGCTTCACGCGCTGAAATAGTCGTTAGATCGCAGGGTGGAAACAACGCAGGTCACTCAATCGAACACGCAGGGAAGAGATATGCGTTAAAGCTTCTTCCTTCCGGAATATTAAATCAGAATGTCACCAACGTATTGGCGGATGGCATGGTTATCAATCCAATCGCACTTCTTGATGAAATCAAAAGAATGCAAGAGCAAGGCGTTCCTTGCAAGAATATCCTCATCTCTAAAAGAGCGTCGGTCTTGATGCCTTATCACATCGAAATGGATCATGTGAGAGAAGCGGCATTAGGCAAAGCGAAAATCGGCACAACCGGACGTGGAATCGGACCTTGCTACGAAGATAAAGCTGCGCGTATCGGCTTAAGAATGGGCGACCTTCTCGAACCAGATTATCTAAAAGAAAGACTTGGATCCGCCTTAGCTATCAAAAACATCGAACTCAAAGCGTTCGGTGGCAAAACATTCACAGTCGAAGAGGTTATGGATGTTTTAAAAGAATCCATGGATTACCTCAAGCCTTATATCGTTGATACCTCGGTTTATCTAAGGAAAGCTATCAAGGAAGGCAAGAAGGTCTTGTTCGAAGGCGCGCAGGGTGCACTTCTTTGCATCACGCATGGAACATACCCATATGTCACATCTTCTTCTCCACTTGCAACCGCTATTCCAAATAATACCGGGCTCCCGCTAGATTCAGTCAACGATGTTGTCGGCATCATGAAAGCCTACTCAACTAGAGTTGGCGAGGGTCCATTCCCAACCGAACTTCACGATGAAATCGGACAGAAAATCAGAGATAAAGGCCATGAATACGGCACAGTCACAAAGAGACCTAGACGTATCGGATGGCTCGATATTCCACAACTCAATTACATTGCTGGCATCACCGGTATAAAACACGTTTGCTTGATGCTCCTAGACGTTCTTGACGTTGTTGATGAAATCAAAATCTGCACAAAATACCTAATCGATGGCAAAGAAATCGATTATATCCCATCAACAGTCTCTGAACTTGCAAAAGTTACTCCTGAATATATCTCCGTACCATCTTGGAAAGAGGATATCTCACATATGACAACATATGATGAGTTGCCAGAAAACTGCAAAGCCTACATCTCCAAGATCGAGGAATTGACAGGGCTTGAAATCTGCATGATATCCGTCGGACCGGATAAAGATGCGACAATCATTAGAAAAGAGATGTTCTAAAAGATTGAAAACGAAGTTAGCAGCTTAGGTTTTCCTAGGCTGTTTTCTTTATAACCAGCCCTCTATTTCCTTGCCTTCCGAGCATTTCTTGCAAGAGATAAAGAAATAAATCGTCTCAGCGATAGCGGTTAAGACGAATGATATCGGGTAAACCGTATAAAGAAGATAAGGGTCATGGATGGTTGAGACGAGCGCGAATATCCAGATGATTCTAAAGACAAGGGCACCTGAGATAACAAATATCGTAGGAATCTTTGTTTTGCCTAGTCCCCTGTTGGCGGCAATTGAGCCATCCATAAAGCAGCTCAACCAGTTGCACAAGCACATTATATTGACACGAACCTCACCTGCTTCAATAACTTCGGCATCAGATGTGAATAGCGAGAGAAAGAAATCTTTAAAGAAAAAGAACAGCAAACCGAGGAAAAGAGCAATACCGCCGGAATAAACTAGCATGATATAATAACTTTTCTTGATTCTATCGAAATGTTTTGCACCTCTATTTTGCGCGACGAAAGTGCAACCGGCAACATAAATTGCGGCCATAATGTCAAATATGATGTTATCCAAATTCATAGCAGCCGTATTACCTTTGACCATGATGTCGCCGAATGTATTGACTTGCCACTGAATGAAGAGGTTGGCGATGTAGAAAATGCTGTTTTGCAAGCCGGAAACTAGACCAAGCCTCAAGATGTCTTTTTGGATATTGCCATATAGTTTGAAACCTTTGAAATCGAGTTTGAGATAATCTTTGCGGACAAAAAGGCAAATAAGCACAAGAATTGCCGCCAAAAACTGGGTGATAGTTGAAGCAATCGCCACTCCCTCAGCGTAGATATGGAAGCCAACGACAAACAAGAAATTTAGTCCGATGTTTGCAACGCCAGCAATACTCAAGAACAGCAACGGTTTCTTCGTTTCTCCGTTCGCAGATAAAACTGCGTTGCCAAAATTGAATATCGATGTCGCAACCAAACCAATCGAATAGATACGGAGATAGTTAACAGCACTGTCTAAAAGATTATCCGGCGTTTCTAATAATTGCAAGATTCCCCTAGCGGAGACAACGCACAAGATAGAGATGACAATTCCGCTGATAACCATGAAAAAGAAAGAATTAGTGAGCTGTTTCTTGACTCTATCGATATTGCCCGCTCCAATTGAAGTAGATACAAGCGAGTTTACTCCATTTGAAATTCCGATTATGAAAGACGTGATTAACGAGATAAAAACGGTTGTTGAGCCTACCGATCCCAACGGGTCAGAAGTTGGAGAGAATTTACCAACCACCATCAAATCCGATAAGTTAAAAAGAATTTGTAGCAGGTTAGTTAAAATAAGCGGGATAGAGAATATTAAAATATTCTTCCAGAGGTTACCGTTTAGAATATCAATGCTTCTCTTTTTCATAACGCCATATATCATACTCAAATGCAGTTAAAATGGTTAACAGATTAACAAATTTTAAAGTAGGTTCCTCTGTTAATAACTCTTTAATGTTATCTTTTTACCTCTAATATTAGGTATTAATATACTTGATGATTAAATACTTTTATGTCCATTCAGTTTAATGTTTTGGTCAAATATCAACAAAAAAAAGCCCGATTTCTCAGGCTAATTTGCCGATTGGTTGCGGAGGGTGGATTTGAACCACCGACACCCAGGTTATGGGCCTGGTGAGCTACCAGGCTGCTCTACCCCGCGATATTTTTTTCGGCTCGACTATATTAATCAAATAGGAATTAAGTTGCAACTAGAAAGTGATTTTTCTTTACCAGCGGTTATAGACTTTCTCGGCGAATCCGGTTAAATCGTTTATTTCAACGGTCTCACCGTTATCCAATCTAAACACGCCGGTGAACGTCCCGAATACTTGTCTTTGCTTCGAATTGATGATGAGTGCATTGCCTCCACCACATCTCACAATCTTTGGCGTGAAGATCAAATCGATTTCTCCGCTTGGCGAGGTAATTCTCCAATTATCCCCATATAAAGGGTTCCCCTTCTTATCCATCGGGATTTCAAAACGAACTGTATCGAGTTTATAAACCCTATCATCTATGAAAAGCATATTTTCGGTAGCTCTTGTGTTATTACCGAAACCATATCCAAGATTCCATCCGATTTTACGCCCATTTTGCATGGCATTTAGGGATGACCAATACCATGTGTTCTTATAGGTCCAGACACCCCTGCCCCAATCTAGAACTCCAAGCGTGTCTCTTGATAAATCAATGTATTCCTCACCTAATTTGGCATACCCAGTTGCGATCAGATTATTTATCTTCTGGTTGTAATAGAAATGGCCCTTCTTATTCCACGGGGTGGCAATGACCATCGAATTTGGACTACTCTCCTCAAGGAAAACATCAATCCTGAGGTCTAAGCCATTTTGGAATTTTGGCCAACGGCAATAGATATGGCGTTTGCCATTCTCGTGGCTGAACCTCATCTCCACATCTTTCTTTTTATTTATATATTGGGTAATGCCTTCGCTAGATGTTCTGGGAAGATTGAGTTTGCCAAAAGAGAAAGCGTCCATCACGGATTCTTCATGCATTTTCTTATTGATGAAGCTAAACAGGGAAACAGAGGCCAAATCCATGTAGCCGTTATCCGCGATAGTCAAAGCGATTGCCTTTTCAGAGTTGCCGATATAGTAATAATCCCATTCCTTGATTCTCCATTTTGAAGCATGTATATCTTCTCGGTTGTATTTTTTTACCAAAGAATAGGCATATCCAACTTCGAATAGATTTCCGTTTTCATCTAGCAACGGTCCCGGGCTTAAAAGGTGCTGTTCCATATTTCATCCTCTTTTTTGCCTATTCTACTACATTTATTCAAATAAGATGGTTATTTGTTTGCAATGGATTGGTTTTGTCATTATTGTTTATCTTGCTGAAAATCCTAGAGGAGGTTATGGGAATGATAGATATATTGCTCGAGGCCCTGAAATTCAACACTTGGCCAACATGGTGCACGCACCTGCTTTATGTCATGTGCTTGATAATAGGAGTCATCCTGCTTGTCAAATGCTGTGACTTATTGGTTGATAACGCTTCAGCCTTAGCGAAAAAATTAGGCATTCCATCACTAGTTGTTGGATTAACGATCGTCGCAATCGGAACATCGTGCCCTGAACTTGCGGTTTCCGTATCCGATTCAATCGCCGTCTTAAGATCTGGAGGAACGTCTCTAGCCAATACCGCGATTGGAAACGTGGTTGGTTCCAACGCCTGCAACCTCCTGTTGGTTCTAGGGTGTTCTGCTCTCTTCACTCCAATCATCATCAAGAAAAACGTCGTCAGAAAAGAATATCCAATTCTCCTAGGCGTCATGGTTGTCCTTGTCTTATTCAGTCTTATTTGGGGTTCAAACGGAAACTACGCCATCCTCAGATGGGAAGGCATAGTCCTAGTTTGTTTGGTCCCTTGCTATATCGCATACCTTATTATCAATGCAAAAAGGCATCCTGAAGAGGCGGAAACCGAAACTGAAGAAGATAAATCTGAAGAAAAAACAACAAAACCTGTATGGTTGCTAATCATATTGGCCTTAGTTGGCGCATTAGGCGTTGCGCTTGGAGGAGATTCAGTCGTTGTCGGCGCTAAAGGCATCGCTACAACCATCGCCGATGCTGCCGGATGGGACCACGACTTATCCGAAACATTGATTGCCATGACAATTGTCGCTGTTGGCACCTCGCTTCCTGAACTTGTCACTTCCACCGTTGCGGCTAAACGCGGCGAGAATGACTTAGCCCTAGGAAACGTCATCGGTTCAAACATCTTCAACACAATCTTGGTCCTTGGAGTCTCTGCAACAATTTCCCCATTGACCGCAAACAACACTCTTCTTGTTGACGTCCTAGTAATGATGGGCGTAACCATATTGGTGTATGTCTTCTCTCTTGCCAAAGGCAAGATTACCAAAGGGATGGGAATATCAATGCTCGCATTATATGCGGTTTACCTCGGCTATATGATACTCAGGACCACAGGAATTCTCATGTAAAGCAAAAGGGATGCCTCCGTGCACCCCTTTTTCTTTCGCCATCTATCAAGAACCTCCGGCTTCTTTTGGCTTCTCTATACGTAAAGATCGGCCGCGATAGTGATATCAAATATCTTAGGCGAGTTAACGAATACTTGAGGGGCCCTTCTCAACTAATGTGTTAAGGGACAAACTAGAAACACTAGTCCATCATTCATGTTTAGCTTATCCCCGTTTTAACCAAGAAGGGAGGCGCTCAAGTGAAGACATTTAGATGTGCCTTCACTAATATATAGTCAAGTTTTTCGAATTTTTTCCCAAAAACTTTCAAATTTGTCAAAAATTTTAAAAAATAGCGTTTCTGACATATCTGGAGGCATCAGTCGGATGGTTGGAGGCCTGGATATGGGAGACTTGCACCATGAGAGGTGAGGCGTATGATAATGTCAGTTGCTGTGGGTCAGCCTTCAGGGAGCTGACTACTTTTTTATTTCAGCAAATTAACTAGAATCGATATAACCACTGTGGCCGCAATAGCGACTAGACCTTCCCATCCCGCAGACGGCATTATATGCGCACAGAAAGAATGCCCTCCGCTAATATATAGTCCGAAAATTTGGGATTTTTTTCTGAATGTAATGATTTTTTTGAAAAATCGATAATTTAAGGTCAAAAACAAAAACCAAAATCGTATAATTGACAAGACTTATGTTGCAGAAGTTTGATTTATACTTGCCTAAAACAAAAAGAAAGGTGAAGATAACCGTCTCTATTCCTAGAAACTATCAGCATAGTGATACCGTGTATGATTCTTTGTATATGCTTGATGGACAGAATATCTTCAAGAACAGCGATGCCGCTTTCGGTCGTTCGTTGCATATGGGCAAATACCTATCGATCATGGCCACTAATTTCAATAAGAAGATATGCGGTATAGCCATTGCCAATGCCGGAAGCGAAATCGGAAGGTTGAACGAATACATGCCATGGAAAGTCGAAAACAAGGCAAACGATGAATGGAAGGAGCAGGATAGCAGAATTTGCAAGGCTTTTGCCTATGATTTAACACATACAATCATCCCTTTCATTCAGGGAAGATATCCCGTCAAAAAAGGAAAAGAATCAACATACTTAATGGGGAGTTCACTCGGCGCATTGTTTACAGTCTATGTCACCAACCAATTCCCAGAATGTTTCGGTGCGGCCGGAATATTCTCCAATTGCCCATTCCTCGCTCCCAAGGCATTCACCAAATTCATTCATGCCAATCTAAACAAGGATTGCAGGAATTTCATTTATGTTGGCAGGAAAGAATTCAGCGATGGCTTATATGACGAGGGCATGTACTACAACGATTCCGTTAAACTTCATGAATATTTCAAGAAAAACAACGTCAAATCCAGGCTTGTTGTCGATGTGAACGGAATCCATAACGAAGAGACTTGGGAGAAGCATATAATGCAATTCCTCTCCTACATATATTTCGACGATATCGACATAACCGAGTAAAACGTGCCTTCAAACCGTAAAAATGTGTCATTTGTTGACACTTTTTATTTATTTGCTTTATGATTTTGAGGAAGCAAGGCGGTGAACCCTCATGAAATACAAATGGAAATTAAATAACTATTGCACTTTTTCAACATTCGAGATCAATAGGCTTAAGCCTAGGAATTACTTTGTGCCTTATCCAAACAAGGAAAGCGCCCAGGGGATAGATATCAAAGAATATAGGTATAAATCGCCTTTAGTCCACATTCTCAACGGGGATTGGGATTTTAGATTCTACCCAAATCCAAATGATTTCCCGGATGAGATAGATTCGAATGCAGTTGACTGGGGCAAAATCGATGTCCCAAGCTGTATACAGA
>CAVAGP010000072.1:0-9675 GCA_963588175.1 Faecalibacillus sp. | reverse complement strand
AAAAGCTAGAGTTTGAATTTAACGCCCAATGATATAGACTAATACCATCATGAAAGACGTATCAGGGGTCGTTGGACAAAATATCGCAAATCTCCGTAAGGCAAGAAAGCTGACACAAGGTCAGCTTGCAGAGAGATTCAACTATACCGATAAGGCCATTTCCAAATGGGAGCATGGCGATGTCTGCCCGGATGTTAACACTCTTCAGGAACTCGCTGATTTCTTTGGCGTGACGATGGATTACATGACCCACTACCACACCGAAGAGTCAATAATTGAAGAACATTCAAAAGACCCTGCCTTCATTAGAAGAAACAGGATCATCAACACCGCTTTAGTGTCGGTCTTCTTCTGGACTCTTGCGGCGGTCATCTTTGCAACCATTCTAGTTATGTCTAAGGATATCGAGATTAAAGAGACGGTCGGATTGGGTGATAAATCAATTTATCTATATGCCTCAATCGGATTTGTCTGGGCGGTTCCATTAACCACATACTGCATCTATTTCTACAACTGGAGATGGGGCAAATACGCAAGAAGAACCCCATTATCAATTGTAGCCTTATGGGCAACGGTCGCGGCAATATATGCGACGGTCTGCATGTCGGTTGAAAACGGCTGGGAATTGTGGTTCATCCTTTTCTTAGGCGCTCCATTAACCGTGGTGTGCATACTCATTGGGTACAACAGAAAAAAGAAATATATAGAAAACGAAGAACAATAAAAACGGGCTCGGATCACTCCTGCCCGTTTTCATTACGCATTTGCAGCGTTATCGAACTTGTAAGTAAGGCCCTCTCCGTTAACCCCGATTATATAGGCAATGTTTGGTTTAACTTGCTGCCTGACAATCAAGTTAGCGATGTAAGTCTCAACAGTATCTTCGATATATCTCTTCAATGGTCTAGCACCGAAATCCGGTGAATAGGCATCTTGGAGAATCTTCTCTTTCAAATCGTCTGAGAAATTGAAGATGAAGTATTGCTCTGCAAGTCTGGATTGAAGATCCTTGAGCATCTTGTCAACGATGGACCTCTGAACTGAACGGCTGAGCGGATTGAAGTAAACAATCTCATCGATTCGGTTCAAGAACTCCGGCTTAAATGATTTATGCAACAAATCGTCAACCTTGTCTTTCTCGCCATTGAGCAAATATTGTGAGCCTAAGTTGGATGTCATGATGATGATTGTGTTCTTGAAGTCCACCAAGTGGCCTTGAGAATCGGTTAATCTACCCTCATCTAGCAGCTGAAGCAAAAGGTTGAACACCTCTGGATCGGCTTTCTCGATTTCATCAAACAAGACGATTGAGTATGGGTTACGTCTGACCTTCTCGGTTAACTGACCGCCTTCTTCGTAGCCAACGTAGCCTGGAGCCGCACCGATGAGTCTAGAGACAGAGTATTTCTCCATATACTCAGACATATCAATACGGATGATATTGGATTCATTGTCGAACAAGGCTTCCGCCAAAGCTTTGGCAACCTCGGTCTTACCAACGCCAGTTGGACCTAAAAATAAGAATGAACCAATTGGTTTATTTGGGTTCTTGATTCCCGCTCTTTGACGGAGAATTGCATTGGAAACAAGGGAAATTGCCTCATCTTGGCCAATTACACGCCTCTTAAGCGTATCTTCAAGGCATAATACCTTTTCTCTATCGCCCTTCTCGATACGAGAAACTGGGATTCCGGTCATTTTTGCAACGATTTTAGCGATTGATTCCTCATCAACAACCTCATCGATAAGACGTTGTTCATCCTGGTTTTTGTTGGAGATTTCCTTAATCTTCGCTTCTAACTCTGGGATGGTCTGATATTGAAGCTTGGACGCTTTCTCATAGCTGCCATTTCCAAAGTAGGTTTGAAGATCGAGTTTAGCTTTCTCAAGTTCGGTCTTTAAACGTTTGGCCTCATTGATATCGGCCTTCTCTTTTTGCCACTGATTAGTGAGAGTTTCTCTATTTGCCTTAAGACCGTCAAGTTCTTTATCAAGGTCAAAGAGCCTCATCTTGGATGCTTCATCTTTTTCTTTGGATAAAGCAATTCTTTCGATTTCAAGCTGTCTGATCTTTCTTTCAACCTCATCGAGTTCGGTTGGCATGGACTCAACCTCAACTTTGATTCCTGCGCAGGCCTCATCGATTAAATCGATTGCCTTATCTGGCAAGAATCTATTCGTGATGTATCTATTGGATAAGGTGGCTGCCGCAACAATCGCGTTATCGGTGATTTGAACTCCGTGATAGGATTCGAATCTTTCTTTTAAACCTCTAAGAATAGAGATGGTATCCGCAACGGTTGGCTCGCCAACCATAACAGTCTGGAATCTACGTTCAAGAGCCCTATCCTTTTCAATATATTGCCTATATTCGTTTAGGGTTGTGGCACCAATACAGTCAATCTCGCCACGGGCAAGCATTGGCTTCAGCATGTTGGATGCATCAAGTGCGCCACTTGTTCTGCCGGCACCTACGATAAGGTGGATTTCATCGATAAAGAGGATGATTTTGCCATCGCTGTCTTTAATCTTCTTGAGGACGTTCTTTAAACGTTCCTCGAATTCGCCTTGATATTTAGCGCCTGCGATTAATGCGCCCATATCAAGTTCATATATAGTTTTGTCTTTTAGTGTATTTGGAACATCGTTGTTAACGATTCTTTGGGCAAGACCTTCCACTATTGCGGTCTTACCAACACCCGGCTCACCAAGCAAAATTACGTTGTTTTTTGTCTTTCTAGCTAAGATTTGCACGACTTTACGTACTTCTTCGTCTCTTCCGATTACAGGATCAATTTTGCCCGCTTTGCACGCGTCATTAATATTTCTGCCGAACTTCTCAAGGATGTTCTCGTCGTTTTCATAATTCATTTCCATATGAGTTACCTCCTGTCTTAACGACACCATCATTATAGTACCATTTTTAGCACTCGCAAGTGTTGAGTGCTAATTTTTTATAGAGGGTCGTTTTGTTTAAAAAACAACTTTTCCAAAAGTCTCGACAAAAGAAAAAGCCCGGTGTTTTAAACCTGGCTCAATCGTTACTTTTTGGCTTTCTTTTCTTTGGCGCGCTTGTCGTTGATTTCCTTCATCTCTTTCTCGGTGATGAGTTTGCAATTGTTTTGATTTGCCCAATCGACGCAGCCGTTTAGAACAAGTTTCAAGAACGGCCTTGGAACCTTGACGAGCATTGCTAAGGCATCATCTGTGAACTTGACGTCTGTCTGCAATCTGTCGGCAGCATATCTAACGGAGGCAACATCGACTCCTCTATCAGGGATTCCGACGGCGATTGGTTTAGAGTAATCGCTGCACCAGAAGTTTTTGGAATCTCTATAGCCCCAGTTTGTTGGGATTGGCATGAAGTTCTTTCTTGTGACGCCGTTTGCAATAGCATCCCAATACTTATCCTGCATAAGGATATGATCAATCTTCAAAATGAAGTGAGCGCCGAATTTAGAGGTGATGCCGTTGAAGTTGTGATATGGTCCTGGATATTCTTCCTGAACCTTATCGTCCTGGGCATTGTCGAGTTCCTTGACCCATGTGCATTCGAAGACCTGGCACGCTTCCTTAAGCATATCTGGATAATCACCGCTTGGATCGAGTTCTTTGGATAAAGATTTAACAGGCGTGAACTTGAAATCTTTCATCTTCTCGGCCGGAGTGTCTCCAGGGAATCCTAGCTTAACGTGTTCAGTGAATATCTTCTTGCTGAATGGGAGGAAGTTGATTGTGCACTTCCCGTGTCTTAATAATCCTTGGCAAGTGTTAGATGAGTTGCGGCACTCAAGAACCATTGCATAATAGCCTTTGCCAGCGATGTAGTAAGGGAAGCAGAGAGAATAAGCGCCAAAACTTGTCATGGTCTTGTCCTCATTCTGGGTTCCGATTAAACAAAGAGGCATTGGGATGAATGCGGATGACTGATAGAAGTTATCAAGCATTCTTACTTCTTTAAAACCTTTTTCCATAATTACTCCTAAAATTTAATGTTGTGTTTATTCTAAACTCATTTTGTCATTTTATGCCCAAATATTTAATAATATTTTCAAGTTGAGCTTCTGTATCGTCGTAGCCTTGCTTATATAATTCGAGCAACTTGTCTTCATTAGATTCAAGCGTGCCAACATTTACCGGGGTCGAAGGCTGGATCATTATGAGCCTTCCTTCATCGTTTAATTTCTTAAGTATCTCGCAATCCTCGTTATAATCCACGAGTGCTTGCTTCATTGCTGCAAGTAACTCAGGCTTCCTTCCGTATCTAACATCCCAAACCTTATGTTTCTTGGATGTGTCTCTCCTGTAGGTGGCATCTTGAGTCCTGACCACGATTATCTTTTCAAAACCCTCGTTTAATGCCCATTTGTACGGGATTTTAACCGAACAGCCACCATCTAGATATTTGCCATCTCCAACCTTAACCATCGCAGAGACAACAGGCATGGAAGATGAGGCTCTTATTGCTTGTTCAATAAATTCGCTATCTTTTTCAAAATATTCAGGTTTGCCTGTATAGCAGTTTGTAGCAACAACCACAAATCTGGTTCTAGGGTCATCAAATCTCTCTTGGTTAAAAGGAAGTTCCTTTTTGATTTCATCGCTAAAGAAGAAATCCCATCCGGCTACACCCTTGTTTCTAAGAGTTGCACCCAGTCCGCCTATCCATTTCTTGTCATTGCGGTGGCCAATGCTATACATGGCGCCCCTTCCGATGTTTCCGGCCAAGTAGTTGTAGCCATTCATTGACCCGGCGGAGACTCCGATAGTGGTCTGCATCATAATCCCATGTTCCATTAAGCAATCGCAAACCCCGCACGTATAAACGCCTCTCATCGCACCGCCTTCTAAAACAAGGCAGCCAGGGATAACTACGTCAGGCGCTTCCCCGTGGTGAATTGCATTTTTTACTTTCTTAGAAATTCTCATATCAACCTAAATACTTTTGCCTAAGTTTCTCTTTAATCCCTTTGGTAACGCCTAAGGCTTGCTCAAGATAATTATCAAATGAGCCGTATACTTCATCGGCTTTTTGATACATTGCGTCTAGGAACCTTTTATCAGCGGTCCAGAAGGCATAAATGCCATTCTTTAATTCATCGTCTTGGATACCACATTTCTCAATGAATCTGGATGCGTACATCTTCGCGTCGTCTTTATTATATTCATTAGTCATAAGATAATCTGCATATATATCCTCACGAGAAACGCCGAGTACTTCTTGGATGATGAGGGTGGCCATTCCGCATCTATCTTTACCAGCCGAACAATGCCATAAAATTCCTTTACCTTCATGATTTAATAGGGTTTTTACGAATGTTTTATAACCTTTTACGGATTTTTTGTTTGTTATGAAGGATCTATAAATGGCGTACATATGGTTTACTCCGGCATTAGGATTCACCTTCATTTCATCAAATACCTTTTGAATGGATTCATAGTCTCTAGCAACGCCTTCTATTTCTTCATCCTCATCAAGAATTGGCAATTCTAAATACGCGCAACCCTCGATTGTTTGATCGGGCTGATGTTCCTTCTCATCAACTGTCCTAAAATCAATATCGATGTCAATTAATTCACCTAAAATTTTCTTATCCGCTTCACTTGCCCTGCTAAGGTGACCGCTTCTAAAAAGGAGACCATCTTTAATGGTTCTATTGTCTTTAGTCAGCATGCCACCCAAGTCTCTTGTATTAGGCATGCCATCAAATCTCAAATGTCTTGATGTAACACTCATAAACTACCTCAATAAATCGAATGGAAAACATTCCACATCACAATGGAATTTAACAACATACATTGGTTGATTGGCGGCTTCCAAAAGTTCGCCTTTCAAATTATATATGTCGCCAACATAAATCTTTTGACGACCCGTGAATCTTGAAAACAGTTCCAGTTCTCTATGCGAATCAAAATAGTTTCTGACCTGAACTATGACAGTCTTGGTCTCTTTGTCGTATTTCTGCACAACGCCTAGGAAATCTTTGGTTGGAGTTGTGTAGTCTCTAGAGAACAATTGTTCTTTAATTGTGACGTCTCCTGCCAAAAACCCATGTGAAGCTGGCCTATTTTCCGCTTGAAATAAATCATCTTTATATTTATCTAGATTCGGAATCGAGCCTAATTCGTAATATTCATCTATTGTCTTGCGATAGGCATAAACAACCGAAGCAATGTAGTTGCTAGACTTCATGCGTCCTTCTATCTTAAGAGATGTGACGCCAGCATCAATCATGTTCGAGATGAAATCAATCGCGCATAAATCCTTGCCGGACATAGTGAATCTCTTAACGTCATCGGATATTTCTTTATCATCTTCGAATAAACGATAATCCCATCTGCATGATTGGGCACATCCACCCCTATTAGCGTCTCTATTTGTCATTACATTGGACAACATGCACCTACCGGAAAATGATGAGCACATCCCACCATGGATAAAGGCTTCAATGTCGATATTGGAATTCTTTTTGATGGTTCGGATGTCTTCCATAGAACACTCTCTACCAAGAACCACTCTATCCGCGCCCATCTCTTCAAAGAATTTAACCGCTTTTGAATTGGTGACGGATTGCTGAGTGGAAACGTGCGCTTCCATTTTGGTGTGTTTCTTAACGAGGGTGATGATGGTTGGAGATGAGGCGATGATTGCATCCACTCCGCACTTCTCCAGCTCAAGAAGGTAATCAAGCAAACCATCTAAATCACTGTTGTGCATAACAATATTGCAAGTCACATGCACTTTAGCGTTATGCTCATGAGCAAAAGCACATCCCTCTTTGATATCTTCTAACGCGAAATTTGAGGCCCTGCTTCTAAGCGAGAATTCCTTACCGCCGATAAATACGGCATCCGCGCCAAACATTATGGCGTATTTAAGTTTTTCAAGGTTGCCGGCAGGAGCGAGCAATTCTATCTTTCTCATACCGTTTTCTCCTTGATATAGGCCGTATCTTTATAGGTAAATCCATCTTCTACATTAAGCCCTAATTCTTTTAGAAAATATTCAGATTCTTCGCTATTTGTGGAGTTTTTAAAGATATTTAGAACTTTTAATGAAATTTCTGGGTCTAAAGTTATCGTTTCAATATATGCATATTTAAGGAAGGATAGCTCATTCATATGCTTAAGCAGGGAAAGGAAATATTGTCTATAAACGAAGAATCCCTCATCGTTATAAAACATGGGCAAATGATAATCCCTCATATATTCGACCAACGACAGGTTTTCTTTGCCAAATTCATAACCTGAATATTGTTTATAGATGTCCGCTAATTTCCTCTTTGAATAGAACATCATTTTTCTGCCGAATACTTGATAGAATCCCGGAGTATTTGTTTCCTTATAGGATTCAATTACGTCAGATAAGACAATCTCGTTGCTCATTGCAAGCGCATCAAATCCGCATTCGTTATATAAGCCAAGCTCCATCTTGTTGCAGATTAAAGTATCTGGATCGTAAATTACGTTAGAAATGAGTCCTTGTTCTTTAGCAATTTGAACCACTCCAAGATCAGATAATAACAATTTGTAATCTTTATATTTCTTAATACCTTCTTCTAGCTGAAGGAGTTCTCTTTCCAAGAAGATTCTGTTAATGGCAATGATGACTTCCACTCCTTTGGATTTGCAAAGCGAAATCGCCTTATCAACGTCAAATGATTCATCGTAGACGTATGAGAGATGAGGAACCATCAAAACAGCACAATCGATATAATCGATTAATGTTTCTAGTTCTGAGTTTTCGTATATTGAGACAGCGTATTTCATGGATGCTGCTTAATAATACTACCTCCGAATTTGATATATCAAATAAAAGGACCCGATTAACGAGCCCAGATTTATTTTAGAGAAGGAAGATATTATGTTCTTTGAGCCTTTCAACCTCGTCTTGATTCCAAAGGGAAACTTGGACTTCTCCTATGTGAGCCTTTCTCAAGAAGAACATGCATAAACGTGACTGTCCGATGCCTCCTCCGATTGATAAAGGAAGTGTTTTCCCCATAATTCCTTTGCAGAATGAATTATAGAGCTTATATTCCTCTCCTCTTTCCTTTAACTGCAACGGAAGAGATTTTTCATCAACGCGGATGCCCATGGATGAGAGTTCTAGCCCCATCTTGTACATGTCATACCAGACGAGAATATCGCCGTTTAGATTCCAGTCATCATAGTCAGCAGCACGACCATCGTGGTATTTGCCATCCTTAAGCGGCCAGCCAATTTGATAGATAAAGACCGCCTTCTTCTCCTCGGAGATTAAGTCTTCTCTTTCTTTTCTGGTTTTATCAGGCCATCTCTCCTCTAATTCGCTTGTGGAGACGAATGAAATTTCATCAGGCAACACAGGAACATATACCGGATATTTCTCATATACTTTTTGTTCGAGTTCTTTTAATGACTTGTAGATTGTCCTAACGGTATTAAACAGGAAATCCAGATTCCTATCTTCTTTTGTGATAACTTTTTCCCAATCCCATTGGTCAACGTAGCAACTATGAATGAAGTCTAAATCCTCATCACGTCTAATCGCGTTCATATCGGTGTATAAACCTGTTCCTGGCTTGAATCCGTATTTGCCAAGAGCCATACGTTTCCATTTGGCGAGGGACTGAACGATTTCTGCGGTAACGCCAACCCCTTTGATATCAAAAGAAACCGCTCTTTCTACACCATTCAAATTATCATTTAATCCAGTAACCGGGTCTATGAATAAAGGAGCCGTAACACGGGTTAAATTCATATTTTCGGTAAATGATCTCTGAAATGTGTCTTTGACAAATTTGATTGCCTTCTGGGTCTCAAATAAATCCAAGGCCGGTTTATATTCAAGCTCATATGTTGTTTTTCTCATAAGCTGCCTCCGAAAATATAGTGAAAAGTATCCGAGGACTTAGAGATATGTCAATAATTATTCTAATTATCGAGTTTGTCGACTGTTTCAGCGTTAATCCTTTTTCTTCCGATAATATCAATTGAGATGATGCCGATTAGCACAACCACCATCGATATTATTTCATTGAGTATTCCGGAGATATTCCCGTGAAGTATTTGATATGTAAGCCAAATCGGGCAGCAAAAGAAGTTGATAAGCCTAATTTTGAAGGGATCGTGAATAATGAATGAGAAGGTCGCGATGATAAGGGCAACAGCAGGCAATATGGCAGTCCACCCATCGCCAGTAAAATATGAGAACAACCCACCGGCGGCATAAGCAAGACTCAGTATCGGAGCCCACGACCAATGATTGGCCCAACTTTTCTTTTCCCCTGCCAAAAATATAACTGCGCGAACAACGCTTATGGCATTCAAGACAGCACCCGCTACCGCGTTGATTAATATCATGTTAACAACCCAGCACGCAGAACCACACAATTGGAAGATAAGTATTCCTTTTCTAGTCTTTTGTAAGAATGAGAATGAAAAACAGAATACGGCAAGTATACCAATCACTTGAGCGATCCAATCAATCACTCCCCAATTCTTGAAATCAAATAATGTAGAAACGTCACCTAAAATCATATTCAGGTATTCTATCCTAGAATCCAATTACATCAAAGTAAACTGCCATCAAATGGTTACCAACACAATCTTTGTTACCGACTGAGAATATCTATGTCTTTTATTAATAATTTGGCTGGCCTCGTAAGATTTTTGAGGTGTTCACTTTTGGGT
>CAVAGP010000071.1:0-9738 GCA_963588175.1 Faecalibacillus sp. | reverse complement strand
TTTTTGCTAGAAAATAATTGAAATTATGTCGATTAATGATCTTAATAGTCTATGAAATTTTTCAAGAAAGGATATTGCTATGAAAAATAAAAAAATAATATTTGTCTTAGCGGCCACAATGCTTCTTACAGCGTGCGGCACAAAGACAGATTCAGTTGAGTCATCCGAACCAGCTGCAGAAACAGCCTCTTCTAAAGGAGATGCTGCTACTTCATCCGTATCTACCCATGAACACTCATGGAATACGGAATGGTCCAAAGATGAGACTGGACACTGGAAAACTTGTTCAGGATGCAATGAGATCAGCGAAAAGGCTGCTCATACTTGGGACGAAGGTAAGGTTACCACAGCAGCAACATGCACAGTTGATGGCGCAAAGACCTTCACATGCACTGTATGTGGATACGAAAAGACCGAAACCATCGATGCGTTGGGCCATGAGTGGAGCGACACATATTGCAGTGATGAGGACTATCATTGGCATACATGCACTCGTGATGGATGCGTTACAGATAGTGAGCAGAAGAGCCACACATGGGACAAAGGAGTTGTCACAACCCCAGCTACATACACAACTGACGGAGAAATGACATACACCTGCACAGTTTGTGGACGCACCCGCACCGAATCTATTGAAAAACTTAAGAGTGATTCGAGCGTAACCGTGACACTTGGCGAACATGTAACGAACGATACATATATCGCTTTAAAGCAAGGCACAGAATACACGACCATTACTAATGCAGCCATTTGGCTTTACGCTGAAGACGAGCAAATCGTTGTCCAGCCTGTTTTTGAAGAAGGATACGAGTGCAACAAAGTACTCATCGATGGCAACGAAGCGGAATACGTTGAGAATGCCGCACAGAATAAAGCTGGATACGTTGCTACATTAACAAAAAACGGAGCTCACACAGTTGAGGTTACCGCAAAGACAGATTTCACTGAATCAGAATCCGGAAACGGCGAAGTCGAGAATTGGTAATTAGGAGGACAAAACAATGAAAAAGAATAGAATCTTAACTTTATCTGTAGCAGCCCTCTTAGGCTTTGGAACTGTCGCATCATTAGGCATAACCGCTTCCAAAAAGAAGTCAGTTGTTGCGTCAGATACAACGTTTGCTGATTCGGTCATAGAAGATAAGAACGGACAGGGATTCGCTTTCCCTAACCACATCAGACGTGAAGGTGAGGCTGCCCATTCACAAGTCCACTCAGCACTAGGTGTTAGATTATTGGATGCTGAAGATGGCAAACACAGCTTACAGTTCATTGCCGCTCTTACAGGATATTCAGATCTTGAATCGGCAAAATGGACCAGAAGTGCAACTGACTATGATGGTACTGTCTTAAAAGAATCTTCAGACGTCAACGTTACACACGTTTATACGGCACTCGCAGATTCATCAACCGTAGTATGGGATACAGCATTAACCGCTGATACAACCTATTACTACATGGTTTACACAATGCAAAACATTCCTGACACAGCAGATTTTGCAACTGTTAGCGTTTCATTCACTGCAACTTATACAGATGGAACAACTACAACCGCTGTTTCCCAGCAAGCAAGCGTCAAGGGTATGCAAGGCGATTTGGATGCCTATGGCACATATGCATATGATTCAGAAAACGGAACGTGGTCATTCTCTCGTGGAACTGGATATACGGCATTAACCGACGTTGTTATCCCGGAAGACCATTACGAAGTTGAGGGGCATGTTGCAAAGAATATTGGCAAGGTTGTTGCCGCAAAATCACCTTCAAATACAGGCGCATTTGAAGGCGCGTCAAGTATGAAGCATTTAACTCTTCCAGCAACTTTGCAATCATGGGAGACCTACATGTTCTGTAGCAATTCGGCTTTAGAGTCTGTCAATTTCCCAAGAGACTTGACTGGATGGACGGGTACATATGATACGCTTCCAACATCTTCAAGTTTCCAGGATTTATACTGGGAAGCAAAGAATCTTGTTACATTCACCACTAAATTTAAGATTAATATCCCTACAATCCACATTGCTTTAGGTGTTGAGCATTTGCCAACAACATCAATCTTTGAATCGGGATATAATGTGTCAAAGATTGTTTATGAAGGCACAACCGCTCAGTGGAACGCTCTTATTGCTGGATCAGAAGAATCCGGATTAGACATTGATAATGTTATTTGTTCAGATACTGAGTTTGTCAACATTACCTTCAATGCTAACGGCGGCAAATTTGCGGACGAAACAGAATCAACGACTGTTGAAGCTGTAAAAGGCAAGAAAGTTGCAACCCCAGAAAATCCAACAAAGTCTGGCTATATCTTTGATGGTTGGTATACAGCAGCAGAAGGTGGAGAAGTCGTTGACATGACACTCGCTGTCAGTGCAACTCAGACAGTTTATGCTCACTATACAACACTAGTTGGCGAGACGTTCGAAAATAAGATTTCTCTTACAACAACTGGCGAAGGAACATTTGATATTCTTTCTGAAAGACAAAATGTCTTTGCAACATTCATCGCTCCAGCTGCCGATCGTTATTACATCAGGATAGACACAAACAAATCCAGTCTCGAAGGAGACAAAGGAACGAAAAAGAGTTCCGATACAGGCTATACAAAGATTGTGCTTCTTGATTCTAAAGGTGCTGATATGGCATCCTCTGACTACGGAACTTCAGCTACAACATATACGAACGCAAAGCCTGTCTATAATTCTACAGATAGATGTGTCATCGTCGACCTTAAACAAGGCGAATCGATTAACTTGAAATTCGTATCGTCCAGTTATGAAAATTTTACAAATCTAAAAGGTACTTTGGCGTATAACATCTTTACTTCCGATAACGATACTGAAGATACCGCTTTAGATATGAATTTGGACACTGATGTTTCTGTTACCAACGCATCATTAGCGAAACAATATATCTACAAAGAATACAAATTTACGGCAACCGAAACGAAGGCTAAGTGTATGTCGTTCACTTATTCATCATCTTCGCTTTACGGTGGATTCGTCGTTAAGGAAGCTGGCACGGACGGCAAGGAACTTAAGTCTCTAGGTTCAATCACTTCTGCTGGCTTAATGTCTCTCGATTTCGAAGCGGGTAAGACATATATCGTTGGGGTTTATCTCACGACAGATTTAGGAACTGACAAAACGTTGTCATTCAAGATTACAGATGAACCTGCCGGCATGTCTAAAACGAATCCAATCGTGGATGGAATAGAAGTCGGTAAAACCACAACACTTACCAGAATTGGTACAAATACAACATGGTATAAACTTGACCTTACATCAGCTGGCACATACAAGATTTCCATTTCAAACGATAGTAGTGCGGGCTATTATACAAAAATTGTCAATGTTTACACTGCAGCTGGAACCGAGATAAAAAAGTCTACGTTCTCATCGTGGTCCTCGACAAAATATATGACATTTGATGTTGAAGAAGCCTGCACCGTTTATGTCGAGGCTGGAATTCAGAGCCAAACAAGTGTTGACTCAAAGTACGATTTAACACTTGAATTACTTGTTGCTGGAGAATCAAGAGATGCTGCTATCACAACCGATTTGGCAGATTTGGTATCCGACAATTCTTTAACGCTTAATGCATCCGCAACGGGAGTATGGTATAAGTTTACTGGTACTGATGCAGAGTTCGATTGGGCGACATCTTCTACGACCGCAACAATTGAAATCTACACCTCATCAACTGCATCTTCTTCTTCGTACACGATCACTAATACTGCTGCAAAGTGCAAGACGTCTGGCACGACCTCAACATATTATGCAAAAGTTGTCGAGACCGACAGCACAAAGACAACCGCTACAATCGTTAAGACCGAACATGTTGGCCTATTAACCAATTCCGAAACATTGGGGACATATTACGGAAAGTATTCTGGAACAAGCGGAACTTATACAAACATTTATACTTGGAAAGAAACATCCGATTGTTTGTGCTGGGGCAATTACACTACGACAGATGTTACATCTACTTCCGTTAAAGATGGCATCAGAGAAACTCATGCTGTCAGCGGATCATGCGATTACTTCTCATATTCAGATGGCACCCGTGCTATTGCTGGATATTGGAGTGGATCTTATGGCTATATCGGCTATTTCTCAAAGAATATCTCGGCCGATGACAAAGTCGACTCGTCAAATTCTGAAGTGGCTAAAACGTCTACTGTCACATCTTCATCGGGAACCATGGTTTTCAAACTAACTGAAGATAAAGATAACGACAATGTTACCTATGCTGCACTTGTTGATGGAAAGGTTTACCTTGATATTGATGTCGTGTTTATGACCGAAGACGCATCATCAATCAAAACTCCTAAAGATTCTGAGTTCCAGTTGAAGAAAGGCGACACTATTATTGCTCAGTATAAGGTTTCAACCGCAAGCACTGATAGTAAATCTGGCACCATTACAGCTGAAGATATCACTGGTAGCACAACGGAAGATTAGGCTCTTCGTCTCTTATAAAAGATTTAGCTCTGGCGTTTGCTAGGGCTTTTTCTTTTGCTTACCAGCAAACGACCGTTTGATAACCGTCAATGTCTCAAATCGTTTGTTTAATGAGCAAACAAAAAGAACGGTTCATTTTCTTGAGCCGTTCCATTTGATTTATTCCATTTCAGTGAAGTCGGCTGGATCAAATACTTCATCCGCGTACCATTCGTATTCACCCTGCGTATATGTTGCCTCAGTCGTGGATATCGAATAGTTAACCTTTTGTCTTGTTCCTCCAAACAAATCGCTTTCAACTACGCATTTGGATGATACGACAACATTGTTATTAACCTCAACAGTTACGTCATGTGATATCTTTTGATTTAGGTAGCCATCTTGATATGCATATAACGCATATGAGTAAGTGAATTCACCAGTTTCTGG
Source organism: Faecalibacillus sp. (assembly GCA_963588175.1). Lineage (GTDB taxonomy): Bacteria > Bacillota_I > Bacilli_A > RFN20 > CAG-826 > UBA4951. The sequence goes on along the minus strand of CAVAGP010000071.1, from coordinate 4,846 downwards.
AAGAGTGTCAGGTAGCGTATATTCTCCAACGCCATTCACTCCATCGTTGTTTTCTGCTAAATAACGGAGATTAGCTACTTCTTTATACGAGAAGTTAATCGCCAAGCTGTCCTCTAAACTTTTTTTGTTGTAGGCGATAGTTTGCTTAAAATCAATATCGCTTTCGTCTTCATAATCGATAAGGCAATAAATTGAATGTCCGCTGCCATAAACCTGGGAGGTATATTTGCTTTCTGTACTTTCAATCGTATATGTGCCATTTCTTACGGTTATGTCGCTATCGGCGTCTAGTTTATATCTTGTAATATCAAACTCATCTACAACATGCATTTTCATATAGTCATCCGGACCAGTCATCATGTAGCCGGTTTCGGATGCGTAAACAACATCCGCCTTATTAGGATGATCTATATATTTATTTAGTTGTATTAAGAATGCGTCAATCTTACTGTCACCTGTAGGGACGAATTCTTCTTTGCTCGAATTAACGCTATCTGACGAGTTTGTAATTGTTGTACCAGTACATCCACAAAGCAGGAGTGGAGTCAATACAAGTAGAAACTTATTCTTTAACGATTGCATATGTGTATGGCGCCTCATAAAGTTTACCAGTGACGTTGATTTCAGACATATCTCCGCTAATAACGCCTTTAGTAAAGTATCCTTGGTCTGAATTTGTTGGGTAGAATGACCAATCTGAAACGGTTAAGTTTGGGCCATCCAATTTCCACTTGAATGTTTCGGCGGGATAAGTGGTGTCTTCGGAATAAATGTATTGTGTCAATGAACCCGTTCCGTCGGCATTGAACACTAATGTATTTTTGAATTGCTTAATTTGGAATTGTACATATATGCATTCCCAAGTTGAACCGCATAAAACTGCAGCCAAATCGATGGAAGTGTTATCAACTACCGTGCACGCATATGTTGCGGAAACGGTAGGATTCTCTACTGATGTTGCAGTGATTTCGTATGTACCGGCCTTTTTAGGCGTGACAGCAATATTGTTATTATCGTTAATGGATACTGCAAGACCATCTGGATCGCTGGATTTGACCGTATATTCCTGATTAACATTTATTGCGGTTGATCCGGACTTTACGATTGCTTCGATTGTGTATTCTTTGCCAACTTGAAGCTCTCTATCCCGGATGACTTCTCCATCCGACCACGTAGTTACAAAATCTATCTCCGTTGGATTTGGAGTATCTGCAATTCTTACATCAATTGTTCCCACGTATTTGGTGTAGACATGATTCTCATCAATTCCATAGTAGGAATATGTAAGAGTGGTCTTGCCGCCTCCTACAATCTCGAAGTATGGATTATCAGTTGTTGTTCCGCCGATTTTTACGACATCCTCATTTGATGATAAGACTGGAGTGATTGTGTTTTTGCTAACGCCGATTGCAGTGGTAGGGCTATATGCTTTAGGGTAAATCCACAAATATGTATTTGTTGGAGAAATCTCCATTACATTTTCGAATTCATTGCCTTCGTAATCAATGACTGCAACTTGGTCAACACTATGTAACAAATAGTCAAAAACACTAGGTACATCTTCACTATATGCGTTTGCCCTTGTTCCGTATTCGACCGTTACTTCAACCTCGCTTGCTGAGTAATAAACATCATCTGGATTCACATTAGAAACATCGCTGGATGATGTTAATGATTTGTATGATAGGACTTTGGATTTCTTTGCATCCATCTTAACTGTGAGTTGGGAGTGGTATGTGATTTTATCGTTAAGATCGCCATCTAATGTGTATTGTAAATCCAATGAGTATTCAACATAGTCATCATAGATGGTTTCGTTTACACGAGTAACGCCCATTTGGCTAGCGTAGGCACTGGAATAGAAATACGTATCAAAGAAGTCGATGATCGAATTCGTTGCCTGTAAAGTCAATTGCCATTTAGCCGTGGTTGTATTTATATAAAGATCCTCATCTACGTCTTCACTTGCGTTGTCTAGAACGTAAAGTGTGCTTATGGAATCCTGATAAGTGTATTTAGAAAAAGCATCGTCTTTATAATCGCGGATGCTATAGAACATGTTGTAATCATAAGTATCATCCGTGTCCTTAACTTTAACTGCTTCGATTGACCTGCGATCGATAAATGTGTCTTTGGTTGTAACTTCTCCATCTGCATTGGTTTCGGTGACGCTACCTTCTGCGTATGAGGATAAATCATCGTAGACATCAAGTTCGTACTCGACGTTATCGACTATAGAGCCGGTCTTATTCACTTCTTTATAAGTGCCGCCAGATGATTTATTCGCCTCAACATATGCCGCGCTTTCGATTAAGCTTGCGAATTCAGTGAAACTTATGCCAGGAAGTTCTTCTTCACTCGAACTTTCGCTTGAATCCTCGCTTGTGGTTTCGGAAGAGAACTCAATTGAATTACTCGATGAATCGCCTGTTGCAATAGAGGAAACAATATCGCTTGGTTCGGATGTTTTTGACGATGTTCCACCGCATGAGGCAAGGAGCATTGTTGCGCTGATAATTACTAAATATTTTGATTTATTCATAAATCACTCCTAAAAAAACATTTGTAATTCTATTTAAACGCCTTGTGATTGTAAACAATTATTCCAAATTTTTGGATATGCCAAAACAGATTATAGATTGACGCTAGATCTCGTCTTCGAAAATCTTGCCTTCTATTTTATATATGTCCGATATTCTAATTTCTTCTCTATTTGGGAGGATTAAGACTTTTCTAGCCTCATCTATAGCTTGCACAATTGTTTCAATCGTTTTATATACTCCGCCATCTTTCTTTTCATCTTTTACAAAATAGGTAATCGAAATGGTTGGTTTCTCTTTGGTCACGGATTTAACAAACATCAACCGTTTATTCAATAAAGCCTTGTCTTCTGGACCTAATGCCTTCTTGTCAACTGTCAGTCTCGCAGTCTCGTTAATTGCCTCATCATAACCCGTTAAAGCGGCGAATGGCAAGAACTGCGCAGCCCTATCATTCAAAGACATGTGTTTCCTTGTTTTTGGTTGGTGGTGAACTTTGTCAATGATATCGTCGTATTGATGAGTCATTTGCGGTGTCCTCCAATCTGGTTATTGCGTTCGATTGTGGTGGCTCCTTCACTTAAGTCGGAACCCTTGACAACCGCATTCTTCCCATAACGCTTTTGTATTGCGATCAATGCCTCTTGCAAATCTCTTTCCTCTTTCAATTTCTCTTCTTCATTCTCATTTTGTTCTTGGGCGTTTTCAAAATCGGAGAACAAGTCAAGCTGCTCATAATTCTCATCCTTTATGCTTTCTTCCGGGATGACATTTAAAGCGGCTATATTCATTCTCCTAACCAATAGTTTTGGGTCAACTATCCTATCGAATTCTTTAAGTACGGCATTAAGCGTTAGTTTCGTAGAAGATATATGTTTATCAAAATGGACATTTCCCCTTACATCTTTAGGGACAACCTTCCCGTACCTATCATACTGCAATGGTCCACTGTAATTAGAACCGTTCTTAAGTGATTCCTTATCGTAATTAACATATATGATTATTTGGTTATAAACCAAATGTTTTTCCACTAAACCCAGTACAAGCCGCTCAATCATCTCTCTCATCACCAATCTTGCTTTGGAGAATTCGTAAGGGCACGATAAGACTTGTCCTTCCCCAACGGAATTGTTTAAGGACCTATATCCCTTAATGTCTTTTATGGTTACCGGTTCCCATCCCCAAGCGTGGTCAATGATAAGTTCTGCGTTTATTCCGAAAAGCTTATATAGCGAATCCTCGTTTTCAATTGAGCGTCTGGCAACATCTCCCATCGTATACATTCCATTATCATTTAGCCTTTTCTCCAAACCATGACCGATTCTCCAAAATGACGTTAATGGTTTATGATCCCATAATAATTGCCTATATTTCATCTCATCGAGTTCGGCAATCCTGACCCCATCCTTATCTGCCGGAATGTGTTTAGCAACGATATCCATGGCCACTTTTGCTAGGTACAAGTTCGTTCCTATTCCGCCTGTTGCGGTGATGCCTGTTTCCTCAAGTACGGAACGTATCATTTTCATTGTCAATTCATGAGGTATTAATTTGTATATGTTGAGATATGGAGTGAGATCGATAAAAACCTCATCAATTGAATAAACGTGAATATCGTCTGGAGAGACATATCTCAAGTAGACGGAATATATCTTTGAGCTGACCTCAATGTATTTGGCCATCTGAGGAACCGCGATGATGAAATCGAGTTCTAGATTAGGGTTATTCTTCAATTCGATGTCGTTAAATGATTTCCCGCTGAATTTGCGGTTAGACGTTCTTAGGAGTCTTTCCTGATTGATCTCTTTGATTCTTTGCTTAGCCTCAAACAAACGGCATCTACCAGGTAAACCGTATTGTTTTAGAGTCGGGGATACCGCCAAACAAATGGTTTTGTCAGTACGTTCTTGGTCTGCAACAACTAGGTTCGTGGTTAAAGGGTCTAGCCCTCTTTGGAAACACTCCACCGATGCATAGAACGACTTTAAATCTATTGCTGCATACCACCTATCACCCATATGCAAATTATAAAGTTTTTGGTTGAGACTTAATAGGCAATATGGCCTCACAATAAATATTTTTTCCAAGAGTCGTACTTATGATATTAGATATCATCGATTTATATTTTTACCTAAAAATTTAGGCATCAACTATTCACTTTTATAATTATTATAATAATTTATAATTTGACTTATGATTGGTAACTTTTTTGAATTAGTATCCGACAAATTTTTCCATCCTTTGTCGAATAAAAACAAAGTTCTGAACTACAGGCTTCTCGCCATCATCAATGAACAGATGGGCGG
>CAVAGP010000070.1:3220-9769 GCA_963588175.1 Faecalibacillus sp. | reverse complement strand
ATAAGAGTTTTATGATAGATATAAAAGACATCTATCCAATATATATATATATATGCGTGCGTGTTGACCCTATATATCAACAATAAAAAATCTGTCAATATACATAATTGGTGTAACACCTATTTGAGTACAAAATGGCCAAAAATGGTATCAATTACTGATACGAACGCCCCTAAAGGGCATTTTTTAATTGACTGAATTTATTAACGTGCTACTATGGCGGTGTTCCTGTAACTATGTTACATGGGCCATCAAAACGAATAAACGTGCATACGTACACGCTTATTCGGATCCGCAATGGCCTTAAGGAACATGAATGTAATTGGGTCTCCATCAGCCCAATTACAATTCATATCTATCCATAGTTCTTAAGCCTCCTTACTGAAGCATCGGCACTCTAAGGGAATTAAGAACGCTATTCGTTTGTGTTACGGCCCCAAGGTATACCCTAGGCTGTAGCGTAGCGTACCCCTTAGGAGGATATATAAAACAATATAAATATGTATTATGTAATCCAAGTGCCAACCGGCAAAGAAGAAGAATTCATTAGACGTATCAAGTTTGCAACACGCAATACCGATATTATCAAAGATATCTTCACTCCACGTATCTCTAGGGTACGCAAATTACATGGCGAACTGCAAGAGCATCAAGCAACCTGTTTCCCCGGATACCTATTCGTTAGCAGCGATAAACCGGATGAGCTCAATAACAAGCTCTGGAAGGTAGAGGGATTCACCAAATTGCTCAATAACTGCGATAAGTCCCATAAGACCTTTATACCGCTTAGCGATAGGGAAGAGGAATTCCTCCTCCACCTAATTGGCAAAGGCCATACAGTGGACCAATCTAAAGTTGTTATCGAAGAGGGCAAGATTGTGAGAGTCATCGATGGCCCACTGTATGGGCTTGAAGGTGAAGTGGTCAAGGTTAATCTGCATAAACGCATAGCAGTGGTAAGAACAAACATGCTAGGGCATGGTGTTGATATCCACTTAGGACTGGATATAATCCGAGAGCAAGATGATGGAATGGCATAATGTGGTGCATATTGGACTTAGAGATCAACAATTAAATAGCCAACCGCAGCGATGTGGTTGGTTTTTCGTTTACTTATGGTGAGTATCAAAGAACTGTATTCATTAGAGCACACCTTAGCGGCTACTTATCTAAATCAATACACTTATCCTTGGGAAGCCCTAAAGGGCATCAAGGATATGATCATTGAGTTAGGTAGTGCATTATCTAAGGATGAATATGATGAAGTGTCAGAGCATGTTTGGGTCCATAAGAGTGCTCTAATATGCAAATCTGCATATATAGGCGCACCATGCATCATCGGCCCTAAGAGTGAGGTTAGGCATTGCTCATTCATCAGGGGTTCGGTATTAATAGGGGCTAACTGCGTTGTTGGCAACTCAACTGAGGTTAAGAATGCAATCCTATTTGATGGGGTTGAGGTGCCGCATTTTAATTATGTTGGCGATTCAATCCTTGGGTATAAGTCCCATATGGGTGCAGGCTCAGTAACATCCAACATCAAATTAGATAGATCGCCAATCATGATCGATGGTATTGATACTGGATTGATTAAGATTGGGGCGATGCTTGGAGATAATGTGGAGGTAGGCTGCAATACAGTCTTAAACCCGGGAACAGTAGTGGGACCATCCACAAGCATATACCCACTATCTAACCTCAGGGGTGTTGTGCCTAGCAATAGTGTTTATAAAAGCGACAACACAATCGTTACTAAGAGGTAGTCGATGCGATTAACTGAACAGTAAGAGAACGAATTAATTAGAACGCCGATGGTTATTATTACCTGGTTGGCGGTTCAATAGCGTTTAAGCGAGCGAGTATGAATTGCCAGCACTTAGAATGACAAGGCAATTAAAGAGGAAGAACAATATATGGATACTAATAATGGTGATATTTCTGATATTAAAGTGAAAGGTGGCAATTGTTATTACTTCTTCAAAAGATTGTTTGATTTTTTCTCGAGTTTGGTTGTAATACTTCTGATTTCGTGGTTATTAATCGTTATATTAATAATCCAAGTGTTCGTAACTAAAGGCCATCCTATTTTTAAAGATAATAGAATTGGCAAAGGCGGTAAGCACATTAAGGTATATAAATTTAGATCCATGTATTACGATGCTGAATCCAATATTGATAAGTATTTAACTGCTGAACAAAAAGAAATCTGGTTAAGAGAAAGAAAACTGGATAACGATCCTAGAATTACTAAATTTGGTAATTTTTTGAGAAAAACCTCTTTAGATGAACTTCCGCAGTTATTTAATATTCTATTTGGTTCGATGTCGGTAGTGGGCTATAGGCCTATGAGCGAAAGAGAAGTCAATGAACATTTCAATGATAAAGAAAGAGAAATATTGTTCAAGGCGAAACCGGGATTAACCGGCTACTGGCAAGTGTATGGCAGAAGTGATATTGATTTCGCTTCGGGCGAAAGACAAAGATTGGAACTTGAATACTTTTCCAAAAGAGGTTTTTTCTTTGATTTGGGATTAATTTTTAAAACAATACCTGCGGTGTTAAAGCGTAAAGGAGCTAAATAATAATTATGGATAACAAAAAGATTAAAGTAGCTCAAGTTATCGGTATCACCAAAATGGGCGGAGTTGAGATGGTAGTCATGAACTACTACAAGCATATAGATAGATCAAAAGTTGAATTCGACTTCTTGGTAGAAAGCGAATCTAAAATCACTAATAAAGAAGAAGTAGAAGCTTTGGGTGGACATGTAGTTATCATCCCATCCTATAAGAATCCACTTAACTATGTTCAGGTCCTTACTAAGATATTCAAAGAGAACAAATATGATATTGTTCACTCTAATATGAACACTCTTAGCTATTTTACTTTGAAGGCCGCTAAAAGAGCGGGCATCAAAGTAAGAATCGCTCATTCACATTCTACCAGTAATCCTAATGAGTTCACTCGTAACTTTATTAAAAATACTTTAAGGCCATTATCTAAGAAATATGCTACAGACTATTTTGCATGTTCCGAAAAAGCGGGTAGATACCTATTTGGAGATAAGACATTTGATGAGGGCAAAGTCATTGTGATAAACAATGGTATAGATGTTGATAAGTTCAAATATAACGAGGAATATAATATTTCCTTGAGGAAAGAATTGGGCATATCTCCCGATACCAAGGTAATAGGCCATGTGGGTAGATTTGTATCCCAAAAGAACCATTCCTATCTAATAGATATATTCAAAGAAATACATGATTTGGATAGCAATACTAAATTATTGTTATTGGGTGATGGGCCTCTGTTCGAAGACGTTAAGAATAAGGCTCATTCTCTTAATCTTGATGACTCGGTGATATTCGCTGGCATCCATGGTGATATATACAGATACTATTCGGTCATGAATTTATTTATATTCCCAAGCCTTTATGAAGGCTTGTGCCTCACTGGGATTGAGGCACAAGTGAATGGTCTCTATTGCCTTGTCTCTGGCAATGTCACGCGCGAACTCAAGACTACAGAGAATATAGAGTTCCTTGATATCAAGGGAAACCCTCGGGTTTGGGCGTTGCGTGCCATCGAGTTATTAAACAATAATGCGATAGGTAGAAGTGATATTTATAAAGAGATAGTGGGTACTAAATTTGATATCAAAAGCGAAGGCAATAAGCTGTTAAGTTACTACGAAAAGATGCTAAATAAGGAGAACGACTAGGTGAAAAAAATAGCGTTAGTTGGATGCTATTTCCAACATAACTACGGATCACAATTGCAGGCTCTCGCATTGCAGGAGTTCCTAACTAAGAACAATTTTCCTGTGGAATATATTGATGTTAAGTTGCTTTCTGACTTTGAAAATGGCAAGAAGGCATATTACAAAAGCAAGATTTTTGATCTCAAATTCATTAAATCCAAACTCGGGATGGTTAATTTAAGGATTAAAAAGAAATTAAGCCATTCCAAAAAGATTCAACAATTAAAGATTAGGGACAAGAAATTCAACGAATTCAAACACAATTTCTGCTTATCCAAGAAATATCATTCCTACAAAGAACTGTATCGGGCTTGCTTAGACAAATACACTGATGTCATTGTTGGTTCCGATCAATTGTGGCTGCCTGTTAATGTTGCATCTGATTACTACACCTTAAATTGGACACCGGATAATGTGAATAAGATTTCTTATTCTACATCTTTTGGATTCAATGCCATCCCGAACAAATATAAAGAGAAGTACGGAGCGTTCTTGTCTAGAATAAATCACCTTTCCGTTCGCGAAGATAGTGGTAATAAATTAATCAAAGATAATTTCAATTTGAAGGCTGAAACTGTTGTCGATCCAACTATGCTTCTAACATGCGATGAATGGCTGAATTTGTCTAAAGGCGAAAGAAGAATCGGAGATAAATACATTTTTGTGTACTTCTTAGGAAAGAACAAAGAACATTGGAATTTCGTAAAAAGATTGAAAGAGAAAACCGGGTACAAGATTGTGTCTTTAAATCATTGTGACGAATATTTTAAATACGCAGATAAGATTAGCGACATGCCTTTATATGATGTGAATCCATTTGATTTTATTAATCTTATCAATCACGCGGAGTATGTATGTACGGACTCTTTCCATGGTTCCGTGTTTTCTATTTTAAACCATAAAACGTTCTTCACATTCAGAAGGTTTCAAGATAAAAACAAGGTTTCTACCAATTCCAGAGTCTATTCACTTCTTAAGAAATTCGGAATTGAAAATAGACTTCTTTTAGGAACCGAAAAAATCGATGATGTCATCGATATGAATATTGATTATTCTAACGTTGATTCGATTATGAATGCATATAGGGAATCATCCCAAAAATGGTTGCTTGACAGCATTCAATACAAAGAAAACAAACCTAAGAAAGTCGGTGAACTAAACAAATGGGAATGTTGTGGTTGCCATTCTTGCATGAATATATGCCCAGTAAAGGCAATTACAATGGTCAAAGACTGCGAAGGCTTCTTGTATCCATCTATCGATGAAAGCAAATGCGTAAATTGCGGTCTATGCATCAAATCTTGTGCTTTTAATAGTCCTCAACCCTATGAAGATTTTGAGCAATATGGATATGTTGTTCAAAATAAGGATGAAAAAATTCTTAAAGAAAGCACATCAGGCGGTGCTTTCACCGCTTTTGCAAAAACCATTATTGAAAAGGGCGGCGTAGTATATGGTGTCAAGTTAGACGAAAACTATGAGGCGCATCATGTTAAAGCGACCACCGTTGAGGAATTGGGACATTTTAGGAATTCTAAATATGTTCAAGCTGAAGTGGGAACCACATTTAGAGAAGTTAGAGACTTACTTAAGAACAATATACCCGTTCTTTATTCCGGCACTGGCTGTCAAATTGAAGGATTGTACTCTTTTTTGAAATTATCTAACACAAATACCGATCTTTTAAAAATGGTCGAGGTTGTTTGCCACGATGTTGTAAGCCCTACGGTCTTGGCTAAGTATATGGAATATCAAAGCAAAAAGCGTGGTAATGTGGACAAAGTCGTGTTTAGGGATAAAACCATATATGGATATGATTGGTCCAATCTTTCCGTTTACGATGGCGAAAATAGAAAATACCATAATGGTCTCGATATGGACCCATATTTGAAATTAATGTTTAACGGAACTTCAATTAGGCCATCTTGCTCTTGCTGTTCATTTAAGCATAAAGAGAGACATAGCGATATTACTATTTGGGATTGTTTTGATGTGGCTAACTATGATCAGAGCATGAACAATAACAAAGGGGCAACCAAGGTTTTAATTAATTCCAAGAACGGCGAAGAACTCTTTAGCTTAAGCACCTGTTCCTTAATTTATAAGAGATTCAGCGCTGATGAGCTTGTTTATAACAATTATGAAATGTTTAACAAGCCTCATGAAAGCGCTAATCGCGGTAATTTCTTTAAAGATATGAATGAAATGGATTCGGTTTCTTTATTTGATAAATATGCTAAACCATCGTTTAAAGATAGGGTAAAGAACTCTGTCAAAGTGGTTTTGATCAGGACGCATTTATATTCAAAGCTGAAGTCTAAGAAATTAGGTGGAAGAGGTAACTGATATGTTTTCGCAAGAAAATAAAGTTACCTCGCCCATTTTATATCATTACACCTCGTCAAAATCGTTAAAGGCGATTTGCAATAACGGAAAACTTAGACTTTATTCACATACGTCTGTGGATGATAAGCTCGACGCTCTATACGGAACTTTTGAGGCTGCAAAATTTGTCTTATCTAATGATTTTGATAAGTGGTGGGGACATAATTACAGAAAAGACTTAAATGGTGAAAATCTAATCGAAGACATTTCCAAGAACTCAAATGTTAAATATTATTCGATGTCCTTTTGCGAAGATTTTGATAATGAGGTTTTATGGAGAACTTATGCTAAAGAAGGCGGTGTTGCCATTGGCTTTAATCGCGAAGACATAGAAAGACGGATTTCTTATGTTGAAGGCAAAGACGAGGATTATCCTTTTGATCTGGAATTGGAACTCACGAAAG
>CAVAGP010000070.1:0-3192 GCA_963588175.1 Faecalibacillus sp. | reverse complement strand
GTTTTCTATGAATCCAATAACATGTCGTTTCTAAATGAAGAAATTGTTAATGCAAGAAGGCCTGATTTTGAAGAATTTCGAAAAAGGCGATTTGTTATCTGGTTTCTTTAGATCTTATTGTTTAGAATTAAATGGTAAGATCAAAGTTGAAAACTGGGAAAGAGTAAAAAGAAGTTAAGTTAGATTGTCATTTATTGACCGACTAAAAACGTTGAAAGAATACAAGAATCCCCGGTCAAACTAGTAAAGAATTAGATACTCTCATCAACAAAATCGAACATAGAAGAGAAGAGTTAGGACTTCAATTTCGTGTTGATACTAATAATCGTGAATATTTTGAAATTGATTTACATTCAATTTTTGGATAGAGTTCCATCAATTTATGCAAAGTGCGAAGAAACCAAAATTAATGTAGAAAAATATCTAGATGAAATTGGCTTTTGTGAACCCAGTGTAATTCTTTTAGGAGGCAACTAGAATGGGCAATATCATATTAAGCGTCGTTGTACCCGTATATAATGTACCTGAAAAATACCTGATTCATTGTCTCGATAGCATTAATAAACAAAATGACATCAACGATGTAGAGGTAATTTTGGTTAATGATGGGTCGAATGAAGAAACAAAGAACATCCTTGATGATTATGTGATTGATAAACCCCTATTTAAATTGATTCATCAATCTAATTTAGGATTATCTGGCGCCAGAAACACCGGTGAAAAAGAATCGCAAGGCCAGTGGATGATATTTATTGATTCGGATGATTATCTTGATATTGATGCATTTAAAAGAATTAAAGAGTCCATTGCTAAATATAAAGATAGTTCAGTCATACTATTTGCGAGCAATAGAGATTCAAATGGAAAGATATCTAGAATTAATGATTTATCGTTATTAGAGAATAAAACTTTATCTAAAGAAGAATGGCTAAGGAAATATCTTGATTATAATGCTTTTATTACAAGTGCTTACTCTAAAGTTTATAACCTTAAATTTTTAAAGGATAACGATTTATATCATAATCAGGAATTAAGACAGGGCGCCGAAGGCATTGAATTCAATTTTAGAGTATTTAGCAAGGCCACTGAAATTAAAACGGTTAATGACGTTTGGTACTATTATGTCTATAATCCTGAATCGATATCTTCTTGTCAAAGTTTAAAAAATACCGATTTGACAACAAGATGTTTTGAAGCAATAGAAAAGCAAATTAATGATAATCAGTGGTATTTTCTCAAAGAGATTTTCTATACAAGATTCTTATATGTAATTATTACTACATTTATCAGTTGTTTCTTCCATCCTAACCTAAATTTGAAATTTAAGGAAAGAAAAGAAGAAGCAAAAAAATATCTAAACATTGATTTGGTTAAGAATAGTCTTAGATATGGTGATAAATCAAAACTTGATAGGAAGAGGAAGATTATACTTAATCTTATAAGGCATAGATGCTATGGATTGTTATCCAAGCTTGGCAAAATGAGAAACAAAGAGAAGGCATCTAAATAGACTGCAATTGATCATAATGTTAGGAGGACTCAAATGAAGTTGTTCAAGTTAAAATATCACATTTTAGCGGGGGGAGATTAATCCTTAATGCTTTTAATAAGAATATTAATATTGGCTCAAAAACCACTTGGAGAAGAAAAGTATCATTTATTATAGAAGGCAACGGAAAGATAACGATTGGGAAACGATGTTTTTTCAATAACGAATGTTCATTGGTATCTATTGATTCAATATGTTAAGTGACAAAGTTAAAGCAACGCAATCGAGGATTTGCCATCATATGCCAACTTTTTCGGAATATTTGTTGCATTCAGCGTGACCAAAATTGCAATTGCGCGGGCTTTTGGCTATATTGTTTCCATAGCAAAAAGGGCTGGTGAACGAATTTGACTAACTCATTGCAACAACCTCGTCGATGCCGTTTCTCAAAGAACAACCCTGCTGCTTGGTCGGCATTTGAGGACCGCGAACGCTTGGCACTCGCCGTTCTTGTAATGGGCGGCTTTGTCCTTGCAGTGGAGCGCGCAGTGTGCGCATGTGTGATGGCAGTCCTTGTAATAGCAGTTTCTTGTTATCTCGCGGTAAATCGTCGACCGCGACTTCCCCAGGATGCCGGATATCTTGCCCAGCGAATAGCCCTTCGCGATTCCCGCCTGCAAATTGATCCGGTCGTCGTGGTCTAATCTTGTTTTTGACATATGTACTCCTTTCTCGGTAGCAGGTATCTAATTATACCAAAGGGCTCTTCCCGCCTCCCGACGCCGCGAAACCGGCCGATGGGTGCGGCGAAAAAAGCGGGCGCTATCCGCGGAATTGGATGGCTGAGGCGATTAAAAGGAAACAAACGGCGGGGGTGGCCGGCGCGCGAATCCCCTAGGGGATTGGGGATATGATTGCAACAAATCGTCTTATGAACAGGACGGAAAAACAATTTGTTGCAATCAATTTGTCAAATAACACAAATGACAAACTAACATACTCTCTTGTTAGTTGTTTTTACCAAGCGTTAAAATACTATTTAGCTAATAAAAGATGTAAACTTAGCAGAAAAGATAAGATCAAAAAAATGATTGAATTACATACCGCAATATTCAGTTTGTGTACTGATGAATATTCATACGACAATAGTTTTATGATATTTAAAGAAAATTTTATTTTCAAACTCATTAAAAACAAACATTTTAGAGCTCTTTATTTTATTGGAAAAATTTATAACATTTTAGGGATTTATCAATGATTTATATCGATTTAAAGGGTAATTTGGGCAACCAAATGTTCGAATATGCTTTCGCAAGGCAAATACAGGAAATTACTAAACAAAAAATTTGCGTCAACACTTGTTTTTTGGAGAAATATAAACCTGAATATAAATGTAACTTAAACGATTTTATTCTAAATGAAAATGTTAGTTTTGAGTGTAATAAACCACTTCCTTGGTTTGTTAACACTTATAGAGGCCCTATTAGATATATTAAAAAACTTTTTCCGAATATTTTTTTCAACATAATGAAAAAAAGAGGAAATTTCATTTGGCTGCATGAGAAATATGTTGATTTAGAAATTGACCCAAAACAAAAAGATTTTATTTTGTCCGGGTATTGGCAATCTACAAAATATTTTTCAGGCATAGATAATTTATTAAAAAATGAATTTAAATCTAAGTATCCTATGAAGACCCGGAA
>CAVAGP010000069.1:0-9949 GCA_963588175.1 Faecalibacillus sp. | reverse complement strand
TCTCTCACTTAGTAATATGATAATCAATATCTGAATCAAGTAATATAAAGACTTTATCTCTTAAAAGAACTAATGTATCCGTTGGAAGAGAGGAAATCTTAGAAATTGGGCCCAAATGAATTAAAGATCTAAATTCTTTATAACTAAAGCCTTTTGGGTCTACGCGAAGTTTTACGTCATTAAGAAGTAGTCGTTCTTTAATAACATCTAATCATGAACGAATTTGCCCATCTTCATCATATTCTGTCAAGTCTTCTTTTTCGTCTTCAGTAAGTCAAATACCCCTAGAAATAATAAATCCATCAGAAAGCATTTTACGATTGACCACTTCGAGCTGATCAAGACAAGCAGAAATTAAATCATCAAGAGTTACAGAAACAAATTCTTTTGGAAGATGATCGAACAACATTTCTACAGAATCGGTATTTTCAAGATTATTAGCTTTCTTGAAATCACGAATATACTGAATAAGTTGAAGCGGGTTCTTTAATACATCAATATTACATTCATGCATTAAATAACGTTTAAGCAATTCTGCGTTACAATTCGCAATAAGTTTCCGGATATTTTTCTTTACATTATACTTTCCGGGAGTATAACGGTTACCGTTATATAGCATATCTGTAACATGTGTATAGGCCTTTTGAAGGGCCTGCTCGGACATATCCATTAACCTAACTTCCTTTCCATCTTTCTCTTTTCATACAAATAAATTAATATCAACCTTTTGCGTGCCAAGAGCATTAGATAGAGCTTTTCCAAATTCAGTACTTACTGATTCTTTATTCATATCTAAAATTTAAATTCTTTATTATTATCTTTTACTTGTTCCGGTATAAAATTCATGAAATATAGTGCTGTATATGAATATGTTTTTTCTTCTTTTGTATCTTTATCTACATAAGAATCTCCGGCGTTTACATATTCATAAGTAATAAAACCTATATCGTATAACTTTAAATCAAGAGGGCAATGTCAATTAGGACATTTTGTAACAGTTATATATCGTAATTCGCTATTTTCTGTCTCATCAAGATTTTGAAATACATAATTCATATACACACCATCCTGAATTGCCACCAATTTTCCTCTAATCGTTTGCTTCATCAGAAATCTTATAAAGCTTTCTTAGCGTCTTTTCTACAATCTCTGCAGAATCCCTAATTAAAGATAGACGCGTCATTATGATATCTTTATAAGTTTCCTCAATATCATCACTTTTAGATGGTCTTTCCGCTTTAGCGGTTTCTTCAACTGTTTCAATTACGACCGCTACAGCATCATTTGCAGGCAAAACCTGTGGATCGGATTCTTTATACTTCATACTCTGAAATTCTATAAGCTACTTCATGAAAATCAGCATGAAATTCTCTTTCTAGTAGAGAATATAGACTACTAGAAATAGTGTATTTTTTATTTTCGATATAAAGAGCCATATCAAACTTATCATCAGTAGTAAAATATCGAAGCAAATCAGCATCGTCAAACTGAATAAGACCTTCTTCTACTATAAAACTACTTTGTTCCATTAATGTAATATTAACAACACCTTCGTTCCATTCGTCTTTATTATTGAGGAGTTCTTCTAATCGACTATCAATTTTTAAATCCGACGGATTTTCATGTTTAATATTAGGATACCAATGGTTGCCCACCTTCTTGAATGTAATTTTGATTAATTCCATCATTTGGTAAATTTAAACATTGAGCAGCATGCACTGCTAACATATCGGCCAAATTATTTAATTCGTTTGATTCGTGGCCTTTAACTCATACAAACGATACATTATGAAATTCCAATAAATCTATTAATTCAAATCACAAATCAAGATTCTTTTTAGAAAAGTCTTGTTCTTCAAATCATTTATAAATATGCTTATTAACTACAGAATTAACAACATATTGTGAATCTGAATAAATAGTTATTTTAACAGGCCGTTCAAAATACTTTAAAGTTTCAAGAACGGCCCGTATTTCCATTCTGTTATTCGTTGTGTGTTTGTAACCTTGATATAACTTTTTAATTATTTTGTTATTCTTTAAGATTACTGATGATCATCCCCCACAATCGATTGAAGATTGAAATGATCCATCGCAATATGCTGTGTATTCATCCATATCATTATTGTTTTAAACAAATATTCTTGGAGGTAACAAATTGCTTCCTGATCATTAATATCCAATCCAATTTGTGATGCTAATTCATACACTAAATGTCCAATTTCATGAATCGCAGTTTCAAGTGTTGCTTCCGTATCCGAGAATCAAACATAAATTGTTCCCCCGATAGTCAAAGTAACACCATCTATCAACCCCTTGTCTTTCGAAAGTCCTATTTGGTCAAAAGTTACTGATTCCTTTTGAGATATATAATCTTCTAATTCTTCATAAGAAGAGTATATAAAATCAAATACTTGATTATAAATAGGAATTTCAAAAAGATGATTTAGCATATATTTTACTTTATAAGAACGGGGTACGACATACTCAATACCTCATCTTCTATCTCCCGACAATTTTTAATAAATATATCGGAAATCTTCGCCTGTTTTGATACGCAAGTAATTCTATACGGCGAAGTAAGAGCACGATTATATGCAAGCTCTCGTCCCTTGGCTTTTACGAAATTATCTTTAAAAGAGCATCGTGCAACTCCAAAGAGCATAATTTCTTTATCGGGATCATAATAACCACAAATGGTTACTCGTGGAAAATTCTTAGTGCGACCAAAAATTTTTCCGGCCGCAAGAGCTTGCTTGCCTTCTGATACAATTATTTCTTGATTAATAATCTTAAGGCTAGGACTATAATAATACCTAATTTTTTGCATATTAATTGTCTTTACTTGATAGTAAACAATAAATCGCTAATGAAATGACTATACATTCCTTGTAAAAGCCTAATCCAATAGCGACCGCGACAGCCGCCATAGTCCATACCAAAATAGCGGTTGTTAAATTATGGACGCTACCGTCTTTAAATATTAATCCGGCTCCAACAAAAGAAATGCCGGTAACTATCTGTGCTATTACATGGTAATCAGCAATAATGCCGTTATTTAAAGAAATATGAGTAAACATAAATGCGCCAAGCATTACTAAGGCAAGAGATCTAAAACCAAGATCTTTACCTACTTTGGCACGTTGACGGCCAATAGGCCATGCGATACACAAGATAATTAAAACATTAATTATGAACAACATTTTCAAGGCATACTACAACATTATTAGCATTTTCGTCACTTAGAAAATCGGTTATAGTATAACCATCAACAATACTTCCTTTTGTTAGATAGGGGCCTCCATCAAAATCAATAGCTGTTACTTTAGTAGGATTTGTCTGATATAATACTCGCAAGTAATCATCTAAATCGGGACAGCCCGGCCATCGAGTATATACATCATAATATCCCTTACCGTCTTTAATTTCTTTAAGGCGGAGTTGCTTGACTTGTGGGCTTTTCGCGTGCCCGAATCCTGATAAATCTATAACTTCTTTCATTAAACAATCATATTTGCTGGAACGACAGGGACAATAACACAATCTGTTGATAAATACAACGTTGTTACAGATAATGCGTTTTCAAGAGCAGAAATAGCCGCTAAAGCAGGGTCTATGATTCCCTCTTTATACATATCAACTATAATTGCTCTATTTGCATCAAAACCATTTGTTTCTGTAAAAAATCTTTCGGTTGCTTTAAAGTTTAAACCAGAGTTTTCTACAAGAATCTTAATTGGTGTAGTTAGAGCGTCCTTAAGAATAGAGAGTGAGGTTAGTTTGCTGGCATTATAATAAGTCAATCCTCCGCCTAGTACTACTCCGCTCTCAATAGCCGCCTTGGTAGCAGCAACGGCATCTTCAACGCGATCTTTCTTTTCTCCTCGTTCAAGATCGGTTGTACCGCCAACATAGATAACGGCAATACCGCCTAGAAGTTTGGCTATTCGTTCGGAATCAAACTTAATCATAAAGCTGCCATCTAAAGCGGGATCTTTCTTGATCGCTTCAAGTTGTTCTTTAATTTGATTTGCTCGTTCCTGTATTTTAGTTTGGTCACCTTTACCTTCCATAATAGTTGTGTGATCTTTAGTAACTATTACTTTAGAGCAGCCTCCCAACATTTTTATAGCCAAATCATTAAGCTCAAGACCAGAATCATAAGATATGTTGGTTCCGTTAGTTAAAACTGCAATATCTTCGAGAACCATATCCCGATATTGACCAAAGGAAGGTGCTTTAATAGCGCAAACGTTTAGTTTGCCATTAAGTTTATTCAACTTCAATGTTTCAATAACTGCATCATCATAATCTTCTGCAATTATCAATAAAGAACGTCCTTCTCCAGCTATCTGATTTAAAGTAAACGCAATATCTTTAATGGAATTCAGTTTATGATCCGTAATTAAAATATAAGGATTGTCTAATACGCAAGTATCCTTTACAAAATCAGTTACAAAATGAGGAGACATATAACCTCTATCAAATTGCATTCCATTAATAACATCAACTTTGGTTTCAGTATTATTTGATTCTTCAACAGTAATTACTCCATCTCGACCTATTTTTTCAAAAGCTTTAGCAATCATTTCGCCGAGTTCGTGATCATTATTTGCTGATATTGTTGCTATATTTGCTATATCAGTATCCTGAATTGGAATAGTGTGCTTTTTAATATAAGAGAAGATAGATGTACTTTCTCTAATAAGTTGTTTCTTTATAGTAAGAGGGTTCTGTCCGTCATCAATATATTTTTGAGCATTATTTATTAATGCTTGGGCGAGAATGGTTGAAGTAGTTGTTGCGTCTCCAACAGTATTTAAAGTTTTAACAGCGGCTTCCCGAATTAGTTGTGCACCAGCATTTTCATATAAATTAGATAACTGAATTTCCTTGGCAACACTTACTCCGTCTTTTGTGACCCGTGGAGATTTTTGCATATCCCCGAGGATTACACATTTGCCTTGTGGGCCAAGGGTTACCTTAACTGCATCGGCAAGTATATTTATTCCTTTCAAAAGAGCTTCTCGAGCTTCCTTTCCAAATTTTAATTCTTTATCAAACATTTTACTTTTGACTTAATTCATCAAATGTGAAATTTTGTGCATTTTCACCATTTTCATATGTAATTATTCCGTCTTCATTTAGATAAAAGACTTTAGAACAATCTAACATCGCAAATTTTTCACATACAATTGGTTCATTATATGCTCTTGTGTGTCCAAAAATTTGATAATCAATATATTCAAGATTACCAAAAATAAACTCACATATATCCGCCCAAACAATAGAACTTACTTTATTGTATCCGCCTCTATAATATGAACACATGCCCAAATCATATGCAAATTCATTTTCTTCAGGATTATCTGAATTTACCATTAATTCGTATTTATTATTGAGATAATCAACAATATTTTCTTTTGTAAATCCTTGTATATTAGCCTGTTTAAGCCATTCTAAAGATAAGCCCGCATGAGAAATAATAAATCTTTTATCATTCTGTTTAATTTCAGTTAAAAGACTAAATTTATCTTTATTTAGATGAAATAATTCTCGAATGCTTGAAAACCTTTGATAATCTCTACGACAATCGCAGATTTTAGTGCTTATGGCATAAGAGGCATCATGATTACCTAATAGTAACGTTATTTTGTTCGGATAATCGTTTTTAAGCTTAAGTATATACTTAAATTGTTCGAAAGCAAGTTCTTTATAGTCTACATGTTTTTCAAACTCATCGGGATAAGGATCGAGATAATCACCTAAAAAGATAATTTTTATATTATCGTTTTTAAGTACCTCTTGAACAGGTTTAACCCAAAAATCTCGACCATGGACATCTGGAACAATTAAATATTTCATTAAAATCCTATTTTAGAATGTTTCTTATTAGAACAATCGTTATCTTGATAATTATAAATTTCCGCAAGCGTCATTGGTTCATATTTATCAAGAGTAATACCCTGTTTGTTTAAAAGAACTTTTGTTTTTTCAGCACAAAGTTTCTTAAATTCATAATTAGCAAAACAACGACCCTTTCTTAATATAGCCTTGTCAATTTGATCAATATCTGCGTTAAATGTACAAATAAATTTTACATTAAAAATATCACTCATTAGACCATCAGACATATTAAGAATATTAGCAATTGCTCCACTTATATTATCTCCTCTATCCATTAAGATTTGCTCACAATCCTCTAAAATAAAAATACTATTTTTATTTTCAAGCATAAATGATATGAACTCAGGAGAAGCCAAATGTCCCGCTAAAGAATTAGTAACAATAACATAATTGGCAGGATGTGTTGTTACTAAGTGTCTAATATAATTAGACTTGCCGCTCCCGACAATTCCTCTTAGAACGATTAAACCACTTTTTCGCTCATCTAAGAACTTTTCAATGTCTTTAGTAATTGGAATAAAATCGTCGTTATAATTTTCTTCTAGATTAATTCGTGTAGGTTGTACTTTAGTTGGAATTGTATAATACTCTTGGTTATACGCAACAAGATTTACCCCCGCCTCTTCTTCTACATATTCTTCTATAGGTAAAAGTTTTAATAGTTCATGGATTAATTTTTCTGGATCTTGATCATAATACCAAAGAACAATACTATTTTCATCTATGCTATAAATTGCATGGTCGTCATAAATTTTGATATAATCTCCGCTTTGTTCACCATTGAGATTTATTATTGGTATTAAATTGGAATTATCGGGACAATTTAGACTTAGCGATTTTGAAGCATCATCTTCAGCACAAGATGTAGTCTTAGGAGAACGTCTTAGACACGTTATAATTGTAGCATTAGGATATGCTTCTTGCAGTTGTTCTCTTGTTACTTTAAGTAAACCAAATTCGTCATCTATGTGATAAATATACTTATTCGGATTTATTTCATATTTCTTAAGAAATACAAGCTGATCGCGAATCATATTATCTACAAAACAATCAGACCATTTAAATGTATTAGTTGAATTCATTTGATTTTATATCAATATTTAACTCTTCTGCTATATTATATAAGATAGATAATTGAGTTCTGCGATCAAAATCGTCGAATTCCCAAATTATTCCATCTTTATCTTTCCAACTTATATTATTATTATTTAAAGAAAAAGTACATTCACCAAATTCCTCAAGATTAAATGTATATTTATTAAACTTACACAATAAACCAATTATTCTTTTTTGAGGAGTTGATGAAGATTTTTTAATTTCAGTATCCTGTAAAAGTTCTGGTTTATATTTTAAAATTGTATTTCTAATGATTTTCTTAGATGGATTACCAGTTAGCTTTTGGATTTGAGAATATGGATAATTATTTTCTTTTAAATACAATATTGCAATTTCTAAATCATTGATTCCTGAGTATTTTGCTTTATATAAGTTTGTGTTTATATTAGAAAAATGTGGGTTTGTACGAATATCTATCATATTGTTAGTTTTTGCCGGCTCATAGAGACTCGAACTCCAAACGGCAATTTTGAAGATTGCTGGCTTACCAATTAACCAATGAGCCGTTACTCTTAAATTAATTAAGAGTTAGAAATTACTTTCCTCTCATTTATTGATTGGAACGGAATGTTCAGGTTTATGTTCTTCGCAATAAGGACAAATCCAACCGGTAGATAAGTGTGTTGCGTCTTTACCGCATATTACGCAAGTGCGAAAAGATAGTTCTTCATATTTATTAACAATATCATACACTTCATTAGTCCCAAAATTAGTGTACCAACGTAATCCGCCAAATTTTTCTTTTATTTGTTCTATACGATATTTATGGAGCAATCTCACACCTTTTAAATAACAATAAAGTTTTTTATACCAAGTATTTGGTTTCTCGTTATTAATAAAAGTATGAAGAAGACTCTGCTTTATTTCTTCACAAATATCCATTCCAAATCTAATACGCCAACCTGTATCAAGAGCATCTAGTTCCGTATAATTAGGAAATATATGAATCAACTGAACAATATACTTTTCGATAAAATCAGCAAGTTTATATAATGGACTTGCCCAGGGATTGGTCCAATATGTAATCATATACCGTTCAGAATCTTTAAATGTTGTTTTCTTTAAATAATACTTCTTTCCGGTATAAGTATCTTTATCCCTGGATGTATTAAAATAGCACTTTCTATATTTAATTAAATCCTTTTGTCTGTCAATAAGCCACCACCAATTATAATGTTGATCGGTAAATCTATTGCGAGGATACAGAAACGGATACTTAATACAAAGCTTGGTTGCATTATAAGTGTCTTTTATATTTTTTATAAATTTCTTCATTGTTTTTAATTGGACCTACCCATACCATGGTAGAATGAAAAAGGCTACTGAATTCCAGCAGCCTTTTTAGTTAAATATAAAACTTTCTTATTCTGTTCCATTGATTGCCTATTATAGGGTCTTTCAATGGTAAAAGTAGTTTCAAGCAATCTATTATCTATATCACTAAAAACTATCGAAAGGGTGTCACCATCTCTTCCGGTAACCCAACCCTCACATACATTATCATTAAACTTTATCCAAACATCATCAAATTGATGTAAGTCATTTAGATTCTTTTCAGGTAAAATCTCTTTAGTTACTATGGGAGTTTTGGGTTTTTCAAATAATTTCTTTAAAAAATTCATATCAAAATCCCGTACAGAATAATTTTACCTCTATTAGCATTTAAACAAAACTATTCATCTGTTTCTCAGACTACTTCAGATAAATCTACGTAATTTTTACGTTTATCAACTTTTTCGCGCTTTTTCTTGTTAGTTTTAGGTTTTTTCTTAAAGCGTACTAGAGATTCATCATCATTATATTTCTCTAGATCGTCAAGTGAAAGTTTACTCATTGTTTTAATTACTAATTAGAGATCTTTTGTTTATGTAAAGATAATAAAATTTCTCAACATAACAAAATTTAATGACTACTTTTTTGAGTCAACTCTTTAAAGACATCGCATCTTTTACAGATATTTGGATCATTTAATACGGCTTCGCACTCAGCGCAATAATCATTATAAAGCTGTTTCACATTATGACCGTAATCAAATTCGTCATTATTCATATTTATTCAAAATTTTTCGAATTCGATCCTGTACATCATCGGGAAACATATCAAGATTAATAGATTCATTTATGATATTTTCTATAATCTTTTCCATTTTACTATTACAATATATTGGATAATCTGCAGTACGAAGAGTTTGATTATCAAAATACCAATATTTAAATGAATAATCATGACCGCGTGCTCCTAAATCAGTATTCTTAAAAGCCTCTAATACTTTTGCTGGATACATATTAAAGATTGCTTCTTTAGTATAATATCTCTCATTAAGAGTTTTTGTAAAACACTCGTTCCAAATATTAACTAAAATATCTTGGTTAAGTGATTTAAGATATTCTCTAAGTTCAGCAGTAGGAGTAGTCTTCTCAGTCTTGAGAAGAAATTCATCACTAATACTAATCTTAACACTAGTATTTGGCGCAAGATAAATACTAAACGACTCTAGAATAGGAGCTATTGTGCATCGAAATGGTTGCCAGTCTTCTTCATTAAAAAAGTAATTTTTCTCAAAATTCTTTGGTAAATCAAATGCCCAATAATATCTACCTGAATAATTCAACACATAAATATATTTATTCATCTTTCCATAATTTTATATGTTTAATTCTATCATATAAAGCATAAAAGGCCAAATAAATAGCCCATGCTAATGCAAGGAGCAAAATTGAACCTGCCCATATCACAAATTGGCCGGCAAGCATTGCTCCTAATAAAAGTATAAAGGTTGATATTAGAGCAAACGCCATCCAGGTCCAACACGTGTACCAGACGATTTGTTCCCAGATCGCTTTATTATTCCTTCCCATCCTAAACAAGTTGCAATAATTAAAATTATTAATCCAAATATAAATGGAATCCATACAGGAGCTAATAC
>CAVAGP010000068.1:0-10210 GCA_963588175.1 Faecalibacillus sp. | reverse complement strand
ATATATATATATATGACAATTCAAAGCTTTTTGACATTTTCATTCAGCGTTACGCAAGGAAAACGGAATAAACCATTTCTTTGAATGCATGAAGACCTTCGAAGAAACAAAACCTTGATTTACAAGCGAATCCAATTTTCGGAAATTTGCAGAATTCTACACTTTTCGGGATTTTATTCGCTTTTATTCAGGGGGAATCGTTTGGTATCCCATTTAAGCTACTCGATAATTTTCAGACTCATTGCCTGTTTTGATGATGGCGGCAGGACCTGCGATGAAAAAAAATGATGATTCCGTGGCAATTCGTTTCTTATTCTCTCGCAATCCAAGAATATTAAGTCCGTCGCGCATCGTTATGGCCTTGTCTAATAACAAATCACAAATCACTTAGTTCAGATAACTTTTACCATAAACTTTGCCAACAGGTTCAAGGAGGCTTTGAGGGTATATTTTTTAGTATTTTATCCAGTTGAATTGGAAAAATTACTAAATATAATAGTGGCAGATGGGAAATTTTAAGATGATCAATAGGACAATCAAAAAACAAATTATAGAAAGCATAAAAAACAAGCCTGTGACATTGGTTACGGGAGCTAGACAGGTTGGGAAATCGACTCTTTGCTACGAAATGAAGAAGGAGTTTGGATTTAACTACGTTTCTTTGGATGAGCCAAGAGAACGCAGGCAAGCAATCGTTGATCCGGAAATGTTCCTGCAAACGCATGAATGCCCTTTGATCATTGATGAGATACAGTATGCCCCGGGCCTATTTGATGTCATGGAATCCATTGTGAATAAGGAAAAACTGATAAAAGGCTCTAATAACGGAATGTTTATCATCACAGGTTCGGAAACGTACGAGCCGATGAGAGGCATAAGCGAATCGATGGTCGGAAGGGTTTCAATTGTCCGCATGTCACCTTTGAGTACAAGAGAAATCCTTGGTTGTGAGGAATCTGAATTTACATTTGACCCTATTGCTTTAAGCAGGAGGAGCAAGGACTTCTCGATGAATGTAAATAATCTTTTCTCCTTGATCGTAAAAGGAATGTATCCTGAAGTTCACGCGAACCCAAAGATTAGCCACGAGATGTTCTATTCAAATTATGTCACGACGTATCTTGAAAGAGACGTTTCCAATTTGATAAACGTAAAAGACAAATTGAAATTTCAGAATTTCATGGAAATTTTGGCGTCTCTCACGGGAGAAGAATTGGTTTATGACACCATCGCCAAGGCCATCGGCGTAAGGATTGACACGATAAAGTCATGGATTAGCGTTTTACTGGCTGGCGACATCATCTATCTACTGCAGCCATACAACGAATTATCCATCGTAAAGAGAATTGTCAAGCGTCCAAAAATTTATTTCAATGACACCGGATTGGCGTGTTATTTGGCGGGAATTAGTGATGATGAGATTCTCAAAAAATCAATTTTCAAAGGGAGATTTGTCGAGACTTATATCGTTAATGAACTAAGAAAAAACTATTTGAATAACGGAATCAAACCGAACTTTTATTATTACAGGGACAACAATCAGAACGAAATCGATTTGGTTATTCTCAAAGGTGGAACTCTTCATTTCGTTGAGTGTAAGTCAGGCGTTGAATTCGATAAAAGCGATGTCAAGGGTTTTAATCAACTGTCAAAGACGAATTATGAAATCGGTTATTCCTATCTCATTTGCAATACGCCAAGCATCTACAAAATTAAAGATAATGTATATGCAATACCGATAACATCCATCTGATAAATTCCAAGAAAGTAGTGAATAAGCCTTTGAAGAATGTGACATTCGGATAAATGCCCAAGCGCTTCCGTAGCTTAAGAACGTTTTCCCTATATATGCGAATAGACAAGGATTCGGTTTGATAGTTAAACCCCTCAATAGATATAGATGACAATATCAACGATTATGCAAGATAACTTTTTGCGTATTTCCGCAATTTTTTCGACCATTCGAATAATTACAATTTGTATCCGTCGCATATTGTCCTAGAGCCATGGCTATGCATCTGCCGCTGTTTTCGCCTCTTCGGCCTTCTAAATTTTGACGAAAACAGAAACTTTGGCACAAATTTTTGCAACAAAAAAGCGATTAAATGACGACTCGACTAGCAAAAAACTCGCTAATAGAATATAATCCTCGTAGGAGTTTTCATTATGTATAAGGTGAGAGATATTGAAAATTGTTTGGAAGAAGCCTCGAAGTCATTCGAAGCAATCGTTATTTATGGAGCGAGGCAAGTTGGTAAATCGACAACGGCAAAGCATATTTTCAAAAAAAATTTTTCATATGTGACACTTGATGATCCTGATGAGCTTTTGCTTGCGCTCACAAATCCTAAAGGTTTTTTGGAAATCCATCCATGGCCCGTGATCATCGATGAGGTGCAAAAGGCACCAATCTTGCTCAGTCTTATCAAGAAAACCATAGACGAAGAAAGGGAACGTAGGCTCGATAGTGGATCGAAAAGACAAATCATGTATGTCCTAACTGGTTCAAACCGTTTTGAACTGCAAGAGGGAATTTCCGAATCTTTGGCCGGCAGGGCGGCTGTATTTGAAATGGGCTCGCTCACCCAAATTGAAGGTATCGGCAAGAAAGGCTCCTTATTCTGGCCTGATATTGCCACCCTTTTAAAAAAGGAAAAGGACTGCGGAATACCTTACGCAAACCAAAAAGAGATATTTGAAAGGATATGGCGAGGTGGTATGCCGGAAATTGCAATCAACAATGTCTCGCGCGACCTTTATTTCAAATCATATTTTGAGGCGTATTTGGAGAAAGATGTACGCAAACTCATTAGCACTTCTAGCGAAATGACTTTCAGACGTTTCCTTTTCTATCTAGCTCTCCGCACCGCCCAGCAAGTGAACTATGAGGTTTTCGCCAGGGAACTAGGCGTTGATTCCGCTACAATCAAGAGATGGCTGTCAATTTTGCAAACCTCCGGGATCATCATCTTACTGGAACCGTACATGGCCCAAATATCAAACCGCATCATCAAGGCTCCGAAGCTTTATTTTATGGATACGGGGTTATGCGCCTTTCTTTGCAAATGGCCAAGCGCCGAGATGCTTTCCGAGTGCGCTATGGGTGGAGCCTTCTTCGAGACCTTTGTCGTCTCTGAAATCGTTAAAAGCTTTTGGAACAACCTCAAAGACCCATCCGGAACTCTTTTCTATTACCGTGATATCGATCAGAAGGAAATTGATTTGATTTATGTCGAGGCGAACTGCATATATCCAATTGAAATCAAGAAGGGGATTGCCCCAAACAAACCGACTAAAAACTTCAATGTTCTCTCTAAATATCATATGGAAATCAAACCGGGACTTGTAATTGATTGCACGGACAAAATAAGACCGATTAACGAATTTGCGTATTCTTTCCCTGTCTACCTACTTGGCATATAGCGGAAATTCTCGCAAAGAAGTGTGGTTTTAACCATTTTTTCTCTCAACAAGCAATTGCAAAACATTCTCTCTTAAAGGTATTCAAAAAAAACGACAATCTCTCTAAGCTAATTAAGATGAAACGTAGCTGTCATTTTATTCATAAATCAATCGCATTTTCTTCCAGCAAGAATTGTTGCATGCCTGTGTATAATATGTCTTGTTCATCGTGCTAGGAAACTATATTGCCTTTTATTATGACGATTTTCTTAAAGGAATCTCGCACTTTGTTTAACGATTTAGTATCCTGTTATTTTTTATTTTCTGTGTCAATATTTAGTAATATCGTTTGCTGTTTTTGTTTACGACAAAATCTATCCCATATCGTGTTCGCTTGTTTTTGCTAGACTCATCTTTGTAATTGTATTCAACCATGCCGACATCGACATTGTCTTTTACCTCTTCAGCCTTTAAATTTTGTTGAACGCAGAGGCTGTGAACATAATTTTTTAAACAAAAAGCGATTAAATGACGACTCGACTAGTTAAATACTCGATAATTTTTCGTTAATATGAAATGTACCCCTTATCCTGCGCCGAATTAGGAAAGGGGTACACATCGAAAGGAGGTTTTACTTAACGATATCATTAAGGCAGGGCGTTGTAATCTATCATTTTCTTGTCTCACACGTTAAACGATGCTGTTGTATTGCAAAACATCTTTTTAAATAAAAATCTTGGAATATTGCATGTTTTAGGGAAAAAATCCGGAAAAATCGACTACTAATATAGTGGAGGGCATTCTTTATGTACTCCAACAAAGCCATCCGCCGGAGGGATTAAAGGACAAGATATGCTGCTAGTCGCAATCGCGGCTGTGCTGCTTATCACGATACTAGTTAGGCTGCGATAATAAAAAGCGCCCACAGAATTTTCTGAGGGTGCCAAAACGCAACTTAATTATAACTTAGCCGCGCAAGGGTGCAAGCCCTGAGTGCGGTAAGGCCTCCACCTTCGGCGGATGCCTCCAAGAAATACGTATTTTTCAATCAAAGTTTACGTTGAAATTCTTTATAAGTCCGGTCTTATCAACAAACCCTTTATCGATAAGCAGATTATATAAATCGTTTCTATACTTGGCGTCTTTGAACTCGTTTTTTAAGCTGTCCCTTTTACACATTCTCGGCCTTTTTCTTTGATTTTTTAGACGATCGACTATCATCTTCGCGTCTCCAATCATCTTAGGGGTGGCCACGATATCATCGATTTGATGAGGCTTAACTTTGTTACCTGTCATTTTTATCTCAACTGGTGCTTCTAATTCAACTTCAACCGGATTAGTCTCTTTTTCAATCTCGGAAGTGGTTTCCTCGATTTTTTCCTCTTCTGGAACACCATTCTTCTTGAACTCAATGATTTGCTTTAATAACGCTTTGTTATCTTTGGCGAGTTTGACATTATCTTTTCTTAGTTTTGTCATCTCATCTTGCATTCCGGTCTTATCGCATAAGGCGGTGACTCTATTCAACAATTCCTTATTCGATTCCATCAGTTTTGCGTTCTCATCCATCAATTGGGCGATTTGCTCGTTAAGTTTGGAATTGGCCTTATTGCTTTCTTTGAGCATCTCATAAGTCTCATCGTATCTCTCGAGCAACGCATTGAGCGTTGTTTCAAGAGTAAACATATCTCTTACGTCTTGAATGGACGTGATTTTCTGCTCATTATTCTCTTCCATAACTACTTATTTCCTTTCTTGCTTGTTAGCCTCTTATATGTCTTATCAAGCAATTCGTAGAGCACTTTTTGTTCCCCAATTCG
This sequence comes from Faecalibacillus sp., assembly GCA_963588175.1. Classification (GTDB taxonomy): domain Bacteria; phylum Bacillota_I; class Bacilli_A; order RFN20; family CAG-826; genus UBA4951. The sequence continues at coordinate 4,988 of CAVAGP010000068.1, read as the reverse complement.
CTTAAATGCCTCAAAATCGTCATCTAGAAGCCCAGACTTGATTAGGCTTTGCAAATATTCAGGCTTCTCGATTTGCTTCCCTGTATGTATCAAACAGAGATTATAGTAATCATACTTCTTGGCGGCTTTGTAATAGATTTGCGCGATGACCCATTGTTCTTTCTTACGGGCAATCTCTGCTAGTTTGAGGTTATCTTCCGCGGATTTTGTCTTGCTTGATAATGTCTTAGTCAGCTCATCAACATAAGCAATTTCTTCAGCGCTTGATGCGAGCATGGATGCTTGTTGTAGTGCGTGCGTGGCTGATTCAAACGCCTCGTTAGACATGAGCTTTCTAGCCTCGTCAATCCATTCTTTGTAGGTGGCGTTGCCATCAAAGTAGTACTTGACTTGATCAAGTGTTTTGATTTCAGGCAATTCCGAGAGCATCTCGTCTTTGACTGTATCCGGCAAATCATTCTCGATTACGATGAAAGTGTCTCTAGCGCGGGTACACGCCACATAATACTTATTGAAGAACGTGCGGCAGATAGTGGATCTTTTGCCCTTGCCTTCAATCATCTGCTCAAAGTAATATTTCGCATCCGAGAGCATGTTATAGAGGACCACTCTTTTCCACTCGATTCCTTTAGCCTCGTAAATCGTGAACATGTATTGTTCGCTAAGAGATGGGTACTTATTGGCAAGATATTCCTTTGTTGCCTGACTTGGAACGATGGTCATGGATGCGGAATCCTGGGCCTGTTTGAGGATTGCGTATTCTAGGGATTCATCAAACAATTTGGTTGCCCATCTTTTTTCTTCATTCTTTGCCTCTTTAGAATTGTCTATCACTTTAGCGACGTTATCCATGTAGGAACCTAACCACATCGTTCTCTTGTCTTGGAGAGCCGCTAAATATTTTCTGAGGCCGACATTCGTTCTATGCATATCGGTCAATTGAACCCCGTCTTTTAAGTCACAGCCCAACACATCTCTTACGGCAGTGCTCAAAACGCCATCATCAAAAATTGTTGGATTGATGGTTTGATGCGGGTCGCCATAGAAAAAGATATTCGTGGATTCGTTCTTCAAAGAGCGAAGCAACACCCTTAATTGGAGAGATGTCAAATCCTGAACTTCATCGATGATGATGGTCTTGACTCTTCTGGCGTTTTTTCTCTTTAACTCCACCAAGGCGTCAATTGCCCAGTCGTTATCGTCGTATTTGCTGCCTTTGCAATACTGTTCGTAATAGGCGTGGCAGACATCATAGATGTTTTGGATTTGGTCTTTGCTCAGGTAGTGGACACCTGTCGCGTCGTTATTCGCCTCATGCCCCAGTCGATTTTTGAATTCGTCTTCAGTTAAGACATGTCTGCCTTTGCCTGTTGACCATACATATTCATACAGGATTGTGGAGCCTTTATATATTCCGCGGTAGTAGGTGTAGACGAGCCTAGCAACATCTGGCATGTCTTTGATGTATTTGACATCTGACCTGCGTTTGCCTACTTTTGCGTTTTTGGAACTATAGTAATTCTCAAACCATGTGACGAAGGTTTTCTCATCCGAGGCATCCTTCTCGATTTTGCTCTTGGCCACCGACTTGAAGAATTCCGGCAACGTGTAGCAGCGGCAGGGTACCTCATATGCTTTAATTTGTTCGATGGCTTTGTCTTTTAGAGCGCGTTGGAAGGTCACATAAGCAATAGATTCCTTGTCCTCGTCTCCCTTTTCTTCCAGTTTTTTATAGATGAGCCAATATTGGTCGATGGAATCTAGTGTTTTGCCAGAACCTGCGCAGCCATAAGTGACGCATGGGCCTTCACTTTGGGCGGATACTTTATATTGGTCGCTGGTAAGTTCTGGCAAATAGAAGTTCCTATCGCTTTGCTCCGGAACGAATATTTCGAAGTCATTCTCTTTATATTTATATGGCTTCTCGTTTTTGGATTTCTTGATTTCATCATCATGTTCGCTAGGCGTGGTGGTGATTTTATGGATGTAGATATCTCCTGCGCATTCTCTGCGGTCGGTAAAGTCTTTGCCATACCAAAACCACAACCTATTCGCGGCGATGTTCTTGATTCTTATCTTGTAGTTGATATGGTGATAGGGTGCGTTCATCTGAAGGCTGGACACGAAATATCTCAGCAAGGCTTGCCCATCTAACGTCTTCATGTTTTTGACGATTTCTATTACGGCTTTTTTGGCATCGCTCGATAGGCTTTCATATTCTTTCTTGGCGTTCTTGTGAATGAATACGCGCCTGAAGTTGGATATGGATTCATCTTTGAAGTCCTCTTTAACCACATGATCGGTAAATAGGTTCCATTCCACACTGACCTCGTGGGCTTCTTGCTCATTGAGTTCAGCTTTAAGCTCATAGATTCTTTCCCTAAAATTAAAGTTCTCTTGCTCTGATCTTTCTTCTTTGGGGTTAAGATAGTCGCGGATTTGGCTAAGAATATTATTCAGTTTTTTAAGGTCTAGTTTGTTGTACTCGTTGAGCCTCGTACGAAGTTTAGTCATTGTAGAGGATATTTCGGGGATGATTCTCTGACTGGTCGGCATCATTTCGTAGTTGAGGTAAAGGGTCTTGAAATCATCTGAGAATTTTCTCAGGCTTTTCTCTTTTAATAATGCGTTTGCGTTGTTTAACCAAGTTTTAGAAAATTTGGATAACTGTTTTGTGAAAGCCTCGATCCTCTTGACGACAGACTCGAATCTATCATCGATTGATGAGAATGGAATATTTTCCATCTCATCGGTATCTGAATCCACTCTAATGGATATGGAATAATCGTTTATCTTGAAGATGACTTCACCTGACTCATACCCAGGGAAATCAGGCTTGAAGTCTTTGGATAGGGGCACTTTTGGGAAGTGCTTGGTGAATGTCTCTCTAAACTGCTTGGTGTAGAAGTCACTATTGAACCTGACATCGATTTGCTCATCCACGTATCTTTTTGCATATTTCGCATTCGCCTTTTTAACGAGTGTTTTGACGGCTGGGCATTCTTCAAATTCCTCATCAAGTGGTTCTAATGGCTTATATTCAATCGCCTCTTTCCTTTCTAAGTTATAGACGTATTTCTTTTTTGCGATGCTGTAATAGATTTCTCCGACCGATAAATCTTGGAAATCTGTGTCTCCTTCATAATAGACGGAAAGTATTTTGATATTATCTTTATCTAAATATGTCTGAGATGTTTCTAATAATATCTCGTTGACCATCTGTTCCTTGATTGAGTCAGGTATGTAGGTTTCCCCTATATTTAAGGCAATGCCGTTTTTATCGCCATAATCGAATCCCGAGAAACCGGCAAAGGGGTATTTCGCCTGTGCATAGGCGTTGCTGAGATCACGATTATCATCTACCTTGAATCTATCGGCGACTTTTTCCCTTTCGTATGTGCAGTAGGATGTTTCATAGGTCGGTTCGTATTTATCTGAATCGCGGTTGAATTGGATGTACACTCTATTGCAATTGTATCTTTCCTCGTAATCTGGGCATGGGTCATAACTGGCCACAAACGAGAAAACATCCCCGGTCTCAATGTCTATATACATTTCGTGGATTCTTCGTATGTTAGACGCTGCTTTTTTGGAGAATTCATCGACGGAGAAGCCTACCGCATTGTATACAATTTCCTCGGCCCCCTCTTTAATGCGAAAAGTAAATTCTCCGTTTCGGATATGCTGAAGCATTGAACTCTGGGATGGCAATGCTTCTAAAAAACTAGAGTATTCGTGAACAACCTTAACTAACTTCATGTCTATCTAAATATTACTCTTATTTGTCGCATCTATCATTGCTTAAGGCAATTTTGACTAGATATGGGTGCATATTGGGGAATAAAACGCATTTCTCCCTTGCGTATCAGTTAAACAACATCGTTAAAGCTGGACTGGCGAAACATTTGTCATGAGTAAAATAGTGTAGGTAACCAAGGGCGAGGAATCCTGATGAGCCACAAATTGTCTGGACGCTTCGTTCCCAAAGGAAAAACTTAAATGGTCTGCCAAAGGCGATGTTAATTAAGGCCATTCTCACCAGATTAAATCCCAAGCTGCGAAGTCGGCGGTGTTTGATTTTTGACTAACTTACATGAAAATGTGCCGGTTCCCCTAAAATGTATCGGGGCAAAACGTGTGGGTTTCCCTAATTTTTTCAAAATTGCGCAATTCCAAAAAATGGAGAGAAATAAAACACACTTTTCTTAAGACGTGATTCGTTATCAAAAAAATGGACAAGATAACAATCGTTCTAAAAATAAAGCGGCGATGTATTGATGCTGTTTTGAAAACGGCCATTTCTTGCTACAAATTGACTTTTGCTTAATTTTGCATCTTTTTGGGTTTAAAGAAAAAATTAAATAAACATGGCCATATAAAGCGGTAAAGTGATTTTTGTGCCATTCACACCGACGTTGCCTGTTATTAATTTATACGCATAAGGGGGATTGCATTCTTTTATAAAGTTGTTTAATGAAATACTAGCGCTATTTCCTGCTTTGACCTCAATTGGGATTATTTTTGAATTTTGTGTGATTAAAAACTCGATTTCTTGCGAATTGTCCTCCGCTTTATAGTAATAAGCGCTATATCCACGAGCTGTAATCATCGTGGATATCAAATTCTCGTAAATCGCGCCTTTTGCCGGCCCAGACAAAGAGTTCTCTAAGATAGGCGCCTTCACATCAAAGCCGTACATTGCAACAAGCAATCCAATATCGTTCAAATACATTTTGAAATATCCGTCTTTCGAATATGCTTCAAGCGGAAGGATCGGTGTTGAAACGTTATATACGGGCGTAACAAAATTTGCGTCGATCAGCCATTGAACGCTATTGCCGAGTTTCCTAGATGTTGCCCCTTTTTCAGCAACGCCATATTGGAATTTTTTATTCTCTTTGGCGAGTTGTCTTGGAATCGAGTTATAGCATTTTCTAATTTTGGTTTTTTCGTTGGTTTCTGCATATTTGATAATATCATCGTTATAG
>CAVAGP010000067.1:0-10685 GCA_963588175.1 Faecalibacillus sp. | reverse complement strand
GTTGTTCCCCTTAATTTTATTCCAGTTATTTATGACGATTTCAAAATCCTTAATTGCATTGTTTATCGATTTTTCTGCATCAGGATTAATGTTCGGGTTTTTAATTGATTTTTCCAAAGACCCTTTATCTTTTATAATACCTTTGATAGCTTCGTCAACTTCTTTATAATGCTGCCAAAGTGTACCATCACGTTTTTTGATACCATGGCCTTTAATTTCTTCAATGGCGCCTTCTATGTCTTTTTCGGTGACATGATCGCGAATATTTGTATAGCCATTTACGATTCTATTCTTTTGGCTCTTTGTTAAACTGTCCGGCAAATCAGGAACAATAGCCTTGTTTTTGGCAAATAACGGGCTTTTACCTTTCATTTTTATTTGCCTCCGAAAATTTACGAATTTTATCTTTTTCGTTTTCTTTCATCGTATACGAATCGTATTGGTATATTGAAACCCCTTTTGAAATTGCATAACCGAATATTTCGTCAGATGCCGGTCCGTATACGCATATACCCAACGGTTCAAGCGCATCGATTATCTCATGAACTTGATTCATGAAAATAGCCATATTTGCAAGTTTTTTAGTAAATCCATGTGTTCCAACCGCAATGAGAGTGTTTTTGGGGGTAAGCCTCAAGAGAAGTAAATGTTCTATCGTCGCCTAAACGAACATTAGGAATGACTTTTATCCCTTTGCGGCCAAAATAATACGTAATTGCTAAATTAAGATATATTTGGCTTTTTTGTACAACTAACGGCATATTATCATAAGGGCTGGCATCAATACCAACCACCATCCCGTATTCTCTCATTTTATCAACATACCTTTTTGGGTTCCCTAATATTGGTGTAAAACTGCAAATAAAACAAAAAACCTCCACATAACGGAGGTTTTCGTTTGATTTTGGCCCGCTCTACAAGACTCGAACTTGTGACCCCAGGCTTAGAAGGCATGTGCTCTATCCACTGAGCTAAGAGCGGAATCCACGCAAACTGAATTGCGCCTAAATAATATATACACTTTGCTGAAAGGTATCAACTTTAAAGTTTACTAATTTTATCAAAAAGCGCTTTTGCAACCTCATCAGGAAGCAACTGTGTCAATTCTTCATATGTGGCCGATTTCAGGGAATCGATCGTTGGATAGTGCTTGCGGAGCATCTCCTTCCTTTTCTCTCCGATTCCGGGTATATCATCAAATAGCGATGACTTCATGTTCTTGGATCTTTCGGACTTGTGGAATGAGATGGCGAACCTATGAACTTCATCCTGCATTCTCATAAGCAAAAAGAACAAAGAAGATTTCGGATCCAATGGATAGACATTCTCATCTTTATCGATGATTCCGGATGTCTGGTGCTTATCATTTTTGAATAGGCCATAGACAGGGATAGTCACACCGGCTTTTGCAAGTCCATCTAAAGATGCGTGGACTTGGGTGATGCCTCCATCGGCCAGAATCAAGTCAGGGTATGATGACCCCTCTTCTTTTAGTCTGGAGTATCTGCGGTAGACAACCTCTTCCATTGAGTGATAATCATCCCCGGCATCCTTCTCATTCAAATGAAATTTCCGGTACATGCTCTTGGCTTTTTCCCCATTGATGAAACAAACCATCACGCCAACCGGGGATGAGCCCTGCAAATGGGAGTTATCAAAAAGCTCGATGCGATATGGCGTAGCGATATGCAAAAGATTGCCAAGCTCATCTAGCAGTGCCTGATTATCGTCATTCAATCTTGCCGACATAAAGTGCGCATCCAAGCCTTGTCTTGCATTTAAAGCAGCCATATCAATTTGCTCAAGTAGTCTTCCTTCTTTAGGCGTGATGACTTTGGCCTCTGGGTAGATGGAAATGAAATCCTCTTGGAATCCCGGGACGTTGCACGAGACTTCATTTGGCAAATCGTTCATCTGATAGTAACGCTCAATGAGTTCGGTTATCATCTCGTTGATGTCGCCGAATGACTGCACTACTTGCACTTGCTTGCCTAACAAAACGCCTTTTCTATACGTTAGGGTTGATAGGCAAACGTATCCTTCTCGTTCAGCGTAGGCAAAAACATCTCTATCTGTTTTATCGGTGTTGATTTCTACCGATTGCTTGGCGATGGTTCTATTTAATGCATCTAATGTATCCTTATAATATTTAGCGTCTTCAAATCTCAATTCTTCCGATGCTTGCAACATTTTCTCTTTGAGTTTGCGTTTAACCTCATCCGTGTTGCCATCCAAAAAGCCCTTTATGGATTCGTAAAGTTCTTTGTAGGTTGATTCTTCGATTTTATTCACGCAGGGAGCGAGACATTGCCCAAGATGGAAATACAGGCATTCTTTCTTACCGAGGTTCTTACATTTTCTCGTCGGGTAGATGGAATTCAGCAAATCGATGGTTTTATAGGCGTCACCGGAATTCGGGAATGGGCCGAAATAGAAATAGCGTTTGTCAGTTGCCCGCCTCGCGATTGTTAAATACGCATCGCTTCTTCTTAGAGCGATATACGGATAATGGCTATCATCCATGAGCATGATGTTGTATCTAGGATAATGAGTCTGAATCATGTTCATCTCAAGGATGAAGGCCTCTTTATCGGTGTGGACGATTATGAAATCGAAATGGTGGACATGAGACACCATCGCTTGGACCTTGCCGGATTGCGGACGAAGAAAATACTGAGAAACGCGATTCTTCAGGTTTTTGGCTTTGCCGATATAGATGATTTTGTCGTTCTCATCCTTCATCTGATAAACGCCGGGCTTATCAGGCAATAAGGCAATTTGGGATTTTAGAAGCTCAGATAGCGCCATTATTTGAGATAGCAGATAGTGGCACCGCCACCGCCCTCCTCACCGGATGCGCCTTCGTAAGATTTAACGAAGTCTTTCTTGTGTTCGTCTAAGTAGCTGCGGACTAGGTTGCGCAAAGCTCCAGATCCCCAGCCGTGAATGATTCTCACTCTCTTGTAATGTTTCAATATACATTTATCGAGGTAGTTTTCGAGATTGAGTTTAGCCTCATCGACATGCTGTCCGATGAGATTGAGTTCCATAGGAAGGGATGGCCCAAAGCCAACCGAATCAACCCCGTACCCATTAACGGATTTCTTCTTGATTTCCGGCTCCGGTACTTTGATTACTTTGTCAATGTTAACTTTAAAGGCGATGCCTTCTTTGGAAACGACTTCAACTTTGTTGCCATTGATGGATTTGACTCGGCCTGAAGCGTAAAGAGATGGGATGTTCACATAATCGCCCGTCTCAACTGGGCCGGTGAATTTCTGCTCTTCTTTGGTAACGTCGAGGTCTTTGAGCCTTGATTTGGCGGATATGACTTGGTGCATCTTGACCTCACCAGATTGGACGGACTTCAAGATTTTATCGAGCTCATCCTCATATTCGCGGAGAATCGCCTTCTTCTTCATATCAACATCCGACATGAATTTCTCTTCTCGCATGGCTAAAGAGGATTCTCTAGATTTGATGTCCCCTTCTTTGCGATCGAGTTCCGCTTTTAATTTAGCGACTTCGTTTCTCTCTTCCTCGGTCTTGCGTGTGACCTCGGTGAGTTTCTTAATGGCCTCAGTAACACTTGCTTCTTCATGCTGAGTTAAGTATGAGTGAGCTAAACCCAGGATTTCGTCATTTAATCCAAATCTCTTTGCGACGATCAATCCATAAGATTCCCCTGGCAAACCCATCTTAAGCTTGTAGGTCGGCAAGAGATTCTCCTCATCGAAAATCATGGAAGCGTTTGTGACATCATCACATGACAAAGCATAGGCTTTAAGCCCTTCGAAGTGGCTTGATATCATGGTGACAGCGTGTTTCTTCAGAAGATAATTGATGACGGCATAGGCAATCGCTTCGCCTTCTTTTGGGGAGGTGCCGGTACCGACTTCATCCAATAAGACCAAATCTTTTCCTCCGACGATATCCATGATTTCAGAGATATTCTTCATATGGCCAGAGAATGTTGAAAGATTGTCGCTTAAGGACTGAGAATCGCCGATATCGACGAAAATATGTTTGAAATAAGAAAGGGTTGCACTTTGTTTAGCTGGAATGGCTAGACCGCATTGGTTCATAAGAACAAGAAGGCCAATCGTCTTCAATGCGACGGTTTTACCGCCTGCGTTAGGACCGGAGATGATGACCATCGATGTTTTATCGCCCAAGACAAAATCGTTAGGAACTACTTTCTTCGGGTCGAGCAATGGGTGTCTTGCGCTATAGACTTCAATGCGTGGCGTCTCGCTGAAAATGGCGATTCTACCATCGATTTTCTCGGCATAAAGGGCTTTTGACTGCAAGAAATCGAGATAGCCAATCATCAAATTGTTGCGGATTAAATTATCACCAGCTTGGGCAACTGCAGCTGAGAGTTCGGCTAATAGACGCCTGATTTCTGCTCTCTCATCGTTCTTAAGTTCAGCCATCTTGTTATTGAGTTCAACAAGTACTTCAGGCTCGATGAAAGTTGTTTCTCCAGAACCGGATATATCTTGGACGATGCCTTTGACTCTGCTTTTATATGCGTTTGCGACCGGAATGACGTAATGGCCGTTTTTCATGGTTAACGTCTCGGAGGTTAGATAATCCCTGTTATCTCCAATGATGTAGCCGAGCTTTTTCTTCATTTCAGTCTCACATCTAGTGATGGATACACGGATGCTTTTGAGTTTCGGGGAGGCATTATCGAAAATAGAAAGGTCTGGTGCGATAACCTTGTGAATATTCCTTTCTATATAATCAACATCCGGGAAATTTGAAATATAGGAGGTTAAAAGAGGAGACTCCGTGACTTGCCTAAAGTAGTTCTTGATGCTCTTTTGTTCTAAAACGTCATTTGCCACCCTTTCGAGTTCTTCCACATCTAACACTCCGCCTTTTTCGGCAAAGTGGATGCATTTTTCTAATGAAGAACTCACCGATATCGGCAAACAACCGTACTTGAAAAGCAGTACGGTCATCTCATCTAGTTTTGATAACTCTTCCCTCATCTCAATGGAATTTGGGAACATCACCAGATCATTGATTTTTTGTTTTGCCACCTCGGTGCGGGAGAATGAGGCCACTTCCGCTTTAATTCTGTCGAATTCAAATTTCTCGTAAACGTTTTGCATAGGTGAAATTATAACCTAGAAACCACATAAATGTGGAAATAATGTTAGGGTTTTCGCACCCCTACCTTTCTTGACCATAGGAATTGATATTGTGTTAGAATACAGCCATGGCAGATAAAGCAACGGTTTATTCTAGAGAAATCGATGATGAGACATATGAGAAAATGAAGGATTTCTATTCTCAGTTTTCTTCGAAGTCTCCTAATGAATACATCGATATATTCGCTCTGGGCGAAAAAGTTGCCGTTGCTATCTACAAGAAAAATAAAAAAGGCATTAGAAAAGTCGTCTTCCAAGGCGATAGAGCAATGGACGAAGCCAAAATGTTCTTTAAGGATGCAAAAGCCACTGTTACCAAAAAAATCGATACAGTTTACCCGTCTTTATTCCCTCAAATCGGAAGTGATGAAGTTGGGACTGGGGATGTTTTCGGCCCAATTTGCGTGGTTGCCGCTTATGTTAGAGAAGAAGATATCTCACTGCTTAAGGAATTAGGGGTTACCGATTCCAAAATGATGAGCGACAGCAAGATACTCGAAATCGGGCCAAGGCTCATCAATAGTTTTATCTATTCCCAATTGTCTTTGCCTAATTCTAAATTCAATGAGGTCAACGATGAATTCAATATGAACGCCATCAAGGCCAAAATGCATAATCAGTGTTATCTTAATGTCCTCAAAAAAGCCGGAGAGGCCCACATTTACCAAGACCAGTTTGCTGAACCTGCTTTGTATTTCTCTTATTTAAAAGATACGGAATCAGTCGTTAGAGATATCGTATTCCACACAAAAGGCGAGTCATATTACCCTTCTGTTGCTCTCGCTAGTGTTATCGCGAGATATTCATTCCTGAAAAAGATGCAGGAGTTAGACAAGAAATACGGGATGCACTTCCCTTTAGGCTCATCTAATGCGAAAATCGATGAAACGTTGAAGACATTCATCGAAAAATTCGGAAAAAAAGAGCTCGGCAATGTCGCCAAGCTCAATTTCAAGAACGTCACTTCACTTCTGTAAGTCCATCCAAAACGTTTACAAAATATTCTGGAAGAGGTGCCTCGAAGGTTACCTCTTTTTCGGTTCTAGGATGAACGAAGCTTAATTTATAAGCGTGGAGAAGTTGGCCATTACTATATAAATCTTTGTTGTTGTGCCCATAGAGCGGGTCACCGATTACGGGGTGTCCAATGTAATCCAGGTGAACTCTGATTTGATGGGTTCTACCAGTTCTCAAACGGCAGGAGATCAAGGTGTATCCGCCGGCATATCTTTTGAGGACATGGAAGTAGGTAACAGCCTCTTTACCGTTTTTTAGATTGACACAAAATTTAGTTTTAATTTTTGGGTCACGGCCAATCGGACCATCAATCTTGCCATCATTCTCTTCAATATAGCCTTTGACCAAAGCAATGTATTCACGATGCATCGAGTGGTCGGATAATTGCTCGGCGAGTTTCTCGTAAGCAAAATCGTTTTTGACAATGGCAAGTAAGCCAGAGGTATCTTTGTCGATTCGATGAACAAGGCCCGGCCTAAATTCATTTCCATCCTTATGGGCGAGCTCATCAGAATAGTTGACTAGCGCGTTCACAAGAGTCCCTGTTGGATGGCCGTTGCCAGGATGGACGACCATGCCCTGAGGCTTGTTGACAACGATGATGTCTTCATCCTCGTAAACGATGTTGAGCGGAATATCCTCCCCAACAACGCTTAGTGAAGAATTAGTAGTTTTTTTATAGGTTATCAAATCGGCAAGTCTTACGATATAGGCTGGTTTTTCTTTCTTAGAATTAACTAAGACATCTCCAGTTTTAATCATCGCTTGAACCTTGCTTCTGGACAGGTCCACTTCCACTTTGGATAGAACTTCGTCTAGGCGACGTCCTGCAAATTCCTCAGTGACGACGAACTGGTCCATTATTCGGCCTCGCCTTTCTTGGCTTTGTTCTCTTTCCATTCCTTGACCTCGCGATAGATGATAACGATGATCGCTACGATTACCGCGACGGTTAAACAAATGTCGGCAAAATTGAAGATCGCAAAGCTCCACTTCCCGTTGAAGAAGGTGAAACTGAAGAAGTCGATGACGCCGCTGAAGCCTACGGTTTCGTTCCAATAGAAGGTTCTATCAATCGCGTTTCCCAAGGCGCCGGCAAAGGCAAGCATCCATAAAAAATTGTTTAATTTATTTCCCTTATGGAGTCCTTGATACCAATATCTGACAATAAGAATTGACGCATTCCATGAGATGATTATATAGACGATTCTAGCCCATAATTTTCCGTTGCCAATCCCGAAGGCTGCGCCCTGATTGTAAGTGAGTTCGATGTCGAATCTAATCCACCCCCAATCGAATACTGGGACCGAGGAATATTGAACGAAATCGAAGCCTGATGCGACCAGCCATTTGCTCAATTGATCAACTCCAATAAAGAGGAGACCAAGCCATGCAAACGAGAAGAAAAACATCTTCCAGCTCCACTTTGGGTGGATGAATGTGTGGAGTTCTTTCCAAGCCTCTTTGAAGGCTGTTTTGAAATCCACGTCTTCATCATCGTCATCTTTAACAACAGGCTTAGTTTCTTTTGCCTCAAGTGTTGTGTCTTCGGTTTCTTTAACCGCTTCTTGGTTTTCTTTCTCTAAGTCTGCCATAAATTACTTTCCGAGTGCTTTCATGCAGCGTGGGCATAAGCATCCGACGTCCGTTGAGACGACGGAGAACTTGATGTTACGGCATCTTTCGCACTTCTCTCCCGTGGCTTTGCTGACAACTGCAGATGGATTTCCAACCTCAATTGTCAAGGATGAGGCGCCAAATAGTCTTGGCAATTCATCTGAATCGAGGGAATTCAAGACATTAACAAGGGCTTCATCATCGAATTTTGCAACTACAGCTGCCTCGCTTGATGAGCCAATAACGCCTTCAGCACGCTTATCTTCAAGCGCTTTTAAGACGATGTCCCTGAGTTTATTGAATGAGGCGTACTGGGCCTTTTCGGCATCACCATAAACATGTGATTCTTTTGGCATATCGTCTAGCTGAGGCGATTTTTTAGCTACGCCAGGGATGAATCCGTAAACTTCATCCATCGTGAAGCTTAGGATTGGGTTCCATAGCAAGCACAAGCCTTTTGTCATTGTGTAGATGACGTACTGAACCGCTTTTCTTCTCTCGGAATCTTTAGCATCGCAGTAAAGGATGTCTTTTGCGATATTTAGATAGAAGCCTGAGAGTTCAACCATGAACTGCGTCATGACTGAGCTGGCTTTGGAATATTGGAATTCCTCGTATGATTTAAGAACAACATTCTTGACTGATTCATATTGAGCAAGAATCCATTCATCTACCGGCCAAAGTTTTGGCTGGGTTGATGGATAAACATATTGGACTCCTTCTCCATCCTGGAGGTTTCCAAGCATGAATTTGAAGGTATTTCTGATTTTTCTATACTGGTCAGACACTGTTGCGATGATTGATTCGGAGATTCTGACATCTGAGACGAAATCAACGCCTGCCGCCCAAAGTCTTAAGATATCCGCGCCAAACTGGTTAGCAACCTTAGATGGGTCGATGCCGTTGCCTTTGGATTTAGACATCTTGGACCAGTTCTCATCCATGACCCAGCCATGAGTAACGCAGGTCTTGAACGGAGCGTGACCGCTATAGGCCGTTGAAAGGATAAGCGAGGAGTTGAACCAGCCTCTATACTGGTCATTTCCTTCTAGATAAACATCGGCAGGATAGGATAAGCCTCTTTCGTTTAAGACGCCGTTCCATGATGAGCCTGAATCAAACCAGACGTCCATGATGTCGGTTTCTTTGCGGAATTTGCCATTTGGGGATTTTGGATTTGTATATCCTTCCGGCAACAAGTCTTTAACATCGCTTTGGAACCAGATGTTAGAACCATTCTTGGCGATAAGATCGCGGATATGTTTGAAGACGTCTTTATCGATGATTGGAGAATCGTCTTCATTGTAGATGATTGGGATCGGGACGCCCCAGGCACGTTGTCTGGAGATACACCAGTCAGCGCGATCAGTGATCATGTTGACCATCTTTGTCTCACCCCACGCAGGGATCCATTTGATTTTGTGGATTTCCTCAAGGAGTTTTTCCCTAATTGGGGAGATGGAACAGAACCATTGCGGGGTTGCCCTAAAGATGACTGGCTTATGGGTTCTCCAATCGTGTGGGTATGAGTGAACGATGTCCACTTCTTTTAGGAGGTGGCCGTTTGCGGCAAGTATTTCCACGACTTTATCGTTTCCGTCTTCATAGAATAGTCCATCTAATGGGCTGCCTTCTCCTTCATGCATATAGCCTTTGTCATCGACTTTTCCAGATGGTTTGATGCCGTATTTCATACAGCAATTGAAGTCATCAAGGCCGTGGTCAGGGTCGGTATGGACACAGCCAGTACCTGAATCATCGGTAACGAAATTGGCGTTCATGATAAGGGATTCTTGGTCAAGGAATGGGTGTTTGGCCGCACAACGATCGAGTTCTTGGCCTTTAAAGGTCTTCAAAAGCTCGCAGCGTTCAAATCCAAGTTCTTCCGCGAGTTTGTCTTTTAATGAGGCGAGGAAAACGAATTTGCCCTTGTTTGTGTCGAATAGCCCATATTCGAAACGCGGATTGAGGGTTATGCCTCTGTTGGATGGGATGGTCCATGGGGTGGTTGTCCAAATGATGATTTTGGCATCATCAGGCAAAAGACCTTTGGAATCCACCATATCAAAATAGACGTACATCGTCCTAGCTGGCACATCGGCGTATTCGACCTCGGCCTCGGCTAAAGCGGATTCCGATGACCAGGACCAATAAACCGGTTTCTCGCCTTTATAGATAAGTCCATCCAACGCCATCTTGGCAAATACGTCGATTTGCCTGGCCTCAAATTCCGGAAGGAGAGTCATGTATGGGTGATCGTAATCGCCCAAACAGCCTAGGCGGCTAACCTGGGCTTTCTGATGTTCGACTTGCGTCTTGGCGTAGGCATCGCATAAGGAGCGGAAATCCGCGACTGACATAGCCTTGCGGTTGACTCCGGACTTAGTGACCTTGACCTCGATTGGAAGGCCATGTGTGTCCCAACCGAAAATGAATGGGGTTTTGTAGCCTGCCATGTTGTGATAACGGACTGCGAAATCCTTGAGCATTCTATTGAGCATATGACCACAGTGAATGTCGCCGTTTGCGTATGGAGGTCCGTCGTGAAGAAGAAATTCCTCGCAGCCCTCTCTATTCTTGTTCATCTCCTCATAAAGATGCATTTCGTCCCATTTTTTGAGCATCAATGGTTCTTTTGTCGTTAAGCCGGCGCGCATCTCAAATCCGCCTTTTGGCATAAGCAACGTGTCTTTTAATTCGCTCATAACATCCTCCTAAAATATAAAAAGCGCCCTATCTAAGGACGCTTCGCTTGCGTGGTACCACCTTAGTTTAGATATCTAATATCTACACTCAATTGCTATTAACGCTAGCAGCGGTTAACCTACTCTATTCGGTTAGCGGGCTCAATAGTGATAACCTTTCGCGTGCCTCGTTCTCATCCAGGAG
>CAVAGP010000066.1:0-10965 GCA_963588175.1 Faecalibacillus sp. | reverse complement strand
ATCAACGTCAATAACGGCGGTGAGATCATCTATCACTATAATGATAAGATTGATCACCACAAATACGTTTCTTACATGAGAGGCGAGGAATCCGATCATGGATATGTCGTCAATGGAAACCAGGGACTTTATAAGTTCACGCTTGGCGAAGACAATTCGCTCATCATGGGTGAAGTCGCTTCATCCAACCCATCAATCGGACTCGATTACGTTTCGGTAACCGCAACATCCTTAATCGGCGACCAGGGTGACTGGGATAGGGATCCGGGTGACCCACTTAAATGGTATTGCGAAGATACAGCTATGCTTAAGGCTGCCGCTAGCGCAATGCACTCAGACGACCTCGAAACATATGCCGATCGTTTAATCCTCGAATTCGATGACACGGTACCTGATACCGCAACCCTTACATTGCCTATGGAAATCTACGGCACAACCATCACCGAAACAATCGTCATCGGAAACTTTGGCGAAGCAAAGAACCAGGTCCTTGAAGATTATTCAAAGAACCCAAAGACAATCGAAAAATTCACATTAACCGATGAATACAAGGAATATATGCTTCATGCAGGTGGAGAACTCTTCCCTGATGATTCATTCACATATGCCGTTTCCCCAAGATATTATTCTCAATACGACGAATTCCAGCTTTGGGATCTTGCATCTGGAGACAACACCCAGTATTGGTTCGATTATTTAACGGCAAATGGATGGTCGGTAGGCAGCAGCGATGATGAATTCTCCGGCGGTTATCGTTATCGCACCTATACAAAAGAAGAACGTGATGAGAACGGAAACGTTAAACATGTGTATACTGCTTCGACCAAATGGTCAAGCTCGGAATATTTAGCCAGCGTTTACAGTTCTGCATATGCCGGAGAAATCTATTGGAAAGGCCTCTTCATGTGGGACGTGTATGTCGACATCTATTACACCAATGACGATGTCAACGATATGACCGATGATTATGGATTCCTTTCATTTGAACCGGCCTCAGAACCAACATCAGTCATCGTACAGGATCTCACTCAGTATTATAGAGAGAATGGAAATGATGCTAGAAAATTCTATTACGTCCGTTATAAATTTAAGACAGCAGAAGACGCCTCCGCCGCAAGAGAAGCGTACAATGACAAATATAAAGAGTCAGATTGGAATGATTTCACATACAATGGCCATGGCTATTATTATATGAAGAGATTCAATAAGGAAGGACTCGAAGATCGTGTCTCTATGTATCTTGACGATTCTGACTCTAAGACCCTTTATGTTGAATACATGGCTTTGAACTGGACTTATTACACCGCTCAGAGCTTATCCGATCACTGGAGACAGTTTGCTTACGAAAAGTGCAATATCTCAATGCCAGCCTTCAACTTTGTTGATGATGTCAAGTCCCTTGAACACAATGACTTCACTCTCTTCACTCAGTTAGCGTATGGCGAAGATCTCTATGCCTATGAGAATTGCTCATTCTATATGGGGACTCATATGGACGCTTACAATGCCGCTGTCAATTATGAGACACTCATCGTTAATGCCGGATTCGAAGCTAAAGCCACTGATGGTAAGGTTTACACTATTAAAGATGATGGACTTGCCGAATACAAGAAGTTATCTGCTGATGGAGTTTATACTCTTGATATTGACATCCAGGTTGGTAACTCATCATCCACTTACTTCACAATCTACTTCAACCTCTACAAGACAGGCGTTAAAGACTAATTGCATTATCCAAAAAATAAAACGATTAACGGGATTAACCTCCCGTTTTTCTTTCGTTTGAAACCAATCTCAATTATAGTGGGCTTAATCTTTCTTGATGTGTTGGGTTTTCATCGTTGTCTTCAAATGATGCGTTAAAACACGATCAAAATGATGATGTTGAGAATTTTTTGTTTTTTAAAGCACAACAAATCGGTATTCACGGTCTCCGATGATTAAAAAATATTTCATAAGACTGCAATTTTATTCTTAGCGTTCATTTCAGCTTCGAGTGATGTTGACCTTTAGTGCTGCTATTTCAAAATGGTTAAAGAGACGTGACACTGTAGATCGATAGCCGATAGTGAGTATACGAAATGTATTATCTAGTAGAGTGATTTGCTAATAAAATTACTGATGACATCTTATTTTTTGTTTTAAACAAATTAAAATCATATTCTTTGCGAGCATTAGAAAAGCCTCGTCATAAACGAGGCTTTAGACTTTGAATAATAAGCTATGCGAGAGTGTATGTTTTCTCGGAGTAAGTGGAGACTGTTAATGTTGAGAAATCACTTGAGACTGTAATCATCTCGAAGATTTCTCTCTGAGCTAATCTATCATCTTCAGTCATTTCAGTGCTCATTTCTTCATTTAATTTAAAAGTGGCGTTGATTGTGTATCCGTCGTCGTCTGCTAATGCTGATAACGACCAACCTTCAGTGGTTTCATACTCATATGTTATAATGCCATCGTAATATCCGCCAGTGTATTCATCGTCTACCCATGTAGCTTTACGCAAATCTTTGAATGTAAGACTGATGCTATCTTTATCGATATAAATGTTATATGTTACAAGATTGGAAACATCATCGACCTTAGTGTATGCATTGCCACAGGAGAAGCTGCGGTTAACGAGTTTTGCTTCAGGCGTATCTTCACTGCATTCGTAGTTTTGCGAATAACTATATGTTTTAGAATTGACGATTGGCAAACCGCGTGATGATATACCGAGTGCCGGGATTGTCCACGTTTCATTTTCAGCATCCGTGCCAGAAACAATGGCTAATGTGAATTCGTTTGTTTCCTCATTATATTCATATGTATATGTGTTATTGTGTTTTGTAACAGTGGTTGTTTGAGTTTCTGAATCCCATTTGCTATCGGTATTGTCAACGATTGTGACCCTACCTGATTCGCCTGAATCTGAATCTGATTGGAAAGATATTTCGTAAGCGATTCCGCTGTAACTCGTAGCAACGTATTTTTTAGCGACAATGTCGCTAATCGATGGAGCGGCAGTCACTGTTAATGTGTAAGTGGCTTTAATTCCGTCTGGATAATCTTTATTATAAAGATTAAATTTATAAGTGCCAACTTTGCTTGCGGTAACCTTCAAAACGTCCTTCTCTGAATAACCAGTTGGATTGATTGTTGTTTCTTCGATTTTAACGTTTTCATCATCGCATGTGGCGACAACCTTGCCACCTGCAGCTTCTGGGCGTGTGGATGCAACTAAATAAATTGGACGGTTAACATATGTTGAGCCTGTGAAGTTATATCCATCTTCGTTGTTACTATATGATTCTCTTTGCGTGTATTTTCCAAGATCGTAATCGTAATTGGTTAAATCGAACTTGCTTGGCTTTGCAGCAGTTAATACTAATTTGAATGTTGCTGTCTTGAAGGCTGATTTAACTTCAACTGTGTATTCGCCAGCGGTAAGCTGCGATATGCTTAAGTGGCCCACATTGTTACTAACATATCCATACGCCTTGTCGCATTTTACCCCGCCTTGATATACGGTAAATGCCGGTGAATCAACTGATAAATTTGCAGTAGCAGGGAGAATGTCTTTGAAATTTAATGCAATTCCATCAGAATTACCCGCTTCTGTTGTTAAAGTATAATTCTCGTCGATCGTGGTTCCTTTATCGTCGGTCATTGTCCAGCTTGTTGCGAAGTATTGCTCGACGTTATAGGCATCTGCAGTAAGTTTTTCGCCACAAGTGTTCGTAACGGTGTAAACAACTTTGCTTCCGTCTCCGGTTGTGGTATAAGTTCCATCTTCGTTTTTTGAATAATTGCTGCTGTAATATTGTGTAATAGTAAAGGTTGCGTTGGCTAAAGCACCATTATCACTAAGCGAGAATTCGACCTGGGCCTTGTATAAATTTGAATAATCTCCGCCAGTTTCTCCCTCAGCAGAGATAACCCAAGAGTTTGCCTTGTCTGTTTCGGTCTCCACGCATCCTTTGTTTGCGGCCAATGCGTTGATTAATGCCTCTGCTCCATAGTATGTCTGATCGAAATAAAATTCTTTACCACCCAAGGCGGCTTCCGTAACACTACTTGACTTAGACCACGATTCGCCGTTGTCGTATGAATTGACGCCAACGAATGCTCCGTTTGATAAATATTTGTAGACATATAATGCGGTGTATGATGTTTCTTTATCGGCGATATTTACGAATTTACCATTCTTATCTTCACCATACTTGACGGTAATTTCGGTTTTATCACCCCATTGTTCATAAGAAACAACCTGCTGACTTACGAGTCCAACGTTCTTTAATGCGGATGCTGCGGCTTCCTTATAAGTTAATGTTGTTGGGGTAGCCTCTGATGAACTTGAAGCTTGGGTATCATTTCCGCATGCGACAAGTGTCAATGCTAAGAGTGTTGATGAAGCTAAGACTAATAATTTGTTTGCTTTCATTTTTTTGATTCTCCTTTAAGAATTTGCTTTATTATCATTTTGTGGTGGATAATTTCAATTATTAATTGTGGGTATACGTAAAAAAACGCTTACATCGACATGGTTAAAATTAGTTAATAGGTAATAAAAGCATTCGATATAAACATATTTATTAAATAAGTTAAGACTTAATTTGATTGATATTGTAAAATATTGGCATGTCTTATCATATCAACATCGTTTTACATGAACCTGAAATTCCTCAAAACACCGGAAACATAGCCCGTACCTGTGCGGCATTAGGCACATCTTTACATTTGATTGAGCCTTTAGGATTTAAGTTAGATGACGCTCATCTTAAACGTGCGGGTTTGGATTATTGGGACAAACTCGATATACATTATTACGTCAATATAGAGGATTTCTATAACAAGAACCCGGGTGCGTTGATTTATTATTTCAGCAAGAAATCCAAACATAGATATGACCAAGTCAACTATCCAAACAACGTGTTTTTGATGTTTGGTAAAGAAAGCGTTGGTCTCCCTGAGCAATTGCTTGTCGATCATGAAGATTATTGCCTGCGTATGCCCATGAGAGATGGCCTTAGGTCTCTAAATTTATCTAACACAGTGGCTATTGCATCATATGAGGCATATAAGCAACACGACTTTGATGGCTTAGCGGAAGAAGGACAATTAAGCGAACTGCATTGGAAGGAATAGCCTTCCTTTTCTTTTTGTATGCAAAAGCGAATATTTTGCGCATTGCTATATCATGTCTTGCCTTTTTTATTTACAATAATTGACGGTAGATGAATTTCTTATGCAGTTAGAATATGGTAAAACCACAATCGAATTCGAAGTTCCAGAAGGTCGTCTTTTAAGGGTGTTAAACGCCCATAACGTCGAACTTCCAAGTGATGAAATGGAATGTGTTAGAAACGCTATCGAAAATCCGATTGGCTCTAAGAAATTAAATGAACTCGTAAAACCCGGGATGAAGGTTGCGATCGTAACCAGTGATATCACCAGGCCATTCCCAAATGCAAAAGTATTGCCTCTGGTTATAGAAAAGTTAAACAACGCCGGTATCCCTGATAAAGATATAGTTACAGTCTTTGCTTTGGGAAGTCATAGAAAACACACCGAAGAAGAGAAAAAATATTTGGTTGGAGAAAAACTTTATAACAGAATCGAATGCATTGATTCAGATCCAAACGACTGTGTACATTTAGGTAAAACTTCCAAAGGCACTGATGTAGACATATTTAGCCGTGTGGCCAACGCTGATTTCATCATTTGCCTAGGCAACATCGAATATCATTACTTTGCAGGATATTCCGGTGGTGCTAAAGCGATTATGCCTGGTGTTTCTACCCCAAATGCCATTCAGCAAAACCATTCTATGATGATTATGCCAGAAGCTAGAGCAGGCAACATTGACTCTCCGGTCCGCAAAGACATTGAGGAGGCCGCCTCTATGCTTGGCATTGGCTTCATCGTTAATGTCGTCTTAGACGAGAATAAAAGAATCGCTTTCGCAGTCGCCGGTGATTATATTGAAGCGCATCGTGCTGGCTGCACTTTCCTCGATAAACTATATGGGGTTAAGATTCACGATAAAGCGGATATAACTATTGTATCCGCAGGAGGTTTCCCTAAAGATCTTAATCTCTATCAAGCCCAAAAAGCTTTGGATAATTCAAAAGATTCCGTTAAAGACGGAGGAATCATAATCCTTTTGGCAAATTGTTCCGATGGTTTGGGCAATAAGGCATTTGAGCAGTGGATGAGTGCAAAAACAAAAGAAGAATGTATCAAAGACATCAAAGAGAATTTTGTGCTTGGTGGGCACAAAGCCGCCGCAATTGCCAAAATTCTAGCAACTAAACGCATATTCTTGGTCTCCAGTCTTGATAAAGAACTTATTAAGAAAACTGGTTTAGAGCCGTATGAAACATTACCCGAAGCATTTAATGCTGCAACCGAGATAATGGGCAATGACTCAAAAGTGTTCATCATCCCGCACGGTTCCTCATTGTTACCTATTTATAAAGAAAGAAGAAGGAAACTAATACTTCCAAAAAAGAAGGAAGAAGAAGTGATTCTTTGCCCTTGTTGCGGGAAACCAATAACTTGGGGCGTTCCTCATAGGGGAAACGGAATTAACACGGATGAATTTAAAACGGAAGACATCGAGAAATATTTGAAGAAGTGATATGAAATTAGTAATTATTAGACACGCAGAACCTGATTATGAACACGATTCCTTAACGCCTAGAGGAATTGTGGAGGCTAACGCTTTGCACGATTATCTCAAGGGCAAGAGAATAGACAAAATATATTCATCTCCTTTTGGGCGCGCATTATTGACCGCTAAAATTGCGACGGAAGGCTGTGGCAAAGAAATTGAAGTTAGGGATTTCCTGCACGAATTCAACACGCACATTGAGCAGCCGGGCAATCCAAACAATCATTTTTGTTGGGATTTCTATCCCGATTATTTTGCCTCTCAAAAAGAGTTTTATAACGCAGACGAGACTTTTAACCACCCTTTGGTGAAGAGATACGATTTGGATAAAGCCTACGAAAAGGTATCAAATAATTTCGATGAACTCTTAAAGGAAAACGGATATGAAAGATGTGGTGGCTATTATAAAGCGGTTAGACCTAACGACAACGTAATACTCATCTTTTGCCATTTGGGAACTATGGGAATCATCATGTCACATTTAACCGGTATCCCATTCCTTTTGATTAATCAGCATTTTGCGGTGGCCCCATCTGGAATGACCATTATCAACACGGAAGAGAGAAAAGAAGGAATCGCACAATGGAGAATCTCTAGATACGGAGACGTTTCACATTTAATATTAAAAGGAATAGAACCATCATTCCATGCCAGATTCTGCGAGAGATATACCGATGATACCCGCCACGATTAAGGAGAAATTTATGGAAGCAAAAACAATCACATTTTGGAGCGCATGTCTAGAAAAAGAGATGCATATCAGGGTTTATGGCCATTATGGCAAACCAATCTTAGCCTTCCCATGTCAGGACGCTAACGCCTGGAATTATGAAGATTTCGGCATGATTGATACCATGTCTCCGTGGATTGAAAAAGGTGAGTGCAAGGTGTATGTGGTGGATACAGATGACCAATCCTCATATTCCAGCAAATATTGGGACAAGAAACACCGTTCCTGGAAACTCGATCAATATTTCTGGTGCATCATCAATGAGGTCCTTCCAAAAATTTACGATGACTGTGGTGGCGTTATTAAACCCATCACATTCGGTTGTTCGCTCGGCGCGGACCATGCCACAAACATGTTCTTTAGAAGACCAGACCTCTTCGATGGCGTTCTTGCCTTATCCGGCTGCTGGGATGCCACCTATTTATTTGATGGATATTGCGATGACTTCCTTTATGAAAACTGCCCGCTGATTTTCTTGAAGAATATGCCTAAAGATCATTACTTCATCCCACTGTATAACGAAAAGAAAATCATCATGTGCTGCGGTCAGGGTGCCTGGGAGTTCTATGGCATCAACAACATCAAGAAATTTAAAGAAATCTTCGCCGAAAAGGGGATTCAAGCCTGGGTTGATATCTGGGGATATGATGTTAACCACGACTGGGACTGGTGGAAGAAACAGATGGCCTATTTCCTCCCACATCTTTTAGGAGATTATAAGATCGCAGGTTAGAAGTTACATTTATACCTAAAATTCTAGTTAACAAAAAGGTGCGAATAAACGCACCTTTTATGCTTATTAGCTATTATTTTTCAAATGGCTGAATCACATAAGAGTATACATAATCTTTATTTGATGTTGTGCGATACTTAGGAAGCGCTACAGGACCGCATATGCCGGTGCCAACACCCATATTGAAACAGGATACAGCCATATATGATTCATGACATATTTCAACGTCCTCACGATGTTTTGCTGATTTCAGCTCTTCGTCGCTTATTGGCTTTATTGCAAACTCAAACGGAGAATCAATCGCCGTGAATCTCAATCCGGTTTTACCATTCTCTAATTCAACGAATCTTGCCTCACATCTATTACCTGATTCCTGTGGTCTGATATTAGGCTCTATCATGTCTTTGACTTCAGCCTCGCAGAGTCCAACGGATACGTGGTTTTTGAAATCGCAATACGATTCTTCTTCTTTTGCGAAATATCTAACTTTCTGCATATCATCTGAGAAATGGTAAACCTCTGAGAACCTTGGCAAGAGTTTGTTTCCGCCTTTATTGAGTTTAGACGTAACCTCAATTGAACCATCTCCATGGATGACGTATTTATCCTCGATTTTCACGCCATGTATTGTGGTGGTGGTCTCAATTAATACTTTATTTTCCTCTTTTTTAACTGAAAATGACTTGAGTTTTGGTTGCGCTTTATAAAATCCGGAAACAACCCACTTAATAGCGTCATATGCGTCGTTATCCATCTTGGCTCGGCAAATGGAATGAAGCGCAGGGGTCTTTATCATCTCTATATCTTTATATATATAAGATGTTAAACCACCAGTTACTGTGTCAAACGAGATGGAACCATCTTTGTAGGAGATGACTTGTTTACCGTCTTTTTCTTCCAATCCAATCGGAGAATCTTCTATTGAAACGGATGGCATATGGGAAGATATTTCGTATTGCTCTTCAAAGAAGATATCTTTATTTTCTTTATCAAAATATCCGATATTGAGGAATGCGTCACCCCCTTTAGGAACAGGAATCGTTATTGTCTCTTTTGACCAGGCAGGTGTAGATAAATCAAGTTTGATATTCTCGCCTTTTTTGCCATCCACCTCTATGTTATATGAGATTTCATATCTAGAAGCTGGCAAGAAGGCATTCGTGTTCCATGCCTCGAGTTTGCCATCCCCCAAATAGGAGAATCTAAGAGGGCGGTAGACATATTTCATGTTTTTAGCGCCGCTAGATGGTTGCCTATCCGGATAGAAGAGGCCGTCCGCGCAGAAGTTGCCATCATGGAGGTGTTCCCCGTGATCGCCGCCATATGTGTATTTGATTGGCCCATTTTCATGATAGATAGCATGGTCGGCGAATTCCCAAATGCATCCGCCCATAAGCGAATCGTATTTGAGGACCTCGTCGTAATATTCCTCTAAGCATCCAGGGCCTACGCCCATTGCGTGAGCGTATTCGCACATGAAGAACGGAGTCTCCATCATCTTGGTGTTGTGCTCATTCTTCTTAAGCGTTTTAGAACCGACTCCACGAATCAATGGAATCGAAGGATACATCATTGATGTGACATCGACATGGACATCTTTTTTATGTATAGCTGACTCTAAGTGAATAGGGACATCAGTCCTCTCTTTTAAGTACTTTATTGATTCGTAGTGGCATTTCATTCCTCCGCACTCATTGCCAAGTGACCACATGGCAACGGAAGGATTGTTCTTGAATTGGTTGTATAATCTAGCGATTCTATCGAGGATATGTGGTGCCCAGGCTAAGTTATTCGTGATTTTTCCATCCCCTGAATATCCAAATAATCCAACGCCATGCGTTTCCAAGTCGTTTTCCGCACAGACATAAAGCCCATAGATATCGCATAACTCAATAAGTAATGGGTCCGGTGGGTAGTGGGATGTTCTCACCGCATTCACGCCGTATTCTTTCATGAGTCTAAGATCTTTGTCTATGTCTTCAGGGCTCATTGTGTAGCCGTTTTTTGGATTGGTATCATGGTGGTTGACGCCTTTCCATTTGATATTCTTGCCATTGAAGTAGTAGATGTCACCTTTGATTTCAACATTTCTAAACCCGATGTTTTTCTTTACGTATTCAAGGGTCTTTCCGTTTTTTATGAGCTCAATCTCCAACAAATAGAGATTAGGCTCCTCGGCATTCCATTCTTTTGGGTTATCTATTTGACCATCTAGTTTGCCATTCTTTGCATCTATTGTTTTCTCGTAATGGTAGCCATGCCCAGATAATGCGATATGTAAAGTGGCGTCTTCTGAAGCCATCACTTCTACATCCATTGCATATGCATATCCTTTTTCGTTTTTCTTGGTTTGGAAATCGAAATCCCAGATTCTTGTCTTATCTTGCTCGTATAGAACAACATCTCTGAATATTCCGTTGCATCTGAACATATCCTGATCTTCTAAATATGTGCCATTGCACCATCTATGCATGACCAAAACGATTTCGTTCTCTCCAGTGTGAAGGTATTGATTGATTAAGAATTCCGATGAATTGTGCGTTCCTTCGCCATATCCCACGAATTGTCCATTGATGAATAAATCGAAGTTATTGGCAACTCCAAAGAAACGGAGGATGTAATCTTTCTCTAAGTCATTAATCTCAAATGTTCTGCGGTAAGCGCATACGAAGTTATAGACATCCTTTGGCTTATATTTCCTAAGGTGAAGCCTGGTTGGATCGGCTAAGCATAGACCGATATAGCCCCTTACTTTCTTATCGGTTGGAATCTTTGGTGGGTTGCATGGGAATTGGTAGTGGATATTCGTATAGAATGGGATGTCATACCCTCTCATCTGTATACAGC
>CAVAGP010000065.1:0-11417 GCA_963588175.1 Faecalibacillus sp. | reverse complement strand
GCTTAACAACACTTTCAACATGTGTAGACTAAGGTTCAGGGACATATCAAAGACCATGACTAAGGATTTTGTCGATATATCGACGCTTGTGTCTAGGTTAAAAGCAATATAGAGAAAATCATTACTTTTGAAGTATTTTATTGCCTTTTATAGAAACAGAAATCTTTCAAACTACTCCGTTTTTGGCTTTGACCAAACGAAACCATATAATGCGTTTTCGCCTCCACCAAGTTTCAGAACTTGGTTTTTGCTGATTATTTGCCTAACTTCGTCACTAAAAACATTTGTTCTATCGATTGCAACGAAGATTTGCTTCTTTGATTTGTTATAAATCTTAAACAATCCTTCGACCGGTTCATCCCATATGTTCTTGAAAAGAATTGAATCATGGATAACAAACGGCAATTGAGTTTTATCAAGAATGGTAAGATCAAACAAAATCAGGCTTTTATATTCAGTTCCAGTGCCTTGGTCATTAGGTGTCTTATAGCTATATTTAGAATAACTCTCAATTTGAATCGAAGGAGCGATTCTCTTCTCTGAATATATAAAATCGTTCAAAAGAACAAGATTATCATTTATTTTCTTCTGGATATCAGGTAGGACAGCTGCGCATTTTTCATTCAACTTTGCTTCAGTTTCGTTAATCTTTTCCTTGATGCTTCTTGATTTATTATATTGCTCAATTTGGCCTTTTAGTTTCTTTATCTCATCATTTTTTTGTATCACTGTCTCAAGAAATGTTTTAGATATTCTAGGTGAGACATTATATTTCAAAAGAGTGTCATTGATTTCCTTAAGTCTATCATTTATCTCTTTAATCTTATTGGATAATTCAGCCTTTTGCTCATTGATTTGTTCGTTTACGTTATTGCTTAGTTGTTTTTGAAAATCATTGATTTCGACCAGACTTTTAACGATCACATCAGGAAAGTATTCCTTAAGACTATCTAAGTCATCGTCGTCCATCAGCAAATCGTCCCCTGTCATCGAGTTTATGCTGTTGAGCTGAATCGATAGAGACCTTCTTTCTCTCATCAAGCAAATTTGTTCAGATTTAAGATCAACCTCTTTTTGGGATAAGTTTTCGTCAGCGATTATCTCAGCCTGATTCTCGTTTTTGGTTATATCATCGAGTTCTTTTTTAATTTCTTCAATTCTTGCATTAACCTCGTCAACTTCCTTTTGGCTTTTCAAAGGAGAATATATGTAGCCATATTTTTTGGCATTGTCAAAAGCCTTCTTGTTATTCTTGGCTTCATTTATCTCATCTTTATATTGCTTTATGACATTGGCCTTGCCAAATAAATCCACCAAAACAGCTATACCGCTCTCATCCTTTGTGTCGTTTGAGAATGTTTTCAATGGTTTGTTCACATCGTAGTTCTTCTTGCCGTAAATTCTGGAATAGCCATTGACTGCAGATCTGAAAGAGCCAGTAACCTCCTGATTAAAGTAGTTTTCTTTTAGAAAAGCTTGGAGATCTTTGATGAGCTTCTTCTCACCTATGATTTTATATTGGTCATCACATTCGAAATAATGCTTAGGCTCTGCGGTGTCTCTTTTGAAATAATAAACCTTAGAATTGAATTCAAAAGCGAAATAAACAATGTGATTCCCTACATTATCAAGAACATCTTTGCCTTTTGATACGTAATCTTCACCGCCAAAGCAAAAATCAACCAACATAAGGAGATTGGTCTTGCCGATTGAGTTAAGTGCATCATCCGCTCCTACGACGCAGTTAAGTCCATCATGGAAATGAATGGTCTTGTCTTTTATTTTGTCTGAAAATTTCTCACATTTGATTTCTTTTAGCATTTTCTCAATTCTCCTTTCTCGTTGAACTCAACCTTTCCTAATGCGTACAAGCAACTCAAAGCTTCATAGAAGTCTTTGGCATCCAACTTCTTTGATAGTTTTATGAATAAATCAACTGGTTTCATCTCCGCATCCAAGGCGTTGATGATCACAACCATCAGATAAATAACTGTGCTTTTATATCTATTGACCTTATTCGGAAATCTCATGAAACACCTCACAGCTCTGCACAAAATAAGAGACAATTATTTCAGCTATAGATTTCTCACAGCAAGCGATGATTGAAATCTCATCAGTTAGATAATTGAAAACCTCTTCTTTATTTTTGGCTTTTTCTTCGGCCTTAATACATGCGATTTTTATTGATGAAGAAAGAATCTCATACGAACGTTGCTTATCTCCATCAAGAGTAGAGAACATCTCATATAGCGAAGGGAAATACATTACCACGTTTGCTTTTATCTTATTATACAAGGCAAATTCTTTATCTTTGTCTATCTTTTGGCTTATCTTGAGACTTTTCAAGCTTAGCTTAGTTTTTTGAGACTTGAAGTTTCTAAAGAGGTTATCAACGGCGACCATCAGTTTCTCATCGAAAGAGATATCACAGGTTTGGTTGCGAATGGAAGATTGTATTTCCACATTTTCTTTTAATTTATTTATATCTTTTTGTAATTTGCCATTCCTATGTAGCTCAGCACACTTTCGGCACAATCCAATAACTTTAGAAGAAGCACTAGGCGAGGAACCGTCCAGCCCGATTGCGACTATTGCATTCGCATCAGAAGAAACCAAGGAGAGCGATCTACCGCAACTAGGACATTTGCCATTGTCTTCTTCAAACAATTTAGAACGGAGAGAAGCCGTCCCTTCAAGTTGAGCACTTCTAAAAAGAGCCGAACTATCCAAAAGAATTTTTCTGAGTGTTTCAGCACATTTGTCAGCAAAGTTTTCCTTATTAATATTAGAAACATAATAACTAAAAGTTTCGACGAAATCATCAATTGAAAACCCAGTGATTTCTTCGTTCAGAATCTCTACTAGTGTAGAAGTATCTAGATACGGATATATTTTCTCTGCGATTTTAGAGATAGAGCTTCTATTCTCAAAGAGATTGCGTTTTTGCTTGGCACTAATATGAGAAATTTCTTCCCTCAATCCTTCATTCTTAGAACTGATGCAATTCAAAATAAGCAAATCGAAAACCTCGGCTTTGCTTTTGCAACGCACACTTAAGAATGGATAAACAAGTCTACATAAATCAGAAAAAGTCATTTTTTGAAATTTCCACCGATTTCCGCCCATTTCCCTCATTGCCTAAGCTAAAACCTTCGTTTTTGCAAAATATATGCGTACTTGAGAAGTTTTCTGGCCACCGGTTAACAATATTGTACCAAAAACTTCACAAGCACTAATAACTATTGGAGGTTTTTCAATGAGAAAAACAATATTTGACGACGGCTTTCAAGATTATCTAGTTGATGGAGCTAAATTTGAAGGTCATGATGGAATACCTTGCCTAATGAATGCAAAAAGCGAAATCCCATCTGCTTTAATTCCCTTTAACAAAGCTAGAACATTTAAATCAAAGCATGGCTATCTTCACTTCTACATTCATGATTGCCAATATGGGGAAATTCTAACAAATACAAAGAAATATGATGATTTGATTTCTGAATTTGATGGAATCATAACACCTGATCCAACCATAGTCATCGGAATGCCACATTGTATCCAAGCTGCATCAACATATATTAATAGGGCTGTTGGCTATTATGAGCAGTCTAGAGGAATAAACGTAATTCCTAATGTAAGGTGGGGAGACACATCAACTTATGATTTCTGTTTTCTTGGAATACCAAAACATTCTGTAGTTGCTATAAGCACACACGGTGCGATAGCTAGGGACAAGTCTAATGATAATTTGCTGAGGAGATATTTCAAACAAGGTCTTCAAAAGATGCTAGAGGTGTTGGAGCCGACAGATGTTATCGTTCACGGCTTTATGCCTCCAGATATCTTCGATGATTTCGCTCATCTAACCAATTTTCATAGATTTCCCTCTGAATTTGAGATAACTCACGAGAAAGGAGTAAAATAATATGGGAGTTACATTAAGAAGAAACTCATATCCTGTCAAACTAAACCCATTCTACAATTTCAATCCAAATAGCGGTTATTTTGGCCAATACAAGGATGGGAACAAAACGAAAACCAGATTGATTTACGCAGACAATGATCCCATTGAAGAAACGAAAGTCCTTTTTAATCAACTAGCTAAAGGAGCAGAAATGGAAGAGGACATTCCTGGCAAAATGTGGCACGCTGATCTAGAGGATGGTTCAACCATTACTATGAGAATCAACCACCCTACGCCAGAACATGCTCCAGCCGTTATGATTTCAGTAAGAAAGAGCACCGACAACGCCGGAATCAAAACTCAAAAAATACACTTCATAAAGAAGGGAGATAAAAAATGGAAAATTTAAACTTAACAATTTCTGAAAAAGGAATCGAGTTATTGACAAATCTTATTGGTCATGAATTCACCTCAATGAAACACGCCAAATTAAAAGGAAGAGACGTCGTTTTTGAAAAAGTCGAAATTACATCGTCAAATGGACGTTATTTAATTGATAATCGTGTTGATTGGTTCGATGACTATTTCTCCGGGCCTGAAGATATGCCGTTCTTGGATTTCTTGGAATTGAACGAAGGCGACAATCCTTTCAAGACATGGTCTGAGGGTGCTACGGAAACGCAGATAATCAACGAGAGAATAGAAGATATTCTAATCGTCCAAGATGATGGCGACGTCTATAAAGGCGACGTTTATTCTCAACATATCAAATCATCGGAAGGTATCATATTCATTACCGACAAAGCACAATATGGTTTCTTCAAAGATACCATGTGGCTTGATGAGCACGTTGTTATTATTAAGGACAAAAATAATGCTCTAAGTAAAGCGGAAAGCCTTAAAGAGCATTACGATATCTTCGGATTTCCATTCAATGGCAAATGCAAGAGATCACTCATCTCTTTGAAAGATGGAACCATAAAAGAGGTTGATTCCGTTGAAGAGGCCGGCGAAATCGTAAAAGAAGAAGAACGATAAATGCAACGTAGGCGGTCGCAAAACGGCCGCCTTTTAACAACGTTTAGTTGCTTATCGCTATCCTAACTTTAATAAAGTTATCTTGGAACTTTGCTCTTTCATTTTTACCATCAGGCTTAAAGATATAATGTTTCCATAAATGTGAGAATTCATTTATGACTGTATAATCTAGATTGCCTTCAACAACCTCAGATGAACCAAATTCTTTCTTGAATATGAATGTAATAATGAAGGAATCTGGATTTCTGTGCTTATCATATCCACCGAATATCACCTTATCTACAGTAGTATCAAAGACATCACGTGAGAAACCGGTCAGTTCCTTGCCACCACTTTCTAGAGCTGCTTCCCTAAAGTTCTTTAGCTTGTTTATGGCGTCCGACTCGGATTGAGCCTGTAAGTCCAGATTTTCTTTTTCTTTGGCAAGTTTTGCTTTTTCGACATTGAGTGATTTAAGTTTTGCTTCATAGACTTCTTGAGACATTGTTCCATCAACAAAGGCTAAAGCTAGTTTATCTATCTTAGTTTGATTGGTTTCTATCTTCTCCTCGCATTGATCCAATAGTCCTTTGGTATTGCTGTTTTTCATGTAATCGGAAGTCTTATCTATGAAATCAGATAAGAAGGAACTATCCCCACCGATAAAATGGTTATAGGCGTCAACAAAAGCATCCTCTAAGGCTTCTTCATCAATTCCTTTGGAATGAGTGCATTTGTTCTTTCCTTTCTTAGAATAAGACATGCACTGCCATATTCTTTTCTCATAGTTTTTTCCGTTTCTCCAGACTCTTCTAGTAAGAAGCCTTCCACAAAATCCACATTGGCAGATTGATGAGAATGTATATTGCCTAGAGAACTTCATTCTAGTCCCATCAGAATTCATCTTTCTACAATCTGATCTAGATTTAAGAATCTTGTTGGCAGTATCCCATTCTTCTTTGGTGACAATGGCTTTATGGTGATTAGAAATATAGAACTTATCTGATTCCCCTTCATTCCTAAGCCTTCTTTTGGAGATAGGATCAACTGTGAATGTCTTTCCTTGAAGTAAATCGCCTTTATATTTCTCGTTCTTTAGAATGCCTAGAATCGTTGAATCCTGCCATTTAGGAGAACCATATTTGGTTTTCCATCCATGCTCAGTCAGTTCTCTAGCTAAGACCGTTGTTCCTATCCCTTCGTTATAGCGAGTGAAGATATAACGGACTATTTCAGCTTCCTCTTCGTTTACGACTAGTTCCTGTGTTTTAGGATCAACATCATAGCCAAGACAAGTAGAGTATCCGACAAGCTGACCTTTGGTCATCTTCATCTTCAAGCCTTTTTTGACATGTTCAGAAGTGTTCTGGACTTCCTGTTGAGCAACGGAAGAAAGAACAGTCAAAAGAAGTTCACCTTCAGCAGTCATCGTGTCGATATGCTCTTCCTCAAACCTGACAGCGATTCTTTTGTCTTTAAGGGTTCTGATGTAATTAAGGGTATCAAGAGTGTTTCTTGCGAAACGGGAGATGGATTTAACTAGAATCAAATCAATCTTGCCTTCCATGCAATCAGAAATCATTCTTTGGAAATCTGGTCTTTTATCGGCATTGACTCCAGAGATACCTTCATCAGCGTAGATACCAGCATTCTCCCAACTGGGATTGGATTCAATCATATCCTTGTAGTAATTGACCTGAGAAGTAAAAGAATCATGCTGTTCATTGGTGTTGGTAGAGACTCTGCAATAGGCACAGACTCTAAGTTTATGACCTGGATTCTTGTTGTTTCTCAAGTTTCCTTTTGATGCTTTGATGATCTTAAGTTTTGGCTGTTCTTCCATTTTCCACCTCCTAAAGACTTGGTTCTATTTCTTCCCTATCTTTTTTGTATTCAACTCTACCGAGCATGAAATTATCTTTGACTTGGCAGTCTCTCATGAAACAGCCTTTAAGATATGTGTATTCCTCTTCGGTGATTGCCTTATCGTTTTTCATCTTCGATAAGAGTTCGATAGAACGAACGTAATACATAAAATCGTCGTGATTGACGTTTGCGTTTCTTTTTCTCTTTTTGTTTTCTGCCATCTATCAGTTGTTACCTCCATTAAACTTTCCTGCAATATTTGCATATTTCATCTTTCTCCATTCTGGAGTGATTTTGTCTTCTCTTAAGCCTTGGAAGCTGGAGATTCCATCATAGAATCTTTCGCCATCGAAATAGCTCATAAGGGCATCTATTATTCGATTAGGAAGAGGTTCTTCCCTTTCATTTTCTCCCATGGCAACAAAATATTTGTTCATCTGTTCATGACGTCTTTTTTCTTCAGTCCAACAGTCATAGAAATCAAAGAAGATATCGGTTGCATCCCTATCTTCAAGATCTAAGACTGTTTCACATTGCGAAAGAAAGTCGCTGGCAGCTCTTAGCATTGCAAAGCCAAGTTCAGCTAAGACTCCTTCGTATTCAGGCATCTTCTCGCCTTCGATAATTTCATTCTTGTTGCCAGGTCTAAAACAATCTAGCAGATTGTATTCGTCGTATTTTTCGTTCATTTTTGTCGTTTTTCCTTTCATTTTTCTTTGCTTGAATTTCTTCTGGGTATCCCAGAAAGAAAACGTGAGTTCTAACTTTTAGAACAAACGCTTATCCTGTCTCTAAATTCGGGACGTAGTCTATCCTCTACATGGTGTTTTCCTCCTCGATTTCTTCTCTTCCTTCTTCAAGTTCATCAAGGATTTTTGAATATTCCATATAGGATTCATAAGCCATATCCGCCGCTTTCTGAGCGTAATATAAAGCATCATTTACCATTGATGAAACGGACTTGATATGGAGCCTTTGAATCGCCTTTGGATGATGAAGAAGAGAACGTCTTGTTCTCTCTTCTTTCTTCTTGGAAGATAATTCCTTGATGATGACATTTCCAACTCTTCTCTTTAGGTCTTTTTCAAACTTGGGTTTATAAAGATATTTGGTTGGTTCGATGTTGTTAGATAAACATACCTTTCTTATCTCTTCATCTCTTTTAGAAGCATCCTCCAAAAGCTTTCGATAAGGCTTAGCGATGTATTCATGTTCCATGATGATGTTGGTTAAGGCGTCAATATCATTTCTAACCTTATCGATGTCTTTGGATTCATAACTAAGCTCTTCCTTGTCAGGAAGATTCTCATAGATGGCTTTACAAAGAATTGAGATGTTAGCTTTGTTCTTAGAAAAGCTTTGGGATACAACTCTATGAGTTTCTTCCAAAGCTAGTTTTCTTACTCTTTTTGCTCCTTCTATCGGAGACATGTAGTTCTTTTCTATAGCTAATTTAAAATCATTCACTTTGGAAATAGGAAGTTTTCCTTTTCTATATTTCCTATCTTTAATCTTTCTATCGTAGATATTTGGTTCATCCTGAAAGAAGGATAGATGGATATGCCTGTTATCCGTATTCTGATGAAGACCAGCATACCAAGTTGTTTTCTTAGGATCTAAGCCAACGGATTTGAAGAATGATGGAAGAAGCTTGGAAAGTAGCTTTTTAGCATCTTCAGGGCTGTTGCAGTTAGAAAGACCATATTCTTCCTTAAAACTGATTACGCAGTCCCAAATCGTCGAATCTGTTGTTCTTAATTTCTCTCTTAAAGCTTTCTTATCTTTAGAAGAAACAAGTCCATCAGCATTGAAGATTCCAGACGACTTATCTTTATCATCAGCATAATCAACATAGTCTTTAACTTGAGAAGCCTGTCTAACACCTTTATCGATGTAGTTGACATAGTCATCTTTCTTGGATGAGGAATAGAAGTCTCTTCCTTCGCTTCCTTTCTCGTAATAATGAACACGGATAAGCACATTAGGAGATTCTTTAGCCATGATATGCATTGTTCATCCTTTCTTGCTCATTTAGTAGTCCTAATGGAAGTTCATCCATAGAACCATTGATGATGTCATCCACATAAGCGTTGTTCTTTTCCGCTATCTCATAAAGCATCCAATACATCCTTATGAGCAGTTTCTTTAGAACCTGTTCATCTATCTTCCCTTCACATTCTTTTTCAAGAAGAGAATCCAAGATTTCTTTTTGAGAAGATAATCTCTCATCAAGATTCTTGAATTCTTCTTTACTGGAGATGGCTCTTAAGCCTTCTCTTTTGTCTAAACCATCATTCATCAAAGAAACAACATAATTAGACTTAGAACCTTTGTATCCTGAAGACTCAATATCTTTTAAGATTCTTTCTTTGGTAGCTTGGTCTAGACCATTGATCGTAATGTAGTCAAATTGCAATCTTTATCACCTCCTTTTAAATCGATTGATATGTCTACCGAAAGCAAATTATCTGCTCTCACTTATAAGTACTGATTTGCACCGGGGTTAAGGAGAAAATATTTTTTGACATAATAAAAAAGTCCCATAAATACGGGACTTTTGACGATAAAAAATTTTCTTAAGTTTAGTACATTACATACCTATTTATTCGTTTTCTTAGAGCATCATAGGTTGCAAGATGGTCGTATTCAGCTTTCAACTGAAGTCTCTTTATCTTCTCTTTCTTTTCATTAAGTTCTATAAAATTCTCAAACTTATCGAAAGAGTTATGGTATTCATCGAAGATACCAGGAATAGTCTTGTAATCATCCCAATGCCATTCTCTTAAGCCTAAGGAATTAGCTTTGCCATAGACCTTTCTCAATGATGGTTCTAGTCTATAGAATGTGCAGTCTAATGGTTTCTTAAAGTTAAAGATATTTTCAGCTCTTCCATAATTATTGTTATTGCCACTAGGTATTCTCATTAAATATCCATGCTTTTGAAGATACCTTAAATCATATTGGATTGATCTAACTTCACATCCTAATTTCTTAGCAAAGAAGGAAACATTTATCTTCTTGCGGTTATGGGTTTGAACATAATAAAGAATGATACACCTTCTTTGTTCAGGTGTTATCTTTCTTACTACGGCATCCTGTTCCTCAGTCATTGGAGAAACAACGATATAACCGTATTTTCCAAATTTGTTATTCGTATCAGCAAAATATCTTCTTTCAGCAGTAGTTATTCGTTTTTCATCAATCACTATATCTAATCTTCCTTCTTCTCATCATTCAGAGCTTTGAAGAGTTCCTTAGCCATGATTGTCATAACAGAGTTTTGGAATTGTTGGTTGCTTAAAAGTCTTTCAAAGGCCTCAGCATTCTTTTCATAGCAGTCCCCTAAGACTCTGTTGAATTCTTCAGGGAAGATAGACTTGATGAACATATTTGCATCGTTGGTCTTAGCAAATTCCTTAAGCCTTGATTTGACTACAGAATCATCCATAAGCATCTGATAAACGCTCTTTAAGGCTAC
This sequence comes from Faecalibacillus sp., assembly GCA_963588175.1. GTDB lineage: Bacteria > Bacillota_I > Bacilli_A > RFN20 > CAG-826 > UBA4951. Next base: position 1,155 of record CAVAGP010000065.1, on the reverse strand, counting down.
TTTGTCAGCAGAATTGAAGTCTCCATCATATTGTTGATTAACCTTATCGACAATCTTATCAAGAGTATCTATCTTCTTTTCCTTAGCCATTGGAACAGCAGGTTTAGCTGGTTCGAATGATCCATTACCTTCTTCTAATTTAATGGCACCATGGAAGGTTTCTTTAAGGTTAGCGTATTCAAGTTTGATCTTATCGCTGATATCGATTCTTTCATCCTTACCCTTTGGCAAAAGATGAGTAAGATGAGAAACAAAGAGATAATCCTTGAATAATTCCTTATCATCGATTCTTACAAGTTGGGTAACAAAGGAATAACAACGAGTGAACTTCATCATGGTATCTCTAGCAAGATAACGTTTCTTATCTTCTTCGATATCGATATATCTATCCACGACTGGTTTTAAGATACTGGTTATCTGACCAATGACAGTTGCATCCTGTTTCTTCTTACCACTGTTCTTTTTCATAAGTTCAGTGAATTTATCGACTTCAGTTGCATTGAATAAGCTGAATTCATCTACCTTGGCTCTTAAGTCATATACACGGTTTAAATCCATATCCCCGTTAAGAGTGGTCTCAGCATAGAATGGTTCAAAGGATGATTTTATTTCATCAACACTATTGGCAAAATGATGGGCTCTAATCTCGCCCTTTCTCATAACCAATTCTTCACCACAGGATGGGCAAAAATACTTCTCTTTGACATGAGTTTGGTCTATATGGACTCTTTTACCATCAGCATCTAAAGCAACTCTCATTTTAGCCCTCCTGATACGATATATTTATCTACTTTAGATTATAACAAATCTATAGCAATGAATGATGTTTTATTTACTGATTTTTGATATGTCCCCGTCCCGGTGTGTCTACCGGCTTTTTGACCATTTTTTAGTGTTTTTCAGCATTTTTAGTCCGAAAGAGAAAAAGTGCCGATTTTACGGCACTTTTGGATATGTCTCCGGAGTCTAGTAGGCATTTTTGGAAATTCCAAATTTAATGAAAAATCGTAATTTTTAACGTTTTTTCTCTTTTCTAAAATTTGCCAAAACTCCCGTATTTATCGCATTATTTCAAAGTGAGCAGCACAACCGTCTCAACATGTGATGTCTGTGGAAACAAATCAACCGGCTGCACTTTTGAAACTACATAAGTGT
>CAVAGP010000064.1:0-11581 GCA_963588175.1 Faecalibacillus sp. | reverse complement strand
GGGAATCATACTTCTGTTTATCAAATCGCCTTTGTCTGTGTTGTCTCGGAACTTTTATTTATGGTTCTTGGCAAATCGCTTTCGTTTTATTTCTTTTATGGATTCATAAGTGAAGGTTCTACCGGTTCTTTCTTTTTCTGGGGACCATTTGCTATCTTAGTAATTGCCTTCCCTGTGAATGTTTTGCTTGAAACGGTCGTCAACTGCAATCTTTTACCGTTGGCTGACAAACTGATTAAACCTAGAGGTGAGCATATATGAATGAAGAACCTGAACTTGAGGAAGTTTTAACTGAAGAGGAAAAGAAAGCCAAAAAGAAATCCATTATTGGCTGGTCTATTTTCTTTGGGGTTATGATTTTGCTGATGGTTGCCTGCATTATCGTTATTAAGGTCCTCAATTAGATTAATAACCGCTTTCATTGAGTTGGCAGTGAAGCCAGCTCTCTTTTTAGTGTTTTATTGTGATTAATAAATTACAATAATCCAGTTGTGGAGGTTTTCATATGGTCTTACACAGAAAAGATTACATTAGTTGGGACGAGTATTTTATGGGAATTGCTCAATTGAGCGCTCTCAGGAGCAAAGACCCTTCTACACAAGTTGGTGCGTGCATTGTTGATGACGACAACAAGGTTGTCTCAATAGGTTATAACGGTATGCCTCGCGGTGTTGATGATGAAGTAATCCCATGGGGTAAAGGCGAAGGTCTTGATTCCAAATATCTTTATGTTTGCCATGCTGAATTTAATGCGATTCTAAACACCAGGGATGGTGCACATCTAAAGGGCTGCAGATTATATGTAACGTTGTTCCCTTGCAACGAATGTGCTAAAGCGGTTATTCAATCTGGTATCAAGGAAATCATTTACCTCGATGACAAGTATGCAGGCCAAACAATTTTCTTAGCCTCCCGCAAGATGCTTGAAATGGCCGGAGTTAAGTTAACTCAGTACAAAGGTCCAACAGTGGATATAACATTGTAAATGAAAAAGAATTTCCTGTATCGTTTGCTAGTGCTTGCAATCACTTATATCCTGATTGGCGCAATATTATTTGCCTCGCTTGTTAAAGCCTCGCTTCCTACCTGGGTTTTCTGGCTAATCTTAGGAATATATATCCTACTATTTGTGGTATCGGTTGTGGTTGTTGAAGTTCTGCAAAACAAATCCAAAAAAACTAAATGAACAACATTATTGAGATAAAAAACTTAAACTTCTCCTACGAGAAAGAAACGCCTCTTATCAAAGACGTATCTTTTGATGTCCCCGAAGGAAGTTATGTTTGCCTCATTGGTCATAACGGGTCTGGCAAATCAACTCTCGCCAAAATTATCTCTGGGCTTTTATCTGGATGGGATGGTTCTGTTAAAGTTTTTGGTTTGGATGTCAACAAGGACAATATTCATGAGATTAGGTCTAAGTTAGGACTGGTCTTTCAGAATCCTGATAATCAATTTGTAGGTTCAACGGTTCGTGATGACATCGCGTTTGGCCTTGAGAATAGAAGGGTACCATCTGATGAAATGGATGGGATAATCAATAAATTTGCAACTGAAGCAGGCATGAGTCAGTTCTTGGATTCTTCCCCTGAGAACCTTTCCGGCGGACAGAAACAAAGAGTCGCAATTGCTGGTATCTTGGCAATCAATCCAGATTTAATTATCTATGACGAAGCCACTTCAATGCTTGATCCGGCCGGTAAAAAAGATATCCTTGCACTTACCTTAAAACTAAAGGAAGAAAACCCAAAACTCACCGTATTTTCAATCACGCACGACGTTGAAGAGGCTTGGAGAGCTGACAAAGTCATTGTTTTGAACCATGGAGAACTCGTTCTTTGCGGCACGCCAAATGAGGTTTTCTCACATTCTAAGGAATTAGAGGAAATCCATCTGGAAGCGCCTTTTATCATCTCGTTGATTAACGCTTTGAGAAAACAGGGAATCGAAGTTCCTGGTTATATAAAAAGCGAAGAAGAATTGGAGGATTACTTATGCCGATAGTGTTCTCTAATGTTTTTCATTGCTACAATCCAAAATCACCTTATTCTTTCAATGCGCTGAACGATATCGATCTCACATTAGAAGAAGGCAAATTTATTGCTATTGTCGGTAGAACTGGCTCCGGCAAGACCACTCTTGTCCAGCATATGAACGCTTTATTAAGACCTACCCAAGGCAAAGTTGAGGTTAATGGATATATTAATTCGGCCAACAAGAAAGAAAGAACAAAAAAGATTGGTGGGCTCAGAAAAGAAGTGGGGATGGTTTTCCAGTTCCCGGAATACCAATTATTCGAAGAAACTGTTCTGAAAGACGTTTCGTTCGGTCCTAAGAATTTTGGGGTCTCTCAAGAAGAAGCCGATAAAGCCGCAAAAGATGCTATGGCTAGAGTGGGTCTTGATGAATCATTTTATGAAAGATCGCCATTCCAATTGTCCGGCGGAGAAAAAAGAAAAGTCGCAATTGCCGGTATCTTGGCAATGCAACCAAAAATACTGGTCGTAGATGAGCCTACTGCTGGTCTTGACCCGCAAGCCTCTAGAGACACGATGGAATTGTTCAAAGAAATTCTTGCAACCGGAACCACAATCATTCTTGTCAGCCACGACATGGACATCGTTGCGGAATACGCTGACGAGGTCGTGGTTATGGAAAACGGGAAAGTGGTTAAGCAATGCGCACCAGAAGAACTATTTGGCCTCTCGTTAACTGAATACTCTCTCGATAATCCTCATACCTATAAATTTGCGGAAGAACTTAGGAAAAAGGGATTAAACATTCCTACAACTTCCCTAAGAAATGTAGACGAGTTGGCAAAAGCCATAAAGGAGAACATCCATGGCTAGTTTTGCGCTCGGTAAATATGTTCCATATAAAACGCCGCTCCACAGAATGGATCCAAGGGTAAAAGTCCTTGGAATGATTTTCTTGATGGTTGCCGTTTTCTTTAGTTATCCAACTTATACCATGACGTTTGCCGTTATGGGTGCTTTGGTTCTATTTATCGTTTTCTTGATGATTTTATCCAAAACCTCCGTCTTGAAACTATTGAATTCTCTTAAGAGTCTTTGGTTCATGATTCTCTTCTTACTGATTATTTACATCGTTACACCTAAGAGTTCTACCGAGACTTTGCATGTTGCGTTCAATATTAATGGGTATGCATTTTATTGGGAGAGTTTCTTAGATGCAGCAAGGATTCTTTTAAGACTGGTTTTGATGATTGCCTTATCCATGGTTCTTACAACCACAACCAGTCCATTGGATTTAACCTATGCGTTAGAGTGGTACATGACTCCGCTTAAAGTTATCGGTTTCCCTGCTCACATTATCGCTATGACAATCTCTTTAGCGTTGCGTTTCATTCCGACTATCCTTGAAGATGTCAACCGCATTATGAAAGCTCAGACTTCGCGTGGTGTTGATTTTGAACATGGTGGTTTTGGCAAAAAGATCAAAGCGATAATCTCGTTGATTATTCCTTTGTTCGTATCTGCTTTCGTTAGATCGGATGAGCTTGCTAATGCCATGGAATGTAGAGGCTATGACCCAAATGGCAAGAGAACAAAATACCGTAAGATGCATTTCAGATGGAGCGATGCTTTATCACTTGTTATTGTTGCTGCGATTTTAGCAGGCTGCATTTATATGAATGTCACCAAGTTTGACCTTTTTATAATACTTCTTGGGGAAGGTGCGGTCTTATGAGCGTATATCTAATGACAGTAGCCTATAACGGCACAAACTTCAAAGGCTTTGAGAAACAACCGAATCTTAGAACTGTCCAAGGCGTGTTGGAGGAAGTTGTATCGAGTATTTTAGGCACAAAAACTCCTATTTCTGGAGCGGGAAGGACTGATGCCGGTGTTCATGCATTTGCCCAAAGAATTAGCTTTAAAACGACTAAAGACATAAAAGATTTAGAACATTTTAAAATGGCAGTTAATAGGCTTAGCCCAAAAGATATAGTTGTTAAGTTAATCGAAAAGAAACCGGACGACTTCCATGCAAGGCACAGCAACTGCGGGAAGGTCTATGAATATAAATTTCACTACGGGGAACGCGACCCATTCGCGGTTGATGAGTATCAATATGAGTGGCCGCATTTTGACTTTGAATTGTTCACGAAGGCCATGATGACTTACAAGGGCACACACAATTTTCAGAACTTCACCGTCAAAGCGGATGATGTAGACGGCTTTATCCGCAATATAGAAGACATATCGGTTGTTATTAACGACAATCATTGCGTGGTTACTCTCAAAGGCAACGGGTTCATGACATATATGGTTAGAATGATGATTGGCATGGCATTCAAGGTTGCATCAGGCAAATTGCCTCTTAGCCAAATCGAGGACATGCTTTCCAACCCAATTCGTGATTTTAAATGTTATAAAGCGCCCGCAATGGGCTTAACTCTAAAAGAGGTTCTTTATGTCTCGTAATTTTGGCTATAACTATCATTCGCATACCTATAGATGTGGTCATGCCCTTGGCGATGAGTTTGAGATGGTGGAATCCGCCATCAAACATCACTATAAAATCTTAGGCATATCAGACCACATATTCTTGCCTGGCATCTCTCAACCAACCGTGCGTGGCGATTTTGAATGCTATGATGAATATGTTTCTAATTTGAAATACCTCAAAAAGAAATATTTTGACGTGATTGAACTGCATTCCGGCTTTGAGTGCGAAGATTTTGGCCCTAAGTACTTTGATTATTATCTTGACATACTAGAAAGTGGTGATGCCGATTATCTAATCCTTGGACAACATTGCCGATTGAACGACGAGCAAACGGATATTGAGTTCTACCGCTATAAATCCGACCCAAGTGGTGCCTTAAAGAATTACACAGACGATTTAATTAGAGGCATGGAATCTGGGTTATACATTTATGTATGCCATCCGGATTTGTTCCACAAATTCTTGCCTGGTTGGAATGAAGAATACGAAAAGGCGTCCATAAGAATTATAGAGAAGGCAATCGAATTGGATTTGCCGCTCGAAGTTAACATGTGCGTTTCTAGAATCGAAAAGAACGTTGACGAAAATGGAGATAGGGTATTCTCCTATCCATGTCATGAATTTTGGGATTTAGCCCATAAGATGGGTGCCAAATGTATATTGGGCGTTGATGCTCACGACCCACGCCATTTATATAACACCGAGTTTGATGAATTCAGAAAATTTATTAAGCGCCATCATCTCAAGCCGATGACCAAATTGGATATTGAATCCTATAGGAAAAAACTATTCGATAGATATGGCCTTGCAAAAAAGGCTAACTAGGAATAGTTCCTAGTGATAGAATACTAACCGCTAAATGAAGCAAAGGAGAATTTATGGGAAGACATTTTGAAGTCAGAGCAGCCGCAATGGCAGCAACTGCAAAAGCAAAATCAGCAGTTTACATGCGTGCATCCAAAGAAATTTATGCCGCAGCAAAGAAGGGCGTCCCTGATCCTGCTTCCAACCTTGCATTGAGAAGTGCAATTGAAAAATATCGTAAGACATGCCCAAGGGATGTCATCGAGCGTGCTATTGAAAAAGCTAAAGGCGGAGATGCAACAGCATATATCGAAGGACGTTATGAGTTCTATGGTCCAGGTGGATCATTCCTCATCGTTGATACATTATCGGATAATGTGAACCGTGCATTAGTTGGCGTTAAAACCATCGTCACCAGAAAAGGTGGAAAGATGGGTTCAGTCGCATATAACTTTGAAAGAGCGGGATTAATCGATTTCGCAGCTACAGAGGACAAACTCGAAGGCATCGAAGAAGCATTAATCATGGCAGATGTTGATTTCTCAGATGCAAGTTGTGAAGATGGTATCGTTGAAATCAAAACCGCACCTGAATCATTCGATGCAGCAAAAGAAGCTCTTAACGGACTTGGATACACAGATTTCGAAAGAGCAGAAGTTACACTTGTTCCAAATGATTGGATCGTGCTTCCAGACGATGACGCTCAGAGAATGAAGGACTTGCTTGCAGCTCTTGATGAGAACGAAGACGTCCAGGCAGTCTATCATAACGTTGATAACGCTTAATCATTCTTAAAATTAAAAAAGAAAAGCCACACTATTGTTGAAGTGTACTGATAATCCTGAATAAAGACAGAATTGGGCACACACCAATTAGGTTGTGGCTTTTTTTCTTAGATTATTGCTGATTCTGCACTGGTTCTTTTTGAATAAGTTCAGGTGAAATTGGTGTTGCTTTATCCTTATTAATCGCTTTTAAAAGTATTGGCGTTACAAGTGAAGTTACAAGAATCAAGAGGACGACAAACGTTGTGATATTTTCATTGACGACTGATTTGAGTTTATCAACACAGACGAGGGCTACCTCGGCTCTTACCATCATACCAACTCCGATTGAAGCCGAATCTTTCCAAGAGAACCCGCATGCCTTTGCGCTTAAACCGCAGCCAAGGAGTTTACCGAGAATTCCGCAGATTACGAAGATGATTCCGAACCATACGAAGTTTAAGTCAAATGAGCTGAATGAGATATTGATTCCGATATTTGCAAAGAATACAGGCGTGAATAACAGGACACCGAATATTTCTGCTTTGCTATCGATATAATCGCGATCGTGGTTCGTAGAGAGCAATAATCCAGCCAAGAATGCTCCTGTGATGTCGGCGACTCCAAAGAACTCTTCAGCGAACCAAGCGTATAAGAAACACATGACCAGCGAGAAAACAGGAATTCTTTGGTGGTGTTCATATTTCTTTGTGATGTGGCCAAAGAGTTTGGCAAGCCCGATTCCGGCTGCCCCAAATATTACAAAGTAAATTACAATTGATATGACCGAAGAAACGGCGATATCCAATCCTGCATTTGCGAATAAGCGAACAAATAATGGTTGGGTTGATAAATCAACCGTCTCAAGTCCTGAACCTGCGTCAAGTCCTAAGACGATGGAGAGAACAACGACGCCGATGATATCATCCAGAATGGCTGCGCTAGTGACGCAAGTACCCATCATTGAGTTGAGTTTGCCAAGTTCTTTTAATGTGGCAACTGTTACGGAGACCGATGTGGCGGTCAAGATGCAACCATACGACAAAGCTTCTAAATAGTTATTTGCGATGTTTGCAAATCCACCATCCAACATTCCGGCCGCAGCCAAGAATCCAAGAGCCATTGGGCAGACGACACCAGCAGTGGTGATAATAATGGCTTTTATGCCGGTAGCTTTAATTTGCTTTATGTCAACTTCAAGTCCAGCGCTGAACATGATGAGGATGACGCCGATTTTTGCGATGAATCCGATTCCATCAGAACTGGCCTCGGAGAAAATCTTTGCTCCAACGTTTGGAATAAGTTTAACAAGTCCTAGCAACAATCCGGCGACTAAGTAACCTATGACTTTAGGCAAACCGAAGCGTGTGCAGATAAGTGAGAAGGCTTTGCAAAACAAGAGAATCAAGCCTAGCGGTAATAACACAGAAACGAAGTCCATAGTTATTTCTCCTTTCAGGAAACGGCAACGATTATAGTCTCTTTTTTGCTCTCTTGCATTAAAACAGTAAAAAGAAAAAGACCAAATGGTCTTAATCTTCGTGATTTTGATTCTTAATTGGCCTCGTCGATATCCGCACCAGTTGGGTCGACAATTGAGTAACCAACATTGGTTAAGTGGTCGGCAACACGTTCCAAATTTGAGATGAATGTTGTATAGAATGGAGAGACTTCTACCGAGCATTTTCGATCTTTTAATCTCAAGTAATGGGCATTTGAGAAATCACGCTTCATGTCATCTGTTTTTGTTTCTAGCTCATGCAGTTCTGGAAGTTTTGATTTGTCTTTATCTCTAAAAATCACTGTGACCAAATCGCACATCTTCTCAACAACTCTGAACATCTCGTCGAATTCATCTTTTGCTTCATCCGAGAATTTAACTTCGTCATCGACCATCTTGCATGATTCTTTATAGAAATTATTTGCGTGGTCACCAATACGTTCAATGTCGTTGATTACGTGGAAGTAGGCACCGATTTTCTTTGCGTCGTTTTCTTCGGCCTTAGGCGAAATCTCTATTAAGAATGACGTCAGCCTCTCGTTTATCTTATCGATTGTATCTTCTGTGTCCGTCAATACTTCGTCTTCCGATTCATCTTGAGTGATGATTCTCTTATAGCCGCGTTTCAAGTTCTCGAACGATAATTCCATCATTCTGAGAATTTCTTTCTTGGCCATCATTGTTGCGATGGTTGGGGTGTTGACCATTTTATCGTCGATGTATTTGACACATGAGATGAGTTTTTTGTCTTTCTTTTCTTTGATTATCTTCTCACCCCATTCGCAGAATTTGCCTGCAAATGGAAGGAGTAATAAGTTGCATACGATGTTATAAAGTAAGTAGAAGATGGCAATGGACATTCCAAGGTGATTCCCAAAGACGGAGGATAACCATGCTTCAATTTGTCCAGGTATGCAGGCATCAACCGTCCACATAATCGCTGTGCCAACTATCGCTGTTACTAATCTCATAAAGAGGCAAATCCAAGCAGCTCTCTTTGAATTGACGTTTGATCCAATTGAAGCGAGGAGGGTTGTCACAACCGTTCCAACGGATGCACCAAGCATGATATACATACCGGATAACGGGGGGATGATTCCGCTGGTGGCCATAACGATTACAATACCCGATGTAGCGGAGCTTGATTGGATGATTGCGGTAAACACAAGTCCGATTAGTACCAATAAAACCGGCAATTTTACCGTTTGGAATAAATTTGTGAATATCTCCGTTAATTCGGCTTGGTTTTTCATTGCGCCTGACATTGTCTCGAGTCCGAAGAATAAGATTCCGAATCCGCAAAGCATCGTGCCGATGTTCTTAACTTTGACGTTATTGAAGAACATCATGACCAAGCCAATAAAGGCAAATGACATCAAATATATTGAAATGCTGAATGAAGACAGAGAGACGATCAAACCTGTCACGGTTGTTCCGATATATGCACCCATGATAATGCATACCGCTTGCAATAACGTCATGACGCCTGCGTTTACGAAACCAACTACGATAACGGAAGTAGCAGAACTCGATTGGATAATAGATGTTACGGCAGCCCCGATACCCAATCCCACTATCTTGTTGTTCTGAATTTTCCTAAAAAGATTCTTTAATCCACGTCCTGCGGCTTTTTTCAAACCCCCAGACATCATTTCCATGCCTGTCATGAATACCGCGAGGCCTACTAGCAACTCAATTATTCCTTCAACCATAAGTTCACCTCGCCTACTAGTTTACTAAATTGTTACAACTAATTGACATAAGTTTTACATTCAAGTTAGCGTTTTCATGGACTTCCCAAGTAAAAATCTCGGTTTTTTATCATTTTCCTTTGACAATATACCTTAAGGTATGGATAATTTCACTCGGCACTACTTTTGAAAGAGGAAACCCCGGTAAAGTTGAATCACAGAAAAAGATAGTCAAACAGACTAGGAAGAAGGAAAGAAATTATGCAGCGTCAAACAACAATGGCAAAGCCAGCTGAAGTTAAGCGTGCTTGGTATGTCGTCGATGCGACAGACATCCCACTCGGCCGTTTAGCGTCTAATGTCGCACAGATCCTTATGGGCAAGAATAAGCCAACTTATACTCCAAATGAGGATACAGGCGATTGCGTTATCGTCATTAACGCATCCAAAGTCAAGCTCACAGGAGATGCTGAGCACAAGAAGAATTATTACAACGTCTCTGGTTACAACGGCGGATTAAGAACCCGTTCATCAGGCGTCATGAAGAGAGAATTCCCATGCGAAATGGTCGAAAGAGCCGTTTGGGGAATGCTTCCAAAAGGACCTCTTGGCCGCACAATGGCAAAGAAGCTCTTCGTCTATGCAGACGACAAGCATGAGCAGTCAGCTCAGAAGCCAGTCGCTCTTGATCTCAAGAAATAAGGAGAACTAAACACATGGCAGAAACAAAGTATTACGGCACAGGCCGCAGAAAATCATCAACAGCTCGTGTTTACGTCACAGCAGGATCAGGCAAGATCACAGTCAATGGCAAGGAAGTTTCCGAATATATGCCATATGCAACTCTTGTCCAGAACCTCAAACAGCCTTTAGCTCTCACAGCAACAGAAGGCAAGTATGATGTTGAAGCATTCGCTATGGGCGGCGGCTTCACAGGACAGGCAGAAGCAATCCGTTTAGGACTTGCTCGTGCGCTTCTCGAAGCAGGTGAAGACAGAAGCACATTGAAAGTCGCTGGTATGTTAACTCGTAACAGCCGTGCTAAAGAGCGTAAGAAGTACGGTCTCAAAGGCGCAAGACGTGCTCCACAGTTCAGCAAGCGTTAATCGTTTACTCAACAAGGATTCAAGCTCAGCGATGCTGGGCTTTTTTGTTTTCAATGTAAAAAAAGGCCAAACTTTGATGCGGTTTCACCGATATTGGATAAAGCGGGAGTGAAGCAATTGCTTGGCCTTCTGTTATTTCGGATTTTATCTTTGCTTGGAATGGAAGCAAATTCCTGTGCAATCAGGTCCACAATGAGATCCGATTGTTGGATTGATGTCGATGATTTTCACATCGATGTCGGTCCCGTATTTCTCTTTTAATTTTGCAACGATTATTTCGGCTAGGTCCCTGCAGCCGGTTGAAGCGACTGTAATTTCATATTTCTCAACTTCATCTCCAACCTTTTCAACGTAGCCAAGAAGTTTTTCAATTGCTTTCTTCCTGCCTGTTGCCTTATCTATTGAAACCATTTTACCTTCGCTAGACATATAGATAAGCGGTTTGATACCGATGATGTTTCCCATGAATGCGGTGATTCCTGAGACACGCCCTGATTTTCCAAAGAACTTTAAGTTATCCGCGTAGAAATAGACGCTCCAGTGGAAAACGTTTTCCTCAAGATTTTTGAGAACTTCTTCAACAGTGGCGCCCTCTTTATACATCTTCATGGCAGTCATGACTTGAGCGCGTGAGACCAGGGTGATTCCTTTGGTGTCAAAATGATGGAATTTCCTATCTGGATATTTCTTCTTGAGCTCCTTCATCGCCAAATACATCGCGTTGTATGTCCCGGACATTGCTTCTGAAAAGTGAACGTATAGGATGTCATTTCCGGCAGCAAATTCCGGTTCAAAATATTTGATATATGTTTCCGGGCTTAAGGCCGAAGTCTTTGGAATAACGCCTTTTCTCAATATATCGTAAAAAGATTCGGCGTCGAACTCTTCAAAATCGATATAAGGGAATGTTTCCTTGTCACCGATTGTGTAAGGCATAGAAATAAGTTTGGCACCATATTCTTTGGCGATAGCGGGTGTGATATCGCAGTCGGTGTCAGTAAAGAGAGTGTACATAAATCGTCCTTTTAAATGGTAAATCGTCCTTTAAACTCTATATGATTCCGCGCTTTGTGTCAAATTTATGGCTTTTGCGTGCGTACATACGATAAATAATAAAGAAATAGTTATTTTTCTACTTGCTACACAATTTCCATAGTTGTATATTATTTAAGCACTTCGGTGCGGTGTGGGCCTTTAGCTCAGCTGGTTAGAGCGTGCGCTTGATAAGCGCAAGGTCGATGG
>CAVAGP010000063.1:1757-11617 GCA_963588175.1 Faecalibacillus sp. | reverse complement strand
GTCCATCTTCCATTTGGAGGTAGAACGATGAAGGAACTACGAATGAAGCGCATCCCAGAGAAATTCTCGTGGGGCGATTTTTTTCATTTTTTGGAAAATAACCCTCAATTCGGGGAGTTGAATTCTTCCCGTTATACCGTATTTCCTGGTTTCGCTGATGTTCATGTTCACTTCAGGGAGCCGGGTTTTTCATATAAAGGCACAATAAAGGATGGTTCGATGGCAGCAGCTCACGGCGGATATACAACCGTCTGCACAATGCCGAACCTCAAGCCCGTTCCAGACAATTATGAGCATTTGAAAGAGGAGTTGGACATCATCGATAAAGACGCCGTCATCAGCGTTGTCCCTTATGGCTCAATCACCGTTAACGAAGAAGGAAAAGAAATCGCGGCCTTGGAAGAGATGAAAGATTGCGTTGTGGCCTTCTCCGATGATGGAAGAGGAATCCAAGATGGGGAAGTCATGCGCAAGGCAATGCTTGAGGCAAAAGCCTTAGGCAAGATAGTCGTTGCCCATTGTGAAGTGAATTCGCTCTTAAAAGGCGGTTATATCCACGACGGAATATACGCAAAAGAGCATGGCCACAGGGGAATTTGCTCTGCCTCGGAATATGAGGAAATAGCCAGAGATTGCCAGTTAGCCTTAGAAACTGGGTGCAAATATCACGTTTGTCACATTTCTACGAAGGAATCCGTGGAAATCATCCGCAAATACAAGGCCTTAGGCGCGGATGTCACATGTGAAACTGCACCACACTACCTCATACTCGACGAGAACGATCTGAAAGAGGAAGGAAGATGGAAAATGAACCCGCCTCTTAGAAGCCGCGAGGATAAAGAGGCTTTAATAAAAGGCCTGCAAGATGGCACGATTGACATGATTGCAACAGACCATGCCCCTCACTCGGCGGAAGAAAAGAGCCGCGGATTGGAAAAGAGCCCATTTGGCATCGTCGGCATTGAGACATCATTCCAACTTTGCTACACGTATTTGGTGAAGAAAGGAATCATCTCGCTAGAAAAGCTGATTGAATTGCTCGCAATCAACCCAAGAAAGAGATTCAACCTCCCATATAACGGTTATACCGTCTGGGATCTAGAAGAGAAAACAACAATCGATTCATCCACATTCCTATCAAAAGGCAAAGCAACGCCGTTTGAAGGATATGAGGTGTACGGCAAAAACATCGCAACATTCTATAAGGAGAAAAAAGTATGGTAAAAGATTTTGACTGCAAAATCGTCCTTGAAGACGGAGAAGAATACTATGGTTATTCTTTCGGTGCAGTGGAAGAAAAAGTCACTGAAATTGTCTTCAACACCTCTATGGTTGGCTATCAGGAAATCGTTTCCGACCCATCATACACTTATCAAAGCGTCGTCATGACTTATCCTTTGATTGGTAACTATGGCATCACCGATGAGGACTATGAGACAAAGACGCCAACAATCGGCGGACTTATCGTAAGAGAATATAACGACATTCCATCTAACTTCAGATATACAAAGACCTTATCCGAAATTATGGAAGAATATCACATCACCGGCATTTCTGGGGTTGATACTAGAAAAATCACAAGATCCATCAGAGACAAAGGCTCTAGAAGAGTCATCATCACCAGCGTTGACACTCCAAAAGAAGAGGCTATCGCCAAGATTAAAGCCACTCCTGTCCCAAAAGACGCAGTTAGCAAAGTCTCTTGCAAAAAGAGATGGTATTCAAGAACCCAAGACCCGCAGTATAACGTTGTTGCAATCGACTGCGGAATAAAATTAAACATCGTCCGTTCCTTAAACAAAAGAGGCTGCAATGTCACGGTTGTCCCGTTTGATATGCCTGCCGAGAAGATTGAGGAGATGCATCCAGACGGAATCTTCCTTTCCAATGGACCTGGCGATCCAGAAGACGTTACCCCGGTCATTGAGACCGTCAAGAAGCTTCGCGGGAAATATCCGATGTTCGGCATTTGCTTAGGACATCAGATGATTGCCTTAGCATATGGGGCGAAAACCTACAAACTGAAATTCGGACACCGCGGAGGAAACCATCCGGTCATGAACCTCAAGACCGGCAAGGTTGAAATCACTTCGCAAAACCACAGCTATGCGGTTGAAGACACATCTTTAGAAGGAACTGGACTGGTTAAGACACACATCAATTTGCTCGACAACACAATCGAGGGGATGGAGTGCAAAAAAGACAAAGTCTTCTCCGTCCAATATCATCCAGAGTCATGCCCTGGACCACAGGACAGCGCCTATTTATTCGATCAATTCATCGCTTTAATGAAGGAGGGGAAGTAAGATGCCAAAGAGAACAGACATACATAAAATCTTAGTCATCGGCTCTGGACCTATCGTCATTGGCCAGGCCGCTGAATTCGACTATGCCGGAACCCAGGCTTGCTTGGCCTTGAGGGAAGAGGGGTATGAAGTTGTCCTTTGCAACTCCAACCCAGCCACCATCATGACCGATAAGGCCGTTGCGGATAAAATCTACATGGAGCCTTTGACTCTTGAATACTTAGCCAAGATAATCCGTCATGAAAGACCAGATGCAATCATTCCAGGACTTGGCGGTCAAACAGGTCTAAACCTCGCGGTCACTTTAGAAAAGAAAGGCGTTCTTCAGGAATGCCAAGTCGAGCTTTTGGGAACTAAATCCGACTCAATCGAGAAAGCCGAAGATAGAGAATTATTCAAAGAATTATGTCAGTCAATCGGGGAACCGGTTCTTCCATCTAAAACAGTCTATTCCATCGAAGAGGGCTTTGAAGCCGCTCATTGGATTGGTTATCCAGTCGTCTTGAGACCAGCCTTTACTTTAGGCGGTACAGGTGGTGGATTCGCTTATAACGACGAAGAATTTGAGGAGATGATGAAGAATGCTTTAGCCTTATCTCCGGTCCATCAGGTTCTCGTTGAGAAATCCATAAAAGGATTTAAAGAAATCGAATATGAGGTCATGAGAGACCATAACGACACCGCCATCACCATTTGTAACATGGAGAACATCGACCCAGTCGGCATCCATACCGGTGACTCAATCGTCGTTTGCCCTTCCCAGACTTTAACCAACAAGGAATATCACATGCTTCGTGATTCCGCCTTGAAGATTATCAGAACCTTGAAGATTGAAGGCGGGTGCAACGTTCAGTTTGCCCTTGACCCTCACTCATTCAAATATTACTTAATCGAGGTTAACCCTCGTGTTTCTAGATCCTCTGCTTTGGCATCCAAGGCTTCTGGGTATCCAATCGCACGAGTTTCCGCCAAGATTGCGGTAGGCATGCTTTTGAATGAAATCAAAATCGCTAATACTCCAGCCTCATTTGAGCCGTCTCTCGACTACGTTGTCTCCAAGATGCCTAGATTCCCGTTCGATAAATTCGCCGATGCCAACAATCATCTTTCAACCCAGATGAAGGCAACGGGCGAGGTCATGTCCATCGGACGCACAATCGAAGAATCGTTGCTTAAGGCTATGCGTTCCCTTGAAATCGGGGTCTTCCATATTTATATGAAGAAGTTCGATAATTGGGAAACCGACAAACTCCTTGATTATATCCAAGAAGGAACAGATGACAGAATCTATGCGATTGCCGAACTCTGCAGACGTAGAGTTGACTATGGCATGATCGCCGATCGTTCCAAAATTGATATGCTCTTCATCGAAAAGATTAAAAACATTATCCGCGAAGAAGACGAATTAAAAGCCAATGTCGGCAATATCGCAGTATTAAAAGACGCCAAAAAGATGGGCTTCTCAGATAAGGCCATCGCCTGGCTATGGAACAAAGATGAACTCGACATCTATCAGATGAGATGCGATAACAATATCTTCCCTGTCTACAAGATGATTGATACATGCGCATCTGAGTTCACTAGCTACATCCCATATTTCTATTCAACATACGAAGAAGAGAATGAATCAATCGTATCGGATAGAAAGAAGATAATCGTTTTGGGATCAGGACCTATCCGCATCGGACAAGGTATCGAATTCGATTATTCAACCGTTCACGCAGTCATGACCTTAAAGGCCAACGGCTACGAAGCTATCATCATCAACAATAATCCGGAGACAGTCTCAACTGACTACACCACAAGCGACAAACTTTATTTTGAACCTCTTTGCGTTGAAGACGTCATGAACATCATTCACCTCGAGAAACCGCTTGGAGTTATCGCTTCCTTGGGCGGACAAACCGCTATCAACCTTGCAGAGCCACTTATGAAACGCGGAGTAAAGATCGTCGGAACGGATTGCGAGGCAATCGACAAAGCGGAGAATAGAGACTCATTCGAGAAGCTTTTGCTTGAACTCAATATCCCACAGCCAAAAGGCCGTGCGGTTACAAAAATCGAAGATGGAATCGCGGCCGCAAAAGAAATTGGTTACCCGGTTCTAGTTCGTCCATCATTCGTTTTAGGCGGAAGGGCCATGCAGATCGTCGATAATGAAAGACAACTGATACATTATTTAAAAACCGCAGTAGAAATCGATGAAAAGAAACCTGTCCTCGTTGATAAATACATTAGGGGCAAAGAGGTTGAAATCGATGCTGTGTGCGATGGCAAAGATGTTTTCTGCCCGGGCATAATGGAGCTTGTCGAAAGAACTGGCGTCCACTCTGGCGACTCTATTTCTGTCTATCCTTCCTATTCGTTATCCAAGAATGTTAAGGATACAATTTTAGACTACACAAAGCGTTTGGGATTAGGCGTTGGCATCATTGGCTTGTATAACATTCAATTTATCGTTGACCCTAATGAAAATGTCTACATCATCGAGGTTAATCCGCGTTCATCTAGAACCGTTCCATTCCTTTCAAAGGCAACCGGATACTCACTTGCGGATATTGGCACGAAAGTCATCATTGGCCAATCATTGAAAGAACAAGGATTCAACGTTCTTTATCCAGAAGAAAAGAAGAGAGTCTATGTTAAGTGCCCAGCCTTCTCATTCTCTAAATTAAGGGGCTTGGATGCATATCTATCTCCGGAAATGAAATCAACAGGCGAGGCAATCGGCTATGACGACAAGAGAAATAGGGCCATCTACAAAGCCATGCAGGCCTCAGGCTTAAAGTTAAAGCAATATGGCACTCTTTTTGCAACTATCGCGGATGATGATAAGGAAGAAGCTCTTCCCCTAATCCGCAGATTCTATAACCTTGGATTTAATATCGAAGCCACAAAAGGAACAGCTGCCTTTTTAAAAGAACACGGAATTAGAACACGTGTCAGGAAGAAGATTTCCGAAGGATCCGATGAAATCATAGAATCAATTCGCAAAGGATATATCACCTACATCATCAACACCAGAGGCGCATCTAATGTCGATATTCAGTCTGATGGATATATGATTAGACAAGCCGCAACGGAAAACTATGTCACAGTCTTAACAGCCTTGGACACTGTTAAAGCTTTACTCGATGTCCTTGAGGAGATTACAATCAACGTTTCAACGATTGATGCATAGGCTTATGAATCAGGGAATCTATCTAATTAAAAGAAACGCACCTCTGACATCAAATGTTTACAAAATGGTGCTGGAAGGGGATACCGCTTCAATCACCCACAGCGGACAATTCATAAACATCAAGTTGGATGGTTATTTCTTGCGTCGTCCAATCTCTATTTGCGATTACGATGACAAAACCATCACAATCATCTACAAAGTGGTGGGTCACGGAACCGATGCAATGTCAAAACTCGTTCCCGGCGAATCACTTGATTGCCTCATTGGCTTAGGCAATGGCTATAACGAGGAAAAATGCGGTACAAAACCATTATTACTCGGCGGTGGAGTAGGTGTTCCTCCTCTTTATCATCTTGCCAAATCTTTAAGAAGCAAAGGCCTAGATGTAGACGTGATTCTCGGCTTTAACACCAAAGATGAGATATTCTGCGAAGATGAATTTAAGGCTTTGGGATGCAACGTTTACGTTACAACAGTTGATGGAAGCTACGGCATCAAAGGATTCGTAACCGACGCAGTTAAAGCTGGCAATTCGTATTTCTATACATGCGGCCCGTTGCCAATGCTCAAAGCGATTTATAATCATGTTAATTTGGATGGCGAATTCTCATTCGAAGAAAGAATGGGATGCGGATTCGGCGCTTGTATGGGCTGCAGCATCAAGACCAAAGTCGGTTTCAAAAGGGTTTGTAAAGATGGACCTGTATTCCAAAAGGAGGATATCTTATGGGGAAAGTAGATTTAAGAGTCAATCTTTTGGGAATTGAGCTTGATAACCCGATCATTCCGGCATCTGGGACGTTTGGATATGGCTATGAGTTCGCAGAACTCTACGATATCAATATGCTTGGAACCTTTTCTTTTAAAGGAACGACATTGGAACCTAGATTCGGCAATCCAACCCCACGTATTGCAGAATGCACATCAGGAATGATTAATGCGGTTGGTCTCCAGAATCCAGGAGTAGATAAGGTAATCAACGAAGAACTTCCAAAAATGCGCAAAGTATTTCACAAGAAGGTTATGGCCAATATATCCGGGTTCTCTCTAGACGAATACATGAAAGTTGCCGCATTGGTTGATAAATGTCCTGAAGTTGGATGGATTGAGGTTAATATCTCTTGTCCAAACGTTCATGGCGGCGGAATGGCATTTGGAACATCTCCTGAAATGGCGAAAGAAGTAACTAAAGTCGTCAAGAGCGTTACAACAAAACCGATTCTTATCAAGTTATCGCCTAACGTAACCGATATAGTCTCTATTGCAAAAGCCTGTGAAGAAGGCGGCGCTGACGGAATCTCCCTTATCAATACGCTTTTAGGAATGAGAATTGATTTGAAGACGAGAAAACCGGTTATTGCCAACACCATGGGGGGGTTCTCTGGAAGAGCGATATTCCCTGTGGCCTTAAGAATGGTTTACCAAGTTGCTCATGCGGTTAATATTCCTGTTATCGGCATGGGTGGAGTTGCAACACCGGAAGACGTTATAGAAATGATGTTAGCCGGTGCAACCGCCGTAGAGGTTGGCGCAGAGAACCTCGTTAATCCATATGCATGCAAGGATATCATTGAAGGATTGCCTGCAGCTATGAAAAAATACAAGATTGATAATCTTAAAGATATCATTAAAGGAGTGAGATAAAAATGGGAAGAGATGTAATCATTGCGTGCGATTTTGCTTCTAAAGAAGAAACATTCGCATTCCTTGACAAGTTCACCGATTGCAAACCTTTCGTTAAAATCGGAATGGAACTTTATTATGCCGAGGGTCCTGAGATTGTCAGGGAAATCAAAAGGAGGGGACATAAGATTTTCTTAGACCTCAAACTTCACGATATTCCTAACACCGTTAAGAAGGCCATGACCGTCCTATCGCATCTAGATGTTGATATGACCAATATTCACGCTGCTGGCACAAATAACATGATGAGAGCGGCAATCGAGGGCTTAACTAGACCTGATGGCACAAGACCATTGCTCATTGCGGTTACGCAATTGACATCAACCGATCAAGAATCCATGACAAAAGACTTATGGATTGACAAACCAATTGATGAGGTTGTCATGCATTATGCAGAGAATGCTAAAGAGTCAGGATTGGATGGAGTTGTCTGCTCCCCATTGGAAGCTGAGAAAGTCCACAAAAGATGCGGCGCAAACTTCATCACAGTCACTCCAGGTGTTAGGTTTGCCGATGGGGATAAAGGCGATCAGAAGAGAGTTATGACACCGGAACAAGCCAGATTAATCGGTTCTGATTATATCGTAGTTGGCCGTCCTATCACTCAGGCCACCGACCCTGTTGCAGCTTATAAGAGATGCGTTAAAGAATTTGTAGGAGAATAAGATATATGGAAAACATTGAAACATTAATTGCAAAGGATTTGCTTTCAATCAAAGCAGTCTTCTTCCGCCCAGAACAGCCATTCACCTGGGCATCCGGCATTAAATCCCCGGTGTACTGCGATAATCGTCTCACACTGACTGATGTCAAAGTTAGAATAGATGTTGAGAACGCTTTAGCAGAAACTATCAAATTGCATTATCCGGATGTTGAAGTTCTTATGGGAACATCAACCGCTGGCATTGCCCATGCCGCAATCACCGGTCATATCTTAGGTTTGCCTATGGGATATGTCAGAAGTGGAAATAAGGACCACGGACGACAGAATCAGATTGAAGGAAAACTTGAGTCAGGACAGAAAGTCGTCGTCGTTGAAGATTTAATCTCAACAGGCGGATCTGTGCTTGAGGTCGTTGATGTTTTAAGAGCAGCAGGCGCTAATGTGTTAGGCGTTGTTTCTATCTTTACGTATGGCATGAAGAAAGGTCTTGAAAGGCTTGCAGCAGACAACGTAACCAACTATTCATTGACAAATTTTGATGTCATCGCAAAAGTTGCTGCAGAAGAGAATTATATCGCCAAGAGCGATGTAGAAAGGTTAATCCAGTTCAGAAATAATCCTTCTGATGAAAGCTGGATTCATTAATTATGAAACACTTAATTGATATCGTTGATTTCTCTAAAGAGGAACTCCAGGATTTAATGGATTCCGCTTTGGACATAATCGAACATCCTGCGAAGTATGCTCACGCATGCGAAGGCAAAAAACTTGCAACGCTTTTCTATGAGCCATCAACTCGTACGAGACTTTCATTTACCGCGGCCATGATGGAACTTGGAGGAAATGTTTTGGGCTTCTCTGAGGCATCTTCATCCAGTGCATCCAAAGGCGAGTCAATTGCGGATACTGCCAAGATTATTTCTTGCTATGCCGATATCATCGCAATGCGTTCTCCAAAAGAAGGCGCAGCATTCGTCGCGGCAACAAACGCCTCAATCCCTGTCATTAACGCGGGTGATGGAGGTCATGCCCATCCAACTCAAACCCTTGCGGATTTGCTGACTATCTACCGCGAAAAACACACATTTGACAATCTAACCGTGGGCTTCTGTGGAGACTTGAAATATGGTAGAACTGTTCACTCCTTGATTGCAGCCCTAACCCGTTATAAAAACGTTAAATTGATCTTAATTTCACCTGATGAATTGAAGATTCCGTCATATGTCAAAGAAGATGTTATAGAAAAGCATCATATGGAATATGCTGAGGTTCATTCTCTAGAAGAGGCTATTCCACAACTTGACGTTCTTTATATGACTCGAATTCAAAGGGAGAGATTCCTTGATAATGATGAATATGAAAGGTTAAAGAATTCCTATGTTCTTACCGCAGAGAAGATGAAAGCGGCTAAATCCGGCATGATTGTTTTACATCCTCTTCCGCGTGTAAACGAAATATCTGTTAAAGTTGACGATGATCCACGCGCCTTATACTTTAAACAAGCCTTAAACGGCAAGTATATGCGTATGGCTCTTATTCTTAAACTTCTTGCTGAGAAAGAGAAGAATCCTAAGAATGAACTTCTCTATGATCCAAGCAAAGTCTTAATCAACAAGCATCATTGTCACAACATTAAATGCGTTACGCAAGATGAGCAAGAACTTGACAACATCTTCACGATGAGTGAAAAAGGCACATACCGTTGTATTTATTGCGAAAAAGAAAGTGAAGATTAACTCAAAAATTCAAAGAGGCCAAAAACCTCTTTTTCTTTTTCCCTTAGATAGCGGAATTTTTCTCTTGCAGGTATTCTAGGAACGCTTTCTTTGCCTCTTTGGTGCAATTTCTGGAAATAGGAAGAGTTACCTTATCGGCCATTACTGCCTCAACGCCATTAATGTATCTTAAGTATTTGAAGTTCACTATATAGCCTTTATGTATTCTATAGAATCCGCTGTCTTTAATTTGTTTCTCGATCGAGGACATTGTGGCATGTATCTCATATGGGTCTTTTTGAGTTGTGACG
>CAVAGP010000063.1:0-1747 GCA_963588175.1 Faecalibacillus sp. | reverse complement strand
TAAGTTATCGTGTCAAAAGGGATAGCTAAACTACCTTTAGCAATATTTGCTATGAGAGTTTTTGATGTTTCCTTATCGTTTGCGAGTCGTGTTTGGATATAGGATCCTAAAACCGTAGAAACGTCCGATAGATAAGAAGATTTTCTAACAAAACCGAACGGGTGAACGTGCAAAGATTCAAAAACTAAGTCTTCGCGGTTTGAAATGAAGATGATTTCGACATCATTATCCTTGCTTCTTAGTTCTTTGGAGAAATCTATGCCGTTCATTTCCGGCATATCTATGTCCAGCATCAATAAATCGAAAACATTGGTCTCCATTGCTTTCTTCATTTCCAAAATGTGCTGATATGGAATGACCTCAGCTTCGATCCCGTTGCTTTTGAAAATGGTCTTAACCGAATCAGATATAAGGTTAAGGATCATCGTTTCATCATCGCTTACGCCAACTCTAATTGCTTTCTTCATGCCTTCCATCCTCTTTTAACAGCAACATGCAATCTGCGATGAAGCAATTGTTTTCGACTTTATGATTAAAGGCTCCATCGTATTTATCGCATATTTCTCTGATATTTCTAACGCCAAACCCATGGGCTTTAGCGTTTGCTTTGCTGGAGTGGTGGACATCGACAACGCCGTTTAATTTAGGGTCAATCGGATTGGAAATTCTTATTAAAAGCACGTTGTCATTTTGATTGATGTTAATCCCGATTGTTTTAAGGCTGACATCTGATTTAGCAGTGGCCTCAATCGCATTGTCGATTAGATTGCATAGAAGTGAGCATAAGTCATTGTCGGATATTGCCATCTTTGGAGCCACTCCGATGTGATAATCCAATTTAATCTTGTTTTTATTCGCGCTTTCCTGTTCGATTCTTAGAATATAATCGATTGTGTCATTTCCGCATTTTGCGAACTGAACCGCATCATATATCTCGGATGAGTACTCGGAAAAATATTGCTTTAGTTCATCGTACTTACCTTCATCAAGCAATACTTTCATGAAAGCGATGTGGTTCTTCATGTCGTGACGGATTTTCTTGTATTTTGCCTCATCCGCCTTTGCCATATCCATCATGACGATGTCTCTTTCTTCATGTAATACTTTAGCCTGAAGCAGCATTCTTTCCTTATGCTCTTTTGCGACATTGTAATATAGATAGATTGACAAATATTCAAGGATGATAAATATAAAATTGATTAGTGCGTTTATGCCTTTATATTCGCGTATGCTTCGATTGATCATATAGTAAGCGAATATGTGCAAGGCCGATACGGTTAAGACGGCGATTGATGATACAACATTGGAGAATGCCCTGTTCTTTTCTATTTTCATCCATTTCAGATAGAAGACGCATGAACTTATGAGTAGTGCTTGTACGATGACGGTGAACGGGCCGTTAACGGTAAAGACATGCACTCTTAGATATTCGCCGATAAATTCTGAAATTATCAAGCTTGATATGCAACTTGCATAGAAAACAAAATCATAGATGGCTATGGTTAATTTATTCTTGCGCGAGCGAATTAATGAATAAACGACAATGATGAATGGCAGAACAATCGATGTCGAAAAATTGTCTTGCAAGAAATTGTCAAAGAAATACGAGAACATCGAGCAGAGGAATATGCTTGTGGCCTCGATTGCGATGAAATCAATAATATAAAAAAGATAATGCCATGGATTTTTCTTCTTCTCCATGAATAGCACCATCAAGAAATAAGAAAATAAGCAGTCTGTAATGATG
>CAVAGP010000062.1:0-12522 GCA_963588175.1 Faecalibacillus sp. | reverse complement strand
AACCGGCCAGAGATGGGGAAACCCGATTTATGACTGGAAATATATCGAGAAGCACAACTTCGATTTCTTCTTCGATAGACTTCTCAGAAACGGTGAGCTTTACGATATCATCCGCCTTGATCACTTCAGAGCCTTTGACACCTATTGGAAAGTCCCATCAAGTTGTCCAACCGCGGAGGATGGAGAATGGGTTTATGGCCCGGGATATAAGATTTTCGACAAATTCGAGGAAATGAACACCGGAATTGAAATCATTGCCGAAGATTTGGGAGAATTAAGGCCTCAGGTTTATGTCTTGAGAGACCATTATGATTTCCCCGGCATGAACGTCATCGAATTCACCTTTGAAGACGAGAATTTCAGGGGCAAGACCTCGTTTAACAAAGAGAATATGGTCGCCTATATCGGCACCCACGACAATGAACCACTTAAGCCTTTCTTTGCGGCCATGAAGAAAGAGACCCGGGAGAAGTGGCTGAAAGGACTTGATGAACTCAAGATACCAGAAGGCACCCTTAACGAGAGATTCCAACATTATCTATATAGCAAGAAGTGCAACTACGCCATAATCTCCACCCAAGATATTCTGGAATTGGGGAATGAGGCTAGAATCAACATGCCTGGAGTCATCAACGATTCCAACTGGTGCTGGAAACTTAAAGACTATAACGGACTAGAAAAGGCTATGCCTAAGATGCTAGAGCTGGCTAAACTTTACAAGAGATTATGAAAAAGATTGGATTAGTGTCCTTAGGATGCTCAAAAAACTTAATTGATTCCGAGATGATGCTCGCCATGTTCAAGAATGGCGATTATGAGTATGTCTCTGACCCTGCCAAAGCGGATTTAATCATCGTTAATACCTGCGGTTTCATCGAATCCGCCAAACGCGAAAGCATTTCCACCATCCTCGAAATGGCGAAATATCACGCAAAGCTGGTGTGTGTTGGATGTTTTGTCGAACGCAACCTCCAAGAACTTAAAGATGAGATTCCGGAAGTGGACCTTTGGGTACCTATTAGGGAATACGCTCATTTGCATGAGAAAATCGATGAATTGCTTAGCGTTGATGACGTTAAGAAGATAGACCCTTTAGATAGAGTTATCTCAACCCCGGATTATTCCGCGTTCTTAAGAATCTCCGATGGCTGCAATAACTTCTGCGCTTTCTGCGCGATTCCGTTCATCAGGGGGCGTTTTAAGTCCAGACCTTATGATGAAATAATCAAAGAAGCCAAAGTCCTCAAAACGAAAGGAATCAAGGAAATTTCGATTATTTCGCAAGACACGACCTATTATGGACGTGATTTTGAAAGAAAAAGACCTAATATCTACGATTTGCTAAAAGAGCTTGATAACATGGGCTTTTATTCCATCCGACTCCTTTATTTATACCCAGGAGAAATCAGCGATGAACTCTTATATCTCATTAGGGATTCCCGTAGCATCGCCCATTACCTCGATATCCCGATTCAATGCGCTTCATCCAATCTTCTTAAATTGATGAACCGCCACGATAGGAAACCTGACATTGTTAACCTCTTCAAAAAGATTAGAGAAATCATTCCTGATGCGATTCTTAGAACTACTTTAATCTCCGGTTTCCCTGGAGAGACATCTAAAGATCAGAAAGAGACTTTGAAGTTTATTGAAGAGGTGGAGTTTGATAAATTGGGAGACTTCACTTATTCTAGAGAAGAAGGCACGTCCGCCTATAACTACAAACACCAGGTAAGAGAATCCACCAAACTCAAAAGGCGTGATGAAATAATGACTCTCCAAAAGAAGATATCCTATAAGAAGAACAAGACTCATATAGGAGAAGTGATGGAGGGAATCGTTACGGGCTATGACCCTGCCCATAAGTCCTATACGATCAGAACTTATTGGAATGCGCCGGATGATATCGACGGAAATATATATTTCGCCTCACCTAAATGTTTCAAGAACGGTCAGATAGTCAAAGTCAGGATAACGAATGCGTTTATCTATGACCTTATCGCGGAATACGTTCCAGATTAGGGTAGATGGTAACTGCGTTTTTAGGAAGATTATGAAATAAAGATAACAATTTTCTTCTCTTCCTAAAAAGTTTTATATATAATTCTCAATGCACTTAGGTGCTTTGCCCCTTTAGTTAATCGGTATAACGGGTCCATGGTAAGGACCAATGCGCAGTCCGACTCTGCGTTGGGGCACCATTACGAGAAGTAGACATTTTGTGTTAATCCGCAAGGTGTCTTTTTTTTGTTTAATTCGGATAGTTCGCATTAAAAACCAGACAAAATGACTCATTAATAAGTTGGTTAAAAACATCATTAAAAACCATATAAAAATCTTGAAAAATAAAGAAAATATCGTATTCTTTTAATAAAGAAATTATTGGGATATTTATGACTTATTTAAAAAGGTATATTGAAAAAGACATAAGAGAAGCGCTTGAGACATCGGGAGTTGTAGTTGTGGCAGGCCCTAAATTTTGTGGTAAGACAACAACGTGCAATCTCTTTGCCAAAAGCAAATTCGCCTTAGATACAAAAGCCAAAATCGAATTAGCTCTATCAAGCCCTGAATCTATTTTGATTGGTGAAAACCCCCGGTTGATAGATGAGTGGCAAAATGTCCCTGATTTATGGAATTGCGCAAGGAGCGAGGTCGATCGACGGGAGAATAATTTCGGGCAATTCATTTTTACCGGCAGTTCGACTCCCGCTGATAAAGACGATATATATCACTCAGGTGCGGGGAGAATAGTTACATTAGTAATGCGTCCAATGTCGCTCTTTGAGTCTAAGGATTCAAAAGGGACCGTCTCTCTTTCATCTCTTTTCTCCGGGCAGAAAAACGTATTCTTTATAAATGAAAACTTTTATTTACAAGACACCGCCTTCTATATTTGTAGAGGTGGTTGGCCTCTTTCTTTGAATGATGATAGGGAAAAATCCTTAAAGATTACCAAAAACTATTGCAGCACTCTTTTCGAATTCGAAAACGCGAAAAACAAGAAATTCCGCAATAAGAAATCGAATATTTTTAAGATGATTTTGAGAAGCTATGCAAGAAATATATCAACTGAAGCTAGAAAAATCACCATCTTAAATGATATTAGTGAAATGGAAGAGAAAAAGATAAGCGAAGTTACGCTCGACGAATATTTTGAGGCATTGAATGACTTGTATATTATTAAGGATATAGAAGCATGGAACCCAAACTTTAGAAGCAAAACTGCGATAACCACAACGCCAACTAGGCATTTTGTGGATACATCTATTGCCGCTTATTCTTTGGGGGTGTCTCCAAACGATATGTTAAATGACCCTCGAACATTTGGGATGCTTTTTGAAGATTTCGCAGTTAAAGAACTATCAATCTATGCGGATAGTCTCGGCGGAGAAGTGCGTCACTATAGGGATGCGAATGGACTTGAATGTGATGCGGTGATTCATCTTGAAAACGGAGAATACGCTTTAGTGGAAATCAAACTTGGTGGAGATGAACTTATCCATGAAGGTGTCAAAACCTTGAACAGGCTTAAGGATAAAATAGCTTCGGCTGAGAAAAAGATGCCTGCATTTTCAATGGTTTTAACTGCGGTTGGCAACGCTAGAACTTTAGAAGATGGAACTCACGTCGTGCCAATCAATCTGTTAAAGGACTGATATGCGTAAACGGCATATCTGAAAATTGACAATCTTTTCCAATGGCAACGTTCTTGCGAATTTTTGTTCGTATAAAATCCCTTTTATTTCAGAGTGTTGTTTTATACACACAAATTGTCACTCTAAACCCCTAAAAAATGGCGTTTTTTGAACTTTGATGTTGCAAAAAGTGTGAAAAATCACATTTTCTGTAACATAAGACAAGGCTTGTGGTTGTGCTCTATGTCATGATGGGTATAAGTTAATTCTCGTGCGTCTGATGGGTTTTGCCCAAATAAAAAGGCAGGATTGAGCCCGCCTTTAGTATGTTGACCTAGTAA
This sequence comes from Faecalibacillus sp., assembly GCA_963588175.1. Lineage (GTDB taxonomy): Bacteria > Bacillota_I > Bacilli_A > RFN20 > CAG-826 > UBA4951. The sequence continues at coordinate 8,543 of CAVAGP010000062.1, read as the reverse complement.
TTATTGATAACAATTTCTCTTGTATTCAACTATATAGATTTTTCCGGCCTCAATTTCGAATTTATCGCCTTCAAGAAGTTCACCGTTAACGTAATACTTTCCCGTTTTACGTCCACTAAATTCCTCGTATGTGACGGAGAAAGAATTCGTTTGGCCTTCCGTTACCTCCACATCTCGGCCGCTGGACCATTTGGAATATACACGATTTTCTTCGATGCCGTCAGCATCGATGTATGTTTTCTCAGAAAGCAATACTATTTTTGCGTATGATCCTTCCTTGACGGTTGGTTTGACATACATTTTATCCATATTTCCGGTTATCGCCTCACCATTATATTTCTTGGTGAATTCCTTATCGTAATAGATATCGCCATATGTGACCATTCCGCCAACATAAGTGGTGCTGGCTAACGTTTCGCCAATCGTGAGAGTGACGCTATTTCCGATTTCATAATCCTCGTAATAATAAGTGCAATCGAATTCTTCTCCGTTGCCATTATCTTCATAGCCGGTTTTGTCGAAGGCGTCATACGAAGTCTGATCAAAGTCATACGAGACGGATATGTCATAGCTATAGATGTATTCCTCTGCAATGGTGGTCTCATCTATATAAGTGTATTTTCGATCGCTTGCATAAATTAATGAAACAAACGAATCGTTTTTAATAGTAATTGCGAAATTCTCGGTGTAGATACCCAACTGGCTTGTATAGGCGTCTCTTAGCTCAATGTCTATTTTGTATTCGTAGCCTCCATCAATGGATTTGAGGGAGTGGTTGATTGAGATATAGTCGTAACCATATGATGTGTAATACTTATTAAAGACTTTTTCATAATCTGCAAAATTCGCTAAATAAGAGTATTCAAGAGGTGAGAAATAATCGGTCATCAAATAATTTTTGTTAAAGCGATTTTGAATCATGTGGGCATCGGTCTTAAACATTTCTTTCTCATCACCCGAATGCTTGTAGTATGAATATGTATCGCCGTTTTTTATGTAGGCGGCACCCTCTTTTGTCGTCTCCTTGTCTTCTACATTGCCTTCTTCATCGTAACCCGTATCTATGTCGACCCCTTCTGCAAAATATAGGTTCCTTTCGAGGTCAAAGCTCACCTTACTGGTAGCCTCATAACCATATTTGTAAATTCCGTTTTCCTTTTCGGATTCGTTATATATCACTTCAGTGGTTTGCGTTTTGTCGGCTTCATATGCCTCAATCGCTTTCTTGAAGGTTTTGAAGAATTCCTCCATGTCTTGGTTCTCAACATAGCCGCATACCGAGCATATATTTATCCCGTCTTTTTCAACGAATGAGTGTTCTTCGTAATCAAAACGGACGTTTTCTTTACAGCCTGAGCATTCGTGATAATGCCCATTTTCATCATAAGAATAGGTTTCGGTTTTGGTGTGGGTGTGGGTAGGGGTGGTTGGCTCAACATCGCCGCAGGTTTCGCAGCTGCTGCAAGTTGGGCATTCGGTCTTCGCTCCGCAGCTAGCTAAAGTGGCTAAGGTGCCCATAGCAAGTAGAATCGGCAAAAAGGATTTTGTCTTTTTCATTTGTCTTTCTCCTAAATTTATATTTATATAAGAGCAAAAGATTTTCTTTTACCCTACATTAAAAAATACATGTACCTAATTCGATGGAAAAAATGATTTTTGGATATCACTATGTTGCCTCTCCTATGTGGAAGCGCTCCAATTGCAATTACAAAACGATAGAAGCACTTACATCAATGGGGTTATTACATTCTTTAAGCAGTTTCTATAGAAAATGCTAGAATATCCAAGAACCATTTAGCCGTCTTAAATTAGGGGGACGCCTATGTTAGAAGAGAACATAAAAAACGAATATATCGCAATACTGGAAGAAGAGCTTGTGCCTGCTATGGGTTGCACGGAGCCTATTGCTTTGGCATATGCCTCCGCGAAGGGAAGAGAAGTGTTGGGATCAGACCCAGAGAAGATTATCGCCAAGTGCTCTGGCAATATGATCAAGAACGTCAGATGCGTATCCATTCCTAATTCCGGCGGATTATCGGGTATTGAAACCGCTTGTATTTTAGGCGCGATTGGCGGCAACCCATCTTCGGGCATGGAAGTTTTAGCAAACGTCAATGATGAGCAACGCAAGAAGACCAAAGAACTTTTGGATAAGAACATCTGCAAGGTGGAATTCTTGGATTCTGGCATCCCTCTGCATTTCATCATAGAGTTTTATGCTGGCAGCGATTATGTCAGCGTTGAGGTTAGGCATGCCCACACGAACATCGTGAAGATTTTGAAGAATGGCGTGCCGATTTTCGAAAAAGACGGAATCGAAGCCCAAACCGGCAATGCGACCGACCGTTCATTGCTATCAATCGAGAGAATAAAAACGTTCGCTGATGAGATCGACCTAAACGAAATCCATGACTTATTCGAAAAGCAAATCAAATGCAATATGGATATTGCTCTAGAAGGCCTAACAGGCAAATACGGTTTAGGACTCGGCAAATTCATCCTCAAAAGAAATGATGATGACATCGTCAGCAAAATGAAGGCTTATGCTGCCGCAGGATCGGAGGCTAGAATGGGCGGATGCGATATGCCTGTCATCATCAATTCCGGCAGCGGCAACCAAGGAATCACGTGTTCTGTCCCATTGATTGTGTACGCTAAAGAAAACAATCTCCCCGAGGAAAAACTCTATAGGGCTTTGGCTTTCTCGTCTTTATTGACCATTTACCAAAAAGAATTCATCGGAAAACTCTCTGCGTTTTGCGGTGCTGTCAGTGCCTCTTGCGCAAGCGGTGCCGCCTTAACTTATTTGGCGGGCGGCTCAATCAAGCAAATCAAAGCAACGATCGATAATACTTTAGCTAATATCCCTGGCATCATCTGCGATGGGGCCAAGATTTCCTGCGCCGCTAAGATTGCAACTAGCCTCGATGCCGCTTTGATGGCACATTATCTCGCAATGGAGGATAAGGAATACGCGGCCTATACCGGAATATTGAAAGAAGATGCTGGAGAAACGATTAGCTGCGTTGGCTTCATCGGCAAGTACGGAATGGCCCAAACGGATAAAGAGATCATCAAGCTGATGCTCAAGTAATTTTCTTTCTCATCACAAAACTTCAGAAATCATCACTATTTCTTTTTTGTGTCGTTCATCTCTTTGTCGGATTTTTCTATAGTTTGGGTGTTCTTAGAACACGAGGAGACAATAATGGAAAAATTAAACAAAGCATTCGAAATCTTGGCCAAAACCGTAATCGGTTTATTCGGCTTAGCGCTTGTATTTACCGGGGCGACATTCACTTATTTTGGAAATGCGTATGAAGTTGCAGAAGAGGCCTTCCCTCTATTCCCTATCGGTATCGTTATGGTTATCAGCGGATTACTCATAATAATCTACGATGCACTTGAAACAATCGAAGACTCTAATGTTCCTGCATAAATATAGACATCTATATATTAATAGATACTAAGTGGCCTATGTTGAGCGCATAGGCCTTTTTTGCTACAATAAGCCTAACACAAAGGACGATAAAAAATGAAAAAGATTGTTTTTGACTCACACTCAGTAGATTTGGACTGGACATTGCAACATGAGATATCCCGTTGTTTGCTATGCAATGATGCCCCATGTGCTAAAGCGTGTAATAAAAAATTCATGCCTGATGAAAGAATAAGGGCCTTATATTTTCAAGACCTCTATAGAGCAGTCAAAGACTTTCCAATGGAATTAGATTTGAACGAACTAAATAAGGCAGAAGATGCCTGTGTTCTCGCTAAATTCGGGAAGGGTGTCACCATTAAAGAGATTTTATCCGCATTAAAAGAGGCGAGCACCCACACCAAAGAGGTAAACGATGATACCCCGGAGCCAAATCTATCAATGGATATCTGCGGGGTTAAGCTTGAGAATCCATTCATTCTCTCATCATCTGTAGTCGCCTCAAATTACGAGATGTGCGCCAAAGCTTTGGAGATGGGGTGGGCCGGAGTTTGCTTTAAAACAATCTGCACCTTTGACCAACATGAGACCTCGCCAAGATTCTCCGTCACAAGAAACAGGCCGGAATCATTCTATGGCTTCAAGAACATTGAGCAGTTATCCGACCATTCAGTGGAAGAGAATATGGAAGTGTTCAAAGAACTCAAAAAGAATTACCCAACCAAAGTCATCATCGCCTCAATCATGGGTCAAAATGAAAAGGAGTGGGAGACTTTAGCAAGAAAATGCCAAGAATCCGGAGCGGATGTAATCGAACTGAATTTCTCCTGTCCGAATATGGAAGACGGGTATCTAGGCGTCACAATTGGGCAAGACGAAAAACTGATTGAAAAGTTTACGAAAGCCGCCAGAAAAGGATGTTCTGTTCCTCTTTTGGTGAAATTAACCCCGAATATCACGAACATGGTTCCTATGGCCAATGCCGCAAAAAGAGGTGGTGCCGATGGAATTTCTGCGATTAACACCATACTTAGCATCACGGGAGTCAATATCAATGACTTCTCTCCGGAGCCTTCGGTATCGGGCTCATCTGCTCTAGGAGGATACTCTGGAAATGCAGTTAAGCCAATCGCCCTTAGATTCATTTCAGATTTAGCTAACGCCAAAGAACTGCAAGGAATGCATATATCCGGCATGGGAGGCATAGAGAACTGGTACAACGCTTTGGAATTCATCCTTCTTGGGGCAGGTTCCCTGCAAATCACAACCGCAGTCATGCAGTATGGGTATCGAATCATCGACGACCTTATCGCCGGATTACGTGGCTTTATGATAGAGACAAATATTCACAACATGTATCAGCTTAGAGGCGGTGCCATTCATAATGTCACGTCTTTAGGGAATCTTGAAAGAGATACGATTTTATTCCCTAAATTCAATTTGGGCAAATGCATCGGCTGTGGCCGTTGTGAGATATCCTGCTTTGACGGCGGCCATCAAGCCATTGCCTTTGATAAAACAACTAGAAAACCAAAACTAATAGGCTCCAAATGCGTTGGCTGCCATCTATGCAGATACGTTTGCCCGGCTGGCGCAATCGGAGTGGTCGATAAGCGAATCCATAGAGATCCGGAACATAAAATTGAACAAGACGATTGATTTAAAATCCACAAATAAATATCGAGCAATTCAGGCTTTGCGTTTTATTGCAAATCCTGCTTAAAATTTGACTAAAACTGACTATATTGTGTTTTTGCATACATTTTCCTTTTAAATCTTGTCAGCGAGGAAAATTTATGAAAGCAAAAACAGTTGGGAAGATTGTTATTCCCGTTGTTTCCGTTCTTTCTCTTCTAGCCGTTGCCGCAACTGTTGCGGCTAACATCTTTCCGGCCACTCTTGACGCATATTTAGGGCGCGGTGAAAGACATGTTTCGGCAATCGAGGGAACCGAAAACTGGGATACAAATTTCTATGAAGCCGATTACAAAGACAAAGAAGAAGCGGTTACTGAGGGCAATAAAATCGCCGTTAGAGTAGCCGAAGAAGGCGATATTCTCCTTAAAAACGACTCATTATTGCCGCTTGAGGAAAAATCAAAGGTCATGCCTTTTGGCTATGGCTATTTAAATCCATGCTATGGACAGTATGGGGCTTGGGGAGGAGGCAAACCTACATCATCTGATAGAATTACGCCTGAGCAAACACTGAAAGACAATTTCACCATTGACAATACCGCCGTCAAAAAGATGAGGGAGGCTACCGCTGAGAAAATTAAGGAAGCGGATGGCACGATGTCGGTCACGCCATTCCGTTCGAATTCCACGATGGTTCCAAATATCGATGCAACGCTCCTAGAATACAATCCTTCTATTTATAGCGGCATCTCGCATGTTGACAATACAACCGCAGTCGTCTTCATCACCCGTTGGGGTGAAGAAGGGTCTGACCGCAAATATGATGGTTATACCGACGGAACCAAGCATTATTACGATTTAAGCGCTAACGAATTGGGAACAATTAAAGAAGCCAAGCGCATTTGCGACAAAGTGGTGGTCATCATCAATTCGAGCAATGTCATGGAAGTCGATGAAATCGCAACAAAAGGCTCGGAATATGAAGCTGACGCCATAATTTATGTTGGTGCGCCTGGTGAGGTTGGATTCACCGCTTTAGGAGAAATACTAAACGGTAAAGTTAATCCATCTGCCAAGACTCCGGATATCTGGCCAAGCGATTTCACAAAAGACCCAAGCTATGCCAATATTGGACAATTCTATTACACGATAGATGGGGTACAGGATTCCCCATATTGCGAATATCAGGAAGATATGTACATGGGATATCGTTTCTATGAGACCGCGAATGATATCGGTGCATCCGGATTTACATATGGCAAAACATCCACCAGCGATGGCGCAATACAAGAAAAAGGGCGAGTGAATTATCCTTTCGGTTATGGACTCTCCTACACAACATTCGAGAAGACTTTGGATGACGTCTCTTATAGTGATGGTAAAGTAAACATCAAAGTCACTGTTAAGAATAAAGGAAGCAAGGAAGGCAAAGATGTCGTGGAACTCTATTACACATCGCCTTACACGGACTTCGACCAAAAGAACGGCATCGAAAAACCTACAGTAACTTTGATGGCGTTTGATAAAACGGACATCCTCAAATCCGGAGATTCTCAAACCTTTGAGTTCTCGATTGAAGCGGATGAGATGGCGTCTTATTGCTCAAAGATTTCCAATAAAGACGGCAGTTATGGGTGTTATCTCTTGGAGGGTGGAGAATATAGCATCTCTTTACGAGAGAATTCACACGATGTCATCGCTTCTAAAACCATCAATGTTGCAGAAACAATCTACTACAATAATGGCAATCTTAGAAGTAGCGATAAACTTGCCCAATCGGAATTGGATGATGAAGGCAATTCAACCGGTCACCCAATTGGCTGGGAATATGATTCATCCAAAGAATATCAGGATGTATCGAATCTTTTCGCTGACTCAACCAATTACATGAATGGCGATGTTTCAACTCATCTTTCTAGAAATAATTGGAATGAAACTTTGCCGGTTGCGGATGTTTCAAAAGTCGTTAGAACAAAAGAACTTCCAGAAGCGTATGCCACAAAGCTCAAGGCCTTCCAGAACTTTAATTATGAGACTGACCCATACTTGGGAAATGTCGAAGGCAGCGTTGTGTATAACCCTACTGAATATCCTCAAAGAACTAAAGATGGCCTCAAAGTTTCGGATTTAAGAGGACTTAAATACGATGATCCTCTTTGGGATACGCTCCTTGATCAAATTAGCTGGACTAGAGACAAGCAAAACATATTAAGACTATTCTCGGCAGCCTGCTATACTTCCGCAGAGATTGAGTCAATTGGTCTTATGGCCACGGTTGAATGCGACGGTGCCAACGGATTGAAATTCCAATCTGGAGACAATCCGAATACCGCAACGGTCACTTGGGAGATGGAACCTGTATTAGGGGCCACTTGGAACGAAGACTTAATGTATGAAGTTGGAGAGCAAGAAGGCAACGAATCTCTCGTCCTCGGCGTTCAGTCGCAATATGCTCCTGGGCTTAACCTCCACCGTACTCAGTTCAACGCAAGAAACCATTGCTATTTCTCGGAAGACCCATTGCTCACCGGCAAATTGGGGGCAAGAATGATATCCGGAATGGCTGATAAAGGTTTAGTGAGCGCAGCAAAGCACTTTGCCCTTAATGAGCAGGATACCAATCGTGATCAAGAATGCCATGTTTGGGCTTCCGAACAGTGCATGAGAGAACTTTATTTCCGCGCCTTTGAGATTGCGTTCAAGGAAGCTAGAGCAACCGAAAAATTCATTTCGGACACAAATGGAACTCTTAAAACCCGAATCGTTAGGGCCGCAAAGGGAACGATGACAACCCAGACCTGCATCGGATGGTATTGGGGACACGCAAATTACGCCTTCCTCCAGCAAATGCTCCGTGGGGAATGGGGTTTCAGAGGATTCGTAATCTCCGATTGGCTCGATACCAAAAAATCCAATCGTGATATGGCTCTTCGTGGAGGCTGCGATTTGTATTTGGCATCCAATTCGAACTATCAGCCGGAAGACTACACCTCATCTACCGCAAGATGGAGAATGAGAGAAGCCATCCACAATATTTGTTATGCGATGACCAATTCTAACGCAACCAACCACGCTGCACCGGGCTCGACAATCTTTTATGACACCTCACCATGGCATTATTGGCTGATTGCCCTAGATTGCGGGGTCGGGGCCATTGATGTTGGCCTACTTGCATGGTTCGTTGTTACTCTAATCCTAAATAAAAAGGCTAAAAAAGAAGACAAATAACCATTAGGCCGCTTGAAGGCGGCCTTTTTTAAATGGAAAATTATTATATCAATTCTTCATGGAAAGAGCCGGATAGTCATCATAAGGTAAGGCAATCTAATCGGATTTAGCTGGTTTTATGCGCAAATCATTTTTTTCATAAAATTTCACGGTTTTAGGGAAAAAATCCGGAAAACTCGTCTATTAATATAATGGAGGGCATTAATTATGCGCTCTTACATCGCCATCCGCCGGACAGG
>CAVAGP010000061.1:0-12787 GCA_963588175.1 Faecalibacillus sp. | reverse complement strand
ATTTGAATATGATTAGAGCAACTTAATTGGACATTTCTCAACAGCAAATTGCGATAAGATATGAAAAAGGACAGGGTTTTGAAGCCTTGTCCTTCTTTTGTTAACTTAGGCCTTATTGAGGCTTTTTATCGCATTTCATGACCGATGCAGCAACCGTTAGGCCAACTGCAACGAGCATGAAGACGATGAAGATGAAGAAGAGAGGCGTAACCGCTCCGATGCCCTGCTGAGGGTCAACGATGGTGTCCATGTTGTTTTCAATCTCCGTTCTTAAGAAGATTCCTAAGGCAACGAGGTAACAAGCATAGGAGGCGACATTCACCAATCTGATCTTGAATAGCTGCGCAACGAAGTACACAACGATTCCAAGGATGAGAAGAACTATAATCCACGCTGTGAACGAGTAGGATTTAAGTCCGATGTAGATGAAGGCTGAGATGAGCGCCAAGACTGCGCCAATGCAGCCAAGATAGAATCCCAAGGCTTTGTTCTTGAATGTTTCTTTGATATTCATTTTAGTAAACCTCCTTAGTCTTCCTTTCTATTGAGAATACAGGCCGTTGCATATAACGCAAGGAATACACCTGATAGAACACCAACACCGATTGTTGAGCCGATTAAGCTTGATTGCCAAAGCGGTGTGATGGCAACAATCTTATCTTTTGATGATAAGCCGTTGATGGCGGTTGAGTTGACATATGCATAGAGGAAGTTCTTGCAGCTTGTTCTCAAATTGTTCTGGAGCTTGTAGTCGTCTTTTGCCCAATCCTGAATCTTTGAGACCAGCCAATCGCCCGATGATAACCAGGTATCATTTCCTGCCTCAACTCCGATTGAGACATCCATCCAGTTTCTATTGGCCATAACAGCATCAGTTGTTACGACTCCAACAAATCCCCATTCGTTGCGGAGAACGTTGGTTAAGAGTCCTTTATGAGCGCCTGCCCATCTGGTTCCGATACGGTTGAATGATGTCATGACAGCGGTTGCTCCGCCTTCTTCAACTGCATAACGGAAGGATTTGAGGGAAATTTCTCTGATTTCCTGCTCAGTTGCAAATGTAGCGACTGATTGTCTATATGTTTCGAAGTCATTGACTGCGAAGTGCTTGATGTAGCAGCAAAGGCCTTTCTTCTGAGCCGCTGCAACTTCCTTAGCAGCGCACTTGCCGCTGAGGAGTGAGTCTTCGGAATAATATTCGAAGTTACGTCCGCAATACGGAGTTCTATGGATGTTCATAGCTGGACCATACCAGCCAGATACTTTACCGGCGTCGATACGGAGAGCGTCTTCACCCATGGATTTTCCGATATTCTCGAGGATTTCGAGGTTAAATGTTGCGGCCATGACTGGCTCTGAGGTGTAGGCAACGGTTGCAGAACCTGCATACTGTCCTTTGATTCCCTGAGGACCATCTGCTTGGATGGTGGCTGGGAGATTGATTGACGAAACCTGCTGAGTTCCATAGCCTGCGTGGCCAACGATTTCAGCGATTTCTGTCCAATTCAACTGGTTGAGCAAGTCTTCCCAGGCTGGATTTTCATATTCAAGTCCATGCATCATGGCGATTGAATATGATGTATCGGTTGAACCAGTTGTGATTTCTTTGTAATTAGTCGTGTCTTTCTCGTAATTGAACTGCAAGCCATTGATGATCTTGTCGTTTGCGTTCAAGACATCATAGGATTTTGGATATGTTCCCTTCCAGTCGTTACGCGAGAGGTATGTAACCAAATTATCACCATAGTAGTTGAGATCTGCGCTGTCGAATTGGTTGGTGATCTTTGTGCCAACGTTCTTCTTGGAGTAGGCATATTTTGTGGCATCGGTTGAATCGATTGTGTACTTATAGACTTTGGCTGAATCCCCTGCCGCATCCATGCCCGAGGCGTTCTTTGCCGTCAAGACATTGTTTAATGCATCGTGAGCGTTGTCGCCAACTGCGAGGTAGTAGTTTCCAGCTTCTTGGATGTAGGTCTTATTGACTTTTGCGTCATACGTCACCATTTCCTTGCCATCTACCGTGACTTGGATTTCTTCTGACTTGCCATGTTCGATTGTTCCGGTTTTGCCAAATCCAACCAATTGAATGGCGGATTTTTCGATTCCGTGCTCTCTATCAAAGTCGGTATATGGTTGCTGTCCATAGACCTGAACGGTTGATTTGCCATCAACATCGCCCGTATTGGTGACTTTGACCGTGAGGGTGTACTGGTCTGAGGCCTGGTCGTATGTTGTCTTGGTTAATTCCTGTTTGAAGGTTGTGTAGGATAAGCCATATCCAAACGGATAATTGACCTCTTGTGAATAATTCCAAGAGCCCGTTGAAGCGTAGCAGCCGGTTGTTGCACTTGCATTGCCCTTATTAAGGACGCAGTCTTCATAACGGGTTTCGTAATATTTGTAGCCGACGTAGATATTCTCCTCTTCGACCATATAGTGAACGGCGTATCTTACTTTGGTGAGGTCGCCTGGAGTGCCATCGATTTCAACGCCATTGATTTTGCCGTTGCATTTGCCTTCTTCCTTATCGGCGTTAGCCCATGTATAGGCGCCGAAGTTCTCCATGGCTGGAGATGAAAGAGATGATGCCGAATATGTATCTACGAATCTTCCTGATGGGTTGATGTCGCCATTTAAGATTTTGGCAACCGAATTAAGGCCATATTGACCTGGTCCGCCAATCCATAAGCAAGCATCAATCTTATATTCGGAATTGTTGAGCCAGTTAAGGGCCATCGCATTGGATGAATTGATGAGGACGACGATCTTTCCGAAATCTTGAGAAGCGACATACTTCAAGAGGTTCTTCTCTTCTTCCTGGAGTTCAAAATATGAGGTGCCATCGGTGAATTCGCCGGTTGCAAGGTCGCACCCTTCACCGCCTGAACGGCCGATAGTGACGATAGCAACATCTTTATAGCCATCATAGCTTACACCGGATGCAGCAACCTGAGTTGTTGGGATTTCAGCGATTCTTGTAGCCGTTGGGACATTTTCAAATTCTGTGAACATGCCAGGGGTTGAACGATTTAGTTTGGCCTCTTTTAATTCAGTGATCTTAGTGTCATACCAAGATAACATCGCATCGTTGACTTTGAAGCCTGCTGCGCTCAAGGCTTTAGACATTGTGGCCGCGTTTGCGGTATCGACCTGTCCAGATCCCGTGCCACCATAGATGACATCAGCGGATGAACGGCCAAAGCAAGTGATGCCTGCGCCCGTCTTTAATGGGAGGGCCTTGGATTTGTTTTCAACAAGGACCGTTCCTTCACCCTGGATTTGCTCGCAAAGCTCTTTCTGCCACTTTGTCAAAGCGTCTCCATCGAGTGTTCCGTCTGCCTTAAGGTAGTCGGATTGGTAGTAATTGGTGTTTTCATCACTACCTTCGCCTTTTACGATTTTGGATGACTTGATTCCGAACTGCTTATTGATCATTGAAGCGTAGGAATTAGCGACGCTAGTTCCGACGATCAAAATTGTCAAGGCAGTCGAAAAAACGCCAGTCAAAATGCCAAAAGGCTTAGTTTTTTTGAGAATCATGACGATTTCTCCTCCTTTTATTTAACAGGGTATCCGCCCCGTTTACGCTTAAAGTTATATACCCAGAAATAAAAACAATGCATCATCCGGTGAGAGATTTGCATTGTTTCGTGAGAATTTGGCATTGAGATTATTCACTTAAAGGAAGAAGAATTGAGATGGTAAATAGGTTATCCTTGTGATCGAATATTACCGAACCATCATACTTCTCAACGATATATCTTATCGATTTGGTGCCAAAACCATGGAATGTGGTGTCTTTGTTGGATTTAGGGATGCCATCTGAGCCGATGTTAACGTCTTTGGAGCAATAGTTATAGATTGTAATTTGACCATTGCCACCTTGCTTTTGCATATTTATCGATATCATTCTTTTCTCTTCCGCTTCGGCTTTTGATGCCTCTATCGCGTTATCAAGCGCGTTCTCAAATAAAGAATAGACATCGCTAGGATCCATCGTATCCACAACCGTCGAATCTAAGATATACGATATATCTATCTTATTCGCGCTGCATAAAAGCAGTTTCTCGGATAAAACCACGTTTAATGAAGGGTTTCCGGTCTCCGGGGCTTTATCGTAGATGTTTATGTTCTCCCGCACTTCTTTGATGAATGAATCGCTTAGATTGTCAGTTTTTCCGTGTTCATCGATGAAATATCTCAGGTCATGGCATTTCATATTGATGATATCCATGGTCTCTTTCATCTTCTCCTGCCTATCCTTTTCCTGGGCTAGGAGTTTCTCGATCATCTTGTTCTCCTCTTGGATATTGCTGCTCTTGACGGACATAAACTGAAGGACAATTACCAAGACGCAGGATATTGCGGTGAATAAGGCGATTATTTCCTTATCATCCAATATCGCATATTTAGAGAATAGGTTCTTGGTGAACACGACGAATATGGTAATTAAGGCAATCAAGTAACATGTTCTGCTCTTCAAATGGAAATGTCGACTCTTCGAGAAACGTCTTATAACGATAAAGTATGAGGACACGTATACCGTGATAAACGTTAAAGTCGCTGCAAAATAGAACCAGAATGAGGCGCTTTCCAATTCGAGGAGTCTAGTAATCAAATCGCCAAGGTTATAGGAGAGGTTTTGAATTGCGTAGGCAACTAGGCATAAAAATAATGTCTTCTTCCACTCACATTGCAAACAGAAACAGCATAACGCGACCGACCAAGCGTATATCAAGATAACTCGGATGAATACGTTATGGGTGGCTGGATGGAAATAAGCCAGGAGCAAATAAAGAATCGTTGACACAACCACTCGAGGCCAGAAATGGTCTCTCTTCTTTTGCTTGATGAAGAACATGAATTCGGCGAGCAGTATCTGAACGGTGAAAAACATGTGAATCGGGATATACGTGCTGATCAAGTTTGCAATCGTCTCCATATCATATGCCTCCAAAATGCCTGTTCAACTTCTCGATGAATGTCTTCTTTTTGGAACGGGAAATAGGGATGATGTCATCGTTGATATAAAGGTCGTTCCCGGACACTTTTGTGATTTTATCCAGGTTGACGATAAAGGAGTTAGAGCATCTCTCAAAGAGGTTTTTGCTGAGTTTTTCTTCCGCATCTTTCAATGACATCTTGGCCCTGATGGGTTTTTGCCTGGATATATGGAATACAACATACTGATTAGAGCCTTCGATATAGAGAATGTCTTTCTCATCGATAAGAATCTTCTCCCCTTCCGATTTGAGGATGATGCGATTGCCAATATTCAAATTCTTATAGGCTTTAAGCATCTTCATGGAGAAAGGGAAATAATTGACGGGTTTAACCATGAAGTCCAAGGCGTTCACCTCATATCCATTGATGGCGTATTGGGCCATGACTGTGACGAAAATAATACCAACATTTGAGCCTCTTTCCCTTATTTTCTTAGCAAGGTCTAGACCAGTCATGCCAGGCATTTCAATATCTAGCAAAAGAAGCGAATAATCATCTTTGAATGAAGACAGGAAAACGTTAGGGTCAGTGAATACGTCGCCAGAGATGTCAACGTTATTCTCCGCTGAGAACCTACTTAAATAAGACATCAAAGTGTCTCTTTGCTCTTGTTCGTCATCGACTATGGCAATCTTCATATGAATGAGTACCTGCGCATATTATAAGCATCAGCGATAGATCGACAAAATAAAAAAGGCAGGATTTGGCGTTAAACCCAATTTTGATCCTATATCAAATCATGCCATTCCCTCGGAGAATCAGATAAATTCATTCGTTCACGTTTGTTTAAAATTCACCATTGATAAAAAATCAGTTGTCCTCATTTTGCGAACAACTTAAATAAAAAAGTTATGCACTAAAAAGAACTTCAAAAAAGTGATTTTCGAAATGCTTCTAAGCGTCTCGTGCCCATAAGAAAAAGCCTCCTTTGAGCAAAAGAGGCATGTTTCCTATATTTATCCCTAATATTAAGGACGAAGTCCCATTCCGCCTTCAAGGGTGAGAGTCTCACCGGTGAGATATTTGAAGTCCGGGGTGGAAATCATAACGCATACACGTCCGATTTCTGTCTCTGGATCCCCGAAGTGACCCATTGGAGGAACGTGGACGTTTGCCTTATAGGCTTCAGGGAATTTCTTCTCGAAGTTTTCAAGCTGGCTTGTCCAAGCAAGTGGGCAGATGACATTGACGTTGATTTCGTCTTTTGCCCATTCATTGGCGGCGACTCTAGAAAGGCCGCGGATACCTTCTTTAGCCGCGGCGTATGAGCATTGGCCATAGTTTCCGAATAAGCCTGCGCCTGAAGCGAAGTTGATGACTGAGCCTTTGGTTTCCTTAAGGTATGGGTAGCAGGCTTTCATGTAATAGAACGCTGCATATAGTCCTGAATATAAGGCAAGATTGAATTGCTCTGTTGTCTGGGTTGCAAGAGGAACTCCTGATGCGGATGCTTGAGCGTTGTTGACCAAGACATCGATTCTTCCGAATTTCTCGATTGTCTTAGCGATTACATCATTGACCACTGCTTCATTGTCGTTTTTGTCAGAGACGTCTGCTTGGGAGATGAGAACTGATACGCCATATTTCTCTTCGATCTCTTTCTTTGCGCCTTCGAGTTTCTCCATATTACGGCCTGTGATGACTAAATTGGCGCCTTCTTTAGCGAATGCCGTTGCGATGCCGTATCCGATGGAACCGCATCTTCCGTCTGAAAGAGTTGCTCTTCCAGCACCAGTGATGATAACTGTTTTCCCTTTAAATAAATCCATTTTATTTACCTCTGTTCCATCCATTATAATAAGGATTAGTGTAAATAAGTAATTAATTACCGATAAACCGATATAACTTAGTCTGTTGGCTGTGTTTTTCGGTAATTATATTGATATATACTGCATTTGAATCGATGCATCGTAACGGAGTGTATCCAAAAAGTTGTGTAAATAAAAAACACCGGCCGTCCTAGGATGGCAGGTGACCGCAGGTTTCTGTGCAATATTTTTTGTTCAAGAGATATAGGGAGAGAGCCTGCATGGATAATTTTAGCAAACTCTTTGAATACCCTCTGCTCTCCCGGCAAATTTCATAAAGATTTGCCTCAACATTTTAGTTATTTACGTTTTAGTAATTTATGAATGACTGATCTATATATTCATTTTCCGCTATTACCAAACAAACAAGGCAAAGCAGAACCAACAAATAATGAAGCAAAAGGTCCGTAACGGCGTACGGTGCCTAATTTGACTTTTAGGAATTGCTTTTTCAAGCGTTAAAAACATAAAAATGGCGTGCATTAGTATAATCTCGCTCATTTTTTAGTAATTTCATGATTAAACTCGCTCATTTTTTTGCATAACGACTTATTTTTCTCTTTTTAATACGACAGAATATCAAAAAAGTGAGGTGCTGATTTATGGGCGAATACTTGAAACGTAAAATCGATAAATACCTTTCCGATTGGAAAGCAAATCCGGATTGCAAGCCTCTTATAATAAAAGGGGCGAGGCAGGTCGGAAAAACAAAATCGATCGAATTTTTTGCTAAGCAAAATTATGAGAACATCGTTGAAATTAATTTTGTCGAATATCCTGTTTATAAGCAAATCGTTGAAAATGGATACTCAACCGAAGCTATTATAAAAAACATTTCCCGAATTAATCCTGATGCAAAATTTACTAAAGGCAAAACGCTTATCTTCTTTGATGAAATCCAGGAATTTCCCGACATCGCAACATCTTTGAAGTTCTTTTCACTTGATGGAAATTATGATGTGATATGCAGCGGATCACTGCTAGGTATTCATTATAAAGATATCTCGAATATCAGTGTTGGCTATAAGACCGAAATCGAGATGCGTTCGCTTGATTTTGAAGAGTTTTTATGGTCGCTCGGTTATGATGAATCCATCAAAAACGACATTTTATCCCATATGCAGTCGTTTACCCCATTTTCCACTGCCGTATTGAAAATCTATAATGATCTTTTTCTTGATTACTGCATTGTCGGAGGCATGCCTGAGGTCGTAAAAGATTTCATTTCAAAAAGGACATTTGAAAACACATTAGAAATTCAACGCCAAATCGTAATTGGTTATGAAGCGGACATAAGAAAGTACGCCTTAGGACTGGATAAATCACGAATTGCCAACGTATTTCTTTCAGTTCCGTTCCAACTTGGCAAAGAAAACAAGAAATTTCAGATTTCAAAGGTTCGCCCAGGCGCAAAATTCGCAGATTACAGAGGAACGTTTGAATGGCTCGAAGATGCAGGTATCGTCAACATCAGCAGAGCCTTGCAAACACCGAACTTGCCTCTAAAAGGGAACGTTATTGAAGATTGCTGCATCCTTTATTACGCAGATAACGGCCTACTACTTTCTCAACTTGATGAGGAAGCTCAATTGGATTTTCGCCAAAACAAGAACCTGGATGTCTATAAAGGCGGGTTATTTGAAAGCATAATTGGGGAAGCTCTCGTGAAATCCGGTTATGACCTCCGTTATTTCAAAAAGGAAAATTCAACCCTTAAGGAAGAATTCTTTGTGCGATATAAAGACAGCCTTGTGCCAATTGAGGTAAAAGCAGGCAATAACAACTCAAAATCCTTATCGACTTTGATTAAAAGCAACAATTATCCGGAAATTCGTTTCGGAATAAAAATCGTAAGAGGTAATATCGGATTTGTGTCTAGCATTTGCACATTCCCGCACTTCTGCGCTTTCCTTATAAAAGATTTCCTTTCAACGTTTCAATTCGAATAAAAGGACTGGCAAAACGCTTCATGTGATAGCAAAAAAACACAAGACCTCTGAAATCTTGTGTTTTTTCTTATTTTTTTGAACTATATGCGAGGAATCAAGCCTATGCTTTTATTATTTCTCAATGGTGATAACACCCCTTTCAATAGATGAGGCCAAATCGATCGTGGATTCGGTTTTGTCGTTCCATCTAATCGTGCAGTCACCACTGCCAGTTATGGAGATAACTGTGCCTTGTCCCATTCCTGCGTAATTTATTTTTGTCCCCGCCTTAATATCCTCAATTGCGGCCTTTTCTAGGTTTGGTTCGCTATCATCCTTGAGAACATTATCAGGTTTGCCTTTTGGCTCAGTTGAGCTTATTTTGGCATCAAATGAAGGTGTTGTAGGTTTGGTTTGCTCTTCTTTTATCTCGTTATTATCGGGTTTGTTCTTTTCTTTTTCTAAAGCCTCGGATAAACGTTTTATCTCCTTTTCGAGGCGAACTATTTTGCCTGAGTCGGCGTTGGAGTAATACACGCCACCGGAAGCATTGTCAATGGTATCCCCTAAAGCGGCTGCAACGCCTGATGATATTAAAGAACCAATCAAACCGGCAACGCCCATGACGATATAAAGCAAAAGGATGAGAACCATATACCCCGCGCCAACTTTTGTTTCGACGCAAGTGACGATTCCACCCACGATTGAACCGATGCAGAATATAATGCCAACGACGATATCCACCACTGACATTATCCTGTAAATTGTTGAAGCATGATCTCTTCCTAGATGATAGAAAAATCTCATATCTGATACCTCCTCGCTGAATAAACATAGAGTAAAGTAAGCAATGTTAACTTCAATATTTTTTTAATCTAAAGGCAAAAAATGAGTCAATATCGATATAAATTCAAGGAAAGTTGAAGTCTTTTTTGGTATAAAACAAAAAACCACCCTTTTTCAAGGATGACTAGTTGCGGTTGTTACTTATTCAGTTTCCTTATCCGTTCCCATGAAGCAGGCAACAATGCAGGCAACTGAGCTGTGGAGAGCAAAGACTGCACAGGCATAGAATGCGAACGGAATCTTTTCCGTGACAACACCATTTAAGATTAAGCCAATCTTATTGAGGTGCGTGCAGGTAAGAACCATGAATCCCGTAAGCGTTAGGACAGATCCTGCAGTTATTGCATATGGACGCTTTGGTTTTGTGGCCCTTCTCATCTGAATGCCCGATGATATAAAGATATTTTGTTTTTCCTCCGATATAATCGGCATCTTTATATTTCTTAAAAGCGTTTATTTATCTTCATCACCCTTTATTTCAAGCAGATTTTTATTATCTGAGTTAAGCGGAGAGATGGCTTTTTTACCGACTTTTTGTTCGTATGCGATTTTTGCCGTTTTCGCAACTTCACCACCCTGTCTTGCAACTTGTTTATGTTCATCCATTGTGTCTGGCTTTTGTTCTTTGCTCATCGCGGTTGTTGTGACTTCTGCAAGCATATTAAGGACAAGTTCGATATTTGTCATATTATCTCGCAAATTCTCTTTTTTCAGGCCTTTAAATTGCTTGTATTCTTGCATGCTCATTCCCGACCACGCTTTCGTCATCTCATTCGTGAGTATTGCGTAATCCTTTTCTTTTGCAATCCCGCGGCTTTGCCATTCCTCAGTTAGCTCCTTCCGCATTTTGATGGTCATCATTCTTTGGGTTACCCATTCTTCCGGATACCTTTTTTCCTATAAGTTTCCACGGCTCTATCAATTGCTTTTTGCGGGTCGGCAATCTAATCAAGCCTTTCGCTTCCGACTTGGGCGAGCCACATTTTGAAAGGCTCGGCTTTAGGAGACGGGATGGATTGGATGAGGCGGAATAAATTTTTAGTGCTGACAACGTCAGTCAACCTTGACTTGCCGTCTTTTGCGACCATCTTCAAAGCGTGACAATTTGTCACGGTTTCATTCTCTTCTTTTTTAATCTTTGTTTTAGTTTTCTCCAATATGCGGTTGCATCAACACTGACAGTTAATGCTTCTACCACATCCACGACCGAAAAATACCAATCTTCTTCTTCATCATTCCATTGAGCTCTAATTTTCTTATCTTCAAAAACTTTGATGTTAGACATACTTTTCTCCTAGCATTGTTTATATCATAAAGTTAAATGATTTATATTAAATTTCAGAAAAAAACTCTTATTTGCACGCAAGGAATAACTAAATAAGCCTCCATCGTAGTTTTTCCCTTTTGCTCAAACCTTATAATGCAAAAAATACGCTATTACGAATGGAAATTATGAATCGTTAAAAAGAGGGCAACTCCCTCTTTTCTCTACATCGATGCCAAACATTCAACTGCTTTATTGCAAATGGATGCTTTAGTCTTGCAGTCTTTCTCGTCCGAATGCTCGATTATATAAAGATATTCGGCATCTTGCCTAATATAATCGGCATCCTTAAGAACGGCATCTTTATATTCTTTGAGCTTATCTTTGGAAGCTTTATCTTTGGCAAGTTCTATAAGCGTTATCCTGATTGCTAAAGTTGAGGCTAAATCATTAGGCTTTAATGTTCTAAGGGCCTCTTTATAGGCTTTTTCATCTTCGTATATGTCTTTAGCACAGGTGGCTGTTGCCGCGATTAGACATCCTGCGGCGGCCACTCCTGCCGTAGTGCCCAAAGCAATCAAGGCTCCTGTTCCCCATTTCTTGGCAGCTTGTGAGGCTAAGTTAGCGAATATCTGGGCGATATTGGTGCTGGTTAATGCCCCGGCAGCGGCCACTCCTGCGGTTATTAGGGACGTTGCGCTTATGGCGATTCCCAAAGTGATTAATGCCGTTTTGCTCACTTTCTCAAGTTTTTGATCGCTTAGAAGCATCCTGAGGTTCTTGGATATCATTTTCTTGAGTTCTCCAAGCCTATTCTCGTCTCCGAACATCAATGTGGATAATTTCTTCAATGTCTCATCCTCGTGAGCGTGTGGATACCTATTATCGATAACTATCGTTAAAGCAAGCTGATATTTAAGATAATCATCACTGTCGTTTTTCAAGAAGTCATCCAATTGGGATTTAAGTTCTTCTTTAGATTCACCATATTGATAGATAGAACCGTCGATCAGTTCTTTCTTGAATTGCTCGATTGTTGATTCGGTTTTGCCTTTTTCTTTATTGAGGTTATCAATGTTAGCCTTTCTCATCGCGTTCTGGGTTTTGACCAAGCCTTTTTTGAAGAAGTTATCGGATGTATTCTCCGCGACTAAGATGTTCTTATTAATATTAGATGTGGTTATTGTGAGGCTTTCCAATAATCTGTAATAGGTCAATGAGGCAATGATGTCATTGGTCCTCATTCCGATTTCATTATTTTCCATATTCTTCTATCTCCTTCTTTAATTGCTTCTTCAATGAAGCGAGGTCTAGCTTATCTCTATTTTCTCTAATGAGCTTGATGACATCATCGTAAGTCGATGGGGTATCTCCTTCTTTGTAGAAATATTTCTCGCAATACTGATACACTTCGCTTTTTGTGATGTTCTCTTTTTCTATTCTGTCGAATAGTTTTAATAATGATGCGGGTACTTGATCATAGGAACCGTGTTCATAATCGGAGATGTATTTATAGACTGTTGGCCTAGATTTTCCGATTGATTTGGATAATTCCGTTATTGATATCATGTCAGTTATCTTCATAGGTTTTCCTCCTGCATCAATATTACGTTATATGTAAAGTTATGTAAAGAGTAAATGTAAAAAAGTGTAAAGTTTTTAAATGAACAGGATATTTTATAGATGGGCATTTATGCGAGTGAATAATCAACCAGGCGGATTTCTGGAGGCATCCGCCGGAGGGTGGAAGCCCACCGCAATTAAGGCTTGCGGCCTAATGCGGCAGTTGTATAATTAAGTTGTGATTAGTTCCCCTCCTAAGGGGAATTTTTATTTCAGCAGCCTAACTACTGTCGTAATAAGTACTGTAATCGCGATTGCGACCAGCAACATATACGAACCTTTCTCCATTCCGGCGAATGTCGTTTTGGAAG
>CAVAGP010000060.1:0-13050 GCA_963588175.1 Faecalibacillus sp. | reverse complement strand
CGTCTGCCGTTACAAGAGATTGAAGGGATATGATGTCCTTTGGGTCCCGGGTTGCGACCACGCCGGAATCGCCACCCAAGCTAAAGTCGAGGAGAAACTGAGGAAACAAGGCATCTCCAGATATGACCTTGGCCGTGAGAAATTCCTTGAGAAAGCCTGGGAGTGGAAGAACGAATATGCCAGTACAATCCACAATCAGTGGGGCGCTATGGGCTTATCGGTTGACTACACCAGAGAAAGATTCACCCTTGATGAAGGCCTGAATAACGCCGTTAAACATGTTTTCGTCACCCTTTATAACGAAGGCTTGATTTATCAAGGCGAGAGAATCATCAACTGGGACCCGGTTTTAAGAACGGCTTTATCGAATATCGAGGTCATTCACTCAGATGATGAAGGCGAATTCTTCTATTTCTATTACGACGTTGAAGGCAGTGACGAGAAATTGATCGTTGCCACAACCCGTCCAGAGACGATGTTCGGAGACACCGCCGTCTTCGTTAACCCTAAAGACGAAAGATATAAGCATTTAGTCGGCAAGAAATGCGTTAATCCGGCAAATGGCGAACTCCTTCCAATTATGGCGGATTCATATGTTGACATCGAATTCGGAACAGGCGCCATGAAATGCACCCCAGCACATGACCCTAACGACTTTGCATTAGCGAAGAAATACGGTTTCCCATTAATCAAAGTGCTTGATGAGACTGCTCACGTTAATTCATTGGGCGGCAAATACGCCGGTATGGATAGGTATGAGTGCCGTAAGACTTTGGTTGAGGATATCAAGAACAATGGTCACTTATGCAAGATTGAGAAGATGGTCCACTCAGTTGGCCACTCCGAAAGATCGGGCGCAGTTGTTGAACCTATGTTATCAAAGCAGTGGTTCGTCAAGATGAAGCCGCTTGCGGCCAAACTCTTGGAAAATCAGAAAAATCCTGACACCAAAGTCGAGTTTGTACCAAAAAGATTCGAGAATGTCCTCCTAAGATGGATGAGAGAAGTCGATGATTGGTGCATCTCCCGTCAGCTGTGGTGGGGCCATAGAATCCCTGCCTATTATAACCTCAAGACAGGCGAGCTTTTGGTTTCCGAGACCGAACCGGACATGACGCAGTATCGTCAAGATGAAGACGTGCTTGATACCTGGTTCTCCTCGGGCTTATGGCCATTTGCCACGATGGGCTGGCCAGAGGTCACCCCAGACTATGAAAGATATTTTCCGACCAGTGTCTTAGTCACAGGGTATGATATCATCTTCTTCTGGGTATCCCGTATGGTCTTCCAATCTCTGCATTTCACGGGCAAGAGGCCTTTTGACAAGGTTTTGATCCACGGATTAATCAGGGATGAGTTCGGAAGAAAGATGTCCAAATCACTTGGAAACGGCGTTGACCCAATGGATGTCATCGATAAATACGGCGTTGATGCGTTGCGTTTATTCATCACGACCAACTCCGCTCCAGGATTAGATGAGAGATATGTTGAATCAAAAGTCCAGTCTACAGCTTCCTACCTCAACAAGATTTGGAATGCCTGCAGATACGTTGAGTTGACTTTAGGAGATAACTACCAGCCATCTAAGCCTAATAAGAAAGAATTGACCCCGATTGATGCTGCAATACTCGATAAACTAGAAAGAACCATCAAATCGGTTACCAAGTCGATGGATGCCTTCCAATTTGGGCAGGCTGCCACAACCTTATATGACTTCGTCTATGATGATTTCTGCTCATCATATCTCGAAATGAGCAAGATTGCTTTAGCAAAAGGCGAATCAAAAGCCACTAAAGACACCCTCTTCTATGTCATGAAGAGCATCATTTTGATGATTTACCCATATTCTCCATTCATCGCTGAAGAACTCTATTGCTCACTCTCTCAGCATCTTGAGTCCATCATGCTTGAAGCATATCCTGAATATGAGAAAGGCTATCTCAACGCCAAAGCGGTTAAAGCGGTGGGAATCCTTGAGAACATGATCAAAGATATCCGCAATTACAAGGCCACTAATGGAGTTGCCCCTAATGCCAAGGTCAATCTCAACATCTCGCCTAAAGAGCCGTTCAAGGGCGCAGCTGAATATCTTGCTAGATTCGCCTTCGCTTCCTCAATCAACATCACCAAAGAATCGCTATCAGGCAACCCGTTCATATATGATGGATGCGAGATGATAGTGGAAGAAGATATCGATAAAGAAACTCTTAAAGCCAAACTCCTTAAAGAGAAAGAAAAACTCATATCCGAAGTAGCGCGTGGCGAGAAGATGCTCTCCAATCCAGGATTTGTCAGTAAGGCCCCAAAAGAGAAAATTGCCCTAGAAGGGGAAAAACTAGAAAAAAATAAGAACCTTCTTTCTTCTATAGAAGAAAAATTGGCAGCCTTATAAATTTTTGGGAAAAATTCAAGAAATGACCTCTACATATTAGTGTGGAGGTTATTTTTATGGAAGGAAAACCATTGACAGAAGAAGAACTCAAAACAATCGCCCCAGGCGAAGGAATCACCATCGCCGCCGTCATGGCGGTTATGGCTATTGCCGTCATGGCGGTGGTCATCTACAAATTGATGCGTTCCCAAAACGGCGGCAACGTCAAAATTCCTGGCGGGTTCCAGTTCTCTTGGAAATGAGAATAGGGGATTTGCCAAAATGGGAAAGGCCGCGCGAAAAGGCGAGGAGAATAGGCTTTTCCAAACTCGATGACAGGGAACTCCTCGCCCTCATCATCGGCAGCGGACAGCCGAACAAGAATGCTTTAGAGATAGCGGATGACCTGCTCATCAGCTTTCATACGTTCAGAAATATGGTTGGTTTGGAGCCAAAGACATTCGAGAAATTCTATGGGATATCGGGAGTCAAAGCCCTGACTCTGGCTTCGATATTCGAGATACAAAGACGAGTTCTACTGGAGAAATCCGAGGAAAACTATGAAGGTCCCGAGAGAATATTCGAGAACTATTCCAAGCGAGTCATAAATCTATCTAATGAAGATTTGTTCGTAATCCACTATAGTAGAAACGGTAGATTCATTAAAGAATCTATCTACAAGGCCAATCTTGAATCCAAGATTAGCATAAACGTGAACACGATCATCCGCGAATGCATATCTTTGGACACCAAGAAGATAGTCATGGTGCACAATCACCCGTCCGGGAATGTCTTGCCTTCTGAAGCGGATATCCGGGGAACGGAAATCTTTGAGGCCAAACTGAAAGAATTCGGCATCACCCTAATCGACCATCTAATCGTCACCGAAAAGGCCTATTATTCCATCAGGAATGAGGAAATCGGGCCGAAAATCTTTCTTTAGAAAAGGTTATTGCACTTTTTTCTTCCCAATTCGGGGAAATATGTATATATTAATCACGTTGTCGCCCTCCTTAGGGCCTCAACCGCTTTCATACGGCACCTAACAATTGGTTATTCAATGGCCGTCCGGAGCGAGTCATAAGCAAATGAAGAAGGAGGAACTAACATGTACGCTATCGTAGTTACAGGCGGAAAGCAGGTTAAGGTTTCAGTCGGAGACAAGATCTACGTCGAGAAACTTGATGCAGAAGCCGGTAGTGATGTTACACTCGACAAGGTCGTCTTCGTTGGCGGTGAAAAGGCAGTTGCTGGCACACCATATGTTGCAGGAGCCACAGTCACAGCTAAAGTTGAGAAGCACGGACTTGAGAAGAAAGTCGTCATCTACAAATACCACGCAAAGAAAAATGAGCGCAAGAAACAGGGACATCGTCAGCCATATACTTGCCTCGTCATCAAATCCATTAACGCCTAATGATTAAGGTTACAATCGGTTACAAAAACAATCAATTCAGCTATTTGATGAGCAGTGGACACGCCGGTTATGCAAAACATGGCCAGGATATCATCTGCGCAGCAGTAAGCGGAATCATCCCGGGAGGCTTCGAAGCCTTGACGGATGGCGATGAGAAGTATGCGGCCGAGGTTAAAGATGGATTTGTAGAACTCAAATCATTAAGTGAGATGAGTGAACACGACCTAGCAGTGATTGAAACGATCATTGCCCAAATTGAAGGCATAGCGAGATCCTATCCGGATTACGTGAGCCTAGAAAGGAAGAACGACAAATGAAATTTATCATTGATTTACAGCGTTTCGCTTCTAAAAAGGGTGTTTCATCCACAAAGAACGGAAGAGACTCAGCTGGACGTCGTCTTGGAGCAAAAGTTGGTGATGGACAGCATGTTTTAGCTGGCAATATCTTATATCGTCAGAGAGGAACAAAGATTCGTCCAGGAGTCAACTGCAAACTCGGCGGAGATGACACAATCTACACATTGGTTGAAGGTTATGTCAAATTCGAGAGAGTTGGCAAAGCTGGCAAGAGAATCTCTGTTTATCCAGAACGTCATTAATCTCTAACAACGACACTTGTAGCGGTTTCCAATAGGGAGCCGCTATTTTTTGTAGTTGATTTATGTTGGATTGTTAATGCAAAAATGTCATCCTCGAATGCTTTTTAAACTCATATGGCCTTGCTTAAATCTTGTTTAATATCATGCTCAATAATTCTCCGAACAATGTATTTGGCAACGTTGTCGGTTGCTTTATAGTCAACACTCATCATCTAATATATAGATGTTTTTTGAGAATGAATTAAAAAAATAATCTCGAAAAAAAGTTTCGTTAGAATCAATATTTATCTATTTTAATTAGTAGTTTTTTTAGTAGATATTTGAAATCTTATGCGCGTGCGAATTATAATACTTGCATATGGCAAACCAAAATAACACAATAGGTCAGAAATTTACTGACGAAACATATGCGACTAGAAACAGTTTGAGAAAAGTCTTTGGGACCAACATCGACCCTTATTGGCAGATAATCTCCAAATACCGTCAATCCCATAAGGTTTACCTTGGAGTTAAGACCATTGGCATGAAAGACATATACGTCGTTTTGACCGATGTCATCAATTCAAAGATAAGCGGAGTGGAAACCAAACTCACCCAACTCGCCAATAAAGTTGCATCCCTTGACGATTTAATCGAATCCTCTCAGGCTAAGCGCACTTGCCTAAGTGCCTGCTTGAATCCGATTAAGGCGGTGGAGAAGGTCGATATCAGCGACCTCTCGTTCAACGCTTTGATCAATGACACATATTTCGAGGACAATCCAAGCCATACGCCTTTGGTGAATTATCTCGATGCCATCTATTTCTTATCATCTAGAGAGCCAAAGCGTTTCGATGAGGACACGTTGCCTCTTATCTATTCCAAAATCTTAAAGACCGATGAGCTAACCCGATTCTACAGGACCAGAGACTGGGACAACAGTGCCAGGAATGCGATATTCCAGCCAAATCCAATCTATCCATATTGTCCGCATGACGCCATCGAGAAATTGATGGATGGGTTTGCCACGGCCTTAGAAAATGATTCGGCCTCGCCTTTGGTGAGAGCAATCCTTGCCGTTTATTACATCTCCCACATCAAGCCGTTTGATAAGGGCAACAACAGCGTTGCCGCTCTATCTTCCAAATGGCTTTTAGCCGAATCCATTTCAAATCCATTCGCTTATTATCTGCCGCTCGAGGCAATCCTCGACAGTAGCCCTAAGATGAATGAGACCTATATGGAGGTCCAAAAAGACGGAGACCTCACCTATCTAGTGGATGCCTCCATTTCCATCTTGGAACAAGTCGTAACCGACCTCGAAGACAAGATCGCTGATATCAGAATCAACACTTATCGAGAGGAATCCACCAGAATCCCGGAGATTGAAAAACCCGTTGTGGCACCTCCAAAACCGGAACCGGCTCCCGCTCCTACCCCGGCTGTGGCGGAAGAAAAAGAAGTCGCTCCAATTGAGACAAAAGTAGAGGTCATGCCTCGCGAGGAGAAGAAACCGGTCAAAGCCTCCGAGACCCTCACCGCCAAAGATATGGAGTCCTCGCAAACCGGGCGTGCTTCAACCCTCTCCGATAAAGAGGTTAAGGAATACGTGATATACCTTATGGAAACAGAGCCTGATTTGAATAAAAAGCAGGCAAGTTTCTATGCAACCCATTGCATTGAAGGACGTTATTACACAATTCAGCAATTTAAAGAGTATACTAAATGCGTTTACGAGACCGCTAGGACCAGCATGGACAAGTTAGCAGCCAAAGGCTTCTATAAGAAATGCGCCCTCAAGAACAAGTTCGTATATACCCCAGTCAAGAAAAGGAGATAAACCATGACATTATCATCAATCGTAGATAGCCCAATATTCTTCATACTCATAATCCTCGCCTTCTTTGGCTTGATAGTCTTTGCAGTCATCATGGTCAAGAAATACGTGAAGCCATTCCAGAACACCGAAGAGAAGAAGAGCGATGAGGAAATCGCCAAAGAAGAACTCGATAGAGTGCTTGTTGATTTCGAGGAAGAAACAAAAGAAAAGGCCGATGCAGTCGAAGACGGCGCCCCAACCGAAGAAGAGGCATTAGACGACGCGATGCATAGAACCCTCGGCGAAATCGATGATCCTGAAGCCATCAAAGCGATGGAGCAGTGGGCAAAAGACCACCCAGAAGAAGCTAAACAAGTAGAAGAGGAACCTAAAAAGGACGAATAAGGGATGGCCACCTCTCTATACGTCCATATACCATTCTGCTCGAGAATCTGCTCATATTGTGATTTCTCAAAAGTCCTCTTTAACCAGAAGTGGGCTTTTTCTTATATAGATAAGCTAATAGAGGAAATAGAATCCTTTAAAATAGAGAAACACTCCCAAAAGACAATATATGTGGGTGGAGGAACCCCAACTACCTTGCCTGACGTCTTATTTAATAAGTTTTTAGCCTATCTAAGCCAATACTTGGTCGATGACGGAGAATTTACCGTTGAGGCCAATCCTGAGTCCTTGAGCGAAGAAAAGATAGATATCATCAAGCGCAATAAGGTGAACCGCGTATCTCTTGGAATGGAATCATCTAACGATAAATACCTTAAGTTGATGGATAGGACCCACACATTTGAAGACGTGGTTAAAGCGGTATCCCATCTCAAAAAGAAGGGTATCTTAAACATCAACGTTGATTTGATTTACGCCTTGCCCGGAGAGACCAGTGAAGAAGTAGAGAAAGATGTTGAAGCGCTGCTATCCTTAGATGTCCCGCATATCTCTACATATTCATTAATCTTAGAAGATTCCACCAAGTTCAAGAACCTAGGTCTTAAAGAAGCGGACGATTCCATCCAAGCCGATCAATACGAACTGATATTGGGTATCCTAAGGAACGAGGGATACGAAAGATATGAGGTGTCTAATTATTCTAAACCCGGCTTTGAATCCCGACACAATCAAGTGTATTGGAGAAACGAGGAATATTATGGCTGCGGCATGGGTGCCTCTGGATATCTAAATGGAGTCCGTTATAAAAACGCGGGCTCGATTCTAGCCTATCTATCTGGAAAGACGATAGCAGAACGAGAACCCGTGGAGGATAAAGACAAGCCCTTGTTATTCCTGATGACCAATCTCCGCTTAAAAAATGGCTTTGATATAAATAAGTTCCAAGAATTCGTAGGAACCTCATTTGATGAAAAGTGCGGAGAGAAAGCAAAAGTCTTGATATCCAGCGGACTTCTTGTGCGAGATGGGGATAATATACACGTTACCGATAAGGGCATGCTCCTTCTCGACAAGGTGGTTATCGAGCTAATTTAATCTTTTGTCCAATTAAAAATCCAAACTGTTGGCATCCAGCAGGAATTCTTTAATCCCGATTATCAAATAGCCTTTTTCGTTTCGACGTGGCTTGATGCTTCTGCCGATTACGATAATCTTTTTGAAGGAATCTCCGACACTATCAAAAGAATTCGTTTCTTGTCTCGTTTCATCTCTATGTCCTAACCTCTCATTTAATTTTTTGGCAAACATACCACTTTTATTAAGCGAATTGTCTTGCGTCAGTTTGACGCGGTATATAACAAATCAGTTGCTCGGGATTGAAAAAATGGAAGCAGCCTATTAATTTTCAAATTCAGCAGCCTGAATTGAAATCAAATTATTCCACACTTAAAAATTCTTACTGACATGTGGGGACTTTTCTTATACTTTATAAAGAAGTCAACGGAGAAAAAATATGGATAAAGAGATATTTGGTTTAATCGATGAAGAAACAAAGAGGCAAAACGAAGGCATTGAGCTCATCGCTAGCGAGAACTACGCCAGCAAAGATGTTAGAGATGCTTGCGGATCAATCCTCACCAACAAATATGCCGAAGGATATCCGGGAAAGAGATATTATGGCGGTTGTGCATACGTCGATCAAATCGAATCAATCGCCATTTCTAGAGCCTGTCAGTTATTCGGCTCAAAGTTCGCCAATGTCCAGCCACATTCTGGCTCCCAGGCCAATGCCGCTGCCTATAGAGCCCTCATGCCGGAAGGCGGCAAAGTCTTGTCGTTGGTCCTTAACGATGGCGGACATTTAACCCACGGTTCGCCTGTTTCCTTCTCCAGCCACACATACGCATTCGTATTCTATCCGCTGAACAACGGAAGACTCGATTACGGTGATATCGAAAGAATCGCCATGGAAGAAAAACCGGATGTCATTCTTTCGGGTTATAGCGCTTATCCATATGAGATTGATTTCAAAGCCATAAGGGCAATCTGCGATAAGGTGGGCTGCAAGATGATGGTCGATATGGCCCATATCGCTGGATTAGTTGCCGCAGGTGAACACAATTCTCCAGTTGGTGTGGCTGATCTTGTCACCTCAACCACCCATAAGACCTTAAGAGGGCCTAGGGGCGGTTTGATCCTCACGGACGATGAAGAATTAATCAAAAAGATCAATTCCGCCATCTTCCCGTATTATCAAGGCGGTCCTCTTGAACATATTATCGCAGGCAAAGCCATCTGCTTCCGCGAAGCGATGCAACCATCGTTCAAAGAATACGCTAAAGCGATTAAGGTCAACACAAAAGCCTGCTCTGATGAGTTGGCAACGCTCGGCGTAATTACCAGCGGAACGGAAAATCACTTATTCTTGGTCAACGTCTTGGAATCATTTGGCATCAATGGGCTTGACGCTCAGAAGAAGTTGGAGGAAATCAATATCACCACCAACAAGAACATGATTCCTAACGATACGCTTAAACCAAACAAGACCAGTGGGCTTCGCATCGGCTTTGCGGCCTCGACTACTAGGGGTTGCACGAGTGAAAACGCCAAAGAAATCGCGCATATTATCTACGATTATTTAAGCGATAATGCTTCTAAGGAAGAGTGTTTGACTAGAGTCGCAAAACTTACGTCTTCTTGGAAGAAAATCGAAGAAATATAAGTAGTGGACAATAAACTGCGCAAACTCAAAACTGCGGCGGTCCTTTTATGCGCAAAAATGTTCTCTAGTCCTTTAAGAAATCCGTTATCAAAGACATTGTTTTGGAGTCGTGGTCGCATATCGCGTTCCAATCGGATGATTCCTTGAGCGTGATTGCCTCTTCGATAGATCTACATTTGGCTAACTGATTTAAGTATTCCTTCAACCTTAGGGCCGCGTCTTTAGTGAAGCACGTTTGATGGTCGACCCCATCAACCCATTTATATTCAAAATTTGGATTCTTGATTTTTGAGAAGACTTTTCCGCTGTATTTCCATTTGATGACGCTGTCATCTAATGATTGCATGAATAAAATCTTGGTGCCGCTTATCTTTTTGGCGCCATCCAACGCGTTATATTTATTCCATCCCGGGATTGCTTCCTCTTCGAGTTTCTCTAACTCTTTTCTGATGGGGCGGCAGGCAAGATTGCCGTAGATTTGCGATGCGGATATAGGCGATGCCAACGCGACTACCTTATGGATCCCATCGATATAATTCAAAAGATTCAAAGATGTGTATCCACCCATGGAATGACCGACTAAATCAAGTTTTAGATCTTTGTGTTCATCTTGTGATTTTAAATAGGAAATTAAATCGTATGTATCTGAACTTTGCTGATTGAATCCCCTAAGGGCTTCTCCATCCGATTCCACGCATCCTGCGGTATCAATCGCCAAGACTCTAAAACCCGCTTGAGCGATATGGTAAATCTCTTTTATATAGCTGATATGCCCTCCGCCATAACCATGGGAGAAGACGACCAGCGTATCTTTCTTGCTATAGTTATCGCAGTAGTAGAAGCCGCCCCTTAATGTTTCACCAAATCTATTAGCAAAAGAGAAGTCATCTCTATGCAATCCTTCTAGATCTTTCCAGGAGAAATAATAAAGCCCCGGCTGTTTATCAAGTCTAAATCCAAACATTCCTTTGTAAGCTTTATCAACTTTTTCTTTAGTGGACATATATGGCTACCTCGGCTAAATATAATAGCAAAATCCTCAATGGTGATTTCAATATTTTACAGTGGTCAAGGCAATTAATGGCTCAAAATATAAAATCTAGAAGGTGTAGAACTCTATCTTTTTTTGGATTTTATGAGGTCGTACAAACTCATAAATGGCATCTTTCAGATTTAAAAAATTCACTGGTGATGCCACTTTTTCTAAAACAAACTCCAAATTTTACTAAATTTAGTATTTTTTGGAGTCTCTTTCATCGAAGTCTATGAAATGCTTTGAAACCCTTTGAATGAGAAACGATGGAATGTTTCAAAAACCCAACTTTTTGTCTTATCCAAAAAAGAAGCCAGACGTTGTTGGGATTAGACTTACAGGTTTTCTTTGTTAGGTGAGATCAAACAAAGTTGTCCATGAATGAACCAAACATTGGTTTCATGAATAGTTCTAGTATCCTTTTTGATTTCTGGTCTCTTGAAGATTCAACTTGGCTCTACTTCAAAACATTCTTGTGCAAAATCCGATTAATATCTCCAGCAATCACAAATGTGTAAAGCGAAAAGCCGCAAATGTGTTAAACAGGCTTTGATTGTAGGGGGAGTAGAGTTTCCGTGCCAACTCTTGATGAAGGCAATTTCTCGATGTGGATGGGTTTTTGGACGAATTTTTCGTTTTTTTTTCGAATAGTTCGATAAGCTCGGCGAAACTGGAGGAACAATCGGCTGCATCGTTGAAATTGATAACGATGTTTACTATTTCTTGGAGGACGATGCAAGATACGGCGAGGTTAGATGCTTGAGACTCTTCAAATGTTTCACATCAATTGATAACTAACAAATCCTATTTAGAAATCCAGGTTATCTTTTAGGAGGAAATCCTGTAATTTTATATGCTGGACGGTGGAAGTTGAATAATCGATTAAATCCGTTGTTATCAATATTTTTTTGTTCCTGTTGTCCATTTTGTCGAAGGCTGAGAATTCTCTTTCGTACGCTATGCCGTTTGCTACGCTATTGGCAACCTGGACGTAATATATTTTGCCGTTCTTCTCGCATCTGAAATCAATTTCTCTCCCATTGTCGTTATATAAGCTGATTTTATATCCCATATAGATTAATTCGTTGTAGATGATGTTTTCCAAATTGTGGTCGATATCATATTTTCCGGAATCGCATCTTAAAGAATTAAAACAAACGTCCGTATCATAGAGTTTCCCATAATAGGAAAGCGTTTTTTTGGTTTTTGCGGAATATTGAGGCAATTCATCGATTACGAAAGCTTCCTTGAGGTAGCTTAAATATTTTGCAATCGTATTCACGGAGCAATTGTAATGCTCATTTTTTATATAATCGTATATAGAATTTGCCGAGAAGATTCTTGAATTGCTAAGCAAAACATAATTGGCGAGTTTCCTGAATAGAATCTCTTTCTTTATGCCGTATCTAGAAATTAAATCATGAATTACAATCGTTGAGTCAATGTCGTTGAGGTACCTAATTTGATCGTCTTTTGTTTTGAATTCGAACCTTTTCGGGAAACCTCCCCATATTAAATAGTCGCCAATATCGGGGTTAAAACCCAATTCTTTTGAATATTCGATGATTTCTTTGTAAACAAACGGCCTGATTTGAAAGGAGACAAAACGGCCTGACAATTCATTAAGGAACTCACTGGACAATAATTTGGAATTTGACCCAGATATAAAAACGGAATTATCGGAGAGACGCAAAGTTTTTACCGCTTCTGCCCATCTCTCGATGTTTTGTATCTCGTCAAGAAAAATATAGCATCTGCCGTCCTTTTTGTTTGCGTTTATGTAATTTAGCAGATCTCTGCCACTCGATATTTTGTCTAGTGTGAGGATATTCTCGAAATTCAAATAAATTATGTTTGAAGATGTTTTTGATATCTCTTCTCTTATCTCATCCAGGATTGCCGATTTGCCGCATCTATGTATTCCGGCGATGACTTTGATTAAATCCGAATCGTAGAAGCCTCTTATCTGCTTTATGTAATGCTCTCTTTTTATCATGAATTCTTCCTCTATGATGAAATTGTAGTGAAAAGTTTTGATAAAACAAATAAAAGTTTTCAGTCCAAGTGAAAAGTTTTGCCATATTTGCGAAAAGTTTTCACTTTAAATGAAACCAGGGCTTTATATTTTAACGGGTCCTCCTTCCCGGGATGTTGAAACACCACATACTGGAACCAGTAGAATATCCGCATTAAAAATGCACCAAATGAGTCTTTATGAAAGTGAAGAATCTGTCATCTCCACGAAAGCAAACCGTAGAGTTTGTATGATAATACTCGTGCGATAGTGGGTTTTCTATATGAACTCCATTCATGACTTTTACGTGCTCCAGAATGCAGATTTCATCTGATAGCATCGACATTTGCAGATACTTCCCGTCTTGGTGATAGGCCTGTTTGAGAAAGGCATCGAAAAGCTTTTAACATCTGTTTTTACTAGATTCGCCAATCTAAAGAAGACAGGAAAAAAAGGATGAGACAAATTTAAGCGACAAGTGCCCTGTTAGGCAGGAGGAAAGTTAAGACGCGATCGCGGGACGAATGCGGACGGCGGCAGTTTCAATCCGAGATTTGGCGTTGCGGATGTCTATGTCGTTCTGAAGATTGAGGAAATAGCGGTCGGAGACACCGAAATAGAGGCCGAGCCTAATCGACGTATCCGCGGTTATGCCACGACGGTCATGAAGAATATCCTGAATCCTGGAC
>CAVAGP010000059.1:0-13293 GCA_963588175.1 Faecalibacillus sp. | reverse complement strand
TATTAATAATATATAAAAATTAATCATTGAATGTTTTAAAACCTAGTGTATTTTATTTAGGTCTAACGAAAGGAGAATGCACAATGAGAAAAAAGAAATTAATGTTTCTAAGCTTACTCGCAATTACGTCAATCGCAGCATGCGGAACTCCAACCGCATCATCAAGCGAGGAGCCAGTCGAATTATCTTCAACCGTCTCTCACGCCGTCGGAGAGAAATGGACGGAAATGACAGTATTGCATGACACCATCCCTGCCGGAGGTTCGTTCTACGATTCATGTCAGCCAACCGTCATCTTCCACGATAAAGATGGCAATGAGCACGATTACACAGAATACAAAAACAAGGTCACGTATTCAGTTACGGATGACAATGGAAATTCCTATGGAGGAGGAGACGCTCTTCCAGAAGGCGAATACACCGCTCACGCAACCGTCAGCAATCGTGAAGCAACCCTCACTATAAAGGTTGAGAACGGAAACCCAGAAGTCGGCAGCGAAGGCAAAGGCTACAAGACCTATTACAAGAAAGACTTCGAGAATCTATCGATCATGAAGCATGCCGCATGCGGTTCGCTCGGCGCAGGCAAATTCCCATCGCTTGGCTCACCAAAAATGATCGTTATTCCAGTTATCTTCAAGGATATGGATGGCGGAAAGGATGCTTATACAGATGAGGAAATCGACATCTTAAAGAAAGCATTCTTCGGAAAAGCTGAGGAAACAAGCTGGCAATCACTTAAGTCATATTATTACAGCTCATCTTACGGAAACCTCGACATCGAAGGCGAAGTGTCCGATGAGCAGTATGTCTCAAAATATACCCAGGATGAGGCTGAAGAAGCCGGAGCGGCAGCAATCGTCAAAGAAGCCGCAGCCTGGTATATCAGCAAAAAAGGCTTAAGCACAAAGGATTACGATTACGACGGAGACGGATTCGTCGATGGAGTAAACATCATCTACAAGACAACAAAGAAAAACAAATCGGATGGCGGATCGGAATTCTGGTGGAACTACACCTCCACAACCGGTGCATCTCCAAACACCGCAAAGCCAACTGTTAACCGCTACTTCTTCTCAATGTATAGCTTCGTTAACACAGCATATTACGCGAACCCATCAATCGACGCCCACACACTCGTCCACGAAAATGGGCACTTAATCGGATTGAATGACTATTACTCATACGATACCGATTCATCGGGAGCTTCATCTGGCGCACCATGCGGATGCGCAGACATGATGGACATGAACGTCGGAGACCACAACGGATACTCCAAGATGCTCTACAACTGGTTGGCAGATGATGACAACAGCAACGGTTTGCACCTCATGAATGTCGATGGATCAAGTGATAACTTCACCCTCCATCTCGACTCATATACAGATAAAGGCGACCTCGTTGTCATCAGAAACACAACAGATGACCCATGGAACAAGACTCCATACGATGAGTACCTCATCCTCGAGTATTACACTCCAACGGGCGTCAACGCAGGCGACTGTGAAGGATATGGCGAATGGACAAGCAGCATGAGCACAACAGGCGCACACTGTGGACCATATGAGAAAGCCGGATTACAGATCTTCCACGTCGATGCCAGAATGGCAGTTCAGACCGGAACGTATGACTCAAGCAAGAACATCACAAGAAAAGGATATAAGTATTTCGACCCAATCCTTGACGCAGATGACCCAATCCCAGAAACGGATACATACAATTCGGATGGGACATGGATGGGCGCTCCAATCCAGTTGACAGACAACACCCCATCTAGATCGTCATATATCGATGAAGATGGCAAGCTCGCTAAAGATGGAGGTGTACGCGAAATCAGCGCAATCCTCTCATCAGGCGTCAACGGCTTGACAAGTTCATCTTACTACAACCTCTTCGGAGTCCAGACAAACCTCTTCGGAACAAAAGAGTGGGCGGAGGAAAACGATTACACCTATAGAGCAGGATCGAATACCTACTCCAACTTCAGAGTAAGAGAATTCTTCATGCATGGAGATGATGACTTGGTCTTCAACGATGGATCGAAGTTCAACTGGACGATTTCCGTCGAATCTCAGGATGAAAGCGGATGCACACTCCACTTCGTCAACAATGCGGCAATAAAATAACCGCAAATTATAAATTTATATTTACTTTAAGAATTTATTCGGTATGTTAATAAACCGGTTATATTGAAAGGATAATCAAAAAATGAAAAAGAACAGATTATTAGTCCTCGCAATGGCAACAATCCTTGGATTAGGAATGACAGCTTGCAGCGGAACAGGAACATCCACATCAGACCCAATGGATATGGGCGACGTTGAATGCACAAGCATCAAATTCTCAAGAAACGCAGTTACAGAAATCGAAGTCGGAGAATCATTCGACCTCGCTGATTATGTCACAGTCTCCCCATCAGATTGCAAATGGAGAGTCGAGGCAAGAACCTCAAACGTCAAAGTCGAAGGAACAGTCGTCACAGGCCTTGACTCAGGCGATTTCAAAGTCACAGTCTACGCCGGCTCATTAGAGCAGCCAAAGAACTACACCGGCTTAGTTATCTCCCATCAATTGGCGGCTTTAAAGAAAGCATCAGCCAAGATCGAAGCGGGCAACTACACAGCAGTCTTAAGCGATGGCGAAGACGCATTGCTCTCAGCATGGCACAACGAAAACTATTTCGCATATGTCACAGCAGATGAAGATAGCGATGACACCTATGTTGAAGGATTATTCAACACAGCAAGTGGCAAAACAGCAGAATTCACAATCGATGGCAACTGGGGATTAGACGACAAGAACCTCCCAACAAGCGGCAACTTCTCAGTCAGCTCACAGTATTATGCAACCCTCGATCTCTACACCTTGGGCGAAGGAATCGAATTCGAAGGAGATGAATTCGAAGATGATGCAGACACAACCGAATTGATCATCTCAACAGACAACTTCGATGCTATCGCTCCAACTTTAGTCGGTACAAACACAGCAACACTTGAAAAGGCATTAAGCTCAACAATCACAGACATCTATGTCGCATATGACGATAAAGCTGATACCATCACGTTCAGCTTAACAAATAATGGCAAAGACCTCTGCTATCTCATCTTATCCAACTTTGGCTCAACATCAATCAGTTATGTCGATTCTTATATCAAAGATAAGAAAGAACCAGAACAGCTTAAGAACGCAGCATTTGAAACATTGATGACAAAGGCTGTATCTTCTAAGAACTACACAATCAAAGGTGAAGTCCAGATTGGTTACTACGACGCTAAAGAAGTTTGGCACACAACAGACAATAAATCAGTCTTGAGTTCAGTTTATTCGGACTGGGGATTAGCTCCTGTAACTTCATCTCAGATCGTCGATGGCGAGACAAGCTACTCAATCGAAGACGAAAACAAAGAAGTTTACGGATACACAAAGAAGGACAATACGCTTTACTATATCGATGGAACATACACCGAAGGTAAAGGCTATACATGGGAAACAGGTGAGACATCAACAATCGATTCCATCTGGACAGCTGGCTTAACCTACACTTACGGCGGATACACATCACACGCAGCATTATCACTCGCTGACTACACAAGCGAATTCATGGCCAACATCAACTGGGCATCAGTTGAAACTGAAGAGAATGTCACAACCGCAGTTGCAACCGCTTATGGAGACAAAGGCTACGCAATGGCTCTTGGTATGGCATTGATCCCAATGTATGGAACAACCAACGCATATATGATGAGCACACTTTACTCAACATCATATCCATCAGCACAGTGGTACGACTTCTTCAACACGCAGGAATACGTCGTTGATTCAACAAACGGCACAATCACGATTAACACAACTCTTGAAGGCATCAAATCCGTTTCAAGCACATATTATGGTGTCCGTTATGTCGTCACAATCAGTGATATCGGAACATCAGTCTTACCGAATGGTTTCCCAGACGACGCTTTCAAAGCAAAAGAAACTGAAACAGGTGGAGAGAGCAGCAGCGAAGGCGGAGAATCCAGCGAAAGTAGCAGCGAAGGCGGAGAAGACAGTGGAGTGTCACTTCCTGATCCTGAATCATCGGATAGCAGTTCCAAATAAATAACCAAAAAAGAATCTAAGTCCGGCGAAAGCTGGGCTTTTTCTTATGAAAAAAGACCCAGGGTTAACTGAGTCTTAATTCTATTTTTTGAGTTCGCTTAATTGGTGCTGGAGCTCTCTGATGCCCAGTCCCA
Organism: Faecalibacillus sp.; assembly: GCA_963588175.1. Classification (GTDB taxonomy): domain Bacteria; phylum Bacillota_I; class Bacilli_A; order RFN20; family CAG-826; genus UBA4951. Next base: position 9,061 of record CAVAGP010000059.1, on the reverse strand, counting down.
ACTTACGTCTATCGTTTTCCTTTAAGGAACGGATCTTAACAAGATGAGTTTCGATATCCTTGATCTTTGAATCCTTAGGGTAGGTGGAATTGTTGATATTGCACTTAAGTGCTTTCTCAGAGGCTAGAGCATCTTCAAGTTCAGGAGAACGCTTGTCTGCTTTATTTTCCTTAACCTCTGCTGGCTTAGCTTTTGTCTGCTCTTTCTTTTTGGCAGGCTTTGCCGCTTTAGGTTTAAGGATAACTTCTTCCTTTGCAACCTTAGGTTCCTCGATTGGCGATTCCACAGGTTTTGGAGCTTCTGGCGTCTTTTCCTCTTTAGGTTTAGGAGTTGACGGTTTCTTCTTTGCTTTTAGCTTAGAAGACACTTTTTCAACAGGTTTAGCCTTTGGTTCATCAGTTGATTTAACTTCTTCTTTAACCTCAACTGGCTTTGTCTCTACCACCACTGCTGGTTCAGGAGCCTTGACTTCAACCGGCTTAACTTCCACAACTTCTTTCTTCGAAGCGTTGACTTTAGGTTCCTTAACAGGTTCCTTCTTAACAATCTCCCTCTTCTCAAGAGAAGCCTTGTAATCTTTTTCCGTCTTTTCAACGGTTACGACATACGAGTTGAAGCGAAGCTCATGGCTCTCCCCAACCTTCTCGAATTTGAATTTGCCAAGACGCAATTCCAATTCCTCAATGACGATATTGGCTTCACCATGGGCGAGACGCACATACTCAACATCTTTTTTATGAGGGATGATTGATTTTGCGGTGCAGGCCTTGATGGCGGCCGCCAAAGGAGTTGATCCATATTCGAACCACACTTTTTGCGGCTCTTTTTCTTTTTGAGGCTTGTTTTGCTCGGATTTCGTAATCTCCGCAGCTTTAGGCTCAATTGGTTTTTTATCCTGCGAATTCATCAATTTTTTGAGGTTTTCGCGGAGTTTTTGCTCATCATACATGAGATTTAAGGAGGCTATATCCTTCTTATTCTCTTTATTTAGCAAGGATAATTGGCTATTGATATCATTGATTTTCTTATCGTTAGGATAATTGCTGTTTGATAGGTTGTTGTTTATCCTCTTGTCATTGTTTTGGATTATCTGCAATGATTCCGGTATCTTTGGAGTGTGTTTCATCTCCTTGACATCTTTTGGAGCAGGCAATTCTTTCCTCTCCTTCTTGTCCGTTAATTGTTTAGGTGCATTAACTCCACCGTTTTTCCTTGATTGAAATTTATTTCCCGCATCGCCAGGGTTTTCTTCTAGCTCACTGTTCTCATTGATTCTATCCACGATTATGTAACGGCCTCTTTGCGATTCGAGATTATTCATGTTACGGAGTTCTCTAGCCAAAGTCTTATCCTGGGTTATAACAAGGATCTTATTCTTGATTCTTAAGCCGGACACGATCGTATAAAGCGCATTGTCCAAGAACCCATCATTGGATTTGGATTTCCAGATTTCGAATGTTCTTCCGAATAATCTCGCTTTATCGTGATTGATTATCTTCAAGGCTCTTAGCGCGGATACCCGCAAATCAGGTTTTTCTCTATTCGCGGAATGTTTCTTCAATTCTTCCATCACTTCGCCGAGAATCACGACTTTCAGCTCACCCTTCCAGTAACTTCTAGATTTAACGAGTAAATCCATGAATGCCGGGAATGAATCTTCCATCAAGGAACATGTATCCACGAATACATAGTTGAAGACCAGTAACGTCTTCGCTAAATTCGAGGGTTTTGTTTCCTCTTTGTACATATCTACTGATGTACCTCCTTCTGGTGGTATTCTACACAAAGCGCGATGAATATGCCATTTTTTATCTAATAAAATGGGGTGTAGGCAAAATAATGCTTTATTTTCCTCCAATCTAATGCAAAATAGTCAAGTCGTTATCGTATAAGGAAGGAGTCAATCTATATGTCAAAAAGAAAACCTCTATTAGTATTAGCGTGCTTGTTGGGCGCTGGAATGATCGTTTCATGTGGAACGCCAAACGCCACCTCAAGCGAGAATAAGCAAACATCATCAAGTCAAATTCAGGAAGGAACCTCAGAAGCCACTGCTTCAAGTTCCGAATCCAAGGCATCAAGCGAAGCAACCTCAACCTCAGAATCCAAAACATCAAGCGAGGCATCTTCAACATCCGAAGCAGCTTCGTCTAGTTCAGAACAGCCAATCTCGTCTTCAAGCAGCGAACAGCCAATTGTTGCTACAACAGTGGACGCTTATATTGAGGATGAATACAAATTATTCAGCGGAAACCCACTTATGTCTGTTGATGGGGGAGATTACGTAGAAGTAACCCCAAATGCAGATGGCAAATACACATTCACGATCGGCGCAAAAATCAAGATGGCCATGGTAGCAAACGGGTATATTACACCAAAAGGCGCTACAATCAACGGAGTATCTTATAAACTCAACTCAAATGGCGACATAATCTTCACTGCCGAAGAAAACGATGACTCCACAACCGGAGACACCACAATGCATATCGTCGCTGAATATGAGGACACCACTCCAAGCGAAAAAGCCTATAAAATCACGGTAACTAACTCTGCAAACATCACCTTACACGTCTATAACGAGAACAAAAACGCAGAAATCACTTCCTGCGATATGAACGATGTTGTCTATATCAAAGCGGAAGTCGCAGACGGATATAAGGTCAAATCAATCTCAGGCTATACACTTAGTGACGTATCTACCGGGACAAAAAAGACATTTGAAATCAAATATTCGGAAGAAGATGGTTACTATTCGTTCACATGCCCGTTCTCCGCTAACGAAACAATCAGTATCACCGTCGAGGAAATCGATGCAACTGCATTTGCTGATAGCGGCCTTATCGGAGATTACTTGATAGTTAGAACATATAGTTTGGCCGGCTACTCAAATATCAACCAATTCAACAGCTATACCTTGAGCATTGATGAATCCGGAGAAATGGTTTACGGCTCCGATAATTCATCCACAACCACAATGTACATGCAAGACGAGCAAAACGACACGGTGTCCGTTAAGAATGGAACCTCAAGCGTCACAATGTACAAAGGCAGTAACATTCTCGTATTTGGACACGCTGGAACCGGTTCATCGATAATCACCCCATTATCAAGTGATTCTACCGACATTTCCGTCGCAATCAAAAAGAAAGAAGGAACCGCAGCGGAAGACTACACGATGAAGAATAACGCCTTCACCGTTGATGGTGCCTCTTATGCAGTATTCTCCTTCTATCTAAATGAAGAACTTTATGCTTCTTGCTATATCACCACAAATAACAAGCAAATCGTCACTGATGTTGACCTCAAAATGTATAGCGGAACGGCACCATCCGATGATAAGGTCGTCTACGACGTCTTAAAAGGATCCGATAAGTTATTATCAGTCGGATACACCGATGAAGGCGGCAACTCCAATAGAGCAATCATCACCGAATTCGCAAATGGCTACACGAACGCTGATCACACCTTAGTGTTCACATCCAACACAGCCGCTTTATACGATGATGCAAGCTACAACGTAACAGTTGAGGAAAATGACATCAAATTGTTAAGCCCTACCAAAGAAGTTCACATCACGTTGAGTAGTGATATGTCATTCACAGTAGTAAGTGAGGCTGAAGTAGTAAAGCAAGCCTTAGATATCGCAAACAAAGTGTTTACCGGGCAATATAACGATAACTTCAGCAACGATGAACCGACAGCAGTGAATTGCACTGTAACGTTCGGTGATTCAAATGAAAATATAACCGCAAAGATATCGAGCCAAGATTACAACAAATATTACTGGGATTTCTCGGCAACATTCGACAGCTCAACAAACACTTTAACCGCAACGATCACCGGCGAAGGGTACGGAACAACATCAAGAGAGTTTGACAGCGGTATTGGTAAACAATTCACAATCCTCCTTGAAGATGGAAAACTCACGTTCAAGTCAAGCTGGACAAGCAATGGTTGCTACCAGTTCAAGAACTGTGTCTTCACCTGCGCTGATTTCAAACTTTAACAACCAACATAACTAAGAGGTCTAATCATTGGGCCTCTTTTTTAATTATCCTTGCAAAAATAGGCTTATTTTATAGACGCTAAAAAGCCTATCGAATTAAAAATTGATAAAAATTCAAATTATGTTTATATTAGATGGCTATTTTTGTAATAATTACGAAAGTCGTAAGGAGGTCATTGAATGAAGAAGGCATTAAAAGTATTGGCGCTTCCGCTCCTCACATTATCCCTATTTGCAGCCGCGTGTTCCAACACCGGAAACAACAAAGGAAATTCAAGTGAGGCGGTAACAAGCAAATTTGAGATTGAGTCGGTTGAACCAGTCTCCACAACCGAAATCGAGAAGGGATCAATCGGAGGATATCTCATTGATATCGCTACCGGTTCTTATTTAGAGGTTGGATGCACATTCAAATGTTCATATTCAACGAGCTTATCGGATAAGACAGTCACGATAAAGAGTTCCAAAACAGATGTTATGGAAATTAAGGTTATTGACCAAACTAACTTCAATATAGTCACTAAAGCACCAGGCGATGCAATACTCACAATCTATGATGCAGACGGAATTGTCAGTTATAACAAGATAATTCACGTAAGGACTCCTTACACACCAGAAGAAGTCATGAATGCAGTCGCCTATTATGACGTCTACACATCATCAGGCATTTACGGAAACTACAGATTCGTCGTGACAGATGTAAACAAATACTTCACGACGGCAGTCATATCCGGCGCAGAGAAAACAGCCACAAGCGATGGCAAATCAGAATTCGACATGGAATATGAAGAAGTCGCAGAGGGTGGCACATTCGAAGGCCACTTCTACCGCTTCACTTGTTCTGTCAACAACAGCCAGGATGAAGATTACTTAGGAGATGACATCAAAGAGGTCTACATCTCAAAGTGCGCTGACAGAATCTTGGTCTATTACGCTCTTAGCAAAACGGATACCAATTATTCGCTATTCGAATTATTCACACCACAATCATTTACGGAGGGAAACTAAATGAAGAAACAAACATTATTAGTCTTAAGCAGCATGTTGGTCTTCGGGATGCTCGCATCTTGCGGAGGCGATAAAACCTCATCAGGAGAGAACCAGAACTCAAAAGGAGACAACCCAACATCTTCAGAAGTAGTGAAATCTGAAGTAGCAGAAAAATACAAAGTCGTCGTTGCCAGCGTTCCAGATGGAATCAGCTATACACTCAACAAGACCGAAGCCGAAGAAGGCGAGGAAGTCACATTCACGTTAACAAGTGTTGCTGAAGGCTTCACCATCACCAGCGTCACAATGAACAGCAAGACCATTGAAGGCTCAAATAACGTCTACAAATTCAATATGCCTTTTGGCGGCGCAAGAATCACGGTCAATTACACGATTTCGGGCGATGTAACAATCCAGGGTGAAGGATTTGCGGTAGCCTTAGACAAAGAAGAAGACGGAATCTATAGAGGAAGTGCAAAAATCACAAGCTCTGCCGCTGAAGTCGGTTTCGATTTAATGATTCAGGGAACCGTTCAGAACTATTATAGATGCTACGATTACGTCAACTCCTATGGACATATCATATGGCCTGGATCAGGTAGTGACTATAGCTTTGCAGTCGCTTCAGGCTGCACATACGAATTCAGATACAATCCAAACGCAGAGGTTCCATTCTCAATCGTCAGAACAAGCGTTGATGTCTTGCCAAGCGATGCCACAAGCCTTTATAGACTATTCTCAGGCGGTGCCGGACCTGGAATGCAAGATGAGACATGCAACCCTCTTAATTTAAAGAACGCAACCTACGCCATCACCGATAGTAGCGGAGATGAATTCATCAATTACAAATATAACTATAAGAAATATGAGGACAACGAGTCTCTCGCAGTAATCAATGATATTCAGAACGAAGAGACATATTACACATATAAGCACGCAGATTTAGAAAAAGGCGTCTTATCCGTTGTTGATACATATCCAGATTCACTTGGAAACAACGACTATTTCAAGTACTCAATAAATCCATCAGGATTAGACCAATACTCCTTCCAGCAGGATATCCAGAAAGAGGAAATCTTCCGCGAGGACAAATGGTTTGATGAACCAGCATGGAAGACATCAGAACGTTACGCAATCAGAGACGTCAACTGGTCCGCTCACGCCGGAAACGCCCTTGAGCAGGAAATCAAATGGGCTTATAGAGTTGACTCGGTGAATGCCGTAATCAACGCCGCAAGCTACACGAAATACGATGTTGTATCAACCGCTTTAGATGATGGCGGATTCAAAGTCAACCTCAATTCAATCATCGAGAACAACAGAGAAGAATCCACAAGCGAAGTCGCTCAGCACGAAGGCGAAGTCTATGAGATTGAATTAACCTTCAACAAAGAAGGCAATGTCACAGGAATGAATTATAAGTACTATGACTATCCTCAGGCCAAATGGAACTTCACCACACATGAACCATCCGCAAAAGTCGGAGTTACCACAAAAATCACTTACTCCGCAGAATATGGCGATCCAAATCAGGGAAGCCCAGACTTCGATGAATCAGAGTATTTCATCCAGTCAATCTCAGACGTCACATTCAATAACGAGGCAGCAGGTGGTGATGGTCACCTCGGTTATGGCGATTATGTCGCACTCCACACAACAGAGGGAGAAACACCATCTAACTTAAAGAAATTCGACTATTTGCCAACCACCGCTTTAGACGCATGGCAGTATGAAGTCACAAGCGATTCAAACAATCTCTTGGATTTCACATACACCAAAGCCGTTGCTGCAGGAGTTGGCGATACAGATGCCCACATCACAAACCATACCTCCAATAGCGGTACGACCAAGGACGTCCCAATCAAAATCAGCTACAGCAAATCCATCAGAGAATTCTACTTCACTGGAACAGATAAAGCTGATGAATGCCACATCTATTCAGGCGACACGCAATCATTCACCGTTGTTGCAACGGCGGTCTCTGGCTACAACCAGTCAATCGTTCCTGTCATCTACAACCCAATCGCATATGTCAAGGTTACAGAGAAGGATACAATATCAGGAGACACAATCACAAAGAGCGTTGAAACAGACCTCATCGAATTCTTGCAGCACGACTCAACCCTCACAATCAAGGCAAAAGAAGGTGTTACTGAGAAGACAACCGTCTATATCTCAATGAAATCCGACTACTATTATAGCGATGACAGAACGACAACCTTAATGTGCGTCATCCACCCAAATACCTACGATTCAGATAGTGTCCAGAACACAACCTGGAAGACAGCAGAAGGATATTGGGTCGATGATAACAAGAATCCATTGAAGGACTACACACAGGTCGAGTTCGGAACAGATACAGGCACAATCACCGATGTCATGTATGACACAGACGGAACAGTGCAGTTTACCGATAAATACACATTCAGCTTCAAACAAGACACCCTTGGAAGAATTGATGCAACTCTCACCGATGCAAAAGTTCAGTCTTATGATTTGACTTCATTCTCAGCCTACAATTGGAACCTTATGTTGGAGCCTCAGAACGGTCAGCTCGGCTTAGCCTTGATGGCAGATGACGGCAGTGATGGCTACTTCAAAGTCTTCGGCGATTGGACCGCAGATGGCGATGATGAATACGGATATGAGTACACATGTGAAAACATGGAAGCACTCGACAAAGTCGCATAATCATGAAACCATCTAAATTATTCAAAAACTTAACATTGCTCATCATTTCCGTGTCCGCTTTATGCGGATGCGGCAATGAATCAGCAAAATCAAGCGAAGATCCTGTATACAATCCGCAGTCTTTGTATGAGGGCATTTCCCTCATGGCCACAACAAAGAATTACACCCTTCATCAATTGGTGGATGGAGATGTCTACAAAAGTTATGTCGTCTCTAGATACGCTATAGGCGTCTCAGGAGTCAAAGAACTAGAAGACACGAACTTCTATATTGTGTCTGGCAAGGGTTTGTTCAAGGTCACATACGATGAGGAATACCGCAAAAGCGAATACATCCTCGATGAAGATGGCAACTACATAACAGACTTGTGGAGCACGAATTATGTGAAGACAACATACGGGGTTAACCCAGATGAAGTCGTCACTGATAAATCCGCTTCATCAATAACCATCAAAAGTAGAGACTTTAAGCAGGGTTTGTTAGGGATATTAGGCCTAAAGAGCACAAGTTACGCAGACATCGAATACGTTAAGGCGTCATTTGATGGAACATTGAACTTTGAGCTTAAATACTTCTCAAACGACACGGTGTACACGTATGAGGCTGACAAATTCGGAACATCCTCAATTGAATATGCCGAAACTCTGCTAGAGCATAACGTCGGGGCTTTTGTCCCAAACGATGACCTTAAGCATATGAGGTCGCTCATCAAAGGCGATAATTTCAAACTCGATTCATATGATGTTTTGGAAGAGGGATATTATGCCCAGGAATGGTTAAATCCTCAGTATTGGTACACATCTTACGGCAAGTATGGATACTGCCGCCTTGACCACACCGCAGACAAAACCGTAGATGGCGATGCTGACGCTAAAGGCATCTACATGTTCCAGGTAAGCGATGGAAAACTCGGCTTCTACAGCAATCCGATTGACGATTCCCCAACTATTGCGGAATTTGAGAACTACCCGTCAAGGATGTCCACTCTCAGCAATATGCAATATATCAATGAGGGTGAATATGAAGGTATCACGGACTATGAATATGAAGGTGAAGCTTATTACTTAACCAACATGACATATGTCTTAGATGTGCTGTCCCACTTTGCCTTGAACCCATCGACCGCAACGGATGGATCAATCTTCCAAGTCGCTACTCCAAAAGCCATCGTAATGGATATCGACATCGACCCAATTTATGATGAGAACGATGAGACTAGCGAGAAATCAAAGATTACTTACATCTATGTATTCGAATACGGCGATAAGACATATCAGATGTACCTTCCGATGCATAGCTTCGGAGGGGCGAACATCACATCATTAGATACTTATCTAGAAACATACAACAACACGAAATAACGTCTTCCCAAAA
>CAVAGP010000058.1:0-13379 GCA_963588175.1 Faecalibacillus sp. | reverse complement strand
GCTTTGCAAATCCGCACAGCAAAGATTCCAATGGTTAAAATTGGTAACACAAATTATTCGATAGATTCCAAAGTCTTTGAAAATATTCGAATAGAATTGATTGGAAAGTGGTGTTGTTTTATAATTTAGTCGACAAATGTCAAAGTCTTTGAAAAAAATCGAAAAGAGTGAAGCATGGAATTCAAAAGGGACAAATATCTAAACCAATTGCTTGATAAAAGAAACAATTCTTTAATAAAGGTTATAACCGGGGCCAGAAGAAGCGGTAAATCTTATCTGATGAACTGCATTTTCTATAAAAAGCTTTTGTCCTTAGGCATCGATGAAAAATCCATCATTAGATTTTCTTTCGATAACGATGAAGACATTGATAAACTCGAGGCTTATTACAAAAACGAACCAACGAAAATATACGGCAGGAACGATTTCTATACCGTGAATTCCAAAAAATTCAGAGCGTATATCAAAGACATAACCAACGATAAAGAGGATTACTATCTCCTGCTTGATGAAATACAAATACTTGATTCTTTCGTTGGAACTTTAAACGGCTTTTTGACTCATGAGAATTTTGATGTCTATGTTACTGGCAGCAACTCACAATTGCTTTCTTCCGAAATCGAAACGAAATTCAGAGGCAGGAAATCATCCATCCACGTCTTACCTCTATCTTTTTTTGAATTCATGACCGGATTTGAGGGCCTTACCCCTACTGAAGGCTGGAAAGAATACCTAGTAACTGGAGGGATCCCCATCGTCTACAAACAACCCAAGAATGATAGGCTGAAATATTTATCGGAACTCGCAAATGAAGTGTATTTAAAAGATATAATCGGAAGAAAAAACGTAAGAGATACCGAAACGTTAAAAGAACTTTGCTCGGTTTTAGCCTCGTGCATTGGTTCCCTTACCAGCCCAACAAAATTGGAAAAGACGTTCAAATCAATAAAAAACGTCGATGCTTCAAATGATACAATTAATAGCTATATAAACCATTTTGAAGATGCTTTTGTTGTATCCAAAACACTTAAGTACAACATAAAAGGGAAGGCATACATAAACACTCCATATAAAGTGTATTTTGAAGATATCGGGGTTAGAAATGCTTTAACGGATTTCAGGCAAATAGAAGAAACGCACTTGATGGAAAACGTCATATACAATGAACTTAGATACCGTGATTTGAGTGTATCCGTCGGTGAAATAGATATTAATGAGGCCAGCGATAGATTTGATAAAAACAACAAGAGAATCTATGTGAAGAAAGCATTGGAAGTCGATTTCATCGCGACCAATGCTGACAAAAAATATTACATTCAGTCATGTTTGAGCATTAACGATGAGGAAACGCTGAATAGAGAGATGAAGAGTCTTAGATATATCGATGATTCCTTCAAGAAAATCATCATCACAAAAGATTCTCTTCCCGTTAGAAGAAACGAATACGGGTTCGTGATTATTGATTTATTCGATTTCTTACTCAACTACAATTCATTGGATTTCTAAATGTTTGACAGGCTCATGCTTCACTTATCAATTTTTATTAACCTTATGTTTCTTATTCGACAAAAATCAAAGTCTTTGAGAGTTATCGAGTATGGTAATTTAAACACACGAAGAACGTTTTGTTTTAGTGTCTCTAATCTCCGCTAATTTTTAAGCAGAAGCCTATCCTCACAGCAAGCCACAACCTTCTGTTGAAACATTTGCCTATGGTTACCGATAGGGAACTATGTCACCATTTTGTGTTTACTACACATTTTGAAACCATCTTCTTAAACTATTGTCGTTGATGGATAAGCGTGTACTTCTTTTTTGCTTATACGATGTTGGAAGGAAAATCCAAAAAATTTTCAAAAAAAATAAAATAGTCCATTCGGTTTTGATTAACGCCCCATAGAAATAAGGATTATAGGCAGAATGTCGCATAACTAAGAAATACGCAAAGCGCGCTTTTGATAGTCTTAAATCAACAATACAACCAAAAATATGTCGCGGAGCCAATGGAAGAGGATATACATCAATTGGATTTTAAAATATTGGCCTAAAAAGATAGAAATTATGGTTCAAAAATTCAGATGAAACATTCCTTGCAGGTCTACGGATTTTTAGAATAAGCCATTCAAACTCCCTTGGAATTTTCCGAAATAGCCACCAAAAGTCACTCGGAATTTTCCGAAATGTCTTAAAAACTCCCTTGGAATTTTCCGAAAATCCTCCTATCATACCTTCGGAGGCATTGATATGGGGCAAGAAAACGTGGAGCTCAGAAGACACATCGATAAATGGTTGGAGGAATGGAAAAACCGCCCAGACCACAAACCCGCTTTGATTAAAGGGATTAGGCAATCCGGCAAGACTCATTCAATCAAGGAGTTCGTCAAAAAGAACTATGACGTAGTTGTTTATCTCAATTTTTGGGATACACCATCCCTCATCGACGCTTTCTATGGCGACCTAAGAATCGATAATATCGTAAAAGAACTCTCTGTCAAAATGCCCATGCCTAATATCATAAGTGGCAAAACAGTCTTTATCTTTGACGAAGTTCAGGAATGCCCTAGGGCATTGCTTTCCTTCAAGACGAATGCCGCCGATAAACGCTACGACTTCATCGCCTCAGGATCATATCTAGGGGTCAAAGGTTACATCATCGGTGACGAGACGCCAAAACCGGTCGGCTATGTCGATCAATTCGACATGAGGACTTTGGACTTTGAGGAATTCCTGTGGGCTAAGGGTTTAAAAGAGACACAGGTTAACTATCTTTTGGAAGCCTTTGATTCAAAGGCCTCTCTCTCGAAATCCATGCACGGATCATTCACCTCTCTATTCAAAGAATACCTCTGCGTGGGCGGTTTTCCCGAAGCGGTGAAAAATTTCGTTTTCACAGGCAATATCTATTCTTCAATCCAAATCACCAGGAGGATCGTTCTGGATTTGCAAAATGACTTCGGGAGGAGGAGAGGCAAAGACAAGAAACCACTGTTCTCCCAGAATGAAGTCGCTAGGGTCCGTAGCGCTTTCGCTTTGGTCCCTTCTTTTCTTGGCAAAGAAAACAAAAGGTTTATCGTTTCCAAAATCGAAGGCAAAGGGGCCAAAGACGCAGCAAAAGATGCAATCGATTACCTCGTTGACACTGGAGTTGTCTTAAAAGTCCATAACCTTGATGTGCCGTCCATTCCTTTGTCTGTGAACGTAATTGCAAACCAATTCAAACTCTTCCCAACGGATATCGGCATGCTTGTTTCTATGCTTGAAGATGGAACGAGTGAGGCGATTATGAAGGGTAATATGGGCATTGGAAAAGGAATGTTATACGAGGCCCTTGTCGCTGAGGCGCTTTATAAAAGGGGTGGAAAACTATTCTACTACGCTAAAGAAAGCGGGCTTAAGCTCGATTTCGTCGTCAATATAGACGGAGAATCCACGATTCTTGAAGTGAAGGCCGTGGACGGGAACGCCAAAAGTGCCAAGACAGTGCTTCTCCATCCTGAGCATTACGGCAAGACGAAACTAGTCAAAATCACCGGTGGAAACCTCACATTTGCTGATGGTATCCTCACCATTCCACATTATATGGCGTTCCTTCTTTTCCCTTGGTCGCCAAACCTTCCCGTCGAATAGGGCGGTTCAGCCTCGTTTTTTTTGATTTAAAGCTTTGATTGCGTGGGTGACCTATAAATCCTTTTATGCATCAACATTTTTCGGAAATATTTCATCGCAACAACGGTCGTCCGGATGACCTTATCAGGCTCGAGGACGATGTTGGTTATCTCCACCGGTTTGTCTTTGGCCTTCAATTCTTTTATGTAATCCAACGCTTTTATAAAACGTTCTATAACCCCTTGTAACCCCTTGGCAATAATTTTAAAGGGGTTATAATAATGATGATAATAATTATTTTTAGATAAAAGCGGATAAAAAATCTAAAAGAACCATCATTATAAATAAACGAGGAGGATCCCAATGGACAGTCAAGAAACTCTAAACGTGCTTTCACAAATCCGAAAAGAAATAGACGAGTTACCAACTGGGTACATCTCAAAGAAGAATATAAACGGCAAAACGAGATATTATCTGCAATGGACGGAGAATGGCAAAAAGAAAAGCAAGTATGTCGTCGATGCACATGTGGATGATTTACGAAAGGAAATAGAAAGAAGAAAGGAGCTTCAAAAACGAGAAAAAGAACTTGCTTCCATGCTTCCTAAGCAGCAGAAAGAGGGAAACTATATTTTCAAAACCGATGTAATGCTCGGAGAAAACCTGAAAAAATACGTCCAAACAGTCCTGAATTACAAAAAGAGAAATCTTTATGAGAATATACATGATTACGTTTACGGGGATGTTCGCGACAGAGTTCTTATCCTTTATGGTTTGAGACGCACGGGCAAAACAACGCTCATACGTCAGGTTATAGCGGATATGAATGCTGAAGCTTTTTCAAAAACGGCATTTATCCAAGTCAGACCAGGAATCGTTTTAAGCGATATAAATCAGGATTTGAAACGCCTGATGAACAGCGGATACAAGTATGTGTTTATAGATGAGGTGACTCTTATTGAAGACTTTATCGAAGGGGCTGCGCTTTTTTCGGATATATTTGCCACCTGCGGAATGAAAATAGTGTTATCAGGAACTGATTCACTCGGGTTTATCTTTTCCGAGGATGAGCAACTGTATGACCGTTGCATTTTCCTTCATACCACATTCATTCCATATAGAGAATTTGAAGATGTTCTTGGCATAAAGGGGATCGACGAATACATTTGCTATGGCGGAACCATGAGCCTTGACGGCACTCACTATAACGAGAAGTCCACGTTTGCAAACAAGAATAGCGTGGACGAATACGTCGATAGCGCAATAGCGAAAAACATCCAGCATTCTCTGAAATGCTATCAGTACGGCCAGCATTTCCGCGCTCTTTATGACCTATATGAGAAAAACGAGCTTACAAGCGCGATCAATCGCGTTGTTGAGGACCTCAACCACCGCTTCACCATAGATGTTCTGACGAAAGATTTTATTTCTCATGATTTAGGGGTTTCAGCAAGGAATCTCAGAAATGACAGGCAGAAACCAAACGATATCCTCGATAGAATCGATAAGGAAGAATTCACAGAGCGGCTTAAGAAATTGCTCGAGATCAGAAACAAAGAGGAAAAAACCGTAACAATTAATGAAGAACATAGAAGAGAGATAAAAGAGTATCTTGACGCTTTGGATTTAACGGTGGACATCGATATTCAAACCTTACCAGTCGAACGCCAAAAGAACTTCAAAACCGTCCTTACTCAACCTGGAATGAGATATTCCCAAGCAAAAGAATTAGTACAATCTTTACTTGAAGACGAAGAGTTCCAGGGACTCTCAATAAATGAAAGAAATGCGGTAATCGAGAGGATTTTGAACGATATAAAGGGCAGGATGATGGAAGATATCATATTGCTTGAAACCAAAATCGCAAATCCGAAAAAACAGGTTTTTCAGCTCCAATTTGCCATTGGCGAATTCGATATGGTCGTTGCGGATAAGCTAAATGCAACTTGCGAAATTTACGAAGTGAAGCATTCCAAGGAACGGAGTAAAGAGCAATATAGGCATTTAACAGATGAAGAGAAGCTGAAAAATACGGAATTCAGATATGGCAAAATCGCCAAAAGAGTTGTTATCTATCGCGGAGAGAACATGACATTGGAAAACGGAATCGAATATAGAAATGCAGAAGAGTATCTGAAAGCGCTTGTTTAACCTGGAGTTGAGAACAGAAAGTTAATATCGGATTCTCACCACTCCTCGATTAATCTTGACGTTCCACTTTCCGAAAAAGCCGGAGCAAATGCACATTTTATTTTTGTTAAATGATATAACGCCAATTAAGAAGGTCGCCTTTCGTCTTCTCGGCATGTTTTAGCAAAGGCATATGGCGATGAATTCAACCAAGGTTCGTACCGTTTTAAACGCCAGGTAGTAGGTTTTCTATATAAACACCTTGGGACCCTTTGAGGATAGAAACGGTCGTCAGCAGAGGATTTTTAAGAATGCATCCTCAACAAGGAAGTACTCGAAAGAACCGTACTTTTTGATTCCTTTACCTCTCAGTGCATCTGGGCAAAGGTTTTTGCCAACGCTGCCTGCATTATAGAGAACGACGATTCTCAGGTTGCCCCTAATCGCAAGGTCGCATTCGTACTCTATATAGCTCTTGTGGCTTAGCGAATTGCCAACCGAGCAATAACGCCTGGTTTCGTACACACTTGAGCATTCCCGATGTAGCGAGCATTTTCCTTTTGTGATCGACGCGGTGCTTTTACCGGCTATCAGTGCGAAAAGTTTACATTCCTTCATCCTGATTGAGAGGTTGCTTTTTATGCTGCAGTAAAGAGAATTGTCATTTGAACCAAGAAAGTCGCGGACATTCGTAAAATCCGGCAAGGAGGTCTCGCTCAATCCCATAAGGAACGTAATCAAGAGGGGTATCCGTGATTATATCGAGCTAGTCGGCTCGAGAAAAACTGGCAGATATCACGCCAAAGGAAAGAGGAATGATAAGGGCAAAATGACATTCGCCAATCCGTGAAACCAAGAGTTCATAAAAGATAGCGCATACCAAATTATCAGGATTGGATACAAAGTCAGTTCTTTAATGCGGTGATTGGAACAACAAAGACTCCGTCTTCTCTCTTGTATGCAGCATTAGAAAGACCACATATTACGCAGAGTATCGACGGGGCCTTTCCTCCAGATGATGCAATTTTATCTCTTATCTTTATGAGGTTATTAGCCGCGTTATCAATTTGATTTGCCCCAAGTTTTATTTCAAAGGCACACCAGTTTCCATTCTTTAATTCAATTACTGCATCGATTTCATTGTTCATGTAGTCTTGATAATGAAAAAGCTCGGCATCAAATGATTGAGCATATATTCTGAGGTCTCTTTCGCAAAGCGCCTCAAAAAGTAATCCGAAGGTTTCAAGATCGTTTATCAACTTGTCCGGAGTCGCCTTAAGAAGAGAACACGCTAAAGATGGGTCGCAGAAATGGCGTTTTTCCGCTTGCTTTAAGCGAATTGATGACCGTATGTTGGATGAGAATGGCTTTTGGTTTTCTAGCAAGAAAAGCCGATCAAATATGTTTAGATATGCCGAAACGGTGTCGGTATCAATCACTTCGTCATCGATTTCTTTGATGTCACTAGCAAGCTTGTTTCTCGTCGCAGTTGTAGTTTCGTTTCTTGCTAGAGAACGCAATAGGAGCCTCATCTTGTTGATGTCGTATCTCTTGCCATCTATTCTTTGCGTATCGTCGCTTAATATGGCCTCGATATATGAATCAACTACCAATTGAGCGTTTTCAATTGGCAGTGAAACATTTCCGGGAAAACCACCTCTAACGATATAATTGGCCAATGAGCGAAGATTAACCTCACCGGTTAAAACGGGGGTTAATTTGCCTTGGCATAAATCTTTAAGCGAAATGGCCCCACTTGAATCGCCTGATTCATAAAGAGACATGGTGCTCATCCTTAATTTGCCAATTCTTCCGGCGCCACTATGGATTCTGTCTTCTTTTTTGGGTGTTGAAGAACCGGTTAGGATGAACTGCCCTTTTTCGCCTCTTTGATCGACGGCATATCTGACGGCATCCCAAAGGGAATCCACTTCTTGCCATTCGTCAATTAATCTAGGCGTTTCCCCTTCTAAAACAATTGAGGGCGACATTTCAGCCAATCTTCTATTTTGAAAACGGCCAGAAGGATCGGCGATGAGGAATTCGCTTTTTGCGTGATGGGAGGAGATCCAAGTTTTACCGCACCACTTCGGGCCTTCAATGCATACCGCCCCGAAAGTGGATAGATATTGCTCTACCTTATCGTCCATTATTCTTCTTTTGTATTTTTGTTCATCCGCAATTTTATCCATAATGAAAATCTTCTTTCTTTTCCCAAATGAATAATATCACATGTTATCTATACTTTCTATACATAATCGGTCGGATTTTGATTTTTCATTCGGTCAGATTTGTAAAAATCATTCGGTCAGATTCGGAAAATCTATTCGGTCAGATTTTGAATTATTCACGGAAATCAACTTAACTATTTTTCAAACATTGCGGTCATGGTCGGGTTGCCTTTAGTCAGTTTCTTGACCGATAAATCCTGAGCCTTATCATTTGCGATTCTCAAATTCTTCTCAGAGCCAAGCAATGCCTCTTTGGTCTTTTGGAGATGATCGATTGTCTTATCGATTTCCTCTATCGCCTTATTGAATTTATCGCTGGCAAGCTCATAGTTCCTTTTGAAGCCTTCCTGGAATGTGGTCAGTTTCTCTTCGAAATTAGAGACATCGACATTCTGGGCTTTAACAAGGGCCAATTCATTCTTATACTGAACCGAATTCATCGCGGCGTTCTTTAAAATGCCGATTATTGTCTTAAAGCACTGCGGTCTAACCACGAACATCTTCTTGTATCTATAAGATACATCCACAATGCCAGCATTATAGAATTCATTGTCCGCTTCAAGCATAGAGACAAGCACTGCGTATTCGCAGCCCTTCTCCTCTCTATCCTTATCTAGCTCTTTAAAGAAGTCTTCATTCTTATGTTTGGTGGAGGTCGTATCCATCTCATTCTTCATCTCAAACATGATGGATACGATTTCAGTTCCATCATCCGTGTAGTCTCTAAATATAAAGTCACCTTTAGAGCCAGTCTTGGCATCGTTGTCTTTTTCAAAATATGCGTTTGGATAAGCATATGTCCTAATTGAGTTGAATTCATTCATGCAATGCTGCTCAAGGGTCTCTCCCACTAACTTAGTGGACATTTTGGTCTTCAGATCCTTATAGTAATCCACTTGTTGGCTAAGCGCTTTAACCTCTGTTGCGTGGGCCTCATTGATGTTCTTGATCTCCAAAGCAGATTCCTTATCTTTCAAATCAAGTTTGTTCTTGAGTTCAGCTATTTCTTTATTTGATAAGGTTTGGGCCTCGACCACCGCTAGCTTTGATTCTGCCTCTTGAGTCTTTAATTGGCCTTCTAGCGATGCGATCTTCTTATTCGCATCCTCTAATGCTTTGGCTTTATCCGCGATCGCCTCGGCTTTAGTCTCTTTAAGTGTTGATTCGTACTTTGACAGCTTAGAATCATAATCATTCCTTAGGGTTTGCTCTTTAACCGAATATTTCTCCGCTGTATTGCTTATCTCTAACTGCAAGGTGGCAATCTCTGCTTTTAGCTTATCAACTTCAGCCTGATTGTCTTTATTAGTTTTCTCTATGGTTACCTGATTCTTTAGGTCCGCTTCTCTAATTGCGGCGTCAAGTCTAGCCTTGACCGCTTCTTCAATTTCGTGGTTCTTAATCTCTTTGCGGATGGCTTCATATCCAGAATCATCCACAGTAAAAACCTTGTTGCAATGAGGACATCTGATTTCTTTCATTTCTTGTTCTCCTTTGTCTTATATTTGTTAAAGTGATTTTGTTCCAATTAAAGGGATTTATCAATTGTTTTAACTAGGCTATCGAACTTAGTGTACCTACATCGATTTAAATCGGGTTAATTCAAGAGATAATAAAAAAGCAGATTTGAAAAAATCCACTTAATTATTCGACGCGAACTGCTAAGAGTTCTTCTTTTTGATAACAAGGGATGGGATAAAAAATCCTAATCCGATAGCTATAAGAATAATCGCCGGAATCGTAATCCAAAAACCCGCAAGAGCGTCTGCAAACCACGCAACCATAATGGAAACAAACAGCAGTACGAACACAAGCGAAAATGATACCAACGAAATTACATCAAAAATATCATCCAGTCTCATTCTCGCTTTTCTTCCGCAGCATGGGCAAGCGTAAGCACCTTTCGGCAATGGTTTTCCACAATATTGACAAAACATTCCAAGGTCTCCTTCCTTTTTAATTATATAGGCAAAGCACGATGGTTTCACTGCGATTTAGCACTGAATCGAATGACAAAATGGGCCAGAAAACGCTTTTTGACTTTATCCAAGGAAAACAAAGTTTCAAAAAAATCAAGAAGATGTACGATTCAAGTCATACCAGTATTTATAAAAACATTTTGTTATTCGGCTTGCGATTTACCAACCATTTTAACTAGGTTATCGAACTTGGTTATCGTTAATGTATCTATATCGGTTAGATATTTTCTTATGGACTCCATAGAACACATCTTATCTTTGTAATATGGTCCCGCAACAGAGCAGGCAATCGCGGCAAGGGTATCGCAATCTCCACCTAGGTATACAGCAGAACGAACGCAATCCTCAAATGATGTTGATTCTAGGAACACGGTGATTGCCTGAGGCACAGTCCCTGGGCACGTTACATCAAATTTCCAATCTTTCTTAAGATTAGAATATGTCATATCAACAATATTCGGATAAAAATTATCCGCAATATAACGTTTGATTTCTTGCTTTGTGGCATTATGAAGCGCTAAATACGCCGCTGCTGCAGTAGCTTGAGCACCTTTAATCCCTTCTATATGGTTATGTGTCACTTGTGAGGATAACTTTGCTAGATATAGGCATTCATTCATATCTTTTGCTATATGGGCAACAGGAGATACTCGCATAGCGCTGCCATTGCCTAATGAACCATACGGTTCTTTATCTCTAGATTTTGCCCATTTAGCAAAATGATAGCCATAACCTGCTCTAGGTCTTTTTGCACAAGCATCTGAATATTCTTTTTTAAATGATTCAAGTATTGTTTGCTCATCCTTACCATACGAATCCATTAGAGCGGACATTGTAGCGATGGTGAGGACACTATCATCAGTAAGATGCATATTATTAGCAAATAACGCGAATTCTTTGGTGTTTACATTATGGAATTCGTAGATAGAACCGTTGATGTCACCGATAATTGAGCCAATAACGCTATTCATCTATGATAAAAACACCTTTCTTCCGAAGTTGCTCTTTGTATGTTTCAAATTCATCCACACTCATGTCCTTGTCAGATACAACTGCATATAACTCTTCTAAAGAGATTCTCGTTATTGAGGCTGGGCGTTCTTCGTTACTCGGTTTGTCTTTGTCAATAATTCCGATTATTTTTTTGTCATCAATATTGCGCGTCCCAAAAATAATTTCCTCAATATCTATACCTATCTCATCAAAAAGCAATGTTTTACGGATAACATCCTTAGATCCTTTAGCCCTAAAATTAATGTACGGTTCGCCAAATTTAATGGTAATCCAACAAATATTCTTATTCATTCCCGAAGTCATAAATCCAATGTAACGTTCGTAATCCGTGCGGACTATCCCTGAATCAATTTTTCTTATCTGATTCTCAAATTCATCCACCAGGTCGGCTTGGTCTTTATTCAAATTATCGTATAAAGTAAAATTCATGCCAACGTTCAGAGAGGACCTACGTTCTGGCTTATCTTTCATTGGAGGAATGCTGTTCATAATTTCTTTAAAAACGGAATCAGACAGGGCCGCCTTGGCTCTATCGCGATCAGACAAACAGCACGTTAGATCCTTGTTGTATAACGATACTACATAATGGTAAGTTTTACTATCTCTGTCCCTAATTCGGGATAGTCCTTTCTCAATGATTCCCCTTGCACTTAAGTGAAGGAGAAAAATTCTATTATGAGTAGAATAATACATTTGTATCTCAGCAATGAACGGGACGTAAAACGCGTTAATTGAAACAAGGAAGGAAAAAATATCAGTAATGCATTTTACAAATGAATCAGAACCTTCTTTAATAGAACAATCAATGTCGCAATATTCTGAAAAGAAAGTACGATATTCGCCGGATATATTAATTTTAATCGCATAACACCACTGACCATTTATACGATTAACCGAGATTTGTGGCAAACCATTGCCAGTTTTTGAACACCAATCCACCAATGTTTTGGCGTAACATTTGGGCTTGCTACTAAGAGGACGATAATCAATAAAAAGAATGTAGAAAAGGACTATCATCCAATTTTCCTGATTAGTTTTGACGAGTTGTCCAAGCAACCAATAATAATTGTCAGCGATAGTCAAAAACGATTCGTTAATCGGTGCAAAGTGATCGCCGAATAAAGTTTTTTTCTTTTTTTGTTTGTTAAAACTATTAATAGCCTTATCAAATTTAGTCTCACCTTTTTTATTAATCTTTGAATATTTGTTGGCGCAACCGGCACATTTCAAAACACACAAAAAACAATATCTAGCCGTCTCCCTTGCCAAAAATTGAGTGCAAACGATGTCCTTCTCCACAACATCAAGAATATTCTTTGCCTTTGGACCATCAATTCCAAAAATATACAAAATCTTTCCGAAAGCGTTATTCATATCGATGATCATACCAAAAATGCACTTATTTATCAGCATTTTAGGATAAATGCGTGAAACAAAGCGAATAATGGTTATATAATCGTTCTATGAATTTATTAAAACGGTTTGAATCTTTAGAAAACGAAAATGAATGCAATTTTAACGATAACCTTAACGATGAATCAAAAATAGTTTATTTGTACTGTTTTTATCACTACTTAGATGGTGATATTACAAAGTTTGATGAAATACTTGATTCGCTTTGTTACCCGTCAAATCTATATGAATTTGGTGTAGGGGCAATTTTCAATAGTGCAACAATGGATGGGAACGTCCTCGATTTCATATGTACGATATCGAAAAACACATTTGAAACGTATTCTGAAAACGAGATTATAAAGAGTTTAGAAACGTTGTCCGATAACATTAATCGAGTTATTTTAAGAGATCCCTCAGCCAAAGCCGCTGTATCCAGGGTTTATACAGCGATCGGTTTTAGAAATGGTACAGACGAAGACTCATTGTTCGTGGTAAAACTTCTTTGTGATTGGGAACCAAGCCCAGAAAAAAAGATCAAATTACAAGATTTAATTTCACGACAAACCGGATCAAGAGGAAGAATTTCATTTGAATTAATCTTCAAAGACGATATTGAGCAAGAAATTAGTGATATCGAATCTCCAAAAGAATGCGTTGAATATGGGGCGTTAAGAACGTTTGGTGATGGCAGCATATGTAACCTAGGAGAAGGCAGCGCAGTAACAATGATATCGGCATCATCTCTCAAGGAAATGTTCCTCCACTACTCAACAAAAGGATTGTTTGCAAGCAATTTGCGTTTCTACATTGTCTCAAAAAAGATCGATCCAAAAATAATAGAAACGATAAATTCAGAACCAGAAAATTTTTGTTTCTATAACAACGGTATTATTGTGACATGCTCAGATTATCAAATAAAAAATAGGCTTGTTTATCTATACGATTTTTCGATAGTGAACGGTGGTCAAACAACAAATTTGATTGGAAGAACTCCGTTTTCAAAAGATTTTGGGATCGTTTGCAA
>CAVAGP010000057.1:0-13659 GCA_963588175.1 Faecalibacillus sp. | reverse complement strand
CCTTTTAGTTCTATTAATTCGAATGGCTATAATTAGCAAAGCGCCTTTTCGCTGATCGAATCAAATAGATGGATTTTATCTTTTTTAAACTCAAATGTTATATTTGCGCCTTTTTCCAAAAGAGACTCCGATGCCACTTTTGCAAGGATATTTTGCCCTGCATATGTGAAATGAACGTAATATTCATCGCCAAGAAGCTCGCTTAATCCGATAGTGGTTTTGATGTCTCCATCATCGTTTCTAACTATTGATTCCGGTCTAATCCCGAATATTATCTCATGGTCGCAACCTTTAACAATCGCGTTTAGTTTCTCGATTGTCTCTTTCATTTTAACTATTTCAGAATCAAAGTCAGGATTGTATTCTTCTTGGATTTTCTTTTTCTTGGAAGCGTTGCTCATAGCTTCTTGTTTTCTCTTCTCAACAAACGAATCAAAACCGTTTTTTAGTTCTTCTAGATAATTTTTGTAAAATTGGTCGTGAGAATTGATTTTATCTTGAGGAAGCTTAACTTCTGTTCCATCGGCGAATCTAATAACGCCTTTGGAATAAACTCCGTCGATAAAATTCATTGCAGGAGACCCGATGAATGACGCAACGAATTTGTTGGCTGGATGTTTATATATTTCCATAGGTGTAGCGATTTGCTGGACTACACCATCCTTCATGCAAACGATTCGGTCAGCCATTGTCATAGCTTCCGTTTGATCGTGCGTAACGTATATGGTTGTTGCTTCGAGCCTATCATGCAAATTTATGATCTCGCTCCTCATTTGCACTCTTAATTTAGCATCAAGATTGCTCAATGGCTCATCCATCAAGAAGAGTCTGGCTTTTCTTACAATCGCCCTTCCGAGCGCAACCCTTTGCCTTTGCCCGCCTGATAAGGCCTTCGGTTTACGGTCGAGATATTGCTCAATTTCCAATATTTTTGCAGCTTCCCTGACTCTTTTATCAATTTCGTCTTTCGGGAAATGACGGACTTGCAGCGAGAATGCCATATTGTCGTATACAGTCATATTAGGATAAAGAGCGTAGCTTTGGAAAACCATTGCAATATCCCTATCAACCGGAGGTAAATCATTGCAGTAGACACCATCAATGAAGAGATTGCCGCTTGATATATCCTCAAGCCCGGCGATCATTCTTAGAGTGGTAGATTTGCCACATCCAGAAGGGCCAACGAAGACAATGAATTCATGCTTTTTTATATCGAGGTTAAAATCGATGACTGCATGAACATTTTTGTCGTAAAATTTATTGACGTTTTGCAAAGAAACGAATCTGTCATCAGATTTTTCAATAGTAGGTAATTCTTGCAATACCACCTCATTGTTTTTCATGTTAGTCCTCCTTGGATGCTTAATTATTTTGATTTATTAGTTTTATTCAACCAATGTTGCAAGGCCAACGCCATATGCAGAGGCTGATGCGCCAAAATCACCAGTTAGAATATATTCGAGGTTTGAGGAAACCGTGATTGAAAAATCCGTGCCCTCTGCATCTTGAGCAAGATATCTTTCATCTCCTTCTGCTTTCCAGGAATAAAGGTGATATTTCACTGTTGCGCCGCTTGGAATATCGGCACCTTTTGCGGTGTAGTTATAACCGGTTTGCGCATCCCATTTCATTTCTGACCACACCGTGCTGCCGTCGTTGACCGTGTAACAAACGGAAATGGATGAGCCGAGATTGTCCCAACTTTCCGCATAATAATGCCAAGTAACAGAATATGTTTCGCCAACGACTTTATCTGGTTGGGAGTTGAAATAGATGTCATATGAATATGATGTTTTCCCATCTTCAAGAACAATTTCGGTTGACTTCCACTGGACCCACTCGCCATTTTCATATGCGCCATGCTGATAGCTCCAATTTATGGCGCTTTCAGTTCCCAAGCATGGTGTGAACTGGAATTTGCTACCGACGTATTCGCTTACTTCGTAGGTCCACGTTCCGTCACTTTGTTTTTCTAAGACAGCTGACTCAGCAGTTGAACACCACATCCAAAGATAAGTTGAATCGTACATTTCATCATCTGTACCTTCGGTAGACTGAATGTGAGGAGTCAAAACCAGCGTGAATGTGTATGAGGTTTGAGGAACGACAAACGTTGAGGTGAATTCATACACGGTTTTGTCTTCAGAAATAGTGACAGTTAGAGGTTTGTCGGCACTTCCTTCGCTGTTCAAGCCATTTGACCAATCCGGTGTTTCATCGCCGCCATAATAGATGTTGAATTTGTATCTTGCTTCCACTTCAATTTGGCTGAAAGTATATGTCCAGATATTCTGGTTTTCAGAATCCTGAGTCATTGCATGCGTATTCCAATCGTTGGACTCAAAATTCGAATTGATATAAAGCTTGGAGTGGGATCCGGAATATTCATCGATTCCAGAGGCGGTGACCTTAATCGTTACATTGATTTTGGCTGGCTCAACAGACGTTTGAGCAGTTTCACTGGTTGAGGTTTCGGCAGAAGATGATGATGGTTTTTCTTCGGAAGAATTTGTTTGTCCGCACGATGCCAACAAAAACATCGTGGAGAGTAAGACTAGTAGTTGTTTTTTCATTTTTCTTTTTCCTTTCTTTATAAAATTTTTAAAATGAAAATCTAAGTTATAGGATGCATCTTTTTATAGACGCCAAGGCTTCCTAAAGCCTTTCCGTTATATGAGAACAAAGCCTGATTTGCCCAAGAACTAGCGCTATTTTGGTCAGCCCAACCGGAATATTTGGTTGGTGTCCACGCCCCTTCCCAGTAAAACACTCCAAACCCGTTTTGCAGATTAGATACGACTTCGGTTGCATCTCTAATTAGTGATGCTTGTCCTTGAATCGAGCATGGGTAACCGGAAATGGTGGATGCCGTCCCGTTCTTTGAGAATGTATTGTCAGCCCAAGAATCTGTTTCATAGGTAAAACCGTATGATGTCTCCGCTATACAAATTTTCTTGTTTGGGAAAGCTTCTGATATAGCCGTTAATCCCGTTTTTAACGTTGATAAATTAGACCAGTGGTAATACGAATAAGCGCTTAGGCCAAATACATCTATGTCCAAATCATCGAATGTTTGGAAGAATTTGATGCTTGTATTCGGATCTGAAAACCCTTTGACAAAGTGAATCATTTTCATGATTGAAGGGTCCACTGCATTAATTCCGTCAATCGCCGCTTTAAAATATTTCCTAAGGTTTATGTTAGAACTCTTAGAACCGGTGAAATCGTATTTCGCTTCAGTCCCGTTGTTTCTTGTGGTTTTACCGGTGGAATATTTCGGATTTCCCCCTGTTGCGGTTGTGGTAACTCCCCCGGGGTTATGCAAAAACATTCCGCCATATGTTTCATTGCCGATCTGAACCATGTCAGGCAAAGCGTCACCGGACTTCAAGTCTTTTAAAACTTTAGTGGTGTAATCCTGCACCTCGCAGGCAAGTTCATTCGAGGTCGAAACATCTTTCCATGCTTTTGGAATTATTTGATTGGATGGATCCGCCCAAAAATCGCTGTAATGGAAATTTAATAAGACCTTAAGACCTGCGGCTTTAGCCTCATGAGCCATCCACTTTACGTTGGCCAAATCGCAATTCCCACCGCCATATTTAAATGTTTTCGTAACGCCTTCGTCCTGATATTCATCGCTTGGATCATTCCAAAGTCTGAGTCTAATCCAATTGATTCCAGCATCTTTTAAAATATAGAAAAGAGATTCTTCAATTCCATCCGAGTTATAAAATTTTTGCCCATTGTCGTAAAGTTGCTTAGCGCTTGAAATATCCATGCCGTTGGCAAAAGATGAAGTTAGCGAGGAGATTGAATCTATTGATACATCATCGAACCATCCTTCGTTTTCCTCGGCGCTCGTGTGTTTGGAATAATATTCCCTATTTTCCACTTTCACTTTAAACGTTGATGTTCTTCCGCTTGCGGTTGTGATTGTTATATTGTTATCCGTTTCGGCTTTAAATGGGATGATTGTTTTGTTTTCGATTCGAACCCCACTGCCGGTAGTCGTAAGTGAATAATCTTCGCCGTTTAAATTCTGGATATTCAAAATAACATTGCCATAAACATGAGTGGATATATCCCCGACCATTAAAGGCTGCGATGTAATTTCGCTACTTGCGGTTACAAAATGAAAACTGCAGGAAGCGAGAATTGGAATAAATAATAAAGCTAACGGTTTTCTTTTCATAAAATTACCCCTTAACTGCTCCTGCCGAAATTCCTTCCACAAAGAATCTTTGCAAAGCGATATATAGCGCAACAATAGGGACGGCAACAATTGTGGAACCGGCCGCAAATAAGGTGAAATAGTTGTTTATCTTGCTTGATTCCATCCATCCGTAAAGTCCGACTGCGACCGTTTTCGCGGAGTCTTTGGTAAATATCAGTCCTGCAAGAATATAATCGGCCCATGGAGCCATAAAGGCCATTAATGCCGTATAAATGATTATTGGGGCTGCAAGCGGCAAGAAAACCCTAATAAATGAAACAATATGCGGGGAACCATCCACCATCAAAGCTTCATCTATGTCTTTGGGAATCGTGTCAAAGTATCCCTTGCAGATAAAGAACCCAAGGCCCGCCCCGGCGACGTAATAAACAAGGAGGGCGAAAATCGAATTCGTTAAGTTCAATTCCGCAAGAATGAAATAAACCGCCACCATAGACATGAATCCGGGGAACATTCCCAGGATTAACGTGATATTTAAGAATGTTTTTCTCATTTTGAACCTAAAACGAGATAGCGAATAAGCGGTTAAAACGGTGAACAAAGTAGTAAAGACGGTGTTTAAAACCGCAACAATCATCGTATTTCCCACCCAAGTGAGGAAATTGGTTTCGGTGAAGAGTTTTACATAGTTATTTATGGTGAGTTGATCTGCAGTTGGGAAAAATGTTGTGGATATATACCCTGTTTGATTGGAGAAACTCGCCATGATTATCCACAAAACCGGCATAATCCAAATAAGAGCAAGCAAAATTACCAACGCATTAGACCATATGGCATCGATAATACGAGACCTTCTCAAAGATTTGTTTTTATCTTTTATCATCTGTAAGCCTCCTCGTTTTTATAAGAGCTGCTGCGACGGAAAATGATAAGCGAAAGAGTTGCGGTAATAAGGAACATGATGATGCCGATAGCTGCGCCGAAGTTATAATCTCCGCGCTTCATGGTGAGCTGGTAAAGCCAGGTTATTAAAATGTCTGTTTTGCCAGCGGTCCCACTGATATCGGAGTTCGCAGGTCCGCCATTGGTCAAGAACCATATGACATTGAAGTTATTGATATTGCTGACAAAGGAGGTGATCAGCATCGGAGTTGTCATGAATAGGATATTCGGGAAGGTTATTTTTTTGAATTGCTGCCATTTTGTCGCCCCGTCAATTGTCGCCGCTTCATAATAGTCTTTTGGTATGTTTATAAGTAACCCGGACATAAGCAGCATGTAGTAAGGAATACCCACCCACATATTGATGAATATTATCAAGGCTCTGGCCAAATATTCAGATTTCCAATATTCGATAGGCCCAGAAATCCACCCAAGATTCATCATCAGGGTGTTTATAGGACCATAATCTTCAAACATAGTTCTCATAACTAACAATGAGACGAATTGAGGCATCGCCATGGCAACGACGAATAGTGACCTATAGACAACCTTTCCTTTAATGCATTTTTTGTTCAAGAGCATAGCGAGGAATAATCCGCCAAAATAACAGGTGAACGTGGCAAGAAGCGCCCAAATGATGGTCCAAGCAAAGACTGATAACAAGTCTTGGAAATTGGCGGTTTCGTTGAAAATCCTCTTAAACGTGTCTGCCCCAACCCACTGAAGAAAATCGAAATTGCCTGTGCTGGAATAACCAGGAGACACCACTCTTGAATAATTTGTAAAGGCAATGGCTATCATGAACGCAAGAGGTATGATGGTGAAAACTATTGCGCCGATAACCGGAATGACAAGCGAGGTTACATAGAAATTCTTGTTTCCCAACTCCTTAAGTTGAATTTTGAAATTGGGTCCATATTTATGGAGGTTATAATCATTCACCGCTTTTAGGGTTTGCTTGATATTGGTTATGTAAATGAACAGGAACAGCAACGCAATAACCATTGCGATAATGCCATAAATCAATGGCGCTTGATATTTATCTTCCGCCCCGAGGAGGAAGAATGTCTGAATATCGGCAAAACCCCTGGCAATCATGTATAGAATGGCGATTATCTGGATGGCCAAAAAAGTAAATCCCTTGACCCATTCTTTCATTATCAGCAACGGAACCCCGCAGGCAAAGAACGACAAGAGGAGCGAGCACTTCCCTTTTGCATCACTGGCTTTGTATTGAATTCCAAATTCCTTCCACCATCCGACAAATGAGGTGAAGAACCTTTTGACACCAATTGAGATATAAGAGAAGGCGTACTTTTCCCCTTTTATCCTTTTTCTAGCGTTCGCAACGGTTTTGTTGAATATGAAATACCATAACGAAATGGCTAGAGCTATTAAAATTACGAGGACTACCGCATAAGTGAAGACGCTTATATTTAAAGTCTTCGAAACGTAACCATACGTTATATATCCGCTGCCGAAAAGCAACAGATATAACACAGCCCAGCAAATTATGCCGATTTCTAGCTCTCCGCTAAGCAACACGCCGGAGCCGAAAAGCAAGCATTGAATAACCAAAACGATCTTCATATATGCATTTGAAGATTTAAAAGTCTCTCTAAAAGAGCTGAAAGGTCGAAGCAACGAACTTAATTTTGTCTCTTTTTTCGCCGGTTCCATGTTTTGCTCCATCATGAAAGTAAGGTTGCAGAAGCTTCCACTAACGCAGATTTGACCTCTTCCTTGGTCAATGAATCCTTTTGATTCCAGAATTTGGTCGTGGCGTTGTTCATTGGCCTCCAATAATCTTGCATCTTAGGGATGTTTGGCATTGTGAACGAATCGGCAAGGGATGAGGCGAAAACCTGCGCTTCAGCGCTTTCACCGATGGATTCTTTAATGTCTGCCGTAGCATCAAGCGGGCAGGCCGGAAGATAGCCCGCATTGACAAGTCTCCAATTCATTGCATCATAAGACGTTAAGAAATTGCAGATATCTTGAGCTATAACGCCGTTTTTTGAATAACGGGAAACCGCATATGCTTTATAGCCTGAGAACGGCCTTTGCGATTCGCCGTTGATTGTCGGGAGTTTAGCGATGCCGAGGTTATCACCTAAAGCGTTTTTCATGCTGGATAGAATGAATGGGGATGACATCAGTCCGACAGCGCCGCCAGTTCCGTTGGTGACATAAGATACGGCTTCTTCCGGGGATGCGTCAATAAAGCAAGAACCATAATCGTGGAAGAATGAATATACATTGTCGACCGCTTTATTGGTGGCGAGATTAACCTTTGTTGAATCTTTCCCATCTTCTCCAAAAATCACCGCATCAGTGTAAAGTCCAGAGGTATAGTATCCACCATCATCTCCCGTCATTTGCCAAGCGATTTTCTTTCCGCTAGCAAGAAGTTTGTCAAAACTGGTTAATTCTTCGGCGCTAACCTTTCTTTTGTCATACATGATGGTCATTGATTCAGCCGTGATTGGATAGCCATAAACCGTGCCATTATATGTTACGGCATTCATCGCTTCCGAAGTCATTCTATAAGCGAGAGCTTGATCGTAAGAGACCGGCGCCAAAAGTTTGTCAGCAACGCCAGCGGCGATTGTGTCGTGAGTGATGGATGCGATATCCGGTCCTTGACCAGCAGCAGCAACCGTTGACATCTTTTCAACGGCGGATTTTTCGGTTTGTTCTTCAAAAACTATTTTGATGGTAGGCGAATCCGGGTAATTCGATTTGTATTTAGTTAAATATTCATCGGTTAACGTTTTCACCATCTCGATGTTCGATTCGTCTTCCCAAATGGTGATTGTAATCTCGTTTGACGACGATGAATTCGCACATCCCACAATGGACAACATCAACGGCACAAGAGCAAGAACAATTGAATTCTTTTTCATTTTGAATCCTCCTTAAATTTATTAAGAGCCTTTAAGGCATTTCCTTTATAATCGTATAAGCATTGGTTTGCCCATTCGTTCCTTTGAGATTTCCCAACCTCATTTATATATTGCTGGCCCTCAGTTGACGCCCAGCAAATGTCTTCGCCTGGAATCCACAACGGTTCCCAATAGAAGACCGCTTTTACATCGTGTTTCTTGGAGAGTGTCAGGAATTCCTCAACGAATTCGGCCTGGCCTTCTTCGGTAAGGGGATATGGCAGTGCCTCTTTCATTTCCTTTAATTTTTCTTCGTTTATGACAAGATGAGGGGCTCCGTTATTGGTTAATACGTAATCTTCCAAAGTGAAGCCATAGCCAAGTTCCATTATCATGACTTCTTTTTTGAATCTCGCTCTGCAAGCGTCCAAGTTGTCGAATAGTTGCTTGAAGGAACCATGCCAATACGGATAATAAGAGGCGCCGATGATATCGTATGGAACATCATGTTTTTCCATCTCTTCAAAGAATTCTTGATAAACCGCAGCATCTCCGCTTCTTTCAAGATGAAGAATAATTTTCGCGTTAGGATAAACATCTTTTGCCGCTTTGATTCCCGATTTGAGAAGTTCGCATAAATTACTGTAATTCCCACGTCTTTTGCCTTCGCCATTATCTATAAGCTTCCCAATAGGCCACAGCATTCCATTTGTTATTTCATTGCCGATTTGCATCATTTCCACGTCAATTCCCTTGTTTTTTAATACCGCAAGAGTGCTCTTGGTGAAATCGGCAACTTTATAGAGCAACGTTTCATAAGAATCGTTTGCCCAATCTTTTGGGATAAATTGTTTTCCAGGATCTGCCCAGAAATCACTGTAATGGAAATCGGGGACAATTTTATATCCGTTTACATTGGCCAAGTCCGCTAATTCCAAAAAGTTTTTAACGTCACACGTTCCGCCTTTATATGGCTTTTGGTCCTTGTTATACGGATTATTCCATATGCGGATTCTCATATGAGTGACGCCGTTATTTATAAAGACTTTCAACGGATCGACTTGTTTCCCGGAGGAAAAGTAAGAAGCATTGGCTTTCTTTTCTTCGAAATATGTGGAAACGTCTACTCCGAGTATCACTTTGTTCCCCTTTCGTGGTCCTTGACGGTTAATGGTTCATTATCTTCGTTGAAAGAAACCACTCTTTTCTTAAGATATTTGTAGTTGCATTTCGCCATTTCGTTATATTTCAGGACATCTTCAAGCGTCCCGTGGAATCCGCATCTTAGGCAATAATATTCTTGTTTCTCCTCATCGAAGAACATATCCATATCGATGTCTTTCATAAAACAAGAAGGACATCTAAAATTCAATTTGCCCTTGCTAGCTTGAGCCATGTTGTAAAGCCTCCTTTTTTGATTGTCTTAGAAGCGGAAAGCTTATATACAGGCGAGAAGGCTATCCCTTCTTCGACTGATAAGGTGGCATCTTCCGCTCTCAGTTCCACTTTTGTTTCAATAGGTGGAATATTTACGTAAGCTTTCTCACCTATATGTTCTATTTTTCGACCTAAATATCCGTATTTAATCGAATCGTTATCCACCCCAAGAGTTAATGAAGTCATGTCATCTTGATACTCGTTCAAGCCGAATGCGCCGGTCATATATTCTTCGATTGTGATTTCATCGCCGTTTAGATCGGTGAGCAGATTCCTTGTGACCTTCATCTCTCCAGAACCCTCTTCTATCTCAAAAACAGATTGAATTTCGATGTCTTTTTGAGCAAGTTTCAACGTTACTGGGTTTGCAGTAACCCTAATTCCGTTAGAGGTTTTTTCGAATTTGGCCATCGTTCTGCAAAGCGCCAAATCGGTTGTTTCTCCTTTGAACGTTACTTTGCATGATTTAATTGTTCCCGCCCCTGCGTAATGGGTGAAATATCCGGCTCGATAATTTGCCTGAATCAAATAAGGATAAGAGGCATCGTAAACATGTTCTGTGCCAATGCCGACTTTCTGCTCAATCCTCGCGGCGTAAGGCCTAAGGTCTATCATCGCTCCGCCTTGATTGAAATCAAGACACGTTCTCATGTATGGGTCAACATACCATAGGTATTGCTTATTCGATCCATATAATATGTCTTTCCATAAAGCGACTTCGCCTCTTTTGTAATTCGGATGTTTCTGACGGTAATAAGAGGCGAATTCGGACATAGTGAGGTCTTTTAACTGACCTTCTTTTTTGAGTTTTCCATAATAGGCCATTCCATCCTCATAAGATTGAGCCAGGAGTTCATAAGAACATTCCCACCTTCCTCTCCTATTAAGCCAGCCAGGTCCCACAAACATCATGTTATAAGAGAATCCGTCGTTATATTTCCCAAGGTGTCGATATTCGTCGATTAGATTATATAAATAAGGATATTCGACATGTCCGTTGTCATCATAATATATCATGCCCCTTAAAACGTTTTGAGGGTGTGTGCCGAAATTCGAGCCATTTCCGTTAAAACACGCTAATAAGTCTCCGGAAAGATGAGGTATGCATACGATTCCGCAGTCGTCTTCTTTGGAAAAAGCCGGGCAATGGGAATTGACTTTGCTCGGAATCCACGGATTCCATGGTCCACCATCCATAAACGTATACCATGAATTATTGCATGTGTGATATGCTTTTGGCCCCTCTTCCCAGCATGTTGCAACCGCGCATTTTACTGATGGGTATTTTTCGTGAATGTAGTTCAGCGTAAATGCGTCTAGAAAATAAGAGGAAGTGGATTCTGGATAAAAACCGAATTTGTCATGAAACATGGTGAAGACATCATCTATGATTTCCATTTTTCTTTTTTCATCAAACATCCAAATGCAGAAATCTTCAGTGTGATATTTTTCTCTGAATTGTTTGCATGGCAATCCCAACAAAGAGAGCCCTATTTCATCGCCGTATTTTTCATGATGTTCTTTGGAAATCCTAATGATTTCATCGGAAAACAATGACGCATAGGTTATTTGAATCGTCGTTTTCAATCCGTTTTTATGAGCGGCTTCCTGCTGAAAAAGGAAAATATCCAAGGATTCATTCTTTACGTTGTTCGCTGCTTTTTTCC
Source organism: Faecalibacillus sp. (assembly GCA_963588175.1). GTDB lineage: Bacteria > Bacillota_I > Bacilli_A > RFN20 > CAG-826 > UBA4951. The sequence goes on along the minus strand of CAVAGP010000057.1, from coordinate 2,551 downwards.
CAAGAGCTTTTTCGGCGTATTCCGGGGAAAGTTCCGGTCTATGAATAATATTAACCACAAATTCGTTTTTCATATAATTAATTACTTGTATTCACAAGCTCCCAATCATCATTATGGGCCCACGCTTTAGCCTTTGCTGCTCCTTCAAGCCCTATTTCTGCAGTTGCGCCTTCTGGCACATCTATATTGTCAATCACGCAAGTCTGATAACCGGCTGACCAGCCTTGGAGATAGTCACCGCTTGCAAGATCGAGAACTTTAGGTTCTCCGCCATTGATGGATATATAGAGATTTAATTTGGTGTGAGGTATCTCTTTATAGGCAATCGCCATGATATAGGTTGTCAAAGAGTAATTGCCCGCCGGAAGATTGCTTATTGTTTGTTTGACCTTAAATGTGAAGTCTTTTGATGAATGATACCAGTTAAGATCAGCCTTTCCGTTTCTGATGTCTTTCTTTCGGTCAAGTTTCACCACTTTATCATCGACTGGCGTTGAATATTCAATGACCCAAGGGTCTTTTACCACATCTGTTGTTCCCTGATTTTCAAAACCAGGGTCTTTTACGAAGTTTTCAATGCAATGAGCGGTTGCGGTGATATCGTACTTCCCATCGACTTTGCCTTTTAATCCCGCATATGTGCCCTTGGTTTTTACGGTTTCAATAGCCTCTTCATCCCAAACGACATCCGCATCTCGTATGGCATCAAAATCCGTAACCACTTTTGCCGTAGAAGGAAGAGTTTCGTTTTCGGCAAGGTTTAAAGTGTATTCAAGATTGGTTTTCCTGGCCTCGATGGATAGTTCTTCGTGAGGATTGAATCCCTCTTTTAAATATTTGAACGTATATAACGAAGAAAGAGCTTTGCCGGAATATGAGAAGAGTCCCTGATTCGACCAAGTGGCTAGGCCATCTTCATAGTCCGCATGTCCGCCATCCTCGCCGTCATATTGATAAGCTTGACCGTATTTTGTAGCCCAGCAGGCGCCATTTACAGGAAGCCAACCTGGCTCCCAATAGAATATGCCAAGGCCTTTTTTATCCGGAACGTTAGACAAGATGTTTACTATGTCTCTAATTTCCGTTGCTTGGGCTTGCTCTGATGTCAAATATCCGCCAACATCTTCGTCAGCTACCGTATACTGATTAGCGGTGTATTCGTTGTAATCGGTCGTAAAACCCCATGACGTCTCTGCGATAATTACTGGTTTCCCGGTTTTTTGAGAAACGTTGTCAAGATTCGCTTGCAACTCGGAAAGGTCTCCGGATAAGTTAGGATAATAAGAAGCTCCGATGATATCGTAATCAACATCACGTTTATCCATTGCGACAAAGAAGTTTTCAAACTCTTCCTTATTTCCGCCATTGGCAAGGTGAATTACCGTTCTTGTATCAGGAAACACCGATTTGGCGCCATCTATTCCGCCCTTTAGCATCTCTGACATGACATCATATGAGGTTTCTGTGTTATTCCAGTCTATTTCATAGCCGCACATGCCATTGTTGATTTCATTGCCGATCTGAACGGCATCAACGTGAATGCCGGCGTCTTTAAATGTCGTTAACGTGTTTTTTGTGAATTCCTTTATGGCGTTAGGTATTTCGCTTTGCTCAAGCGTGCCCCACTCTTTTGGCTTATTTTGCTGATCGGGATCGGCCCAGAAATCGCTATAATGGAAATCTATCATAACGTTTAGGCCCGCATCTTTTGCCCTTTTAGCTAAGGCAAGGTCGACATCAACGGTGTTATTTCCACCGCCGTATGCCTTGTTGTACTTAGTATAAGGTTTATTCCATAAACGGAATCTGACGAAATTAACGCCAGCTTTTTTCAGAATTTGAAATACGTCTTGCTCTTTTCCGTCTTTGTTGAAATATACGCCACCGCACTTCTCGACTTCTTGTGTCATAGAAGCGTCGACGCCAAAGGCAAAATCGTCTCTCAACTCCGTATCGACCTTGTTGACGTTTAAGTTTTCGTAATCATGTGCTTCAGAGTTTGTATTGCTTCCAAAGGTTTCGACGATTTCTTTTGTGTCATATTGGAATATGGCATCATTTTTAGCGTTATTCCCACAACCCGATAAAAACGTAAGAGCCATTGCCAAAACCACTAAACCTTGTTTTTTCATTTGATCGTTCCTTTCATATATTCTTTCGGAGAGACTCCGTAATATTTTTTGAATTCACCAGAAAAATGAAGTTGATTTTTATAACCAACCAGAAGTCCCACTTGTTGAACGTTGTAGTTGGAGCTTTGAAGCAGGACACTGGCTTTTTCCATCCTAACTTTAGTTAAATATCCTTTAGTGGATATATTCAAAATATCCTTGAATGCGTTTGACAAATAATTTGGCGAAACATTCACGTTTTTGGCCACATCAGTGATTTTAATTTGGAACTGATAATTGTTATTGATGAATTCCTGGGCAAGCAAAACAAGCACTTTCTTTGTTGATGCATTTTCCTTTTCATTACCGAGTTCATCCATGAATTCCGACAATAATTCGTACATCATTCCAAGGCATTTCAAATCAAGCCGCCCTTTCTC
>CAVAGP010000056.1:0-14717 GCA_963588175.1 Faecalibacillus sp. | reverse complement strand
CATCTCTGCCATATCTACCGATGATGCCGTTTTTAGTTGTTTCCCTTAATTTAGAGGCAAATGCCCTTAAGCATTGGTCACCAACCTGGTGCCCATAGGTGTCATTGATATGTTTGAAGTTATTGATGTCAACAAGAACGAAGCCGCATTTGTTGAATGGCTTATGTTTTTTAATGTGGGAGTTGACCAGTGAAACCGTATGGGAACGGGCATATAAGCCGGTCAATGAATCAATCGAGTGAAGAGATGTACCTAAAACTTTGGAATTAAGTTCGGTTACGTTGATAAACAGCATATCCGGCTTCTCTTTCATCCAGATGAAGGTGAATACCAAAGCGCCGTTCTTATCATCATATGGGAAGACGGCAACCTGGTTCTCTTTGGCGCTTATATATGAATCGATGACCTCAAAAGTGAAATTCTCATCTAGCGATGTGAATGGCTCACTAGACATGTAGCGGAGGAAGAATGACCTAAAAGGCATGGTGTTGTCACCACGAACGCTGGATCTAATGACAGTTTTGCTTCTGACATCGATATCCAATCTAAGGATGGAATCGCCTTCTTTTGCCATATGTTTACCTCGCTACTATAAATGTAAAGTTGATGTTATTTCTTGTTTCCAAGGAATGATTTGCTGCTGGAGTTGCGAAGCAATGCCAAGAATTCGTCGATTTCAAGAGGTTTGAAGAAGTACCAACCTTCGAAGTTGGTGATTCCCTCTTCCTCCATGACGAGGTTGACTTGCTCTCTTCTTTCAACGCCGACCAAAGTGGTCTTCATGTTGAAGGTTCTAGCAAGCTGCAATAGTGATTTGATTTCGTTGAGTCTATTTGGGTTGGTGTCCATTTCCATGACAAGGCTACGGGCAATCTTGACCTCAGAGAATCCAAGACGCGATAAGGCCTCAATTGTCATGTACTTGCCGGTGAACTGGTCACAGACGGTTGTGACATTGAGCTCTTTGATTTTGCGCATTGAATCTTTGATGAGTTCCTGATTGTCAGCAATGTCTTTCTCATTGAATTCGAATGTGATGAAGCCTTTCTGGAAATTGTATTCGATGAAGGCTTTGGCCAAATCATCGAGGAACTGAGGATCTTTGAAGTAAGAAGAGTCAACGTTGAGGTTGATCTTATCAAGGAACCCGGTTCTGAAGACTGTGGCGCCGTACATCTTATAGATACGACCGATTTGCTCAATGAAGATGTTCGTGAATTTGTTCATTGAGTTAGCCTTGACTGCAACTGGGATGAATTCACCTGCGTCAAAGAATGTGTTCGTTAATTCGTCTTTTAATCTTAAGAGAGCCTCACCACCTGAGATGATGCCGGATTCTTTGGATACGATTGGCTGAATGCGTAAATCGAAGTTCTTGTCCACAAAGGCCTTGTTGAGAAGTGAGAGGATATATTCTTCACGGCTTGCAGGTCTAACGATATCGGTTCCAACGATATGGAGATTATTGTCGCCATCTGTGTTATTGGAATTGAAGTAAGTTTCAATGGAACGGATGAAGTCAAAGCTTGTGGCGTATGTTAATGGATACGGGAATACACGATATGATTTCTCAATCTTGAAGTCCTTGATTGAATTGCCAATCTTTGTCTCATAAGTCTTCTCGATCTCCTCGATGGCGCTGAAGACCTCATTACGTGTTGATTCATTCAAGATGATGGCGATGGTTGAGGAATTATACTGGAAGATTTCATCGCTAGATACCTTGAGGGATGATAAGGCATCCGCGACGTTTCTATAGTACTGGTTGACTTCCGGCTCTCCCACTGTTGAAATCAAATCGTGGAAATTGGCGATATTGATTAAGACAAGGTTGCCTTTGAGGCTGCAGTTCCATTTATCAGATAAACGGATAGCAAACATATAAGAGGAAGCAAGCTTGGTTTCAGAATCGAATCTTTCTCTTGCGATGTTTCTTCTATCGATTGGTTCTAAGAAGAAGGTTGCATTATCTCTATTCTCCTTATTGGAGATGATGGTGTGATAAGAATAGTTCTTATTATCAAGTGATACTCTCTTTCTCTTGCTTGTTCTAAGAGGGCAGTCCTCGCATGGTGTATCCAAACCATAGATGGCTTTGTAGCATTTAACGTTCTCTTCGCCTTCTTTGATGGATGTGATTGAACGTGAAGATGAGACGATTGTGTAATTTGTCTTGTTGACTGTGTATGTCTGATAGTTTGTGTAAAGAAGCAAAGAATCAAGTCTTGAGTTAGCACCTTCGATCGCAGTTCGGTTATAGAGTTCTTTCAAGGATGAGGCGAACATATTGGTGAAGACCACGATTGATTGCATTGTCTTGGCATCGATAACTAGTTTCTTATCGAAGTTGACGAATAAGAGCGCGCCATAGATAGCGCCATTGTTGTACATAAGGGTTAAATAGCCTGATTTGACTCCATAGATATCCAAATATGAGCCGATTGGGGTTGTGACGTTCTTCCTATCAAAGAAGGCGAATGAGCCATCCTTATCGGCGCATTTTGCGAGTTCGGTTAAGAATTCCTTTGCGTCATATCCAACGCCAAATGACTTATTTGGGTCAATCGTGTGGGTATAGTACTGCTCAGCGGTACCTGATGCTTCGTTATAGACGACAACCGACATGCCTTCGAATCCAAGGAAGTCTGATATATCTGTTGCGCAGTCCAAGATTTCTTTTCTATAGACATCGACATTGCCCTTCTTTGTGAATGCGGCATTGAGCCTCTCCATTACCTCAGCGGAATCATTGATACGCTTGGCATCTGTTGAGATGGAATTCGTGTCATTGCTTCTGTCAGGAAGATAAATGTTGATATCCTCGCCCCTGCGTTCTGCATAACGCAAATCGGTGATAATTGAATCCATTGATGAATATGGGTAGATAGCGGCAGATGCTTTTAATGGAAGGACTTGGGTGTTCTTATCGGAGAATCTAGCGACGATTGACTTCTTCTGAATATATGAGAGTTTCTCTTTCAAGATGGAGATTGAGTCAATGTTTGGGACAAATAAGATAATCGAGGTAGCAGAGTCAACGCAGATGACTGGGTTGTTGTCGCTGAAGACATCAGCAATGATATCCACTAATTTAGACATATCCTCATTCGTTAAATCATTCTCTTTTGTGTCATAGACGAATGAGACGAATGCGTTTCTGAATATTTTGGCGACATTGATTAATGATGAAATGTTGTTGAAGAATGATTCGGACGTGATTGTTTTGTTATTGAAGGCAGGATCTTTTTCTAATCCGATTTCATCAAAATTGCTAAGAGCGGATGTGACAATCAATGTGTTATATCTTTCATTAACTCTCTTAACGGTATCGTTTAACTGATCGAATTCAGCGATATTGGTGTTGCCATAATCATTTAACACATAATTGTTCTTGGTGATTTTTTCCATGTTGCTGGTTGTGACATCGAAAAGCGGATCAAGAACATTTTGCTTAGCCTTCTTGAAAAAAAGGACGAAAAACACCATAGTCACGGCAATACATGCAGCGGACAAGACACCTAAGACGATATCAAGGGCAATCAGTTTCGTTAAGGAGGCCACAAGGATTAATGCGGCGGTGAATGCGATCGATGCTCCTAATGTTGATAACAAGATTATTCTGAATACCTTGAGCTCATCTTGAATGCTGCGTTTTGTTTGTGTTGCTGAGTTCATAAATTACCTCCACCGCTCATTTATTTTAAAAGCGGCATACAATTGTGAATGCCGCCTGGTGTTAATTCCAATCACCAGACATTGCATTCGGTAACTGGCTATCTATTGCTAGACCCTGTAGCTTTGCGTCGCTAGATTTCTCTAGTTTTGCCATTAGACACGGACTATTTTACGTGCTTAAGCATACGCTCGCAATATTTTTTGCGTACACGTGGGACAAATAAGTTCGTTTTTGATACAATTTGGCCATGCAGATTGCGGATAACATCGTAACACTAGAAGCCAGCGAAAACCCATTATCAGCGGATATCGTTTTCATTAAGGATAACGACATAACATACATCTATGATGTAGGCGAATGTGATGAAGCATATGAGCGGATACAGGAAATCAAAGGCAAAAAGATAGTGATCATCTCCCATTTCCACAGGGATCATACCCATAATCTATCGCGAATAACCTACGATGGACTTTATGCATCAAAAGAAACGGTAAAAAAGTTCAAAACAGGCACGATTGTCAAAGAGCAAACCAACCTTGGGGTTATCAAGTTAATCCCGATTCCCTCATCGCATTGCAAAGGCTGTATCGCCCTTTTGTACCACGATTATCTTTTTGTTGGCGATGCGTTATATCCATCAGATAAAGGGTTCAATAGACAAATACTCGATAATACGGTTAACACACTAGAGAACATTGATTTCAAATACTTCTGCATCAGCCATAGAAAAATGTTCGTTAATCCTAAAGATGCCATAATGAGGTGGCTTGAATACACAAGGAATAACCTTTGAATGAGACTCCACTGCAGTTCTTTAAACTCATTAATGTCTTCTTTTAGATACAGAAATTAATTTTTGGCTAGAGGAAAACGTGTTTAGATTAACAAAAATAGCAAAAATTAAAAAATATAGTCGAATATGGTTTGAATTAATCGGATAATAGGGGCATATGATATTTGGTGTGATCGCGAGTGCTGTGATGTTCGCAGCCTATAAATTGAAATGGTTAGCAGACTATTCATGGCTAATCTATGTTATCTATGGATTGATGGGAGCTACATTCATTGAGTTCTTCATTGAGATATTCAGAAGAAAAGCGGTAGGCAAATTGTTCGCTATTCTCTTTACGTCAGCGGCAATCGCCATCTTCGTCTACTATATTGGATATAGGACACTCAATTGGAGTTTCCTCTGCTGATTGAATGGTTAGTTGAGATAAGGTCTCGGGATGAGATCTTTTTTCTTTGTATCTACAAAAAACTATTTGAATAAGCGATTCACTGCTATTATATTAATCGTCCACAGCTAAGTGAGACACCCCTTTGGAGGTAATCATTGGTTGTGACATCATTGCTCAATTGAGGCGAAGGTTTCTGAATCCGCAAGGAGGATGAGGACTGGAGTCCCTCTTGAGAACAAACCATCTTACCGGTGGCCAAGTGAGAAATCGCTTGGCTGGAGCGATATAGGCGGGACTAGAAATAGAACCAAATAGATTCCTCCAACAATGACAGTGTTCTTAAAACGAGCTTACTACCCCGACTTTGAAAGGAGAGGTATCAAGAGAAACGCTTTGAACCCACCTGTCACGAGTAAGGGCTGGACCTCTGGCAACAGGGATCCTGTTCAAAACCCGGACCCCACCGGATGGCGTCCTAGCTAGAAATAGTTAGGATCTCGCCCCATAGAAAGCCCACGACCTTCGAGAGGAGGAACAGGCGCAAGGCGAGCAACCCACCTGAGTGCTGGCTCCCCAAAAAATAACATTGGGAAAGACGCATAATCAGATGGAGCTGTTGACCAGTTAGCGTTTCCACAGAGCTACGTGGAAAGTGAGCCGAGCCACTGATTGGTCCCGACCGGGATCATTCCACTCGATACTCGCAGCGAGGACGGTCTCCCAAAGTCTAATATGGCAACATATTGGAAAAAGGTTATCAGAGCATAGCTAACTGAAAAGAGGAGAGCGGATGGAAATCCGCCAAGCCACAAGGCGTAGGCACCCCACGTTGGTGAAGGTAACGAACCTTGTGAATCAGCAACGACCCATACCGACTGGAAATACCGTAAGGACATTCCAAGGAATATGGCAGCCAATCCTCCAGACAACGGCATCGCGGATTAATCCGCAAAGACTGAATTTAAAGCTGGACGAAAGAACGGCCTGACGGTTCAGCCCTAATTGATTCGGAACAAATTAACAAAACCCGAACAAACCAAGAAGATGGTGGACAATAAAATGATGGAAAGAGGACACCTTGAGGTGTTCTTTTTTTACTGGTTTTTGCCAAAATAAAAACAATCGATTAATTGTCACTTTCCAGTAACATTTAGTTTTAAGGACATGTATTTTCTGGAGGCATCCGCCGGAGGTTGGAGGCCTGCCGCAACAAAGGCTTGCGCCCTTATGCGATTAGGCTATAATTAAATTGCTTTTTGGTTGCTGCTCAGAAGTTTCTGAGCGCAACTTTTTATTTCAGCAATCTAACTACTGTCGAGATAAGTACTACTGCCGCAATTGCGACTAATATCATACTCAATCTTTCCAACCCTCCGGCGGATGGCGATGTAAGAGCGCATAATTAATGCCCTCCACTATATTAGTAGACGAGTTTTCCGGATTTTTTCCCTAAAAATTATTTTTTCTTAAATACCTGAAAAATGGTTTTAAAAGCGTAATCAAAACATTTTGTTTATAATTTTTATGTTTTATGGTAGAGGAGGCATCCGCCGGAGGGTGGAGGCCTGCCGCAACAAAGGCTTGCGCCCTTATGCGGTTAGGCTATAATTAGGGTGCGTTTTGTGGTTCCCTTCAGCTTGTACTGGAAGGAACCTTTTTATTATCGCATCCTAACTACTATCGTTATAAGCACTGTAATCGCGATGGCGACCAGCAACATATACGAACCTTTCTCCATTCCGGCGAATGTCGTTTTGGAAGAACATATGAGAATGCCCTCCACTATATTAATAGTCGAGTTTTCCGGATTTTTTTCCTAAAAATGTTAAGTTTTATCAAATTTTCATAAAAATCTTGTTTTGCAACACGACGAAGAGAAGATTGCGCTTCTTATTTGCCCAAAAGAAAAACCATCGTTCTTGATGGCCCATCTTAAGAAGATTATCTATGTTTTGCCTTAGCGACTCCTGTTGCAAACGCAGCTTCATAAACATGATTTGCAACGGATTCATGAGCTTTCTTATCCCAGGCATATGGGAGGATGTGTTCGGTAGATAACTCATCATCTGAAACGCAAGCCATGATGCCTTTTGTAGCGGCAATGAACATCTCTTTATTCACGGTAGAAGCCCTGGCATCCAGCGCGCCCCTAAAGAGTCCGGGGAACACTAAAACATTGTTGATTTGGTTTGGATAAACGCTGGAACCCGTGCCAACGATGAAAGCTCCTGCATCTTTAGCATCTTCAACGCTGATTTCTGGAATTGGGTTAGCACAAGCAAAGATGATTGGTTTCTCAGCCATTGTCCTAACCATATCTTTAGTTAAGACTTTTGGAGCGGAAACTCCGATAAACACATCAGCGCCAACACAAGCCTCAGCAAGTTTGCCCTGCTTATGTTCCTTGTTGATTCTTTTCGCAAGTTCTCTTTGAACTGGGTTGAATGTATCAGTATCATCAACGATTCCATTCTTATCCACTGCCGACATCTTGGTAACGCCCAAATCCAATAGGTAATTGGCAATGGAAACGCCGGCTGCGCCAACGCCGTTGATGACAACATAAACATCTTCGATATTCTTCTTGGCGACCTTCAAAGCGTTCAAAAGAGCGGCTCCAACAACTATCGCGGTACCATGCTGATCGTCATGGAATACAGGGATTCCCAATTCCTTTTTTAGTCTGGTTTCGATTTCAAAACATCTCGGGGCAGAGATATCCTCAAGATTGATACCTCCGAATGAGCCAGATATCAATTTGATTGTTTTGATAATCTCTTCGGTATCTTTCGATTTGATACAGATTGGGAAAGCATCAACATTTCCGTAGGCTTTAAATAAGGCGCATTTGCCTTCCATGACCGGCATACCGGCCTCAGGGCCAATATCGCCAAGACCCAAGATTGCGGTGCCATCGGTGATGACCGGAACCGTATTCCATCTCCTTGTTAAATCAAATGACAATTCAGGGTTGTTGTGGATTGCCATACATGGCTCTGCAACCCCTGGAGTGTAGGCTAAAGAAAGTTCTTCTCTACTTCCGACCGGAACACGGGCGACAGTTTCAATCTTACCAGCCCATTCATAATGTTTTTTCAACGATTCTTCCCGTACATTTCCCATGTGCAACACCTCATTTTAATTAGATAGATATATAGTAATAGGAATAATAAGATTATTCTTTATGAAATTGCTTTCTTAAACTGAAAAAGCGGACCATTTGGCCCGCTTCAGTTTTAAGAATGCTATTTTCCACCGATGAGCTCAAGAGCGTGTTTTGTCTTCTCTGTGATCTCAGCTGGCGTGCCTTTCATCATGAATGAACCACCGCAGCAGATGATCTTCTCGAAGCTGAGGAAATCAAGGATGTTGGATTCATTGACCCCGCCAGTTGGCATCCATCTGACCTGTGGGAATGCTGCAGACAAGGCTTTGATGTAAGGAAGTCCTCCGGCATTGGTTGCTGGGAAGAATTTCAAAATAGAAAGGCCTTCTTCGAGGGCTGCCATTACCTCAGTTGCGGTAGAAACGCCCGGAAGATAGATGATGCCTCTAGCTTTAGCGACTTCGGCAACGCTCTTGGAGAAGCCAGGTGAAACGATGAATTTAGCACCGGCATCGATTGCGGCGTTGCATTGTTCGGCATTGATGACCGTTCCAGCGCCGATTAATGCGTCTGGGTATTTCTTTGCGAGAAGCTCGATTGCGTCTCTTGCGCATGGTGTTCTGAAGCAAACCTCAGCCATATCCATGCCACCTTTGACCATAGCGTCAAATGTTGGCTCAGCTTCCTCAATTGACTTAAAGACGACAACCGGGAGAAGCTTCTTCAATTTAATTCTTTCAATTGGTTCCATATTTTTAACCTCTTTCATTAAGTATATTATCTCTTGTTTTTCTTTTCCGCCATTTCGAATAGACCATTGATATAAGCGCAGCCAAGAGCTCTATCGTAAAGTCCATAGCCAGGTTTAGCGTCTTCGCCCCAGATATTGCGTCCGTGGTCTGGTCTCACATAGCCATCAAAACCATTGGTGACTGCCGCATCTACGATTGCAGCCATATCAAGTGAGCCATCTTTTGTGCAGTGGCCGACTTCAACGAATGAGTCTTTGTCATCTGTCCACTTGACGTTTCTGAGGTGGAGGAAATGTAGTCTTCCTTCCTTGGAGTATTTTCCGACCATATGGACGATGTCGTTATGTCTTCCGGCACCGAATGAACCAGTGCAAAGAGTAACGCCATTGTTCTTGGATGGAACTGCTGCGAACATCCTGTCTAAATCAGCTTCGCATGAGACGATTCTTGGAAGTCCAAAGACATCCCACGGCGGATCATCTGGATGGATGGCCATCTTAACGCCTACTTCATCACATACAGGGATGACTCTTTCAAGAAAATAAACCAGATTCTTGAACAAGTCTTCGTGTGTGAAATGGCTATATGCCTCTAAAAGGCTTTGGAGTTCATCCTGGGAATAGGATTCATCCCAACCTGGAAGGTGCAAGTTATGTGGGTCGATTTTCTGGAAATCCGCCCATGAATAAGCGAGCGAATTTGAGCCATCGGCATTCTGGTGATGCATTTCGGTTCTCAACCAATCAAAGACAGGCATGAAGTTATAGCAAACGCACTTGACTCCAACTGATGCGCAACGTCTGACGTTTTCGCAGTAGTTCTCAATCAATTTGTCTCTTGTTGGTTTGCCTAATTTGATATCCTCAGAAACCGGGATGGATTCGATAACCTCCATCTCAAGGCCGGCATTATTGGCGATGCTCTTGATTTTCTTTAAGGATTCAACTGACCAAATCTCTCCGACTGGAACGTCATAGCAAGCTGTGACAACGCCGGACATATTTGGGATTTGGCGGATATACTGAACTGGGATGCAGTCATTCTCGCCGTACCATCTGAATGTAAGTTTCATAATAAATTCCTAATAATTTAAAATCAGACGCCTGAATATGATGAGAATCCGCCGTCAATCGGGATGCAGATGCCAGTGACGAATCCCGCTCCTTCTGGAGATAAGAGGAAGAGAGTTGCGCCGACTAAATCATCGACAACGCCGAATCTTCCCATTGGGGTAGCGGCAAGGATTTTGCCAGTACGTGCGGTTGGGGTTCCATCTGGATTCCATAAGAGTTTCTCGTTCTGCTTTGTTGAGAAGAATCCTGGGGCGATTGCGTTGACTCTGATTCCGAGGTGGCTGAAGTGAACTGCTAACCACTGAGTGAAGTTAGAGACTGCTGCCTTTGCTCCTGAATATGCAGGAATCTTTGTGAGTGGCGTATAGGCGTTCATCGATGAGATGTTGAGGATGCTGCAGCCTTCTTTACCAATCATATCCTGGGCAAAAACCTGTGAAGGCAAGAGGGTTCCGATGAAGTTGAGGTTGAAGACGAATTCAACGCCGCTTTGATCGAGGTCGAAGAATGTCTTGATGTCCTTCTTGGCATCATCTAATTCGGCATATTCGTTATCAGTTGTGGCACGTGGGTTATTTCCGCCTGCGCCATTGACGAGGATGTCGCACTTCCCGAAATCGGCTAAGACTTTCTCGTGGCAAGCCATCAATGAATCTTTGACTAAAACGTTAGCCTCGTATCCTTTAGCGATTCCGCCTGCGGCAACGATTTCGTCAGCCTGCTTCTGGGCTGCTTCCTGATTAAGGTCAAGCAAAGCGACTTTCGCTCCGCATGAGGCAATAGCCTTGGCAAGGTGTGAGCAAATGACTCCGCCTGCGCCAGTGACGACTACAACCTTGTCTTTCAAATTAATTTGAAATGGTAGTTTCATATATTTCTCCTATTTTGTTTCCATTCGTTAGAATGTTCGATTTGTCGAATAAACTTTATCACTAAAACGTCTTTTCGTGATAGTCATTCTAATTCTTTGGCACCATAAACATATAACACCATAGGCGTTAATAAATAAAAATATCCTAAATTGTCAATATTTTGTCGCGAAATGAAGTATACTAATCTTCATGGACAAGAAACATGTCGTCTTTTTTAGTTGTTTGGCCGGTGCCGTTGCATTCGGAATCTTGATTCCGTATTTTGCCTTTGCCCACAAAGGATACATAAGGCCAACGACTGACTCCAAATCATGGATGTCCAGCATCAGCGATGATACAACGCTAGACATGATTTCCATGCCGGGGACCCACAATTCCGGCGCACTTCATTCAATCGCGGATGTCTCGGGGAAATGCCAAGACCTCTCTATTTACAATCAATTGACGATTGGAGCGAGATTCTTGGATATCAGAGTCCAATCTGTTGCCAATAAATTAGCGGTTTGCCACGTATATATAAATGAGGATTTGACATTTGAGTCCGTCTTAAGCGATTGCAGGAAATTCCTTCAGGAGAATAGAAGCGAGACCATAGTCTTCTCAGTTAAAGAAGAGGAAGACGCGGTTAGCAGCACATTATCATTCAATGATGTACTCTTGAACGAAATCGAGGAATATAAAGAATTCTTCTATCTTGGGGACAGCATCCCCACACTTGGGCTAGCAAGAGGAAAAATGGTGTTGTTATCAAGATATAAAAACAACACAGTTGGAATATCCGCCCGCAGTGGATGGAAAGATTCCTGCACGTTTGATATCAATAACACTACAAAATTGCATGTTCAGGATTATTACAGCGTTGCCGCAATCGATAACAAGAAACAGGAAATCGAATCTTGTTTTAAATATTCATCCGATTATTACACATCCCATGATGACCAAATACTCACCCTCAATTTTTTGAGTGGGACATTATCTGATGATTTCCCACCATCATATTCAGTTCATGTCGCCGAAGAAATAAACCCTTGGGCGTTAGAGGTGTTGCCAAACTATAAAGCAACCGGGATCGCCATTTTTGATTTCCTTGATATGGATTTGGCTAAAGCCGTATGGAGCAAGAACTTATGAAAAAGACACTGAGTAAGATTGCTTTCATCGGATCATCGGCCTTAATGCTAATCGGAGGATTGATCTTCATGGTCATTGACGCGAAATTGATATTCTGCGGAGATTGGCTAATCTACTCCGATAAAGCGTTCGGATTAATCCAGCTTATCTTGCGTGAAATCATCTGGATTTCTTTAATCGCCAGTCTTCCGTTAACCATTATTTATATAAAGAAAAACACGGTAGAACTCCGCATGGCCTCAATGGTTTACGCCATATTCGTGTTTGTGATGGGCGTCACTTCCGCTTTGATATTCAAGGTCGATGCAGGTAAACCGCTTTATTATTACATGTTGCCAGCGGCCATCTTGCCATCACTCTACGTCTTATCCTTCTACTTCTACGAATCAGAAAACAAAAATGACGGCGGCCAAGAACACTAAGGATATGACGAAGGGCTCGCCCTGGAAACTCATCGTCACATTCGCTATACCGATTTTTCTCAGCAACTTATTCCAGACTTTATATAACACCTTCGATTCATTTGTCGTAGGGCGTTATATAGGAGATGATGCTTTAGCGGCTGTCTCATCTTCTGGCAACCTCATTTTCTTATTCACATCATTCTTTGTTGGAATGTTCGCCGGTGCAGGAACGGTCATAGCTAACTATTTTGGCAAAAAAGACCAAGAGAATATGTCTAAGGCCATTCATACCGACGTTGCCATAGCCTTGGTATCAAGCGTTATTTTAACTATTGCCGGCGTTTTACTTACTCCATATATTTTAGAAGCTATGGGCACCGCTCCAGAGGTACTCCCAAATTCCATTGAATATTTCAGATGGTATTTCTTTGGAATATCCGGCACCATCATATACAACTGCTTAAACAGCGTTTTGCAGGCGGTGGGCAACTCTAGACGTGGCCTCTACTATTTAATTGTGGCATCCATCATTAACGTTTCCTTAGACCTCTTATTTATCGCCGGATTTGGATGGGGTGTTTGGTCCGCTGCATTCGCGACTTCAATCTCTCAGGTCGTATCCGCTTTGCTGTGTTTTGGTTTTTTAACAAAGCCAAAGGAGATATACACAATCTCTCTAAAGAGAATCAGATTCCATAAAGACATGGTTAAAAGCATCTTAAGATTCGGCGTTCCTTCAGGCATCCAGAATTCAGTCATCGGACTAGCGAATGTCTTGGTACAAACCAACATTAACTCATTTGGCAACAAGGCTATGGCAGGCTGCGGATCGTATTCAAAACTCGAAGGATTCGCCTTCTTGCCAATCACCTGTTTCTCTTTATCAATCTCAACGTTTATATCCCAAAACTTAGGCGCGAAAGAATATGAACGCGCTAAGAAAGGGGCGGCATTCTCAATCATCACATCTTTGGTAATGTCTGAGGTCATAGGCGTGATAATGTACTTTGGGTGTCCTATATTCATCAGTTGGTTCGCGAGTGACCCGGAGGCTGTTGCCTATGGAGTTCAGCAGGCAAGAACAATGTCCCTCTTCTATTTCGCCTTATCCTTCTCACATTGTGTTTCCGCGGTATGTCGAGGCGGAGGTAAACCAGTAATTCCGATGCTAGTCATGCTGCTTGATTGGTGCGTTATACGTGTAGCCTATATCACGATTGTGATGAATATAAATCACGAGATTGGCCTTCTCTTCTGGGCTTATCCGATAACTTGGGGCATATCCTCTATCTTCTACTTCTTCTATCTAATCTTCTCGGACTGGGTGCATGGATTCGACAAGATAGAAGAAAAGAAAAGACTAAAAGAACAAAAAGAAAACGGACTTCAATGAGGCCCGTTATTTTTTATCGGTCGGGATTGGAAACAAGATATCAATCGCGAATATCTCGTGATTGTGGGAAATGCTCACATTACCGCCATACTTATTGACGATAATCGAGATGCTCTTCAATCCGAATCCATGATAGTTCTTGTTTTCTTTAGTTGTCTGAGGAACACCATTCTTCAAGATAAGTTTACCTTGGTAATAATTTTCACATCTAATCGAGATAAAACCGCTCTTTTCCTCAGTGCTAAGCGAAACAACTCTCCTATCTTTAACATCAATCTTAGAGACGGCTTCGATTGCGTTATCAAGTATATTGCCAAACAAAGCGTATAAGTCGTTCTCATTAATGAACGAAAGTTTTGATCCGTTGACTAAACATGTGAAACGGATGTCTTTCTCATTACACAACGCATTTCTTTCGGTCAAAATGACATCGATGGCCTTATTGCCTGTATCTTGGAATGTCTCATAATCTAAAATGAGTTTATTGAGTTCTTCGTAACTTTCCTTGCTGATGGAGCCTTGAATATCCAATAAATGATGTTTTAGGTCATGTGACTTGATATTGATGGAATCCACTACAGCTTTCTCTTTGGCATAGAAAGACTTCTGATTATGAAGAATCTTCTTTGTTTGTTGCAATTCAGCGTTGACGGCATCTGATTCCAAGATGTTGAGGTCCAACGTCATTGTTAAGAAGGCGATCAAGCCAGAGAATAGAAGAACGCAATATGTCATTGTTTTTTTCTCCATAGATATGGAGATGTTGTAAGCAACCATATTCAAAATAACCGCAGCCACGATTATGACAACGGAACTGACAAGCAACATGGATGCCTGCTTGATTCTCATTTCATCAACATATGCCAAACGCTTTCTTGTAATGAAATAGAATACAGCGCCATAAAGAAGCATGAATACAATGCGGATTATTCTTCCCCAAACAGTGAACATGCCAACATTTATTGCCAGCAACAAAATCTGATAAAAATACTGGCAAACATGCTGGTAGCAATAGCCGACATTAAGAACGAATAACGAAGTAACCCAACCACTACCGGTCAATAGTTTGATGATGAATATAAACTATTGACCGGTAGTGGTTGGGTTACTTCGTTATTCGTTCTTAATG
>CAVAGP010000055.1:0-15066 GCA_963588175.1 Faecalibacillus sp. | reverse complement strand
CGTAAAATATTAGAGCTAAAAGGTGTCACCAAATCATATGGCGACAACGTCATCCTAGACAAATTCAATCTTTCCATCAATGAGAATGAATTCGTCACATTCTTAGGTCCGTCCGGTTGCGGTAAAACAACAACATTAAGAATCATTGCCGGTTTTGAGACGATGGACGAAGGGCAGCTCCTTCTCGACGGTGTTGAGATTCAATCTCTACCGCCGCACAAAAGGCCAATCAACACAGTTTTCCAAAAATACGCTTTGTTCCCTCATTTAAATGTGTATGACAACATTGCGTTCGGTTTGAGAAACGGCATTTTTTCAAACGTTTACGATATCGGCGCAATGAACATGATGGAGAAATACGGTTTCGATGAAGAAGAAATCGACTCCCTCATGAAAAAGCTGACATTCATCGAGAAACCAAAAGACGTCAAAAAATACCTTATCGAAAACTTTTCTTCCCAATCAGTTACATTTAAAGCGGAAGAAATTTTTAAAACAAATCCAAAAGCCAAGACATTTGCAGATGTCAAAGAGCGAATCAACGCATTGTTAGAATCGCCAATAAATTTGCCTGATAGTTTACCAATCAAAGAAACTAAGGAAAAAACTTTAAGCCAATTAAAGGAAAATGATGTTTTTTATAAGATGGTCAAATCCATCAAGGAAAAGACATTCAAAGAAGATGTCATAAAAGAAGAGGTCACCAACGCTTTGAAACTCGTAAACCTTTCCGGTTACGAGAATAGAGAGATAACATCCATGTCTGGCGGTCAAATGCAAAGAATCGCTATCGCTAGAGCAATTGTCAACAAGCCAAGAATCTTATTATTAGACGAACCTCTTTCAGCATTAGACCTCAAACTCAGAAAATCTATGAGACTTGAGTTGAGAGAAATGCAGAAAAAGCTCGGCATCACTTTCATTTTCGTCACCCATGACCAAGAAGAAGCAATGGTTATGTCTGACACAATCGTGGTCATGAAACAGGGTGAAATCGAACAAATTGGAAGGCCAGAAGACATATACAATACTCCGGTAAACAGATTCGTTTCGACATTCATCGGAGAAGCAAACATCTTTAGAGGCGTTTACCCGCAAGCAAGGAGACTGAATATCTTAGGAAAAACATTCAAAGTGTCCGCTCACGACTTTATGCCAGGCGATGATATATATGTTATCGTTGAAAAAGAAGACTTCGATATTTGTTCAACTGATATCGCGAAACTTATCGGTATAGTTAAGACTTGCAAGTTTAAAGATGGGCAGTACGAAATAGAAGTAGACATCGACGGAAAGAACATAAAGATCATTTCTGACGACAAATTCAAAGCAGGAGACGAAATAGGGCTGACAGTTGCCCCTGGAAACATCTATTGCGAGGACATTAAGGAAAACAAGGCGAAAATTCTTGCCAATTTCGATGATGCGAACATCCTAGAAGGAACATACTTAGGAAACCAATACGTCTCATTCTTAGGACAACATTTCAAGACATACATTACCACGTTTATTCCAGGTGAAGTCGTTGACGCCGTTATCAGACCGGAAGACTTTGACCTAGAACTTGACGATTTATCAAAAGCAATCATCGTCGGAACAGTTACAAAAACCGTATTCACGGGCGTCACATTTGATATTTGGGTCGATGTCGATGGAAACACATTGAGGGTTTCAGATTATCAAAACGTCGAGGTTGGAGACAAGATCGGCTTGAAGGTTGATTTCTATGAAATTCACCTTATGAAAGTTGCTGATGAAGAACAGCCCATTGAGATCCAGCAAATTAGAGCAAAAGCCAGGGAAGAGGCCCTGAAGGAGAGCGAAAACGAAAATGAAGCGCTTTAAGGCTCTAGCCATACCATATTTGGTTTGGCTCATTCTATTGGTAGTTGTACCGATAATCGTAATGTTTGCGTTAACTTTTATGAGCACAAACGGAACCGATTTATCAAGTGCGGTTTTTAGTCTTGATTCGTACAAAAGAATGCTAGATCCATCCACATATAAAGCATTGTGGAATTCCTTATATGTCGCTGGAATAACGGTGATAATTTGCATTCTCCTTGGATATCCGGTTGCTTACTTTATTTCATTCTCACATTTGAAAAACAAAAAGTTATTCCTTTTGCTTTTGATTCTACCTATGTGGTCAAATTCGATGCTTAGGATCGTATCGTGGTTAAGGCTCTTTAGCACCGATGCGCTTGCGCCATTAAAACTCATCGGCACAAATGCATCCGTAATTTTCGTTACAGTGACCACTTATTTGCCGTTCATGATTTTCCCGATCTACACCGTTTTGGAAAAAATGGATAGAAGCCTTATAGAAGCTTCCTTAGATTTGGGATTGCCAGCATATAAGACGTTTTTCAAGGTAACAGTCCCACTTTCATTGCCAGGCGTATCCTCTGGCGTACTTATGGTTTTCCTTCCAGCAGCCACCGGTTTTGCCATTTCGCAAACCATCGGCCAAGGAAAAATTAGATTAATTGGAAACCTCATGCAATCCGTCTTCGAAAAGAACAACTACAATTTCGGCTCACTTCTTTCTTTATTCGTTTCTGTCATCATCCTGGCCCTTGTTGCCGCCTTTAGTTTATTCGGCAAAAGGAGGAAAGCGTAATGTTAGAAAAATATCCTTGGAAACCAAAATTAATAGGCGCTTTAAAGGCGATATTCGTAGCTATCGTTTTTTCCTTGATGTATATCCCGATTTTCATCATTGTCTATCAATCATTCAACAAAACCGCAAATTCGATTTCCCCTCTTGCATGGGGTGGTTTCACGTTAGATAACTTTGTTGAGATATTTACAAATAGGCAACTATACACTTCTATTTTGGATTCCTTGTTGGTGTCATTGTGGACCACTTTTATCGCAACTATCGTTGGACTTTTCTCAAGTATCGGAATCAATGCGTTAAACAAAAAAGCCAGAAAGGCGATGGACACCCTAAACAATATTCCAATGCTGAACTCCGAAATCGTAACTGGAATCTCCTTGATGATTATATTCTCCCTTTTGAAACCGATTATCCCCCAGATATTTGGTTTCACAAGCATGCTGATTGCGCACGTATTCTTCACGATTCCTTATGTCATACTTATGATACTTCCAAAACTCCAGCAACAAGATGAATCGCTATTTGAAGCGGCACAGGATTTAGGGTGTTCTCCTGCTAAAGCATTATTTAAGGTTATTATTCCATCTTTGAGCACCGCAATATTGATGGGCGCGCTTATCGCCTTCACCTTGTCTATCGACGATTTCGTAATTTCTTTCTATACGCAGGGAAATGGTTTCTCTAACTTCTCAAACTATGTTTACTCCTCCTACACAAAGAAAAATTTTTCTGCCGGATCTTACGCATTTAACGCATTGCTGACATTTGTAACGTTAGCGATCGTTCTCTTCATAAGTTTGAGAACATCAAGGAAAGAGAGGAAAGCAAAATGAAAAAGATTATAGCTATACTTTCCGCCTTAGCGGCATTCACCATTTCCGCTGTAATTATTTTGCAAACCCCAAGCGACATTCTCTATTTATTGAACTGGGGCGAGTATATCAGCATGGACATGGTCGCCAAATTTGAGAAAGAAAACAATTGTCAAGTGGTTCTAGAGACCGTGACTTCATCAGAGGCGATGTATCAAAAAATCACTTCAAACACAACTTCATACGATGTTGCAATTCCGGGAGATTACGTCGTAACACAATTATATAACGAAGGCTACTTGAAAGAAGCCGATGTCAAAAACAGCAAATACGAATACCTTTCCGGATACCAGACAGCCTTTAACGATGACCTCGCAAAAATGATGACAAAATACATGGTTGGCGATGATGGAAAAAATTTCTCTTCCTATTATTTCCCATATTTCTGGGGCGCTTATTCAATGATTTACAACAACGCAAAACCGGAAGTTAAATCCGTCATAGAAAGCAATGGTTTCGGTGCTTTATATGATAGAAGCCTTTATTCAACAACGGTTAAAATCGGAATGTATGATACCTCGAGATGGATCGTTTCATCATATCTCATGTCACGTGGGTATGATCCAAACATTACAAGTTACGATGGAAGCCACGAAGGCGACCTATCAGAGGAAATCCAAAACGACGTAATCAACGCTCTAAAAACCGTTAAATTCGATGAATTTGGAAACGATTCCCTCAAAAGAAACGTTGCAACCGGGTCTCTTGATTTGTGCTATACCCAATTAGGAGATTTCTTCGATACATTATATCTTGTCTATGACGAAGCCAACTTTGATGGAAAAGTCGATTTCAATGTTTATATTCCTGATACCACAACGGCATTCTTCGACTCGATGGTAATCCCGACAACCTGTCAGAATTACAAACTCGCAAACGCATTTATAAACTTTATGATGAATCCCGACAACGCATACGAAAACGCCTGCGCTGTTGGATACTCCCCAACCCTAAAAGGAGTTGTAGATAAATACAAAGAAGCCGCTGCGGCTGGTGAGTATTACTATGAAGGGGAAACCGAAGAGGATTCCTTGACAATGAGTAGTTTCTTGGAAAAATATCCTATGTATCTTAATCCGCTTTTCCAGAGCACTAATGCATATATGTTGGAACCAAAAGATTCTAGGTACCTGACAACCTGTGAAACAATATTCAACAATCTGGCCTAAATCAAGCTCTCCTCACCGAGGGCTTTTTTGTTATCTGACGGATTTAGTGTGGAATCTACCGAGAATTGATTCCAGCGGTACAACTTGGACAAACGCTGACGAATCGATTTCTTTAATAATACTAAGCATGTCCTTTAGTTCGTATCTCGAAACAACCATCGTAAAGGAATATTTAACCTTTCCGGAGAAGACGCCGGTTGCTGTTGTTCCCGTGCAAGCATGTGGCATCGTGACCATAAGTTGTTTCCCAAAATCAGGATTGTCAGTGACAACTTCAACTTTGATTTTCTGATTCTTGTTATAAACCTTATCGATAACAACCGTAACGATAACAAAATAGAGAGCAGTAAAGAACACTTTTGAGATAGAGACCGCAATTTTATCTGATGTCGAAGAATCGCCAAGTTGAATTGAATGAACGCAATCAAGAACAGTAAACGCAGCCAATGTTATACAGTTGGCATACATGCCATATTTCCCAACCAACGTCTTTTTCTTGAGGCCAATATAATATGCGATAACATCGATGCCACCAGAAGAGGCGTCGATAACCATTGTTAAGGCACTTGACAAGCCAGTACAGACTGCGGCAAACAAAACACGTCCAAGAAGCAAACCATTTTGACTAACAAATTCGGCGATATCCGCGAACAATTCAATCTTTGAAGGTTCAATCCACGCGGTGAACAAGGAAACAGTCGCGATATTTATCAAAGTGTAAATCGCAAATCTTCGACCTATTCCAACAAAAGCGAGGACCATAATCGGGATGTTAACGACAAAATAAAGGATTGAAAGAGCAAGAGATTCATTAATGGATTCCCACCCGCAAACCTTAAAGATAAGAACAATTACCTGTGAAATGCCAGATGCTCCACCAGCAACGATTGTCTCATAACCGGTTCCCGGGTTCATAAAGAGTTTGAAACCAAATGCAAAAATAAATGCGGATATCGTTGACATAGCCAAGTCACGCAAATTCTCAAGGATGAATTTTATAACCGGATGGTCGAGTAACCAATCGGTCCTGTCTTTTCTTTTTTTAATAAACGATGTCTTTTTTTCCACGACTAGATTATAAGTGTTGGAACGATAGAAACAAGTTTGACGGGAAAAAATCGTAGTTAAACTTGACTTAATTTACCGTAACAAGTAATTTACTATTTGCCACCTATGGTGGGTAATGGTATATTAATACCGCTGTTTTCAGAAACACGTATCGTATTTTCGGAGGTTTAGCAATGCTAATTCTTAAAGCAATTGGATCATTCTTCGTCAAAATTTGGCGTTGGATCAAAGATACAGCTTGGGTTCAGCCGCTTCTTATCGTCGGTGCAATCTTCGCAGTAATCTTCTCAATCCCATACATTTCGGAATGGGTTTCACAGGCAACAGGCGAAGAAGCCGGTTCCTTCTACAACAAATTCAACAAGTCTCTTGAAGGCGAGCTTGAAGTTTCAGCTGGCAATGAAGATGAACCAAATGCATCCGAAGCTGATCAGTTCACAAACGTAATTGTTCGTAATCAGGATGCCATCGAGGAAGGCAAGAAGGAAAAAGTTGACACTACATACGGAACTAAGTTCTTCCTCGTGTTCACAAAAGATGACTGTACAAACTGTGACAATGCAGAAACAGGATTCAAATACCTTCAGGAAAACTGGTCCAAGACAAACTATGCACCAACCGATGCAAGTGAAAAATTCACTATGTATACAATTTCCGCATCAGAAGAATCTTCAACAGATGAGATGTATGAAGACGTCAATGGTTCAACGGCATTCAATCGTTACCTCAGCAACTACATGAATTTATTCAACACAGTTGGTCCTAAATTAATGGATGCTCCATATTATGAAAGAGCTAGCATGACTGAAACCAACTATGACACTTTCTCTCTTCAGTCAACATCCGGTTCAAGCCCAATTGCCAGTTTCCCTGTTCCAACCATTTTGCTGGTTGACTATACGGACGCAGCATTTGAAGCAGGAAGAGCGGGGATCTCGGAAGTCTTATTCTCAGTTACCGGAGACACAGCATCGGAAAGAGCATCTCTCTTAAGAGATATGTGGCACCATACAGACGATTATTCAACGGACACTGACAATTTATTCTTAGACAATTCCGTTGCTTAATCAAAAAAAGAAAAATACCGCTACGGCGGTTTTTTCAATTTTTATATAATATTAAATAGATATGAAAAACATTAAATTCGCAAAAGGATCCATAAAGATCAAACAAAAGGGAGATTCCCCAATCTCCGGGAAAAATATTGTTGGAATGACCACAACGATGACATCTAACGAACAATTGGTAGTGCCATTCGGCGACGATATGGCATTCGCCTTTTATTCAGACCAAAAGAAGATTATCGGTGCTTGTTTATTAACAAAAGAAAAGGCGGAATCGGCCTATCTTAAAACTGAACTCAAGAAGGTAATGGCCACTTTTGGCTTACAGCCAGAAGAAATCCACTGCTATTTAGGGCCAAGTTTAACATTCGCTCATTGTCCAATGGGCGAAGATGAACTTCAGAAGAAGTATATCAATAACGGATATAACAGCGCTTGCAAGAGACAAACAGGCGTAGCATTTATCGATTTGCAGGTTCTCGAAACAAATTATTTGAGAGAGCTTGGGATTCCATTCGACAACATTGTTATCGATGAAGGCGACACATACGAAGCTGATGACATCTATTATTCGCCGCTAAGAGGGGATGTGGAAAAAAACGCCCTCTCAATAGTTCTCGACTAAACAAAACCTTATCAGTTTGAAAAGCACCCCCCGAATCCCGGGCAAAACAAGAAGGGGTCTTTTTTATGAGATTTATAAAAAACTCGACATTCTCATTTAGAATGTTTCTTGTACATTTCTAGGACAATCGGCGGAACTAAAGGCGAGATATCCACTCCTCCTTTGTATAGTTCGTTAATCGTGCTGCTGGAGATAAAAGTATTTTCTTTCTTCGCCATGAAGAAGACGACATCGATGTCAGGGCCGGCGTAATTATTTGCAGCCGCAAGTTGGAATTCGTATTCGAAGTCCGTAACGGCACGAAGACCACGAATCATATGACGTGCACCAATCATGCGGCAATATTCAACGGTCAATCCTGGGTAAAAGTCCACTTTGACGCCTTTTATGCCTTTTGTTGCCTCTCTCATCATTTCCAATCTTTCTTCAACTGTAAACGTCGATTTCTTATTAGGGTTAACTGCCAAAAGGATTGTTACTTCATCAAATACATCAATGGCGCGTTGAAGTATTTCCATATGTCCGATGGTAATCGGGTCAAAACTTCCTGGGTAAACAGCTTTCTTCATACTATCTCCTTAAGATTAGAACATGAGTTCTTCCGTAATTGTAGACTTTCGAAAAAGAATAAAGGCCAGTTGGGACTTCAATTTCACCCTCGTATTCTAAGACAACGGCAGCGTGGTCTGATAACAAATTAAGTTCAAGAAGTATTTTTGGAACCTCTAAATACACTTCTTTCATCTTGTATGGTGGGTCTAGATAAACGATATCAAACTTATCTTTAAATCTTTTCAACGCGTCTCTATAATCAGCAAAGATTATTTCGCAGTTTGGCTCTTTGAGAGTGGCTTGGTTCTTTTTTAAAACGTCAATGGCTTCTTTAGAAGCATCAACAAACGTGCAGTGTTTGGCTCCTCTTGATAACGATTCGAACCCAAGAGCCCCGGAGCCAGCGAAAAGATCGAGGACGTTTGCCCCTCTTAAATCATCCATCAAAGCGTTGCCGACTGCGGTTCTTACCATGTTTTTGGTGGGAACTGTAACACTTGGTGGGACTTCAATACTTCTAGAGCGATATTTGCCGGAAACAAGTTTTAGCATTATAGGTCCTCCGCGATAGATTTGCGTCTAAAACATCCGAAAAGAATGTCGTCAATGTACATGGTAAGGTCTCTAACCACGATGAAGGCGTCGTTATATGCTTTGGCGGTTGGGTTAGTGTCTAGAGCCAACTTTATTTCATATAACTGTTTTTGAACAGCCTTGGCTTCTTCAGAATTTTCCCCGCGAGACTTAAGGACTAGCTGATAATCATCCTCAATGGCGTTTTTCCTGAGAACAAGTTTTATAAGTTCCGGGTCTTCATATAGTTTTTGCTCAGCCGCTTTCATCGCAACAACCCTCGAATCGTTACTTAAAGCGGATTTTAATTCGTCCAATGCGACGACAAGATTATTTTCCATAGCACTTATCTTAAAGTTTTTTCCCTCATTGTGCTACAATAACACCGATGTTAAAGATAGTTAAAGATACACAAAAATCCTTGCGTGAGAAATGCGTCGAGGTTGAAATGCCATTAAGCGAGGCAGACAAAAAGACATTGGATGAAATGCTCCAATATCTAAAAGACTCCCAAAACGAAGAATTCAGGGAAAAACATAAAGAAGTCAGGGAGGGAGTCGGACTTGCCGCACCGCAAATAGGAATAAACAAGAGAATGCTCGTTGTTTATTATGAAGGCACAAAAGAAGGCGAATATGTAACTCACCAGCTGGTCAATCCTAAGATTGTCGTCAATTCAGTCAAGCAATGTTATTTGTCCAATGGCGAAGGATGCTTATCGGTTGACAAAGACCACCAAGGGCATGTCTATCGTTCATTCAGAATTGATGTAAAGGCGTATGATGCGTTCGTCGGAAAAGACGTAAGAATCACCGCAAGGGGGTTCGACGCTATCGTTCTCCAGCATGAAATAGACCATTTATCAGGCATTCTCTACTACGATCATATCGACCCTAAAGACCCGATGAAGGTTATTCCAGGTTCCGTTGAAATCTAAATATTAGCCGGTAATCCGGCTTTTTTTGACAATTCATGTAGAAAAATTAACCATTTAAGCACTTTCATAAATTTTTATTTATTATATAAAAAATTACGGTGGTATATTAGTGCCAAGAAAAAACGTACATACGAGAATTTCTTGAAATTAATTAGGAGGTGTTTCTTTATGGTAAAATATGAATCCCCAGTGAATATATTTGCCTTAGGCGGATTAGGCGAAGTCGGGAAAAACACTTACTGCTTTGAAACGGAACGTTCTTTGATATTGGTTGATGCTGGCGTCAGATTTCCTGAAGCCAACCTCCCAGGTGTTGATTATGTTATCCCGGATTACACATACTTAAGAAATAACAGAGGCAAAATCAAGGCCTTATTCATTACGCATGGTCACGAAGACCACATCGGCGGTATCCCGTTCTTAATCAGAAATGTTTATATTCCAGTCATTTATGCCCCAAGGCTTGCGGCTGCATTGATTAGACACAAGCTTGAAGACGCCAGAATAAAAGAAGAAGTCAAAATCGTTGAATACGATTCTGATTCAGTCGTTGATATCGGAGATGATTTCCATATCACATTCTTTAGAGTTACTCACTCTATCCCTGATGCTTACGGCATTTGTATCGATACGAAACAGGGAAGAATCATCGAAACCGGTGACTTTAAAATAGACCTAACACCTGTAGGCCCACATTTTGAAATATCTAAACTTGCAAAACTCGGAAGCGAAGGCGTCGACCTTTTAATGGCCGATTCCACCAACGCCGAAATCGAAGGATACACTCCTTCTGAGACCGCGGTTAAACAAGGAGTTCAGGATATTTTCGACAAATCCCTTGCCCGTATCATCGTCTCGACATTCTCATCCAACATCAATCGTATTCAACAGGTGGTTGAGGTTGCCGTTGAGCACAATAGGAAAATCTGTATCATCGGCCGTTCAATGGAAACCGTCGTATCGCTTGCAAGAAAATACGGATACATCAAAATTCCTGATACATCCATCATTTCCGATGATATGCTCCGCAATTACAAAGCCAGCGAAATCTGCATTCTTTGCACCGGATCGCAGGGTGAGGCGATGGCAGCTCTTTCGCGTATCGCAAGAGGTGACCACAAAAATGTCAGAATTCTCCCTGGAGACACAATTATCTTCTCATCCAACCCAATTCCAGGAAACGGTGCACTTGTTGATAGACTCGTCAATATGCTCGTCAAACAAGGTGCAGACGTTAAGCAGAATAGCCTGGCATTCTCCCTTCACTCATCAGGACACCCCTCAAGACAGGAATTAAGACTGATGCTCCGTTTAACGGAACCTAAATACTTCATGCCTGTCCATGGCGAATACCGCATGTTGAAACTCCACGCTGAGATCGGAGAGGCGATTGGTCTTTCAAAAGGAAACACATTCGTTTGCGATAACGGCGACGTTCTAACGCTCAAAGACCATAAAGTCTATTCAAATGGGCATGTCCAAGCCGAAGATATCTATATTGACGGCAATGACCTAGATGGCTTATCCACCGCTGTCATTCACGATAGAGAGGAATTGAAAAACGACGGAATGGTCGCAGTCCTTGTTGGTATTGATTCCAAAAAGAACAAAGTCATTCAACAGCCGGTTTTGTATGCGCGCGGATTTGCTGTTCCAGGAGATACCCATTTAATGAGGCACTCGCAGATGGCAGCTCAAGAGGCAATCGACTCCATCATGAGAAATAAAGCCACCTTCGCCGAAATAAAAGGCGCCATCAAAAACTCTGTATCCCGCTACATTTATAGAAAAACCCAACGTTCTCCTATGATTGTACCGGTAATTATGAATGTAACCGAATAATAGTATGTTTATATTAGCGTCCTCTTCTCCAAGAAGGAAAGAACTTTTATCAAAGCTGATCAAGGAATACGAAATCGTTGTTCCGGAAATCGATGAGAAATCAATAGAGGGCAAATTTCCTCCATATCGACTTCCCGTTGAAGAAAGCAAGTTAAAAGCCTATGCCGTTAAGGAAAAACATCCAAACGACGAGATTCTAGCCTGCGATACCATTGTTCTTTTAAATGGAAACGTGCTTGGAAAACCCCATACAGAGGATGTCGCTTACGATATGCTCAAAAAAGAAAGTGGCAAGAAACAGACGGTAATTTCCGGGTACACATATATCGGCAATGGAATCGAAATCAACAGAATCGTAACTTCCACTGTCGTCTTTAATGAATTAAGCGATGAACAAATTTGGAATTACATAAAGAAATACCAGCCACTTGATAAAGCCGGTGCATATGGAATTCAAGATGAAGCCGGATTGATTAACCGCATCGAAGGCTCTTATGACAACATCGTGGGATTGCCAGTCGAAGACATAAGAGAGAACGTTTTTACTCCTTTGATCCGAAAATAACCTCGAACGCTTTGTCTGCGTTATCCTTAATTACAAGGGTCAGTTTATCTGACATTTCAATGAAGCCCGTAACACCGGCTTCTTTTAATTTATCTTGATCCACTTTTGAATAATCCTGAAGTTTGACGATAATTCTAGAACCCTTTAATTCTTTTTCTAAAATATTGTCTTCGCCACCCAATGCTGCTAAATATTCTGACTTGGTAGCTATTTTAGCGGTACTTTTTTTCTTGGAGGAGATAATCGCGGTAGCAAGAAGATAAACCGCAACGGCCACTATGACAACGATGGCAATAATCCACCAAAGGTTTTTTGTTAAGAAATCGGATGTTGATGAGAGTAATAATGTTTTCATGGTGTTATAATACCACAAGGAGAAGAGAATATGAGCAACGCAATTGAAATTGAAGCGAAAGTATTGGTATCAAAAGATGACTACGAAAAGCTTCGTGAAGAATTTAAGCATTATGGTGAATATTACCAAACCAACTTCTATATAGACACAACCGATTCTATATTACGCAAGGAAGGCATCGCTTTGAGAGTAAGAGAAAAATGGGGCTTATTTGAGATGACTCTCAAGACACCTCTTGCAACCGGATTATTGGAAAAGAATTACGCATGGAGCAGAAAAAACTTCGAGGAATTCACGGAGAAACACATATTCCCAGAAGGCGATATCAAAAGGTTCTTAACGATGCTGGACATCGACGTGGATAAACTCTTCGTTAAGACTAGCTTAACAACGAAACGTATCGACGTTCCTTATATGGGCGGCAAATTGTCAATCGATAAGAATGCATATTCAGGGAGAATGGATTACGAGGTAGAACTCGAGGCAAACAACATGAATGAAGCCGAGACGAACCTCAAAAAATTATTGGATGAAAGAGGTATTCCGTTCGTTCTAAACAAAAAGCCAAAAATCGCAAGGGCATTAGCCACATACGAAGAAGACGAAAAAGAATAAAGGATAAGCCTTCCGTTGCCTGACGGAGACTTATTTTTTTATCTTTAGTTTTCCCATTATATCAAGGGAGGATTCGCAAGAACCAAAACGCGGGCATTCCGGTGAACAAGTGGATTCCGCCAATCTTCTAGCGCGGGGAATAAAGGTTCTGATCTCCTCTTCGTTATATCCCACTTGCACTTTTCTATCATCAACAATAATTGGCCTTCTTAAAACGGAAGGGTTTTTCTTTATGAATTCAATGAGTTCAGAAATTTTCATTGAATCAAAATCTATATTGTTCTCCATGACGATTTTGCTTCTAGGAGAAATGATATCGTCGGTGCCATCTTCGCACTTCTGAATAATCTCTTTGATATCTTCCGTTGTTAAAGAGCCACTGAAAATGTCTTTTCCGGTATATGGGATTTTCTCATCCTCAAACCATTTTTTAACTTTCCTACAGCTTGAACAACTTGGCGAATAATAGATTTTAATCATGGCTACATTATAGACAGACTTATCATTTTTTGGTGCAACAATCTAACAATTTATTATAATAACTCCTATGGAACGTATATTATCAGGAATTAAACCTACCGGACAACTAACACTCGGTAACTACATCGGTGCCTTAAGACACTTCAAAGACTTTCAGGATAAAGGCGAAGTCTTTATCTTTATCGCGGATCTGCATGCATTGACACTCCCAATTGACCCAGAGGTTCTGAGATCAAACACCAGAGATATTGCAGCATTCTATTTGGCCTCAGGCCTTGACCCAAAAAAGACCACAATCTTTCTTCAGTCATCAGTCTCTGCCCATGCGGAATTAAATGCAATTGTTCAAAATTACCTATATATGGGCGAACTCTCGCGTATGACGCAATTCAAAGACAAGTCATCCAAAATGAACGACAAAGAAATCGGATTAGGATTATTCGCCTATCCAGTGCTTATGGCAGCCGATATTATTCTTTACGACGCAGACACAATACCTGTTGGAGAGGATCAGATGCAACACATCGAATTGTGTAGAGACCTCGTTCACAGAATGAACCATAAATACGGGACAAAAGATCAGGATTTATTGGTAGTCCCTCACGGAAAAGTGAATAAAGTCGGCGCAAGAATCATGTCCTTAAGCGATCCAACAAAGAAAATGTCAAAATCCGATCCAAAAGGAGATATTTTCTTAAAAGACAACATGAAAACCATCAGAAAGAAAATCATGTCCGCCGTTACAGATATGGAAGCCAATGTTTACTATGACCCAGTCAACAAACCTGGCGTTTCCAATTTGCTTACAATCTACGCGTCATTAAACGATATCACAATCGAAGAAGCCGCCGAACACTTCAAGGGCTGCACAAGATATGGAGACTTCAAAAAAGAAGTTGCCGATACGGTCGAAAGAGAACTTGGACCATTCAAAGAAAGATATGAGCAAATCATAGCGTCCGGAGAATATATGGACGTCTTAAGAGATGGCGCCAAGAAAGCTTCTAAAGTCGCTAATGTCACACTAAAGAGAGTGCAAAAAGCCGTTGGTCTCCTAACGCTAGACTAGTAATTTTTATCGAAAGACCCCGTTGTTAAAACAAACAGATGCTAACTTTCTTGTTTTAGGCAAGATTGTAGGTACATCCCATAACAAAAGGGTCTTTTTTGTTATGAAAACTTATTAATCGTGGCGCAATCGTAGCGCACATCACTGACATAACGGAGAAGGATTGAAGAACGAAAAGCGATGCATTCTTTTTTACTTTTTTAGGCCTAAAGTTCGAAAGCGTGAAGAAAAACTTGTACAAAGTTACAAAAGCGGCCACCCGGAACCAAAAAGAGCAAAATTTAGATTTTGAACATATTTAATCACCTTATGTAGCCGCAGCCTCTTGATTGCATTTAATCGCATCGATTGCAAGAACGACGAGGATTGAGGATAAGGCATCATTTTCATTAACGGTAATGGAATATGTATCTGTCCAATTCCAAATTTCCTTCCTTATGACAGCGACGGTCTTGCCCTCACAAAAAAGTTGATAATCCCACTGAATCCAATTTCCCTCAATTGAGAAAATTTTCCCGTTCATCCTCATATCGAATTTTGGAGTCCACATGGTTAATTGCTTATGGATGTCACCAATTTGATTGCCGTCCTTATCGTATGCGTAAAATCTAGGCATCCAAGTCCATATAGCTGCTTTGAGAGAAGCAAGCTCGATTC
>CAVAGP010000054.1:0-15305 GCA_963588175.1 Faecalibacillus sp. | reverse complement strand
GAATTAAAGTGTCCCCTATCGCTTTAGGCTGTGATTCTAAGCCGTTCAGATTCGGGTTCGATTGCACAAACATATTGGATGATATGCTTAAACTTGGCATAAATTTATTCGATACCGCTAGAGGCTACGGTCATTCAGAAGAAGTCCTGGGCAAATGGGTTAAGCTTAGAAACAATAGAGACAAGATATTCATCTACACGAAAGGGTGCTTACCAGGATTGTTCTCCAGGATGAATCCTAAGGCGTTGCGTCACGACATAGAAACATCGCTTAAAAAGTTGGGCACATACATTGACTGCTATTTATTCCATAGGGATGATAGGAGATGCGACCTAAAAACGATGTTTGGCATACTCAACGAATACGTTGCCAAAGGATTGATAAAATCATATGGGGTGTCAAACTGGCATAAGGATAGAATCGAGGAAGCGAATAGAATCTGCAAGGAAAACGGATGGCCAACAATATCCATCGTTTCCAACAATATGACCGCTGTAAAATGGGTTAAAGACCCATGGGGAGGCGGAGATGGGTGCGTTTCTATCTCAAGAGACAAAGACGAGATTGAATACTATAAAGCGAGTCAGGTTCCAATGATGTCTTATTCCCCGCTAGCTAGAGGTTTCTTGACAGGCAAAGTCAAATCGGATTATTCAGCCACTTGGAACAATATAGACGGGGCTTCTAGAAGAGCGTATCTCTCTAAAGAAAACCTCAAAGTCTTGAATAGGATTGAGGCACTCGCTAGAAAAAAGAAGACAACGGTCGCGAATATCTCGCTCAGTTATTTAGCCTCAAACGGGATGAATATCTTCCCAGTCGTTGGGACCACATCCGTTGAGAGAATGAAGGAAAATCTCAACGCAATAAGCAATCCATTAAGCGAAGAAGAGGTCAAAATAATCGAGGAAGAATGACCTAATTCAAGAATAAATGAGACGATTATCCTCGCAAAACCGAGTTAAAAGTCTTTTGCAATCCAAATTTCATTAAAATCGGATTTGAGGCCGTTTTTTTCTTTTGTTTGATTATGCGCACACGCAGGATAAAATAAAGGCAACCAATATGAAAAAAACACAAAGACTTCTCTTAACATTATCTATACCGACAATCGGACTATTGGCCTTATCGGGAATCGGAAAAACAAGCGCTTGGTTCACCCCAACCACTCGTTATCTTATTGCGTTCCAGGGCCTCAAAGGCGAAGGAGATATGCTAGAGAGCGAAGTCAATGCGGGCCTTATTTTAGAAAGCGATGACGCCAAATCTAAAGAGGCATTATCCACGAATGAAGAGGCTTCAGTGATCATATCGGAGGGAGCCTTAACGTATCAGAGATATTACAATTTGAATTTCTGGGCAAAAGGAGAAGCAACGGTACTTTATAACGGAAGCGAAATCGGAACGGTCTCAGGAGATGGGTGGAACGAATATCTGTTAATGTTCCTCAATTACTCCACCACCGAAAATCCTACCGTTACATTCATCGTTTCAGAAGGAAATAACGTGGTAATAGATGAGGTAAACGTTATTTTGGCCTCGAAAGTCGTCACTGCAAATACAGCGATTGGAGAACTTCCTACCCTTCCTGAAAAAGAAGGATACACCGCAGTTAGCTGGATGATCGGGGAAGATGAAATCAATGAAGAAACCATCTACACATACACATCCGCAAAATTAGTCACGCCAAAATACGAAATCAATACCTATACGGTCACTTTCGAAGAAAGCGATATTGAACCAATCACCGTCAATTGGGGAGACAAAGTTGAACAACCGGATGCGCCAATTAAAGATGGATATACATTCATTGGCTGGTATAACGGGGAAGAAGAATTTGATTTCTCCACTCCGATTAAGGAAGATTTGGTACTAACACCTAAGTTTGAGATAAATACCTATACAGTCTCATTCGAAAATTGTGACATAGAGCCAATCATCGTTAACTATGGAGATACGATTGAACAACCAGAAGATCCAACCAAAAAAGGATATGATTTCGTTGGTTGGTATCTTGGAGATGAGTTATTTGATTTCTCTACACCAATAAACGAAGACATCACCTTAAGCGCGAAATTTGAGAAAAAAGAAGACGGACGGAGTCATGGAGATTGTGGACATGGCCACCGCCACCACCATCATTGTCCATGGTGGGAAGACCCGTGGCATCATGATTGGGGATGGAGAGAACCATGGCATCAAGACTGGGACCCTAGAGGCAGAGGTCCTGGAGGATGTAGATAAACGATTTAGCCTCGATTTGAGGCTTTTTCTTTTTAATTTGATGAGTTTTAAATACAAATAGTAAAAAAGCCTCTGGTTTTACCCAAAGGCTTAGTTTTAGCCGTTTTTATTCAGCTTTTGTGTCGTTTCCACAACCTGAGACGATAGAGGCAATGGTTGCAATCACATAGATGATGATGCCTGCGATTGCGGTGCTGCATGCCGCATCCTCGGTTGGAGGGTAGTTGACAGGGATGAAGTAAACATCCGCGAAAACCTGAAGTTTGGAGACGATGTATAAGCAGAAGCTTCCGGCGAGAGCGCATACCGCCAAGAGAGTGATCAATTTATCAATGCCTTGAGGGATTTTCTCCGCTAAGAAGATTCTAACAACGACTAGAGCGATTCCAACAAGCGTTAAGACAACTGGCCAAGCGTTGAAGCTTGAGTTGGCATAGAAACCGGTGGTTGAGTTAACGATGTAGATGATTAAGGCAACCAATGCGATTATAGCTCCGGCGAGTCCGACGAATGCGGACCATGTCTTATTCTTTAATTTCATCTCTTAGTCCTCCTTCTTGGCACGGGCAAGCACTTCAAGCACACCCCAGCCGATTAATGAGAGTCCAGCGATGCCTGCTGAGACAGAAATCATCGAGATATAGAGCTTTCTCCATGACGACATGAGCCAGACACGATGCGTTGAGTTGTTGTATCCGTTCATTGCGTTGGAGTTGGCAAGTGACCAAAGGGTCGCTTTGATGTCGTATTTGAGGGCGGCGCACATATTGGCGTCTTTGCTCAAGACTTCCCCTGACCAATAGGCCTTGGTTGACTCATCCTGAACGCCGAATCCGCAGAATGCGTTAGTGCCGCAAAGCAACGCTTCTTTTGGAGAAGTCTTTAAGCAGACAGATGAGAAGTCAGTGACTGAGAATCCATGGAATCCCCATTCATTTTGCATGATGTTCTTCATGACGCCTTCGTTAGCACAGGATGGAACTGCACCGATTCTGTTATAGGACGTCATGATACCGAGAGCACCCTCCGTATATGCGTCGGCGTATTCTTCATTTCCGACAAATGATGAAGGCTGGCCTTTGCCTACGATTGACTGCTGAAGATTTCTCAATTCGAGCTCACGTCCAGCTTGCTCGTTGGTGAAGACTGCAACGCCCCCACGGTCGATTTCCTGATCGTTGAAGGCTGCGTGTTTGATGTTGACTAAGCATCCTTTTGACTGAGCGCCTTGGACGACTGCGGAGGTTGTGTATCCCGAGAGGACCGGGTCTTCTGAGAAGTATTCGCCTCCACGTCCGTTATAAGCGTGACGATGGATGTTTGTTCCTGGGCCAATCAAGACCGGAAGTCCAAGAGAAAGTGAGGTTTCGCCGAGGATAATCTGTCCATTTTCGTAAGCGAGCTCTTTGTTCCAAGTGTAAGCGAGGTTAATCTGCCCTGGAGCAACACGTGTGCCATATCCGGCATAATCCTTAGCATCTGACCACGCCTGTCCGTGATATGAGCCTTCATCGAGGTAGTGAGAGTCTGAACCGCCAGGGCCGTCATCGCAGCCTGCTCCAGCAAATCCCACTTCCTCAATTGATCTGACGGTGTGGAATGCCATTTCCGCGTAATAGAGATAACCATCGATTGTGACTTGGTCAACGATGTCATCCCATCTCTCATCATCCCAATCTGCCATCTTCATCTCATAAAGCTTCATGCCGTTATCAACGCCCCACTTGTATGATGAAGTATCGTCGTTGGTGTGCAATTCATACCAATCGCAGCCAAGGAGTTTAGCAAGTCTATCGGTTTCGTGGCCTGTTAAGCCTGAATAAGTCTTTGGATATGTTCCGTTCCAGTTGCTTCTTGATAAATATGTGACTGTTTCTGGGACAAATGAATTGAAGTCCATTGAATAATCACCGCTTGAGATTTGGTTGGTGATTTCAGTGCCTGCATCAGATACCGAGAATGTCTTATCATCGAATTCCCATTCCCATGAGTATGTGTTGTTGGCGTTGCCTTCAACATTATATCCCTGGGCTTTGAGGACATTGTTTAACGCATCATGCGAATCGAAGCCGATTGAGATGTAATATGTTCCTCCATCAACGATATATGTCTTTGCTTTCGTGTAATCATAGGAAGCAAGAAGAGACATGTCGATGTTGAGTGTGACTGTCTCACTATCGCCGGCTTCGATTATTCCGGTCTTTTCGTAATCGAGAAGCTGAATTGCGCTCTTTTCAACGCCATTTGTCTTATCATAGGTTGTGTATGGTGACTGACCATATAATTCAACGACATCCTTACCAGCGACTTTACCGGTATTTGTGACTGTGACTTTGGCAACGGCCGTCTTCTTGTCGCCCTGGATTGTGACTGAATCGAGTTTTTGCTCGAATGTTGTGTAGGATAAGCCATATCCAAATGGATATGTGACTTCCCAATCGTATGACCATTCTCCAGCTGATGCGGCGAGTTTGTAGTCTGTTCCGGTGTAGGTTCCAGCAGCTGCGGTCTTAGCACCATCAACGCCTGCAACGATATCGGCATATCGAGTTTCGTAATAACGGTATCCAGTGTAGATGCCTTCGGCTTCAATCAAGTATGAGTTAACCTGTGCTTCAGCGGCGAAGTCTCCGCTCCACTTTGTTGAATTACCGAAGTTCTTCATGGCTGGAGCGGCGTTTGTGTTTGTGGCGTACGTGTCGCCTAAGTGACCGGATGGGTTGATTTCACCTGCTAAGGTCTTAGCAACCTGATTCATTCCATAAGGGCCTGGATATCCAATCCACATGACAGCGTCGATTCCATCATCATCCTGCAGCGATCTAAGCTCCATTGGGGTGACTGCATTGACTAAAACGACGACCTTATCGAATTTTTCTTTAGCAAGTTCGATGATTTCTCTTTCTTCGCTAGAGATGCCAAGGATGTTATCTGTTTCGGTTGAGCAGGTTGAGACCATTCCATCTTTTCCTGGGAAGTAAGTGTCAGCCTCAGCACCTGGTCTACCAACCATAACGATGGCGGTGTTGTAGCTTGAGAATTTAGCGTCATAATCCGATTTGATATCCTTCATCTCAGATGGTGAGAGTTCTGGGATGTCGTTTGTGACAGCGAGTTCAGAATATTCTGGAGCGCTTAAGCCAGACATCGGGTTGGCTTTGGCCCATGTCATGTCCTTTGTGTATTCCTGATAAACTGCGATGGTGTCTGGATTGACTTCAAATCCGTTGTTTGTGAAGCAATCATGCGTTCTATTGCCATTCAATGTTGTTTTGGTATCTGCAATAGATGCGCCTGAGTTGCCATAGACTGTTGCCCATGAACGTAAGCCAAGGAGAGTAACTTTTCTCTCAGTCTTGGCAAGAGGCAATGCGTTCTCTTTGTTCTTTAAAAGAACGTTTCCTTCTTCCGCTTCTTTCAAAGCGAATTCCTTGAGGCTGTTGAATGCAGTCTTTCCGGATGTGAACTTGGATTCAAAGATCCAGTCCTGGTCGCTTGATGATTCCGACACAGTCTTGTAGGAGAGAGTGTTGAAATAAGTGTCAAGCGATGGCTGGTATTTCTCCATGATCTGGCCCACTGTGATCGATATGATCGCGAGTGGAGCGAAGACCATAGCGACGCCAGCCAAAATGTTTTTGGCTTTCTTTTTCGCCATGTGAAATCCTCCTTAATGATTTCATCCGCGTATGACAAATACCGCGGTAATTTTGAGAAATCATAGACCAACGGGAATTTAAAAGGTTTAAATGGTCAAAATGAACGCTTCGAGACGGAACAAAAAACCGCCAAACGGAACGAAAGGCGGATTTTTTGGAACTAAAGTACAAGGGAGTCAAACTGGGATTCCATCTTGAGATATTCTTTGCGAATATCCCCTGCTTTTCGCGGATTCATTGGGATTTTGTCGCCATTTATGACTTCAATATATTCGCTGGAGAATCTCTTGACGTAGCGGGAATTAACTAGGTAACTCTTATGGGCTCTTAAGAATCTATGTCCCTTAAGGGCTTCTTCGTATTGGCTCATGCTGAGCCTTGTTTTTAGGGGTTCCCCTTCCACGGTGTGGATAATCTGATATTTAGCAAAGCTCTCTATATAAATAATATTAAGGATATCCAGTTTGATGTCTTCCCCAAATGCATGAATGATGATGTGACTCTTCTCTTTGAAGTCGCGTTTTTGAGCGATGTAAGATGAGAGGGTGTTCTCTAGGTCTTCGGCAAAATGTGATTTCCTGACAAAACCGAATGGCTGGGCTGAAAAGCTCTCAAAGACCAAATCCTCTCGATTGGAGATAAAGATAACATCGCTATTTTTCAGTAAATCTTTGTTTGTTGTTGCGTAGGTGATTCCACTTCCAAAAGGGAAAGAGATGTCTAGTAGAAGTAAATCAAACGCTTTCTCTTTCATTGAGTGATCGAGGTTCTCCAAATCAAAAAACTGCTCAATTTCCACATCAACTCCTTTGGAAGAGAAGAAAGTTCTGGTGATAAGGGCAATCGTGGAATTTATGTTTTTGTCATCATCCGTTATGGCAATACGCAACTTCATTTTTCGACTCCATTATCAAAGCAAAGCATCAAATCGGCAATGAATATTCCGTTTTTAACAGAATACGATATAGCCCCGTTATATTCATCGACGATATTCTTAATGATTTTCGTGCCATAGCCATGAAGTTCTTTCTGAACTTTCTTGGTGGTTTTCAATCCTTTGATATCCCCATCGGGATCTTTGGTTGGGTTTGTAACCTTGATAAACAATATGTTGTTAACAAAACGCATATTGATGTTGATGACGCCGTCTTGAATATCAAATCTCTTGATTGCCTCTATGGCATTGTCTAGCAAATTCAAAAGCAGAGAATAGAGTTTGGAATTCCCCATTGGGATTTGCGGGGGGATGGCAAGTTTAGACTGAATTTTGGCGTTCCTGTGCTTAGCCTTAAGTATTTCAGATGAGATAACGGAATCAACGATCTCATTGCCCGATATCGGCAGTTCCATTAACTCGTTAGCTTCATTCTCTTTGGTAAGGAAATCTTTTAATTCATCGTATTTGCCTGCTTCCGCCAAATCCCTTAGATAAAGGTATTGATGGTTGATTTCGTGGCGGATTTCCATCAATTTTTCATATCTTCCTTTGGAAATGACAACCGAATCGTGGTCACGTTCATGAAGTTTTTCTTCCACTCCCTTATCCATGCGGATGTAATGCTCACGGGTTGAGAAATAAAACGTGACGTAGACGAGCGATTCAAGTGCAAGCAAGGTGATGGATTGCACCATCGATCTTCTTAACGTGTCCCCTAAACCCCAAAGGCTTGGGAGATAGATATCCGCTAAAGTAAATATCAAAACGGAAATCGTCCCTATAACAGGAGCGTAATCATAATCCCTGAAGGACATCAGTTTGAGTGCGATTACGCATCCGGACATAAGAGAAAACGAAATGCAGCATGCAAGAAGAATAAACCACCCATTTATCGCAATGCCTGCATCGTCTAGTTGCAAAAGCAAATTTGTGCCCAAATAAGATGACGCTAAATAGAAAGTGAAGAAAACAGGAATGGAAGTCAATCTCGTAACGAGATTATATTTGGACATCGTGAATCCAATGACAAGCGAGACTATCGCATTGACGTAGATATGCATATCCATAATTCCGAATATGCAGTAATATGGAAAACCCAAAACGAGGAACGCCAAAAAGAAAACCAAAGATGAGCCGATTAAATGAATCCATTTCTTATAGTTTTTAAACGATGGTATCTCATTTATCAAAAGCATCAAAAGCACGTAATATATAATGATGCAAATGAAGTAGTTAGTTCCGCCGATAGCATGGTTACCAGGCGAAAACACCTCGGATAAATATTCTTTTAGCATTTGCTATATTTTACACATTAGTGTCGTTTCTTGTTATAAAAATAACATATGAGGAACAAAAGGGCATTTTCGGGGAAAATAAAACCCCATTAAGGGGCTTTGTCTTTGATTTGCAGTATTTTATTCTCTGGATTTGTGGTCAAAATTTGTTAAGTCATTGATCACTTCGCTAGCGATTAATAGGCCTGCAGCGGCTGGTGCAAAGGCGGTTGAACCCGGCGCAATCTTCTTACCAGGCAAATTCGGTGTGTCACTTAAAGGCTTGATTGGCTGTTCTTTGGAATAGACAACTTTAAGATGCTTAACTCCCCTTTTTTTCATCTCGTGTCTCATCACTCTTGCCAAAGGACAAGTATCAGTTTTATAGATATCTGATACCAAAAACTTAGATGGGTCCACTTTATTGCCTGCACCCATCGATGAGATGACGGGCACTCCCGCTTCGTTAGCCTTCATAATGATTGCGATCTTTGCGGATACCGTATCCACCGCATCAACTACATAATCGTAGCCTTTAAAATCAAATTCGTTCTCATTCTCCGGAAGAAAGAAACATTTTCTGGCATCTACATCCGCACTTGGGTTGATCGAGATGATTCTATCTCTCATAACGTCAACCTTGTATTTTCCTACTGTATCGTGAGTTGCGATTATTTGACGATTAATATTGGTTAATGAGACTGTGTCGAAATCAACGATTACGAAATGGCCAACCCCAGTTCTAGCCAAAGCTTCAACAACATATCCCCCGACGCCTCCAACACCAAAAATAGCAACCTTCTTGTTGTGAAGGTCATTAACTGCGGATTCGCCGTAAATAAGTTCTGTTCTAGAGAATTGATTTTCCATATGTGAAATTCTATTTCCGTAAAAATTATGAAGCAAGTGATTTGACGTAAAAAACACGTCCAAGCAGCGGGCGTGTCATTTAAGAAAATTTAATTAGTCGTTGTTATCAAGAAGATATCCGGAGCAAAGGCCCTTAAGCATATCATCCTTAACTTCATCCTTAGCCTGGGCTGCGAACTTCTCGAATTGCTCATCAGTTAAGTGATAGTATTTCTTGATGTTGTTGAGTTCTTTGTTTAAATCCTCTTCGGAAACAGAGAGATTTTGTTCCTTGGCAACGACATCAAAGATAACTTGAACTTTGCATGAGAATTCAGCATCATCTCTGACTTTGGTCATGAACTCTTCTTTAGATGAACCAGTTGCCTGGCAGTATTGTTCAAGGCTCATTCCCATTTGCGCAACCTGCTGTGTATAGTATTTCATTGCATTTTGCATAGTTTTCTCAACATTTGCTGGGTCTAATTCGATTTCTGATTCACTGATGATTTCGCCTAAGAGTTTGTCGAGATAGGCGTTTCCCGCTTGTTGTGTCTTCTGAGCGGTGATTGATTGCTTTACTCTTTCCTTCAAGTCTGCAACATCTTTGCAACCGCGGGATTGAGCGAAAGCGTCATCAAGAACAGGCTCCTTCTTTTGCTTAACCTCATGAATATGGCATTTGAATAAAGCTGGTTTGCCTTTTAAGTTTTCGGCGTGATAGTTCTCCGGGAAATTGACGTTAACATCAACATCTTCACCCGCTTTATGGCCTACTAATTGCTCTTCGAAGCCAGGGATGAATGAGCCTGAACCTAACTCAAGGTCATAATGCTCACCTTTTCCACCCTGAAATGCCTCATTCTCAATGAAGCCTTCGAAGTCGATGTTTACGATATCTCCGTTCTCTGATGCATCTTCTTTAACGGCTGTTGACTTAGATTGGGCCAACATGTCGGCGATTGTCTTATTGACCTCCGCTTCTGCCACTTCATCAACAGTGACTTTTCCAACCTTACGGCCGGTATATTTTGCGATTTTCATATATGTCTCCTGATTTGCCTAGTTATTATATCGGATTTGTCATAAATAAAAATAGGTTGGATTTGCCTAGCAATCTATCTTTTTTGAGAGCCTGGCAATATAATGTTAGCAAATAAGGTCGTTAAAATATGGTCACATTGAATACCAGACTAGGAAGAATACAAGGAAACGAAAGAGAATATTCTAATGAATTCTTGGGAATTAGATACGCCACAGCGGGTCGTTTTGAATATTGTCAGCCAGTGAAGCCTTGGGAAGATGTTTATGATGCA
Source organism: Faecalibacillus sp. (assembly GCA_963588175.1). Lineage (GTDB taxonomy): Bacteria > Bacillota_I > Bacilli_A > RFN20 > CAG-826 > UBA4951. The sequence goes on along the minus strand of CAVAGP010000054.1, from coordinate 5,026 downwards.
ACGCATTTTGGAGATGCTTGTCCGCAGAAGAGGCAGTATTATCCTCACTACGAAAACAAAACGAGAGCTTTCTATCAAAAAGAGTTTCGTGAGCATGACACATACACATATAGCGAGGATTGTTTGAATCTAAATATATGGACTCCTAAGGAGGGTAAAAAACACCCGGTTCTAATCTTTATCCACGGCGGAGGATTCGATTCTTGCTGCAATTCAGAATCGAATATTGACGGCGAAAAATACGCAAAACGCGGCATAATCATGGTTGCAATAAACTATCGAGTCGGGATTTTCGGATATTTCACAAACAAAGAAAATGCAGATAAAAACGGAAGAGATGGTAATTTTGGCTTAGATGACCAATATAAATCCATCCTATGGGTTAAAGAAAATATAGAGGATTACGGAGGAGACCCAAATAACATCACTTTGGTAGGACAATCCGCTGGGGCAATATCGATACAGTATCTTTGCTTATACAAGAAATGCGAAGGATTATTCCAACACACAATAATGATGTCAGGTGGCGGAAAGTTCCCGAATTTCGCTTTGCCAAGGAAGGCTGAAGATACAAGAAACTATTGGGATCAATTAATGGAAATCGCAGGTTGCAAAACCTTAGACGAAATAAAAAAAATAGACCATAAAGCGATATTCGACGCTTGGGAAACCCTTAAAGACAAAAGAAAAGATAACCAATACAACACGATGCCGGTAATCGATGGGGAAATCATCGCAGGGCCAGTTGATAAATTGATAAAAAATCCTCTTAAGATTGACTATATGATTGGCTACACGAATAACGACATGTACGCCCTGCTTATGATGATGATAGGAATGAAGTTCGCCAAGAACAATAAAGGCTATACTTATTTCTTTGATATCGACTCACCGGGGGATAAAAACAAAGCGTTCCATTCCTGCGATTTAAGATATGCGTTCGGCACATTAGAAACCGGGTGGAGACCATATACCGAATTCGATTATAAGGTCTCAGAAATCATGATGGATTACTTTGCAAACTTTGCTAGAACGGGCAATCCAAATGGTGAAAATCTGCCAGTTTGGGAAATTAATAAAGCAAAATCCTTGCGCTTTGCTAAAGAAATCAAGATGGCAAGGCCTCCTAAATTAAGATTGTTATACAACACATTCTATGGACTGAAAACAAGATGAAATACAACCACGACTTCCGGGTAATTGAAGCCGGAAACTCTTATAGAATCTATCAGAGCGATAACAATATTGTTAGACTCGATTGTTTTAATAATGGTATTAGAATTGCCATGTATAAAAAAGACGCTTATATCTTTCCGACATTCAGCATTTGCCCAGGTGATACAGAGATGCCTTATGGTGGGAGAAACAAACTTTCCATTGACGGGTTTTCTACAGCAAATTTATATGTAGTTACGAAAGACGGAATTGATTCATTTAAAGTAGGTGATGTTGATATCTCCATCGAGCTTCATAACTTCAGAATGCATTACTACAAAAATGGTGAGCTGCTATTCGAGGATAGAGAATATATTTCTTACAATTTCGAAAATGAATTGGGCGGAGGATCTTATCACGCTATTACGCGTTATGAAGATGAAGAAATATTCGGATTAGGAGATAAAGCTGGTTCAATAAACAAAAACAAACGCCATTTCAAAATGGAGACCAGCGACTCCATGGGATATGACGCAAACTCATCTGATCCGCTATACAAGCAAGTTCCTTTCTATATTTGTAGAAACAAAATTGGGACGTATGCAATTTATTACGACACCTATTCAAACGGAGATTTTGATTTTGGGCAAGAGCTGAATAATTACTACGGGCTTTATAAATCTTTCAAATGCGAAGAAGATGCGTTGGTGTTCTACGTAATGTTCGGAACAGTTGAACGTTTGGTTCACGACTTCGCCTATATGTGTGGCCGCCAAATAATTCAGCCAAAATGGGCGCTTAGGTATTGCGGTTCAACGATGACATATACCGATGCACCTGATGCCGATAGCCAGCTAAGGCGCTTTGTTGAACTTTGCAAAAAATACGGTTTGGATTGCGGAGGTTTCTATCTTTCTAGCGGTTATACCCAAATAGGCGAGAAGCGTTATGTCTTTAACTGGAATCTCGATAAAGTGCCAAATCCCAAAGATTTAGCGGATTATTTCCGCAAAAACGGCATAGAATTCATCCCAAATATCAAACCGGCTTTCTTAACTGACCACTTCTTGTATAAGACGATTGCCGAAAAAGGCTGGTTCTTGCATTATGAAGACGGCACCCCTGCCACATTCCCATTTTGGTCAGGCATGGGATCCTGCTTAGATTTTACAAATAGAGATGCGGCCGCCTTCTGGACCGACTGCGTCAAGAATAGGCTTGTTGCCTATGGCTACGAGAATATTTGGAATGACAACAATGAATACGACATCCGCGATGACGCAGTTTTGGCAGATGGATTTGGTCATCCAATTAAAGCAAAGCTAATTAGACCGCTATTCTCGTATTTGATGACTAGAGCAAGTCTAGAAGCTTTGTCAAAAGAAAGAAGACACGCCTCTATTTCCAGAAGCGGTATTCCAGGAATCCAAAGAATCGCATCGACATGGAGCGGGGACAACAATACTTCCTGGGAGGATTTTAGAGGAAATCATCATATCGCAATGACGATGTCTTTATCCGGTTTATTCAATATTGGCCAGGATATTGGAGGATTTGCAGGGCCTAGACCGGAAAAAGAACTGTTTATGCGATGGATTCAATATGGGGTTTTTACTCCTAGGTTTGTCCTTCATTCTTGGAATCCGGATAACATTCCAACGATGCCTTGGCTATATGAGGATATGATTCCATCCGTTCAAGAATTGTTCGTATTAAGAAAGAAGTCGCTACCATATCTTTACGATGCAGTGATGGATTCGGTGAATAATTACAAACCTATCATCTATCCAATTTTCATGAAAGTTGGAGAATATGACGTCGAATCGGATAATTACTTCTTTGGCGATTCAATTATCGCATGTCCTGTCTTTAGTAAAGGCCAAACTAAAGTCAAAGTCATCCTTCCAACAAACAACGGAGGGTGGTATTTAGGCCGCGAACGTTATGAAGGATCGGTTGAGGTTGATTCTTATTACGATTCTCTTCCGCCGTATTTTATAAAGGGTGGTTCTATAATCCCTTGCGATGAAGATGAATTGACTTTGTATGTATATCCTTTAGATAAGGGAGAATTCATATATAACCATTACGAAGATGACTGGGACACTCCAAACGGAACAAAGACCATTTCTCAGATTAAAGTTGAATGCGATAGCAAGGATGTAATCGTAACAATACCATCAACTTGCCATGCCAAAACAACATTGGTCGATTCGCAGAATAGAAAACTAATCATCAAATAAATACGATACAGTCTAATAATTGACGATTTTTTGGCATGGGTAACATCAAAGAAACCGCTTTACTTTGTAAAAGTCATTTTATTTGCTACCTTAAAAGGTCTTCTCAATGATAGTATCTATAAAAAGGAGAACCCTATGGCAAAAATTCTTGAAGACGTTTCACATACTTTTGACGAATATTTATTAGTACCTGGTTATTCAGATGACCAGGCTATCCCATCCAATGTTAATCTCCAGACTCCTCTCTGCCGCTTCAAAAAAGGCGAGACCAGCAAGATTGTGATGAACATTCCTATGACATCTGCGATCATGCAGTCGGTCTCCGGACCAGATCTCGCAATCGCACTCTCAAGAGAGGGCGGTGTCTCTTTCATCTATGTCAATCAAACCCCAGAATCAGAGGCAGACATGATTAGACAAGTCAAACGCTACAAAGCCGGATTTGTCGAATCCAAACTCAATATCACCCCAAATGCGACAATCAGAGAATTGAACGCTCTTAAAGAGAAAATGGGACACTCCACTGTTGCCGTTACAGACGATGGCACGAAGAACGGCAAACTCGTTGGCATGATTACATCCAGCGACTATCGTCCATCGCATGTTTCTCCAGATGATCCAGTCAGCAAATACATGACTCCATTCGATAAATTGACAGTCGCACCCGACACCATCACGTTAAAAAAGGCAAACGACGTAATCTGGGACAATAAACTCAATCAGTTACCAATCGTTGATAAAGATGGTCATTTACAATACTTAGTCTTTAGAAAGGACTATGAGAATCACAGAAAATACCCTAACGAACTCCTTGATGATGAAAAACGTTTCATCGTTGGAGCGGGCGTCAACACAAGAGATTATGAGAAAAGAGTTCCGCTTCTAGTTGAAGCTGGAGCAGACGCTCTCTGCATCGATTCATCCGAAGGATTCTCCGCATGGCAGGAAAAGACTCTTGCCTGGATTAAAACAAATTATCCTGATATCCCAGTTGGGGCAGGAAACGTTGTTTCTAAAGAAGGTTTCCGTTTCTTAGCGGATCACGGCGCGGATTTCGTTAAAGTCGGAATCGGTGGCGGCTCAATCTGCATCACAAGAGAAACCAAAGGCATTGGACGTGGCCAGGCCACTGCTTTGATTGAGGTTTGCAAGGAAAGAGACAAATATTTTGAAGAAACAGGAATCTATGTACCGGTCTGTTCGGATGGCGGTATCGTTCACGACCACCACATCACGCTTGCCTTAGCGATGGGCGCAGACTTCGTAATGCTAGGAAGATATTTTGCAAGATTCGATGAATCGCCAACTAGAAAAGTCATGCATAACGGCATGTATTGCAAAGAATATTGGGGAGAAGGTTCTGCTAGAGCAAAGAACTGGCAGAGATACGATAACGGCGAGGCCAACCATCTCGGATTCGTCGAAGGCGTCGATTCCTTCGTTCCATATGCCGGACCATTAAAAGACAACGTCGAATTAACGATGTACAAGATTAAATCGACGATGTGCAACTGCGGCACCTTAACTATTAAAGATCTTCAGGAAAAGGCAGTCTTGACGCTTGTTTCGCAACAGTCGTTAAAAGAAGGTGGCGCGCATGACGTCTTCCAGAAAGACAAGACCAACTT
>CAVAGP010000053.1:0-15602 GCA_963588175.1 Faecalibacillus sp. | reverse complement strand
TTTTATATTTTCGGGTTCGTACTCGATTTGGATGGAGTTTTTCGATGTCCTGTGTTAGTAAAGTCGTCTACGGCGATGATATTTTGATAGATCTTACATCCGATACCGTGGATATTCATGCCATTAAGGCTGGTTATACTGCTCATACAGCGGACGGATCGCTCATCGAGGGTAAATTTGGCAAGGCAGTGAGCTTCGCGCCAGGTTCTACGTTCGTCGTTAACGTAAGTCTGCGGGATGGTAAGGGCTATAAGTACTCCATGGTTGACGGTGATGTGCTCAAGCTACATATATGGCGTGGTACTTTCATGCTGGATGCTGAGTCTGTCACCACGGCGCTGAGCGTAGATATTCCTACCGATGCTGATGAGGCAATGTGGCAATATTGGATTACCCTTGTGCATGACGATGGTGAGTACTTGGTTGCATTAGGGGATGCTCACTGCGAGATTGGTGGCGATGCGCTTGCGTATGTGGCTGGCGTTATGGACACTTCTCGCAAATTTGTAGAGTCGGTGGCTGACACTGTGAACGTCCACGCATTATCCAGTCAACGAACGTCCGTCAACGACTACGCTTATATGTGGTTACCAAACTTGACTTTGGCATATCTCCCGTCCGCAACTACAATTGGTACGCAGGCGTTTTATCAAGCCAGTTCTCTCCGGATGATATATCTCCCGTCCGCAACTACAATTGGTAGGTATGCGTTTTACGCAGATGGTAATATCACATCACTAGACTTGCCATCCGTAACTAGAATCGAGAACGATGCGTTCTATTCATGCTTTTCTATAAAGTCAGTATGTCTTCCATCCTTAATTAGCATCGGGGATAACGCATTCAAGGGATGCTATTCTCTGACGTTGGTATATCTTCCTTCAGTAACTACTATTGGATCGTCTATATTTTACGCATGCTCTTCGCTTGAGACCTTGATTTTAGGCGCTAGTGAAGTATGTCAATTGGCCGCGAGTTTAGGATTATGCAAGGCGCTTACGTCTATCTACGTCAATGATGACTTGGTGGACGAATACAAGACTGCAACCAACTGGTCTGCGTATACCGACATCATCAAGCCAATTTCCGATTGGGACGGATCTATCCCTGATAGTACGGTTATATCCGACTACAAAACCACCGAGTTTATTACAAGCCCGATGGAGGATGTGTTTGTTTCTGGAACATATTCCGGAGATTACGTCAATGATCGGATCACTAAGCTTAGCGCATGTTTTATTATGTCCGACATTACGTCGTTTTCGTCTAAGACATGTAGGAATACTTTGTCGAGCGCATTTCATACATGCAAATTGCTGAAATCCGTAGATCTTCCCGTGTGCACATACTGTGCTTACGCATCGTTTGCATCATGCATCTCGCTTACGGACGTCAACCTTCCCGCCCTACGCGATGGCGGTTCGTATCTCTTCTCTAGTTGTACAGCTCTTACGAAAATCCGGTTGCCGAATTTATCAGGTGTTCCATATGCACTGTTTAGTGCGTGCACCTCACTTACGGCACTTATTCTACCTGGTTCGTTCGTTGGTTCTGCGCATGCATGCAGCGTTAATCTAGAACGTACTCCAATTCTTTCCGGTACCGGCTACGTCTACGTCCCACGTAACCTCGTAGACAAATATAAGACCGCCACTAATTGGAGCGCTATCGCCGATCAATTCCGCGCTATCGAAGACTATCCCGAAATCTGTGGAGAGTAAGAAACTGGAGTGACTTATGCTTTCTGATAGAGATATTTGCCGTCTCTGTAGCGCAGGTGGAACACCGCTGATTGAACCATACGACGATAGGAATCTTCAGCCGTGCAGTTATGATGTAACTTTGGGCGGCGATGGCATTCTCTGTTTTAATCGGCCAAATGGAGTAATCCGCTTTGAGTTCCGCGATATTCTTAATGCTGAACTCCAGCTTTGGCCGTTTGATTCCGATGGTTTAGTGACATTGCGTCCCGGCGAATTCGCTTTGGCGACTACTGCTGAGACCGTCCATATTCCGTCTAATCTTGCCGCTCGTGTCGAGGGTAAGTCTTCACTGGGTCGACTCGGTTTGTCCACGCATATTACCGCTGGCTTTATTGACGCCGGTTTCAATGGACAAATCACGCTCGAGCTTAAGAACGAAACTGACCAGATGCAAATTCTCCAGCGGGGTATGGCAATTAGTCAACTTTGTTTTTTCGAACTGAATAGCCCGGCAGCACGTCCATATGGTTCCCCAGGGCTTGGGTCGCATTACCAAGGTCAGGTTGGAACTACTCCTAGTAGAGGTGATATGAGTGACATTAGCTACTTCGATCGCGACGCTGGTAATTAGTGTCGTCCTTCCGTTTGTTGTAAATTTGGTTAAGAAGGAATCTTGGTCATCTTCGACTAAGATGTGGCTGGCGATTGCTTGCTCCGGTCTCGCCGGTCTTGCCACCGGTCTTCTCACCGGTGTTCCCACTACCGAGAACCTAGTGACATGGGTTCTGGCCGCTATCGGCGGGACTCAGACCGCATACGCGTTATTTAAGTCGGTTGGCGTTACGTGCAATTGGCTTGATGCGCTTGAGGGTATCGGCAATAAGTAGGACAAAAAAAAGAGAGGCGCTGGATTTCTTGCGGTCCAACGCCTCTCTTTCGAGTTACTTCTCCTTAGATAGGAAGCGATCATAGCAGTAGTCGAAACTGAAGCCATGGCATCTGTATATTGCGAACGACGTTAGATTTAAGTAACCGTAATTCATGATCTCTTCTGTAGAAAGTTCGCCCATCAAATACATACCATATTCGGTAGGCGAGCATTCACACGTCAGTTCATGAAAGATTGCAGCTACTGTCTCTATAGCAAGCCAAGCGCCAACGATGCAGATGGTGATTGTTCCGATGATAGACAGCATTGTATCCTCCTTTATCTTCGGGATTATTCCCTCATAAGAGAGCTTGTTTTTTTTTTTTATGCCGGCGTGGCGGAATGGCAGACGCAGCGGACTTAAAATCCGATGTCCACGTGACGTGAGGGTTCGAGTCCCTCCGCCGGCACCATCGACTAAAAAAAGAAGGAGCAGGTTTCCTTGCGGGCCTACTCCCCTTTTTAGTCCTAGTCCTCGAATTCCTCCGGCGCGATTTCCTTTACGTACTTCCTCGAAATGTCAATGGTATCCGCGATCTTATCGCGGACCTCGTCATCTACAAAGTCGCTCAGTTGGGCGAGCTGGTTGCCCAGACCAAGATGGTTCATCACTACATAATACTTGCAGAAACGAACCTCCTTGATGTGACAACCAAACAAGCCGACGAGCGCCATGCAGATGCCGACGAGCGCGAGCGTCTGGATAACACTGATAACGAGTTCGAACATAATGGTTCCTCCTTTGTCTTCGGGATTATTCCCTCATAAGAGGGCTTGTTTTTTTTATGCAATCAACTTCTGAGGCGTTTGAGTATGGTTGCTGTTCTTTCACTCCTTTCGGACAGCACACTCCTCCCAAGGCAACTACCACAAAACTATGCTCAAACGCCTCAGAAGTTGATTGAAACTGTTACATTTCTCTCGAATAGTACTAAGAAAGGTGGCGGAAAGCGTGCCTAAAGTACGGTCAAAAGTGTCAGATGGGCGCTCCGCGCCTGCTATGACGCCCGAAGCACGCGAGAATCAGCTAATTGCACGGGCTGTGGACCTCGCAGAGCAGCAATTGATAGATGGTACGGCTAGTTCGCAGGTGATTACGCACTTTCTTAAGCTTGGGTCGGTCAAGGCGCAGGTCGAACTAGAGAAACTTAAGTCTGAGAATGAGCTTCTTAAGGCTAAGACCGAATCGCTTCAGTCTATGAAGAACCTTGAGGCGCTGTACGCGGATGCTATGTCGGCTATGCGAAGTTATGGAGCATCGTCCGCTACGAGTGAGGAAGATGCTTAGGACTTACTCCGAGATGGTCTCGTTTCCCACATTCGAAGAACGATTTCGATATTTGCAATTGAATGGGCAAGTAGGTAAAGATACGTTTGGGTATGACCGATACCTGAATCAGATATTTTACCGTTCTCCGGATTGGAAGCGAGTGCGCAACGAAGTAATCATTCGTGATAACGGCTGTGATTTAGCCTTTCCAGACAAAGTCATATTTGGTAAGGTAATCATCCACCATCTGAACCCGCTATCGAAAGCGGATATTGAGGGTAAGACCGGTGCGCTACTCGATCCGAATAATCTAGTGTGCGTTTCCCATCTTACCCACGAGGCAATACATTATGGCGACATCGATATTTTGCCTAAAGACCCTGTAGAACGAACCCCTAATGACACGTGCCCTTGGAAGAGGTAATCATGCCTAAGGTTGAGTACAATGATGATAGCGTCGAGGATTCCGAGATTGGCGCGTCTGCGAAAGTGATTCGAACGGTAGAACTCGAGCAGTCGCCCGTTACACTGTACCCAGGTTACAGTGTTCATATTCTTAGTGAGACGATCGATGGCGTGTGTGAAGTTAGCGCATCCAACGGTCGTCGTGGTTATATTCCTAGAGATGCTCTCGGCGATGTGAGGAGGTTGTATGGATAGTATTTTAGATTCAGTTAAGAAGTTACTAGGAATCAATCCTGAGTATACCCAGTTTGATGCTGACATAATCATGCATACGAATTCCGTGTTCGTTATTCTCAACCAACTTGGCATCGGTCCTGATGAGCTGTTTTCCATAACGTCTAGCGACGAAACGTGGGAAGACTTCTTCGGCGAGGGCAAAGATAATGCTATGGTTCGATCGTATATTTACGCACGAGTGCGTATGATGTTTGACCCGCCTACTATCGGGTCTGTGGTTGATGCATGGAATAAGCAGATAGAAGAACTTGGCTGGCGATTGATGGTTTGTGGTGATAGCGATGATGAGTAATAAAATTTATTCGAGCGAACCGGTGCTTACGCATTACGGAGTCCTTGGTATGAAGTGGGGCGAACGTAAACGTTCGCAAAAAACAAAACGTACGAATATGCGCACGACATTGGCGGGATTTAGCGATTCCGAAATACGTGCGAAAGCTGAACGTGCAGAACTAGAGAATCGATATCTGCGCGCGAAAGCAGAGCAAGAGCAACTGCTTTCGGGTCAGAACAGGGTTGTTGCTGCTCTTAAGTTTATATCGTCGACTAGCGATACCGTTAACAAAGCCGCCGATACTACGAGTAAAATCGTAGCCTATGCTAATAAATCTCGTCGCTAAATAAAAAGGACAGCGAATGGCTCTATCTAATACGGCTGTTCCTATATATTACGGCCAATTTCGAGATAAGGTGCTTCGTGGTGAGATTCCTGTAAATCAGCAGGTTTCGATGCAGATGAACCGCATAGACGCGCTTATTGCTGACCCAATGATGTACTACGATGACGAAGCCATTAACGGCTGGATTGCTTTTTGCGAAACTGAGATGACCTTGACTGACGGCTCCGACGTCACCCTTCTTCCGTCATTCAAGCTTTGGGCCGAAGATATTTTGTCGTGGTTTTACTTTGAGAATCGCAGCGTATGGGAGCCTGGTGAGAATGGTGATGAGGGCCGATGGGTCATGCGAAGCATCAAACGACGTCTTCGTAACAAGCAGTACCTCATCGTTGGCCGAGGCGCTGCTAAGTCTCTTTATGAGTCGTTTTTGCAGAATTATTGGCTTACAATTGATACCTCAACGACGCATCAGGTTACCACGGCACCTACTATGATGCAGGCTGAAGAGGTAATGTCACCTATTAGGACGGCTATCACACGCGCTAGAGGGCCTCTATTTAAGCTTTTAACCGAGGGGTCGCTACAGAATACCACCGGTTCGAAAGCGGGCCGTCAGAAGCTCGCCTCTACGAAGAAGGGTATCGAGAACTTTCTTACCAATTCGCTTCTTCAGGTGCGTCCCATGACCATAGATAAGCTTCAGGGTCTGCGTTGTAAGTATGCCACGATTGACGAATGGCTGTCTGGAGATGTTCGAGAGGATGTCATGGGTCCTCTTGAGCAGGGCGCATCTAAGAACGATGACTACATGATTATCGCGGTCAGCTCCGAGGGTACTGTCCGAAACGGAGCGGGCGACACAATCAAAATGGAATTGATGGACATCCTCCGAGGCGACTATTACGACCCGCATACGTCTATCTGGTGGTACAAGCTTGACTCGGTCGATGAAGTCGGTGACCCAAACACTTGGCTTAAGGCAAACCCCAACCTCGGAATGACTGTGAGCTATGAAACGTATCAGCGTGACGTCGAGCGTGCCGAGAAGGCGCCTTCAACGCGCAATGATATTTTGGCAAAGCGCTTCGGAATTCCCATGGAAGGTTATACGTACTACTTCACGTATGACGAAACCATGCTGCATCGTCGGCAGACGTTCTGGGGGATGCAATGTTCGCTCGGCGCAGACCTTTCGTTGGGTGACGACTTCTGCGCATTTACATTTTTGTTCCCGCTTGGTGGTGGCAGGTTCGGCGTTAAGACTCGTAACTATATTTCGGCGACAACTCTGACCAAGTTGTCTGGTGCGATGCGTATCAAGTATGATGAGTTTATCAAAGAGGGTAGCCTGGTTATTCTCGAAGGTACCATACTCGACATGATGGATGTCTACGACGACTTAGACGCTTATATTACGGCTAATGAGTATGATGTCATCGGTCTCGGGTTTGACCCGTATAACTCGAAAGATTTCGTTGAACGTTGGAGCACCGAGAACGGCCCGTTTGGTATCGTGAAAGTTATTCAGGGCGTTAAAACCGAATCGGTGCCTCTTGGTGAGTTGAAGAAGCTCGCTGAGGACCGCAATCTTATATTTGACCAAGAGATTGTCAAGTTTACGATGGGCAATTGTATCGTAATTCAGGACACTAATGGTAACAAAAAGTTGCTTAAGCGACGTCACGATGCCAAGATCGATGCCGTCGCTGCTATGATGGACGCGCTTGTCGCGTATAAAGTTAATCGCGAGGCATTTGAGTAGGAGGTTCTCATGTCGTTCGAAATCGATGCTAGCACCAATAAGATTTCTTTGACGCGCGGAGACTCCGCTCGTTTCAAGGTCGAGTGTACGTGCAATGGCGAAAACTATATTTTCGGCGAGGGTGACTCGCTTAAGTTTACTGTCAAAAAGAAGTCCAGCGATGAAGAAGCGGCTTTGACAAAGACCGTCGTCGGGACTCCATATATTGATTTGGAGCCTAACGATACAAAGTCGCTTGACTTTGGTGTCTCGTATAAGTATGAAGTCGAGTTGACGACGTCTAGTGGGTATGTTCAGACCATCACCGGTCTCAAAGCTCCTACGTTATATTTAGCAGAGGAGCTTGGATAATGAACGGTACTATTCTAGTTCCTGAAGCTACTATTCGAGGCACTTTGTCTATTTCGTCTTCGTATGATAAGTATGATGGTTTATACACGGTAGTTCCGTCTGAGTTTGAGCAGACGCTTAATACTAAATACCGCGTTATGTCTGACAATGTTACCGTTCGCTCGATTCCAACATATCGTGTAGCGAATGCGGCTGGCGGCGACACATTTACGATTGGGGAGTTGGATGAGTAATGTAAACAAGGTCGTGTTTGCTGGGCAGACGCTCCTCGACCTCACGGCAGATACCGTAACGTCGGACAAGATGCTTGATGGCACTACAGCGCACGACGCTACTGGTTCTATAATCACCGGTTCATGTACCTATGACAGTGATACAACAGACGCGACAGCTAAGGTTGCCGAGCTCATTTCCGGACAGACTGCGTATGCTCGCGGCGCTAAACTCGTCGGTACGATGCCTAACAATGGGTCGACACAGCTGACGATTGAGACTCGAGATATCGCAGTATCTATTCCGCAGGGCTACCATGATGGCGGTGGCTCGGTCACCGTATCTTCGGTTGAAAAGGCTAAGCTTATTCCGGAGAATATTAAGCAGGGCGTGACCGTTCTTGGCGTTGAAGGAACTCTGGCAAAGGGTTATGGTATTACTGCCCAGAGTAAGTCGGCCACGCCGGCTAAGAGAGCGCAAACGATTCTTCCGGACTCTGGGTATGACTACCTTTCACAGGTCGATGTGGCAGCTATTCCATATGTGGAATCGACCAATTCGGCTGGTGGTTTGACCGTTACAATTGCCTAGTTATAGGTATCTTCAAAGGAGTATATTATGGCTATCAAGACTGAGCAGGTTGAAATCAACGGTAATCCGTTCGTTCTCACGTACTCGGATGCAAATTTTTACATCGAGCGTGACGGGTTTAAGTACGCCGAGGCAGTAGATCCTGTTAACTCCGGCCGCGAGTATACGGAGACTGACGAAACGATCGAGGTTGAAGGTTTCGATAAGTTCACTCCGACAAATTCGGATAGTGGCGGCGATGGCTCGGAGTCCAATCCCTATACTTTCGTCCCCGGCAAGACCTGCGTACTCAACGCGTACTACACGTCTCCGACGAAGTATGTGTATATGCCGTCTGATTCGACGGCTAAGAGCTACAACAGTTGGGCTGACGCAAGCGCTGATATGGTTGAGTGGTAACGAGAGCCGTCGAATTCAAAATGGTTTCTACTTTGAGGGGACGATCGACGAATGATTGTTAATTCAGGAAGTGACGAAAACGGTCGCCTTTGGGGTGGCGAACCTGGCGATCAGACAGGCACTGAATGGCGTCTTCGGACCTGGTATTCGTGCCCTTGGAACGTTATTTTGCGTTATCCCAATCAGGCGATGGCGCAGGACGCTGCTCGTTTGGGCATGCGCGCCGCTGCAAACGACCATATTGGCTATAATCAGCTGAATCGCGAGAGTTTCTGGAATTGCTTATCGCAAACTGGTACGTACGACCCAGCCGATATTTCGGAGGATTGTGACGACGATTGCAGTGCTGGTGTTACGGCTCTCTGGAAGGCTGTCGGTTATCGATTTGGTGTTCAGGCTTTGATGGATCTTGACCCGTCTACGTATACTGGCAATCTTCGTGAGCATTTTTTGGATGCTGGATTTGAGGCATTGTACGACGACGATTATTTGTATGATGATGTATATTTGCTTCCCGGCGATGTACTTCTCAATGAGAATTACCACACAGCGTTGAACGTCAGTGTTGGTGATTACATGTACAATAATTGGCGTCCTGAGGACTATATTTCTGATTCAGATGATGACAGAGTTGTAGAGGAGATTCCAGTTATGATTACTAAGTGCTTCGCTAAGACCGACAACAAGATTTATCTGTATGACTATGACAAGAACCTTCTTGACGAGGTTTCTGAGGGTGAGTACTATTCTATTAAGGGTATGTTCGAGAAGGATGGTTCCGCTTTCCCGGTTTATACCATTCAGAACGACAGCGTTACCAAGCTTCAGTCATATTTTAAGCGCTCCGACAACTAATTAGCGCATAATCGCTACTCGTTTGTAAGGAGGTGATTATGGCTAATACATTTGGAGAACGTATTCGAAACGCCTGGAATGCGTTCCAAGGCAAGGATTATGCGCTTACGCATTCGCTTGGTCCGGGATATTCTCGACGAATCGACCGACCAATGTTTGTACGAGGTACAAACCGGTCGTTGGTCAACACCATATTTAATCGAATCGCGATGGATGTCTCGGCGCTCACATTCAAGTGTGTTTATCTCGACGATAACGACCGGTTCCTAAAGATAAATGAGAATCCGTTGAATGAGTGCCTGACCGTCGAAGCTAACCGCGATCAGACTGGCCGCGCGTTTATTCAAGACGTCGTCACATCGTGCCTTGATGAGGGCGTTGTGGCGGTTGTTCCGACGGATACATCAGTCGACCCTCGGTATAATGACTCGTATAAGATATATTCTTTGCGCACCGCTAAGATTCTTGAATGGTATTCCGATTCGGTGCGAGTACGACTTTATCGAGAAAAGACAAACTCTAAAGAAGAGCTTGTTCTTCCGAAGGCTAGCGTGGCCATTATTGAGAACCCACTATATTCGGTCGTTAATGAGAACAATTCGGTTTTCCAGCAGTTAGTGCGAAAGCTTAATCTGTTGAATGTCGTCGACGAACAGAGCTGCTCCGGTAAGATGGACCTTATCATTCAGCTTCCGTATGTTGTTAAGACGCCGACACGTATGGCGCAAGCAGAACAGCGACGTCGCGACATTGAGAATCAGCTTACGGAGTCTAAGTATGGCGTCGCGTATATCGACGGAACTGAACGGGTGACTCAGCTTAACCGATCGGTTGAGAACAATCTTCTGAGCTCTATCGAGTATCTTACGAAGCTGGCCTATTCGCAACTTGGTATTACTGAAGAGATTCTCAATGGTACGGCGTCTGAGGCAGCGATGCTTAACTATACGAACCGTACGATTGAGCCTATCGCTTCGGCCATTGTTGACGAGATGAAGCGAAAGTTCATCACCAAGACGGCTCGCACGCAGGGGCAATCAATCATGTTCTTTAACGACCCGTTTAAGTTAGTCCCGCTTGGTTCGATTGCAGAGATTGCTGATAAGTTTACTCGTAACGAAATCATGACCTCCAACGAGCTTCGACAGCGAGTTGGTCTACCGCCTTCGGACGATCCTAAGGCCGATCAGCTGGTCAACTCTAATATTGCTCAGCCGAGAGATGGTCAAGCAACTGACGAGGAAGGCCAAGAGATGCCTATGGACGAGTATGGCGATGAAGGAGAATACGCCGATGAAGGAGAGTATGTAGACGAGGAGGTCTAATTCAAAATGGATTCTAAGTATGATTTTGCTGGCTGGGCGACTCGTTGGAATAAGAAGTGTTCCGATGGTCGTACTATTTTACCCAATGCGTTTTCGGAGAATGATGGCCGTTCGGTCCCTCTTGTGTGGAATCATGACCACAACAATCCCGAAAACGTTCTAGGTCATGCCGATTTAGAGACTCGGCCTGAGGGAATGTATGCATATTGTTATCTGAACGATACCGACGCTGGCGTCACAACCAAGAAGGTAGTTCAGCATGGCGATGTTGCTGCGTTATCTATTTATGCCAACCAGCTTCACGAAAAGAACGGCGTTGTGTCGCACGGACTTATTCGTGAAGTTAGTGTAGTTCTTGCCGGCGCAAACCCCGGCGCTACTATTATGGATGTCATGGAGCATTCCGACGACGGATTGGGTGCCGCGATTATTTGCTCGGGTGAAGACATAATGCTAAGCCATAGTGATATTTGCGACACCGAACCCGCCTTTGAGGATAGCTCTAGTGATATTTCTCACTCGGAAACTAAGACCCAGGAAGAGAAGGAGCCTAACGTGGCTGGTGCTGATAAGACTGTACAGGATGTTTACGATTCTCTTACCGACGAGCAGAAGGATGCCGTCGCTATTATTACTCAGGTAGCTGTTGAGCAGGCTCTCGAGGAGGCCGGCGTAGATAAGGAGCGGGGCGTGAAGCACAACGTGTTTGACGATGATTACGAGACTGGCGGTTATATTTGTCACGCTGAGCTGATGAACGACGTCATGCGCGACGTTCGCTCCGGTGCTCACTTTGGCGACGCCATTCTGGCGCATGCCGACGAGTATGGCATTAAGGACATCGACCAGCTGTTCCCCGACTACAACGTGCTTGATACTCCTCCCGAGTTCATCAAGCGTGATACGGGTTGGGTTGACAAGCTGATGGGAAAGGTCCATCACACTCCCTTCAGCCGCATCAAGTCTCGTTTCGCTGACATTACCGAGGACGAGGCTCGTGCGAAGGGTTACATCAAGGGCAATCTGAAGAAGAACGAGGTCTTCACTCTGCTGAAGCGTACCACTCAGCCTACGACCGTGTACAAGAAGCAGAAGTTCGACCGCGACGACCTGCTCGATATTACGGATTTCGACGTCGCTAACTGGGTGCGTCAGGAGATGCGCGTTATGCTCGACGAGGAGCTTGCGCGCGCCATTCTTATTGGTGACGGTCGTCTGAGCTCCTCCGAGGATAAGATTGACCCTAATTGCATCCGTCCTATTTGGACCGACGACGACCTGTTTACCATCAAGACGCTCCTGAAGTTTGCCGCTTCGGATACCGAGGACGCTCAGGCTCGTGCTCTTATTAAGGGTATCATCAAGGCTCGTAAGGACTATAAGGGCTCCGGTAACCCCACGCTCTTCACGACTGAGGATGTGTTGACCCAGTGCCTGCTTATTGAGGACACCACCGGCCGCCGTCTCTACAATAATGTCTCCGACGTTGCCACCGCCATGCGTGTCTCCGACATCGTGACCGTCGAGGTTATGGAGAATCAGACTCGCACGGCCAAGGTTGACAATGTCGACAAGACGGTTAACCTGATGGGTATTCTGGTCAACCCCTCCGACTACAACGTCGGTGCCGACAAGGGCGGAGAGATTGCCATGTTCGATGACTTTGACATCGATTACAACCAGCAGAAGTACCTGCTTGAGACTCGTTGCTCGGGCGCTCTGATCAAGCCCTACTCCGCTATCGCCATCGAGTCCTATACTGCCTAGGAGGTTTGGTATGCTGGATTGTATCTACGCTAGCTCCACCGACCGTGAGGTCGTTAGCTACATCCTGTATGCCAACAAGGCTGGTAAGCTATTTGTCGATGCCGGCTGTGAGACGCAGGCTACGACTGACGAGGTTTCTGCCGCGTTCAATCGCGCTCGCCTTGTCGTGTCTTATGATGGAGGTATGTACGCGCCTATCTCGTTTGCTAAGAATTCGGTGACCATTCTCACCGTTACTGGCGATAAGGCCGCCGCTACGCTCACGCCTGTGCCACTCGCTGTCGCGAAGAGCGCCTAGGATTCAAAATGGCGAAGTGGTTTGGGCGAATTGGCTACTCGGTAACGTCCGAGACGTCTCCCGGCGTGTGGACTGAAGGAATCGTTACTCGCGAATACTACGGCGACATGACCAGGAACATTAGTCATACGACGAGCGCTGATAAGGTTAATAGCGATGTTTCTGTTAACAATCAGTTAAGCATCGTCTCTGACCCATATTCGCTTGAGAATTTTAGTCAAATGCGCTGGGCCGAGTTTATGGGCGCGTGTTGGACCATATCTTCGGTTGAAGTGCAGTTTCCAAGACTTGTTCTTACTTTGGGAGGTGTTTATACTGAGCAGAACGAGACTTGAGCTTCATGAGGTGCTTACCTCGTTGTGTGCTCATGTATATTTTCAGCCCCCGGAGTCGGTTAAGTTGGTTTATCCGTGCATCATATATTCGCTG
Source organism: Faecalibacillus sp. (assembly GCA_963588175.1). Taxonomy (GTDB): domain Bacteria; phylum Bacillota_I; class Bacilli_A; order RFN20; family CAG-826; genus UBA4951. The sequence goes on along the minus strand of CAVAGP010000053.1, from coordinate 2,389 downwards.
GAGGGTATAAATGACCGACATGCGGATGATGATAAGTATGTGACGGTTAAGCGATATTCTGTGATGATTCTTGATAAGAATCCTGAAACAGAACTCTCGGATAAAGTTCACGAGCTTCCGATGTGTTCGTTCGACCGTCGATACTGTTCGGATAACATTAACCATTACGTTTATACGTTATATTTTTAGTTAGGAGGCCTACATGGCTGCTTCTGCGTTAGTTTGGGATGCGGTCGGTACTCGTACTTACGAGACCGGCGTATCTAAGTGTGTTCTGTTTGTTCAGGATGCTTCTGGCTCTTATTCGGAGGGTGTCGCTTGGAGTGGTGTAACCACCGTTAGCGAGTCTCCTTCCGGTGGTGAGCCCAGCGCTCTTTATGCCGACAACATCAAGTACCTCAACCTGATTTCTACCGAGGAATTCGGCGCTACCATTGAGTGCTATACTTATCCTAACGAGTTCGCCGCTTGCAACGGCGAGGCGTCTATTGCTGATGGTGTGAGCATTGGCCAGCAGACTCGTTCGCAGTTTGGCCTGTGCTATCGCACTAAGCTGGGCAACGACGTCAAGGGCGATGATTACGGCTACAAGCTGCATTTCATTTACGGTTGCTACGCGACTCCTTCCAGCCGCGATTACGCTACCGTCGATGATAGTCCTGATGCCGCTAGCTTCTCGTATGAGATTTCTACCACTCCTGTCGAGGTCGAAGGTTATAAGGTGACCGCCACCGTTACCGTTGACTCCACTAAGTGCCCTGCTGAAAAGCTGAAGAAGCTTGAGGACATCGTCTACGGCTCCTCTACTGCCAACGCTCGTCTGCCCATGCCTAACGAGATTGCTACACTCGTCGGCACCGCAGCGGCCGCTGCTTCTGCGAAGACTAATTAGTAATCAGTTAGTTTTTTTTGCTTTATATTTTGGGAGACGGTCTTTTGGGGCCGTCTTCCTTTTTCGATTTGAAAAATTTCCCGGGTGGGATTTTTGAAAAAAACAAAGTAAAGGAGTAAGTAATGCTTAAGAAGACCGTTAACTATACTAATTTCGATGACGTCGCTTGCAGCGAGACGCTGTACTTTAACCTTACCGAGGCTGAGCTCATGGAGTGGCAGCTCTCGGATAACGGCGGCCTCGCCGGCTATATTCAGGGTATTATCGATACGAACGATCAGGCTAAGGCCGGCGAGCTTTTTAAGAAGGTTCTGCTGAAGTCTTATGGCGAGAAGTCTTCAGACGGCAAGTACTTTATGAAGTCCGAGGAGATTTCGAAGCGCTTCGAGTGCTCGCCCGCCTATTCGGTGCTCTACATGGAGCTTATCAGCGATTCTAAGGCCGCCTCGGACTTTGTTAATGGGCTTCTGCCTAGGTCACTTGTTGAGCGAGTCAACCAGGAGAATTCCCGTCAGATGATTGCTCCGGCAAACTAATTCGACTATTCTAAGGAGGGGCAATGCTCGAGTTAAAGATACCAGCTGGCGAACAGTGGGATGAGCGTAATCAGGTATTCGTTACGACGAAGGAGACTACGCTCCATCTCGAGCATTCCCTCCTTTCTCTTTCAAAATGGGAATCGAAATGGTGTAAGCCATACTTGTCGGCTAAAGGGTTGACGCCCGAGGAGTCCATCGATTATGTCCGATGCATGACTATTGATAAAGGCGTTGACCCCGCCGTATATTCTTACCTAACCCCGGCCGATTTCCAGAAGATTAACGATTACATTACTGCTCCAATGTCTGCGACATATTTCAAGAAGCAAGAAGGTCGTGGACAATCAGAGAAAATTGTCGCTGAGCTGATATATTATTGGATGATTGCTTGTGAGATTCCGTTTGAATGCCAGAAATGGCATCTGAATCGTCTCCTTGCTCTCATTCAGGTATGTCAGCGAAAGAACAACCCCAAGAAGGCGAGCGCAAACGCTATTACAAAGCGTAACGCGTCGCTTAATGCTCAACGCAAAGCTAAGCATCGCACACGTGGGTAGGAGGTGACCGTCATGGGCGCTGTTACGATGAAGCCGAAAGGCAACTTCAAGAAAGCAAATTCTTTTTTTCAGAAGATGAAAGGAATTGTAAAGCAATCTATGCTTGATAAGTATGGTCGTGCCGGCGTTCAGGCGCTTATGGCGGCCACTCCGTTTGAAACAGGCCTCACCGCTAGCTCGTGGTACTATGAGATAGAGCGAACTAGCGATTCCGCCACTATCATATTTAAGAATTCGAACGTGAATGAGGGCGTTCCGATAGCCCTTATCCTTCAGTATGGCCATGGAACTGGCACTGGGGGGTATGTACAAGGTCGAGATTATATTAATCCTGCAATTCGGCCGATATTCGACCAAATGTCTCAAGATGCTTGGAAGGAGGTCACTAGCGCATGAGCAAG
>CAVAGP010000052.1:0-16146 GCA_963588175.1 Faecalibacillus sp. | reverse complement strand
GAGGGTAATATGGGAGGAAAGGCTCTACACTCTTTTTAAAAAGAGTTTTATACTATTCTCAATATGAAAGACGTAATTATTATTGGAGCAGGCGCTGTAGGAGCTTTTATCGCCAGAAGCCTATCGCGCTACGACGTCGATGCGTTGATCATCGAAAAAGAATATGATGTTGGCGATATTACAAGCATGGCAAATTCAGCCATTGCCCATTCGGGATACGATCCGGTGCCGGGAAGCAAGAAGGCAATCTTCAATGTTCGCGGCAATCAAATGATGGACCAAGTCTGCGATGAGCTCGATGTCCAATTCGACAAATGCGGAACTCTTACAGTCGCATTATACGATGAGCAATTACCGATGCTAGAAGAACTCAAGAAGAGAGCGGATGAGAACGGGGTTCCCTCCGAAATTCTCACCAAAGAGCAAGTCATCGCGATTGAACCGAATATCTCCAAAGAAGTAAAAGGCGCGCTTCTATGCCCAACAGGCGGCAACATCAACCCGTTCGCGTTAACCGCCCATGCCGTTGAAAACGCCCTTGATAACGGAATCAAAATAGCATTCGGAGAAGAAGTGAAAGCCATCGAGAAAATCGAAGGCGGATATAAAGTCACCACCTCAAAGAACGTTTATGAGGCAAAGGTCGTAATTAATGCTGCCGGCCTTCATTCCGACGATATCGCTAGGATGATAGAGCCAATCTCTTGGTCCATACGCCCAAGAAAAGGCGAATATTATGTCCTCAACCATTTCGCTTGGGGATTTGTTAAACACGTATTGTTCCCTCTCCCATCCGAGAAAGGTAAAGGAATACTTGTCACTCAAACAACATCCGGCAACTACCTAGTAGGCCCATCATCCGAATGGGTTGATGATAAGGACGATATGTCTACCGACACTCTAACGCTCCAAGACGTCAGAAAACAGGCCACTGAAATGGTTCCAAATATCCCATTCCAAGAGCAGATTAGAGTCTATGCTGGCTTAAGGGCAACCCCATCGACGCACGATTTCATAATCGAGCCTTCTAAGACATACAAGGATTTCATCAATGTCGCGGGTATTGAATCTCCGGGCTTGGTATCCTCCCCGGCAATTGGCGAATATGTCGTTGAGGAACTCGTAAAAGCCGTTCTTCCTCTTAAAGAAAAAGCCAATTGGAATCCAAGGGTAAAACCTTACATCAAAACAGCCTTCCTCTCACAAGAAGAGAAGAATGAGCTCATCAAAAAGAATCCGCATTACGGCAAAATCGTCTGCGGATGCGAGAATGTAACCTTAGGGGAAATCGAGGATGCGATGTCCCGTTCTCTCCCAGTCAACTCGATTAAAGCCCTGAAGAAGAGGACGAGAGCCGGCTTTGGCAAATGCCAAGGTGGTTTCTGCCAGCCAATAGTCCTCAATTTAATCGCAGAGAAATATGGAATCTCCCCGCTTGAGGTCAAATACGATGGGGAAGGTTCGGAAATCGTAAAAGAAGAAGTTAAAAAGGAGGCCAAATAAGATGAGAGAAGTAGATTTAGCTATCATCGGCGGTGGTTCAGCAGGACTATCCGCAGCAGTCTCCGCCTACGATGCAGGAATCAGAAGCATCGTGATTTTGGAGAAAGGTCCGTTCCTTGGAGGCATTCTCAACCAATGCATTCATAACGGATTCGGTCTAACCGAGTTCAAAGAGGAATTGACTGGACCTGAATTCGCATCTAGATTCATCGCCAAAGTCAAGGAAAGAAACATCGAATATCACTTGAATTCCTCGGTCAGTGCTTTGACCAAAGATAAAGTCCTCTCCTATATGAATCCAGAAGAGGGCGCGGTCGAAATGCACGCCAAAGCGATCATCATGGCTGCGGGGTGCTACGAAAGAAGTGCCGGGGCAATCGCCATTCCAGGCGATAGACCTGCCGGCATCTTAACCGCTGGCCAGGCCCAGAAATTCTTGAATGAACAGGGCTATATGGTCGGCAAACGCGTCTTCATTTTAGGCTCAGGCGACATTGGCCTTATCATGGCTAGACGTATGACTTTAGAAGGCGCAAAAGTATTGGGTGTAGCGGAATTATGCGCTTGGTCCAACGGACTTAACCGTAACATGGTCCAGTGCTTATATGACTACAACATCCCTCTATATCTATCCCATACCGTTTCTAAAGTAGAGGGAAAGGGAAGACTTCAAAAAGTCACTATTTCCCAAGTCGACGAAAGAAAACAGCCGATACCTGGAACTGAAAAGATCTTCGAATGCGACACTTTAATCTTATCCATCGGATTATTGCCGAATAACGATTTGCTCAACAACTTGGGCATTCCTCAAGGAAGAAGCAGAGGCTCTGAGGTCAACGAAAGACTTGAGACCGCAGTACCGGGCATCTTCTCATGTGGCAATGTCTTGCATGTTCACGATTTGGTCGACAATGTCGTTGAAGAGGCAAGGGTCGCCGGCAAATCCGCTGCAGAATATATCCTAAATAATGCAAAAGAGGAAAAAGAAGATATCAAAGTCATCGCAGGGAATATGATTGGGTATGTGGTTCCTAGCTACATCTCCAGCGTCGGAGAGGATAAAGCCACATTCAAATTCCGCGTAAGAGAACCAAGCAAAAACGTCTATATCGTTTATGAACTAAACGGAAAAATCGTCAAGAAAGTGTTCAAATCGGTCATCATTCCATCCGAGATGGAGATTGAATCCCTTCCGAAATCACTCTTCAACGGCGAAAGTGGAACCTTAACTGTTTCTTTAGTCAAGAAAGAGGAGGTTAAATAAAATGAAAGAACTCATCTGTATTTGCTGTCCACGCGGTTGTCATTTGAAAGTAGACGACAGCCTTAATGTAACAGGCAATTTCTGCCCTAGAGGTGCAGCATATGGCAAGCAGGAAGTCACCAACCCAACTAGAGTTGTCACCTCAACTGTAAGAATCGAAGGAAGTGACCTCGCCATGTGCCCAGTCAAGACTTCAGAGCCGATCAAAAAAGGCAATATCTTCAAATGTATGGAAGAAATCAATAAAGTGCACATCGTTGCGCCTATCCACATCGGAGATGTCATCATTTATGACGTCTGCGGAGAAGAAGGCATCAATGTCATCGCAACAAGAAACATGGAGAAAATCTAATGGAAATAAATGGCAAGATTCTGATCGCAAGCGACATACACGGAAGAACTCTCAAGACGGAGTTTCTTTTAGATGCCATCGAACGCGAGAACCCTGACCATATCATCTTATTGGGCGACTTTATGTATAATGGGCCTCGCAACGGGGTTCCAAACGATTACGAACCAATGGTCGTGGCTAAAATGCTTAATGCATTCAAAGACAAAATCATCGGAATCGAAGGTAATTGCGATTCTCGCATCGACCATATGATTCTCTCTTTCCCGATATATCCGATTCTTGAGATGAAGATCAACGGGAAGAAGTGCCTGCTCATCCACGGGGATGACGCCTCGCTATCTTGGATAAAGAAATCCGATGTCGAGGTATGTTTATTCGGGCACACGCATTACCATCTATACAACCAATCCGGAGAACTAGCTTTCATCAATCCAGGCTCGATAGGATTCCCCAAGGATAAGACTCCTGGGACCTATGCGATTTGGAATGGAAATGTTATCTCTTTTTATGAGATAGAAGAAGGCAAGTTGCTCCAATCGTACAACTTATAAATAACCAGGAGGAAAATTAATGACAAACGAAAAGATCAGAATCGTCTCGCTTGGCGGACAAGATGAAGACGGAAAAAACTGCATAGTCGTTGAAATAAATAATGATATCTTCGTCGTCGGATGCGGAATCAAGCACCCAGACAAAACAATGCCTGGCATCGATTATATCATTCCAAATTTTGATTACTTAAAAGCCAATAAAGATAGGGTTAGAGCCTATTTTTTGCTGCATGGCCACGATGATGATATCGCAGCCTTGGCTTATCTATACGATGAGGTCCCGGCCCCAATATACGGGTCTAAAGTCACCCTGACGATGTTCAAGATGTTCACCAAACACGTTCAAAGAGACAAAACCTCATACAAATTCGTTGAGGTGAAGGCCACAAGCGACTTCAAAGTAGCGGGAAGGGAAATCTCATATTTCCACACATCCCACAACGTCGCCGATTCTAGCGGTATCGCCATCTCAACCCAGTATGGCAATATCGTCATAACCTCTGATTTCGTCGTAGAGAATAACGCTACCCCGGCCTACCTGCATGACACAAACGCCATTGCCCGTATCGCCGATAAAGGAGTGCTTATCCTTTTGACGGAATCAATTTACGCAACTAGGGCCGGATATAACGCCCCAATGTACAGAATCTCCTCACATATAGAAGAACAGTTAAAGCATTCAGATGGAAGAACGTATGTTGCGATGTTCGCTTCCAATTTCTACAACATTGATGAAGTCTTGAGCATAGCTAAGAAAAATAGAAAGAAAGTCATCCCATACGATGAGGAGACCGATGAAATACTTAAGACAATGGCAGAGGCTCAAGCCGCTCCAATTGACAAAAATCTTGTTTCACCTCTAAGCGAAATCAATCGAATCAGAGAGCAGGATATCATCATTTTAATGCTTGCTCACGACACGAGAGCCTACGCTAAAATCGCTCTTCTTGCCGCTGGACAGATAGAGGATTATAGATTAAAGCTAAGACCTAGTGACACCTTTATTGTAGCATGTCCGTATAACAACAATACCGAAGTCGAAAGTGTCGATGCTATCGATGAATTATATCGTTCAGGATGCAAGGTTTACGCGGTCTCAAAGAAGAATTTCTTCCGTATGCACGCCTGCGTTGAAGACCTCAAGACCATAATCGGCATGCTTAGGCCAAAATATTATTTGCCCGTCAAAGGCATGTATATGAATCTTTTATGCAACGCCCAGGTTGCCGCCGAGATGAACGTTGGTCTCAATCACACCAACATCTTCCTTCTCGACAACGGATTCTCTCTTTTGATTGACGAAAAAGGTGCCAGAATGTTCGACGAGAAGATTCCACACGGAGACATCATGATCGATGGAATCGGGGTTGGAGACGTATCTCCTGCCGTTGTCCAAGATAGAGAAAAACTAGCTGAAGGCGTCATCATAATCGCCGCAATCATCTCTAAATCCAAAAAGAAGGTAATTGCCGGACCGGATGTTCAGGTCAGGGGATTAGTCTACCTCAAAGACAGCGAAATCCTTGTTAGGGATGTCACGCGCATCTTCAATTCTTGCTTAGAAAATCATTTATCGTCGCCATATTATGACATTAGAAAACTCAAAGACGAGGTCTATGAAAAAGTCGCTAGAGCCGTCAAGAGACAATCTGGCAATGAACCTATGGTCCTTCCTTTATTAACCGAGGCGGATTGATATGTCGAGTGGCGGAAGAGACTTCACTAGAAGTGACATCATTAGAGCCCTGGCCGTGGCCATATTGATGGTTGCTTTGATTTTCATCGTATCTCCAGCTGGGATGCTTTGGCCGTTAGGAACTTGGATATTCCTGGTTTTTGGATGTGCCGGTTTCTATTTTTTCAATGCCTTTTTAGTCGCAACATCCCTTGTGTTATTAATCAAAGGCGGCTTGATCAAAAACTATTATTCCTGGAAGCAATTCCTGGGATTTGCCCTCATCCTCATTGGAGTTTCAACCCTATCATCCGCTATAACAATTCACGGTGTTGAGGATGCGTTTTCCGCAATAAGCGAATTTGCCGCGCACGATAAAGCCATCAATTATTATATAGATAACAAAATCGGTGGTGGCTATATGGGTTATGGCTTAGCTAAACTCCTTGATGTTGGCGGATTGAACTACATCTTATCAATCACCTTCATATTAGGTGGCTTCATTCTCTTTTTCTTGCCGGAAATCGTCTCGATTTTCACAACCATCAGCGGTAAAGCAAAATACAATTCAGCCATTAGAAAATCCCAAAAAGCAGCGGCATCTGAACAAAATAATTTCGATGATATCGATGATTTGGAATTCAAGCCGATTCATTTTGGCGAATCAATCGAAAACCAACCGACCCGAATTGAATTATATTCAGAACACGCTGACCCGAATAATTATCGCGATGATACGATAGAGGAAACTCCACGCGAATCATATCAGTCCGGCGGCCTTCACGAGGCCAAGTTCGGGGAAGATGAAGACCTTCAATCGGCCGATCATTACGCAACAGAACTTTTCTCTGCCAGCCAGTTCTTCGGAAACCAGCAGCCAAAAGAACCAAAACCTGTTGAACAAACTAGACCACAGCCTTCATATCAGGAAAGACCTACGCCTCAAGTAAATCCTATTCCCGTTAGCGATCCTCAACCTCAGCAGAACATAAATCTCACGCCAACATACCAAAACCCAACTCAAGCCCACCAAACCCCAACTGCAACGCCAGTTGAAGAGGAGCCGATTCATGTTGAAACCGTTCAAGAAGAACCGGAATTCGTAGAAGCTAATAGCTTATTCGAAGAGCAAACTGAGGAAGTTAAAGAAACGGGCACCGAGACAACAACGGACGATAGCGAAGTTCCGACGCCGGATGTCAAGCCGACACCAGCTCCAGTTGAAAAAGAGCTTACCGAATCGGAGAAACTTGATGCAAAGCTTTCTTTAATGAGCCCGGAAAATCAGTACATAATCCGCAATTTGCACTGCGATTTAGCAGAGGAATTGCCTCATTATGATTTACCGCCATCATCGCTTTTAAGAGAACCGCAAAACACTTCAAGCATTGAAGGAATGTCCGCCGATTGCGAAGCTAAAAAAGCCATTATCGATGAATTATTCCAAGATATGCACATCGGCGCACACGTTGAAGATTACGTTGTAGGACCATCTGTCACGCGTTTCAATATCGCAACCGATAAGAGCGTCAGAGTCTCCTCAATCAATGGAGTTCTCCCGGATTTAGCTAAGAGATTAGGCGGCATTATGCCTAGATTCCAAGACGTTGTCATGGGCTCAAGAAACTCAGGATTGGAGATTCCTAACGTCAAGAGCGATACCGTTTATTTCAAAGAAATGCTCGATGCCTGCGGATACGGCGAGAAGTACAAATTCGATATCCCATTCGGAAAAGATATCGGTGGAAAATATATCCATGGAGACTTGAGAAAGTTCCCCCACATGCTTGTGGCCGGTTCAACGGGTTCTGGCAAATCTATCTTCATCCATGGCATCATCATGTCTCTCATCATGAAGAATAGGCCGGAAGAATTGAAACTCATTTTGGTCGACCCTAAGAGAGTCGAAATGGCTCTTTATAAGGATTTGCCGCACTTGCTTTGCCCAATCATCAAAGATGTTACGCAGGTTAAGGTCTGCTTAGACAAGTTGATTGATGAGATGGAAAGACGTAACCAGATTTTCGAACAAGCTGGCTGCACCAATATCGCGCAGTTCAACGAAGACTATTGCCCTGAGAACGGAATCAAGAAACTTCCGTACATCGTCCTAATTTTGGATGAGTTCGCAGATGCGGTTGATGTTTGCAAAAATATCTCTGAACCTGTCGCACGTTTGGCCCAAAAGGCCAGAAGCGCAGGCATTCACATCGTTTTGACCACCCAAAGACCAACGGTTGATGTTGTCAATGGCCGTATTAAGGCCAATTTACCAACTACAGTCGCCTTATGGGTTAGAAGCGCAACCGATTCCTGCACAATCTTGAACGAAGGCGGAGCAGAAAATCTCGCAGGACATGGCGACATGTTGGTCAATTGTCCAGAACTCAACAAATATGCTCTTATTCGTTGCCAAGGCTGTATGGTCTGGACGGATGAGATCAAAAACGTCTGCAATTTCATCAGGAATCAGCAGAAAACTCATTATGACCCGGTCTTCCTTGACCTCATTGACCATGAGGCAGAACAGAAAGCTTTCGAAGAAGCCGCTGCCGCCGCAATGCCGTCCCATGCCGAACTTAGAGCGGCCGAGGGCGCGTCTAAATACGAGATGATCAAAGAAGCGGTCATGTCGATGGAATATGTCTCAATCTCCAAAATACAAAGAGAATTCTCGGTCGGTTTCCCTAGAGCTGGCAAAATTTTCAAACAGCTCCAGGATGAGGGAATCGTTGCCCCAAATGAGCCGGGACAAGAGACCAATTCCAAGGGTTCCAAAGTCTTAATCCACGCTAAGCAAGAATTAGATGGGGAGAACGAGGGAACAAAAAATGGCACAAAAGTAATTCCAAACGGATGGGATATGCCTAAATAAGCGTTATGAAAGACACCTTTTTATCAGCAAGATTAGTGGAAAAAGACCTGATTAGACTCAGCATTTTCACCGACCATCAATACGAGAAAATTGAAACTAAACTTCTAATTGATGAAAGAGAAGAAATTAAACTGGTTCCAATCAAATTCGTTTCAACTCCGAATTCCTGGATTTTTGACTATCGTTTGAATGAAGTACTCGAATTGGGACATTCATATGTTTTAGAACTAGCCGGAATCGGAACGATAGCGCTTGATGTGAATGAAGCGACAAACTTCCCTGGGTTTGACGAGGAATTCTATTATAAGGGCGATGATTTAGGCGCAACTTATAGCGAGAATGAGACAAGTTTTGCCCTTTGGGCACCTTTAGCCAGTTCCGTTTACATCCGCTACAAGAAAAAGAGTTCCGTTAGATGGCATTACCGAGAAATGGAAAGAAGCAAAAACGGCGTTTACCGCATCATCATAAAAGGAGATATGGAATACGTCGAATATCAATATGTGGTCAATAATTCGGGAGTTACGAGAATCTCAACCGACCCATACGCCAAGGCCTCAAGCCCAAATGGCGAATCTAGTGTCATTCTAAATATGAAACGTTTTTCTTCGATTCCGGATAACGAGGATAAACTTCCAAAATTCGAAAAATACGTTGACGCCATCGTTTATGAAGGGAACGTTAGAGATTTAACCATATCTCCATGCACAAACATTGAAAACAAGGGTACTTACAAAGCCTTATATCAAGAAGGCGGCAAGACAAGCGGTGGGCATCCAGCCGGCTTTGATTATATCAAATCCCTGGGCATCACTCATCTCCAGCTCCTCCCGGTGCATGATTTCAAGACGGTGGATGAACTACATCCGTCAAATAAGTACAACTGGGGTTATGACCCGCAACAATACATGGTTCCAGAAGGTTCGTATGCATCTGATGTTTTAGACCCTGATTCTAGAGTCAGAGAATTCAAAGAGCTTGTGTCAAAATACCACAAAGCCGGAATCAGAATCGTCATGGATGTGGTCTTCAATCATGTCTACGACTATCTCAATTCCAGTTTTGAGAAGATTGTTCCGAATTATTTTTTCCGCAAGAAAAGCTCAGGCAAACTTTCAAACTGCAGCGGTTGCGGCAATGATTTGGCAACGGAAAAACCGATGGTTAGAAAACTGATCTTAGATGCCTGCAAGTGGTGGATCAACATGTATCATATCGACGGATTCCGTTTCGATTTAATGGGTTTGATCGACATAGAAACATTGAATGGAATCAAGGATTACGCCAAATCGGTAAAAAAGGATTTTATCCTATATGGAGAAGGCTGGAATATGGATCAAGATTCCAAAGTCCAACTCGGTAAAATGGAGAATGCAAGGCTTTTAAGGGATTTTGCCTTCTTCAACGACTTGTTCAGAGAATACAACAAAGCCTATCTAACCCAGGATTATTACCATAACGGGGGCTATAAATACGCGATGCTTGGCTCTGCTTTAACGTATTCTGGCATCGGCAAGAAATGGGATGACGCCAAACAATCCATCAACTACATCGAATGCCATGACAATATGACATTCTACGATTATGTCTCTAGAGAGTTTGGAGATAATGTCTCCTCAGATGACAAACTCGGTATATGCGAGCTTGGAATCTTCTCAATTCTATCATCTAACGGCATCGCTTTCATTCATGCCGGCCAGGAAGTGGGGGACACTAAATACGGAAAAGACAACACCTACAATTTAGGTGACGCATATAACCAATTCCCATACGATTTGGTGGATGAGAGGTATTGGATGGTCGAAAGATTCATCGCGATGTGTGCGGCTAGAAAAGGTAGACATCTATATCCAAAATCCGATGGGGAATTCCTAAAAAACATCGTCGAATTCGATGATTATGAAAGATGCGTTGTCATGGATTTCAAGAACACGAACGAGAAATTCAAATTCTCAAAATTCGAAATAATCGTCAACCCGACGTTCAATGACGTAATAAAGGTGTATGATGAGCCTGTCACTCTCTTAAATGGGAATGTCGGGGATATGTCGAAAGCTAAAATAAGGATGGAAAGGGTGGTCATCAATAGATGCAGCTGCCTTGTCCTAGGTATCAAATAATGTGGAAATATTTTAAAGCGGTTTTTAAAGTCGGATTCAAGCTTCTATTCGCCTGGCTATTTGAATTCATCCCAATGGGCAACCATCCGGAGAAGCACTCAAAAGAGAAGCGTTTCAAAATCGTCAAAAGGAATATATGCGCAATCCTAAGATGCTTCAAAGCTGATTTGAAGATCGAGAACAAAGAATTATTCGACGAGGCAATTAGCGGAGATAGAAAGTGTTTATTCGTTGGCAATCACACATCCTTCACCGATGGCTTAACAATCCTGACTCTTTTTGATACGCCGGCAACGTTTGTGGCTAAAAAAGAAGCCTCAAAGATGTTCATGGTCGGCTCTGTTATCAAGATGATTGACGCATATTTAATGGATAGAAGCGACCTAAGGCAATCCCTTAAAGTCATCAGAAACGTCCAAAACGATTTAAGAGATAATAAGCATCATGTCATCATCTTCCCTGAGGGTACCCGCAACAAAGACGTTAATGCCCCAATGCTCCCATTCCATCCCGGAAGCTTCAAAGGCGCAACCGGAGTTAAGGCGGATATCGTCCTCTTCGCCTCCTTTGGCAATCATAGGATCCTAGACAAGCATTACGATGATAAGCGCGAACTCGTTCAATATCGTTTCATCCGCAAAATAACATATGAGGAATATAAGGATATGGATACGGTGGAATTATCGGAAATGTGCCATAGAGAAATTCAGAAAGCGGTGGACGAACTTAGGGCCTATGATAAAGAATTCTACGAGAAAGGACTCGGTAAAATAAGCCTGAGAAAAGGCGAAATGAAGCCTTAATTGCCCGTTTATTCTTGCATTTTGCCTATTATAACGAGCAACCCTTGTAAAGGGTTCTCGGTTTTGCTTAACTAATAACTGAACATGGATATTGCTGCATTTAATAACATTCTAAATAACATCAATTATGTATTACTGGGCATAATCGGTTTTGCTTTTGCCTTCCAACTTATTTATCTATTCTTGTTCTTCTTGCCAGCCCGGAAATATCCTGTGGCCAAAGAAAAACATTATTGCGGAATCATCATCTGCGCAAAAGATGAGGAAGAAGTCATCGGGAGAACGATAAAGCAGATTCAAAACCTCAATTACCCTAAGGACAAATACGAGATCATCCTTCTTGCGGATAACTGCACGGACAAAACGGCAGAGATTGCCCGTTCATTGTCGGGTGAGGTCAAAGTAACGGTCTACGAAAGAGGAGAAGTCGAGAAGAAAAAAAGATGCGTCAGCTACGCATTGAATTATTTGTTCGAGCAATTGAAACCAACACTCAGCAAATTCGATTTCTTCGTCAGATTCGATGCCGATGACATCGTCGATCCCGAATACATAAACGAGATGAATTCCCTATTTGAGGCGGGTTATGCGGCAGGTAGGGGATATAACCACGCGAGCAATTTGACCCAAAACATCATCGCCGGTGTCTCTGGTCTTTGGTACATACGCGACAATAGATTCAACTGCCAGGCTAGATCCGCATTGCACACGGATACCTTCTTACTAGGCGGAGGAATGATGTTCTCAAGAGCCTCAATTGAAGAAGACGGCGGTTGGGTATGCCTTTCCCAAAGTGAGGATGTTGAATTCAATATCCAGTGCATGAAGAAAAAGAGGAAAGTCGGATATGCTCCAAAGGCCATAGTATACGAAGACCAGCCATCAACATTGAAAGATATATTCCGCAGAAACATCCGCATGGGACATTCTCTCCATAAGCTATTCTGGACGAAAGGATGGTATTGTCTCTTCAAATTCTTCACAAGTTTCCGTTACTGTTGGCTAGACATGTTCTTGAATCTATTCTTCATACCAATCGCTGTCTTATGCTGCACATGGCTCCCGATTTATTATGTCTATACGGTTTTATTCAATCTGCTCAATCCGGCAGGGGACCCTCAGTTCGCCATTACTGTTTTGTGGGTTATCGTCTACGCCTTGGCGTTTGCCTTCATCGTTCCATTTATTCTTCAGGCATTCCTCGTTTACGCCTTAGATAGGAAGAAAATCGGCGTTCCTCTAAAGAAACTCTTGCCAACAATCTTTTTATTCCCATTGTTCATGATCATATACGCCGCATCAATATTCTTGGGAACAATCAGCAAACAGCAATGGAAAAAAGCCAAACGAAATGTTGATTATAAATTTGATATAGTCAAGCAAATAGAAGAATCAAATACTAAAAAAGGTTAGACACATTCTAACCTTTTTAATTTATTTATTTGGATCCCAATCTCTTCTAAGACCTTTTGGATAGTGGTTCTTGGCAATTCCTTGGGTAACCTTGACGAATCCCAAATTTTGAGAATCATATGAGATGATATAGAAACCATCAGGCTTATCTAATGGGAATGTCTCGCCGCGGATATAGGCTTTTGCATCCTCCAAGCTTAACGGGATTGAATAATCCGGGGTTAAGAAATGGGCTAAGTGGTGGTCCGGGATATAGATATCTCTCATCTCAAAGAGCTTAACACCATATCTTAAGATATTTAGGTGGCTGACATCGAAATGTTGGTAGAGGGAATAGAATTTGCTTCTCATCATCTCGTTGCTTCTTCCCTTTAATCCGAAATCTTCGATGAATAGTTTATACCTTGAATTATCTTCAACTTTTCTTTCATATTTACGGAGCGTTCCAGGTTTCTTAAGTAAGCAGAGGAACTGTCCCTCTCCTTTGAATTTATGAGGATAGAGATAAACAGACTCTGGAATGTCTTTACCATGATGGAAGCTTGGATCATCAACAGGACCGGCAACAAATTCTAGTTCTGGGTGTTTTGCCTTGAAAGCTAGAAGCGTGCCTTCGTCCTCTTCGTAGGAGAATGAGCAGGTGCTGTAGACAAGAGTGCCGCCTTCTTTTAGCATGCTGTAGGCATATTCGAGGATTTCAAGCTGTTTCTTCGAATTTCTCTTAACTTTTTCAACTGACCAATCGTTTTTGGCAAGGTCGTTTTTCCTCATCATGGCGGAACCGCTGCAAGGAGCATCGACGATTATTTTGTCGAATGTGTTTTTGAAATGGGTATAAGAGAAAACAAAATCATTGGAAGCAACAATGATATCTCCACGGCCCATACGCTCAACGTTCTGAGACATGGCTTTAGCGCGTGGATAAGAAATATCGTTAGCAATAATGCAGCCTTTATCATTCATCGCAAGTGAGCAGCCGATTGATTTGCCACCAGGTGCAGCACAGATATCAAGAATAACATCATCTTCTTGAGGATCAAGGAAGAAAGGAACCATCATAGCAGAAGCGTCTTGTATGGAAAAAACGCCATTATCGTAAAAGATATTCTTGCCGAAGTCATAGACTTCTTTATCATAATAGTAGGCATGTTTTACGAATGGATGTTTCTGAACCAATGGGTAACGCTTGACGAATTCTTCGTCGCTCAATTTCTTGGTGTTGAGGAGTAAGCAATGCGTAACTTCCTCATTTTCCATGGCGCTAACTAGGTCGCTGGCTTCTTGTTCTGTTAAGTAATTTAATAATGATGTTTTGAATTCCATGCCTTTATTATAAAAATAAAGTAACAAAATGTAAATATTTTCAGAAAGGATTTTCATTTATGAGAATGGTAGATGTAATCGAAAGAAAAAGAGATGGCGAAGTCCTAACGGATGAAGAAATCCGCTTCTTTATAGATGGCTATACCAAAGGAGAAATCCCGGATTACCAAGCCTCAAGTTTTGCAATGGCTGTGCTATTTAAGGGAATGAACAAGCAGGAAATCGCCACCCTAACAGATGCGATGATGCATTCCGGAGACACGATTGATTTGTCATCCATCAAAGGGGTGAAAGTCGATAAACACTCAACCGGAGGCGTCGGGGATAAAACATCTTTGGCTCTTGGCCCACTGGTGGCTGCTTGTGGCGCAAAAGTTGCCAAAATGTCCGGTAGAGGCTTAGGACATACCGGCGGAACCCTCGATAAAATGGAATCAATTCCGGGAATGAGAATCGAATTGAGCGAACAGGAATTCATCGAACAGGTCAACACAATCGGAATCGCGATAATGGGCCAAAGCAAAGAACTTGACCCAGCCGACAAGAAACTCTACGCCTTAAGGGATGTCACTGGAACCGTGGAATCAATTCCATTAATCGCCTCCTCGATTATGTCCAAAAAATTAGCATCAGGTTCAGATTCAATCTTGCTGGATGTAAAATTCGGGCGTGGCGCTTTCATGAAGACATTTGAATCCGCTAAAGAACTTGCGGAAACGATGGTGGATATAGGTGATTCGCTCCAAAGAGACACCAGGGCCATAATCACCGATATGAATCAGCCACTTGGTCTAGCTATCGGCAATGCACTAGAAGTCAAGGAAGCCATAGACACATTGAATGGACATGGGCCAAAAGACTTTGTCGAACTGGTGAGAAACGCCGGATCAATCATGCTCCAGCAAGCTCACATCGCCAAAGATATGGAGGATGGCTATAGAAGAATCGATAAAGCAATCGAAGATAAAAGCGGACTCGCTAAACTTAAAGCCATGGTTAAAGCTCAAGGCGGAGATGAATCCTACATCGATAATGTAGAGAAGTTCCCAATTACTAAAAATATAATTGCCATTAAATCCGATTGCACAGGTTTCATCGAAAGAATTGATTCACTAGAAATCGGATTATCCGCGATGAGATTAGGTGCTGGACGTGCCACAATGGAAGATAAAATCGATATGGCTGCTGGAATTGTGCTCTCCAAAAAAGTCGGAGATAAAGTTGAGACGGGAGAAATTCTAGCCTACGCTCACACAAATCACGACGAATACGAAAATGAACTAAAGGATATAAAGCAAGCATTCAAGATAACATCACAAGAAGTTGTGGTTGAGCCTATAGTGCATGCTTATATAAAGAAATAAATATGAAAGTTTTATTGCAATTAGTTAAATATGCCTCAGTCACAATCGATGGGGAAAAAGTGGCATCAATTGATAATGGATTCCTCCTATTTACCGGTTTTAAAGAAGGGGATAATGAGGAAATCTGCCACAAAATGGCGGAGAAAATCTCAAAATTAAGAATCTTCCCGGATGAGAATGGCAAGACCAACAAATCAATTTTTGATGTCAGAGGCAACGTTTTAAGCGTTTCGCAGTTCACTTTATACGCCTCTTGTTCTGAAGGAAATAGACCCTCGTTCGTCAATGCGATGAGGCCAGAACGTTCAAAACCGTTGTTCGCCTTATTCAACAATATGTTGAGGGAGAAGTTCCCAAATCTTGAAACCGGAGTCTTTGGCGCAGATATGAAAGTGGAACTTTTGAATGACGGGCCCTTCACACTTGTGTTAGACTCTGACGAGTTGTTCGGAGGAAAGAAATGAAAGTTCTCTTAGGTTTCTCGGGCGGAGTCGATTCATCAATCGCAGCCTACAAATTAAAAGAAGCCGGTTATGATGTGACCGGCGCTTTTATGCGCAACTGGGATTCATTCGCCAACAACGATTTCCTCGGCAATCCAACGATAAATAATGACCAATGCCCGCAAGAAGCCGATTATCAAGACGCAGTGGCAGTGGCCAAGAAGCTCGGAATCCCTTTATTACGAGTGGATTTCGTCAAAGAATATTGGGATTCGGTCTTCACGCATTTCCTTGAGGAATACAAGAAGGGAAGGACGCCAAATCCTGATGTTTTGTGCAATAAAAACATTAAATTCGATTCCTTTTTAAAGTACGCAAAAGACAATGGTTTCGATTGCATCGCCATGGGCCATTACGCCAAACGCAGGGATTTTGAAGGCCATACCTATCTATATAAACC
>CAVAGP010000051.1:0-16313 GCA_963588175.1 Faecalibacillus sp. | reverse complement strand
ACTAAATATTATGAAAAAAACGATTAAAGAGATATATGGTTGGGATTTGATTAAAGATCCCGAAACCAATTTGTTAAAACATGTGAACGATATTCTGCTGAAGACACCGGCGGAATTGAATATTAGCGATGTCGGGTTGATGATAAGGCAAGAGATATTTTTAGACTTGGCAATACCGAAGGCTATATCCTTTGTTAAAAACGATTCATCGGCAGGAGACCATCCTTATCAATTACTGGAAAATTTGTCAAAACTGTCGTACTTATCGAATTATAAGAATGAGATAAAAGCCTTACTAAAGACACTTGAAGCGGAACTGCCAAACATTGAATTTGAGTTGGATGAAGAAAAAGACGATTATTGTGAATCCCTAGAAAGACTAAAGAAGGTTCTAAACAAATAGTTATTTGATCTCTTTTGTTGCAAGAAGCACGGCCTTGCCGTATGTATCCAATTTCTTTGCGAGTTCCGATGCCGGATAGTTTCCTCTTTGCCATTCAAGAATCAAAGGGATAGAACCATAGAACGAATATTCAAATGCCCGAGACAAATCGTCTTGGCTAAGTCCTGGTACAACCATGTCGTATAGTGACATCATCATCGGTTTTGTCAATTCTTTAACCCTTTCTCTGAAATGCGGGTCTCCGGTTGGACCGAATATGACGATCGCCATGTCTTTATCCGTTAACATCTGCTCAAATTGTTTGGCAAATGCGTTTTCTCTATTTGACTTGCCAATGAAGTCTTCCTTTTTGAAATTGATGTTTTTAGCGATGAATTCATCCTCAATTTCATGCAACACATCTAAGGGCGAATGGTAGTGGAGATAGAAAGCGCCTCTAGATATCTTTGCGCCTTCGCAGAGCTCTTTGACGCTTATCTCGGCAACACTCTTGCTTTTGATTAAATCGATAAGCGTTTTATGTAGTGCCTTTTTGGTCGCGCTTACCCTTGCATCAACTTTCTTTGCCATATGAGAATTATAAACGCCACACACATCGATATTAAAGGGGAAAACCTATTGGAAGTTTCATATTTCAAAAGCGTATGGGAAAAGATAAAATTAGGTTAAATCTTCGGGAGAAATAACATATATGGCCAAAGTCAAACGTTATTGTGGCAACTACATTTTAGAGATAAGCGGCGGGAGAATTAAGGAATACTGCGGCAATTATCTGTATGAGGTTAATTTCGGTAAACTTAAACGCTACTGCGGTTCTTACCTTTATGAGTTCAACGGAGACATCATCAAGGAATACTGCGGCCGTAATCTCCTTGAATTCGATGGCAGGAAAGTCAAACGTTATTGTGGCAAATACATAGCCGAGATTGAAGGAAACAAAATCAAGGAATACTGCGGAAAATACCTTTATGAGATAGACGGGTTCTTGAGCCATGAGGAATTGATGGCGTTAATCGCGATTCTATTCGCCTAAACAAGCCAATAAAAAAGAGGCAATTAGCCTCTTTGGTTTTTCTTTTCTGCCATCACTTTGTTGTAGAGCCTTTCTATTTTCCAAGCGTGGAAGTGGTCGCCTGTGATTCCAAAATAGCCTTCTTCCGTTGTGAATAGCGTCGTCTTCCCGTAATAGAGAAGCGAGAAAAAACGGATTCTTGCGAAACGGAATATTCTTCCGTTTATCTCGATTCTATCTTTATAGATGGACATATCTTGTTTTGTGGCAAGGTCATGTCTTTCGTGTGTTTCGGATTGAATCTCATATAGAGTCAAATCGGTTTCGTGGAAAAGAGGCTCATCATCGGCCTTTTTGCTTAAATCCTCATCGAATCTTGTCTCTTGCCATTTGCCCCAGTCATAGACGTTGTGGAATTTGAGCTTATCACCCACAAGCTGTCCATATTCATCGTACTCACCGCCTGCGTGGCAGCAACTGCATTCGAAGCGGTTGCCTTTGGACACCATCGAATCGTAAGAACCGCATTCCGGGCAGATAATCAAATAATTCTCAAGTCCTTCAGCAAGGTTCTTGCCTTTATATTTATAGCGGAGTTGCTCCTGATGCCTTTGGGCGTTCTCATATAAGTCCCTGTTGACGATGTCGGTTATCTCTTCTGCGCTCATTTGCGCGAGTTGTTCTGAGGAATATACGCCTTTTACTTCAGCGTAGATCGGCCCTTTTCTGAAGTTGTAGGCCCAGCGCGGCGCCACAAAATAGCCTCCGACCTGGTGATAGGTGACCAAAGCGCATTTAGATGCCTTGATCAATTTGCCAATAGCCAACCCAACTTTTTCGGTTTCCCCGTTGAATGAACGGCAGCCTTCAGGCCAGAAAGAGATGTTGTATCCCTCTCTTAATCTGGACATCAGTTCCATTGCCATCTGAACGTGATTGGCCCCTCTAGGCGCTGGAACTGGATGGATTGCCCAATCGAAGAGCTTTCCGAACCACATTCTCAGAAGATGCTCGCCCGTTACAAAGTAAGTGTGCTTTTTTGAGGCCCTCATGATCATCCACATATCCGATTCGGTCAAATGATTGGCGAGCATGACAAAATTTTCCTCCATCTCCGGAACCATCTCCGTTTTGAAATGGTATTTCCTGAGATTAGGCTTAGCGATAAAGTTTCTAGCCATCCAGTATATGACTTTGTGTCTCTTGTGGTGCTTAATCATGGGAAAAGCATACTCCTATATTAAATTTTGTGCAAAAGGTTACGCGCTTTCATGGGCATATCCGTGTATAATGTGCGCGTGAGAAAAACTAGATTCGCTCTTATAACTTTATCAACCCTAGTTCTAACCGGATGCGGTAAGTTCAATTTTCCTGCCACAAACAACTCTAGCAACATTGATAGTGGCGAAATAAGCGCATCAGAAGTTGTGGTCTCATCAAGCAAAGATGAAGCCACGAACTCCAGTGAGGCTAAGACATCGGGAAATATCCCATCTAGTGAACAATCCTCATCTGAAGAGACCCGTACAAGCGAATCCTCTCCTGCAAGTGAAGACAGGAAGATTCACATCTATGCGATAAACGATTTCCATGGTCAGATAGCGGAATCCTCGGGAGAATATAAGATAGGCGCCGCGAAACTCTTCTCATATCTCAAAGATAAGAATGACGAGGGCAACACGCTTCTTTGCAACCAAGGTGATTTATATCAGGGTTCGCTGGAATCCAACTACAATAGAGGCCATCTATTGAACGACATCATGAATTACACTGGTTTTGACTGCATGACTTTGGGCAACCATGAATTCGATTGGGGCCAAACATACATCGAAATGAACAAAGACGTCAGCTATACCTCACAAAGCGGCACTTCATATAAGACCCCATTCTTGGCCGCTAACGTATACGATTACGACATAAACGCCAAAACGACTGGAACAAATCAGCAATCCAATTTGGGGCAGGAATATACGATTTCTACTTTGGAAAATGGATTGAAAGTCGGCATCATCGGCGTGATTGGCACCGATCAGATAACCTCGGTCACCTCCCAATATGTAGATGATATAGTCTTCACTGACCCAATCGAGAAAGTGAAACAATTATCCGACAAATTAAGAAACGAAGATGACGTCGACTTTGTGATTGCGTCTATCCACGCCGGAACGGATGTTTCGAGCAGCGACCCCGCGGTCAATCAATCTTCACTTACGGAGATCAGTTCGGTCTCAGGAAAGAAGTACGTCGATTGCGTCTTAACCGCCCACACCCATTACGAGGAATACCAAGAAGTGAATGGGGTGCCGTTCATTCAGGATTCCTGTAACGGCAAAGCGATTGGTAACCTTGAATTCACTGTCTCTCCTGATGGGGAGGTTACATATGATTCCCACAACGTTTACCATTACTCTGACATCAAATCCCAAAGCGTTGATGAGAATATTCAAGATATCATCGATTATTACGGTGAGGAAACCACTCCAATTGGCAACGAGACCTTAACCTCTTTTTCCGGCACCTGGAAGAATAACGATCACATCCCGAACATTCTTGCCGAATCGCTATACGTGGAGGCCACTAACGAAGGGTATGACGTTCAATTCGCCCTCGTTAACAAGACTAGAGCGGCCATCTATCAGGGAGACGTCACTTATAGCGAACTATTCGCAACCGTCCCGTTCGATAATGAGATTATGGTCATAGAATGCGCAGGTGAGGATCTTATCAATGAGGTTAAATATAACTACGTCTATAGAGGCGTTGGAGATGCGGTGGATTCCTCAAAGACCTACAAAGTGGCGGTCCTAGATTATCTTGCCACCCACAGAAACAAAGATCGTGACTACGATTATTTCCCCAGGATGGTGGAGAAAGGCACGCTTATAAATAACGGAGAACCGTATCTATATCGGTCGATTCTGGCCAATTACCTAAAAACCAAATCATCTTGGTCAAATTCGGATTACGCAACAAACGCTAACGCCAGGTTCAATAGAACATTGACGGATGCGGTGGAGTTATAAATATGGAAACTTTAGAAGCAATTTACACAAGATACAGCTGCAGAGAATACACGGATGAGCAGGTATCAGATGAGGATATCAAAAAGATACTCGATGCCGCCTTATGCGCGCCAACCGCCTGCAATACCAGAAGTTGGAGTTTCATCGTCGTGAGAGATAGAGAAACCCTCCTTAAGATGGCAGAGGCAAACGGAACCTCCGCCAACGCCTTGAAGACCGCCAATTTCGCGGTCATGATCGTATGCGACATGAAACTCACGTTCGAGAGATGCAAAGATTATTGGATCATCGATGGGGCAATCGCCGGAGAGAACATGTGCATCGCCGCCAATTCGCTCGGCATTGGCTCTTTATGGCTCGGAACCTATCCGCAAGAAGCGAAAGTCAACAATCAGAAAACCTTGTTCAATCTGCCGGAAAACATCATTCCCCATTCGATTTTAGCCTTTGGCTACCCTAAGGATAAAACCAGAATCGGAGAGAAGAACAAAGGCTTGAATAACTCTCAAGGCAAAATCCATTGGGGGAAGTGGTGATGAAGAAGGCCGTTATTTTTGATATGGATGGCACTCTATGGGACTCTAGGCAAGGAATCAAAGCCTCGTGGAGTGAAGTCTATGAAAAATACACTGGCATCAAAAATCATTTCACCGATTCGATGATAGAGAGTGTTTTGGGCAAACCGATGACCGAGATTGCCGGAATCCTTTTCTCTGAATTCGGCGATAAATCCTGGGAAGTCGCAAAAGATGCCTACACCTACGAGAACGAATACCTCTGCAAGCATCCCCAAACAATCTACCCAAGGCTCGTGGAAACCTTAAGCGAACTCAAAAAGGAATACAGCCTCTATATCATCTCAAATTGCCAGCAAGGCTATATCGAGGCGTTCTTCCAGTCCATGGGCCTCAGATATTTATTCGATGATTACGGATGTTGGGGCGATAACCAATTGGGGAAAGGCAAAAACATCAGACTCATCATGGAGAGGAACGGTGTTGATAAAGCCATTTATGTCGGTGACACCAGAGGCGACGAGATAGCCACGCGCGAAGCTCGTATCCCATTCGTCCACGCCGCATACGGATTTGGCGAAGCGGAGTCGCCCGACGCCACGATCCACGAACTCAAAGACTTATTGGAGGTCAGCAAGAAATTGCTCGGATAATTATGAAGAAAAAGACAAAGAAACTCCTGATTCTAGCCCTCATCGCCTCCTCATTCACGATGGTGAGCTGCGGCAGGAAAAGGGCCTCAGGCAACAAATGCACAGGTCAATGCACCGCTGGATTAGTGGTCCCGGCAAATAACGAAAGCAATGGAAACCATAGATATTAAGAAAACCTTTGAGGCGGAAGATTATTCAAAGGTCGTTGAATTAACCAAAGATAACAAGGACCCCAAAGCCTTGTTCTTTAGGATATCCTCGCTGATCAACCTCAAAAAAGAGAGGCAGGCTCTAGATTGCCTTTTGAACAACAGGCAATGCCTTTTCTATTTTTCCCCGCTGAAAACAATCGATGCCAACATCACTTTGAGATGTTTCTTGAAAGAATTCGATGAGGCCTATGAAGACGTTGAGTATTACCGCAATGAGAAATACATGTCCCAGCAGGTCGAAGAGATGATCGCCGGGCTAAAAGACCGCATTAGGGACGAGGAGAAAGCCTCGCTTTTAGAACGTGACCCTGATGGCATCGATGAATTGATTAGAACCATCAGGAACGCCAAAGATGACGATACAATCCTCTATGCCTTGCCTAAGATGGCCAAATTCCCAAATGATTTGCCATAT
Organism: Faecalibacillus sp.; assembly: GCA_963588175.1. Taxonomy (GTDB): domain Bacteria; phylum Bacillota_I; class Bacilli_A; order RFN20; family CAG-826; genus UBA4951. The sequence continues at coordinate 10,080 of CAVAGP010000051.1, read as the reverse complement.
TGCAGCAAATTGCTCATCTCTATCCTGCAAGGAAATCATTCCTCAGACGTCAAGTCATTCGCTTTGATGCTCCTGAAGATGGCGGGATACGATAAGGAGGTCACCTTCAGCAAAAGAGGGAAGAAATACGCAACGGTCCCACTATATCTGACCCTCCCATTCATGGATGAGGCTTGCAAAGACGAATTATCCTTGATTAGAAGCCTCACCAAAGATTCAACCATCGGGAAGGTATCCTCCTCGCTTTTCAATCAGTATGTCATGGAAATCTATCCTGACGATTGGATGGAGGAGAAGGGGGATGAGACTTTAATCGCCGCTTCGTTTTTGGGCCTCGCTATGGACTATCTTCATATCCCAAACGGAAATCTAGCTGAGAGCCTAGATGTCCGCCCAATCGACCTAGAAACCACAAAAAAGGCCATCCAAACCGTTTTTGACCTGAAAAAGGGCGGCTTAAATTAACTTTTTGTCATTTTCTATTTGTTAAGTATCTTTAGATAAGATATATTTACACACGTGCAATTCGAAATGAGGAATCAATTAATATGAAACACAGTATCGAAAATATCGCTCCAAGCCGTGTCAAAGTCATCATCACAATCGACGGCGAAGAGTGGGCAGCTGCCAAAGACAAAGCAGTTGCTAACATCGCAAAATCCATTAAGATCGATGGATTCAGAAAAGGAAAAGCTCCTATTTCACGCGTAAAAGTCGAAATCAACAAGAACAAAGAGTGGCTCTTGGAAGAAGCGGAGAGAGTCGCAGTCTCTGACCAGGTTTTATCTCAGGCATTCGCCGAGGAAAAACTCCCTGTCTACGCCGTCATCCAAAGAGGCGCTACAAAGAGAAATGACAACCTTCTTGAGCACGTCGTCTTCGTCGTTTTATACCCAACCGTAAAACTCGGCGACTACAAGACAGTCAAAGTCGAGAAAGTCGCCCCATCCGTCAACGATGAGGAAGTTATGGCAGAAATCACCCGCCGTATGCAAGACAACGCTCTTCTTGAAGTTTCAGAAGATGCAGCCAAGATGGGCGACACAGTCGTCATGGACTTCACCGGATTCTTACCTGATGCAGAAGGCAAGCTTGGCGAACCATTCGATGGTGGCTCAGCCGAGAACTTCTCGCTTGAGCTTGGCTCAGGCCAGTTCATCCCTGGATTCGAAGAAGAGCTCGTTGGTATGAAAGCCGGCGACAAGAAAGACGTTCACGTCACCTTCCCAACCCAGTATGTCGAGAACCTCGCAGGCAAACCAGCCGTCTTCAAAGTCACAGTCCACGAAGTCAAAGTCAAAGTCGTTCCTGAATTAAACGATGAATCAGTCGCAGATTTAGCAATCGATGGCGTCAAGACAGTTGACGAATTCAAGAAGAAAGTCACAGAAGACCTCTTGAGCGCAAAGACAAATAAAGCCGATGCCGATTGGTACAACAAGACAATCGATGAAATCGTCAAGATTTCCGAAGTCACAATCGACGAAGGCATCATCGCCAATGAAGCAGCCGACCAGGAAAAGAAGCTCAAAGAGAACGTTGAGAAGCAGGGCCTCACAATGGAGCAATACTTCGAGATCACCGGAACAAAGATCGAGGATCTCCGCAAGACCAATATGGAGAACGCCAAGAAGAATCTCTCAGCCTTCTTAGTTGAAAGAGAAATCGCTCACGCAGCAAAGCTCACAGTCACAGACGAGGAAGCAATCAAGGCCATCGCTGAACAGTATTCGATGGAAGAGGGCGCTGTCAAGAACGCCATCGCTCAGAATGCCGAAATCCTCAACTCATGGAAGAGCCACCTCCTCCAGGTTAAGACACACGACTATCTCGCAACTCTTTAATCCTTTAATATTAATAATAAATGAGCCGGTTTGCCTCCAAGCGACTTGGCTCTTTATTTTTAGCACTCTATTCTTGACACTGCTAAAAGTTATAATATAATCAAACTGCAAACTACAACCTAGGCAAACGCCCCATTAATGTAGTTGTATCCTACAAGAATAAGGAGGATTCACAATGGCAGATAACAAAACATTAAATCTCCCTCTTCTCATCACCAGAGGCTTAATCGTCTTCCCGAACATCACCGAATCGATTGAAGCCGGCAGGACATTCTCGATGAATGCCATCAGCGAGAGCAGAGACCAAACCAATTCCCTCATCCTCATCACAGCTCAGAAAGACCCAAAGAACAACGACCTCACGGGCGATGGCGACATATATGATGTCGCAACCCTTTGCCGCATCGTCAACTTTGTTGAGCAGGAGAAGTTCTACCGCATTAGGGTGGTGGGCTCCAAACGCGTCAAACTCGACCAAGTCCGTTACGAAAACGATTCCTATTGGGCTGAGGCAACAGTCATCGAAGATGAAATCGGAGATGAGAATGAAGAAGTCAAATTAATCCAGAACATCGTCAAGGCGTTTGAGGATTCCCCAAACCTTGGAAGAAACATCCCTAAAGCCGCACTTAACAATTTAGCTAGAGGCGTGGCTGGCAATGATATAAGCGACACCCTTGCCGCATATCTCCCTATCAGCGTTGAGCAGAAGGCCTCAATCCTTAGAGAACCTAAGGTCAATGAGAGACTCCGCTTAATGCTCCAGATGGTCGCTCAGCAGAAAGAAATCGCCACAATCGATGAGAAAATCGAGGACACGGTGAGAGAACGCGCTGAGAAAACCCAGAAAGAGTATTATCTCCGCGAGAGGATGAAGGCCATCAAAGACGAACTCGGAGAAAGCGGTGGCGGAAACGACATCGACGCCATCAAAGAGAAACTCGAGAAAAACCCATATCCAGAGTCGGTTAAGAAAAAGGTAAACAAGGAAATCAAGAAGTTTGAGATGATGCCTGAATCCAGCATTGAGGCCTCCCTCATTCTCAATTACCTCGACACCATCATGAATGTCCCTTGGTATCAGGAGACAGAAGATAACGACGACTTGAACAACGTCAGGAAAATCCTTGATGAAGACCATTATGGCCTCGAAAAAGTCAAAGAGAGGATCATCGAATACCTCGCGGTCAAACATGAGACCCATAGCCTCAAAGCCCCTATCCTTTGCTTCTATGGCCCACCTGGCTGCGGCAAGACTTCTTTAGGCAAGTCCATCGCCAGAGCATTGAATAGGAAATTCATCAAATCCGCATTGGGCGGCGTCAATGATGAGGCGGAAATCCGCGGTCATAGACGTACATATGTCGGATCAATGCCTGGACGTATCATCTCGGGTATGACTAAAGCCGGCACAATTAATCCTGTTTTCTTGCTCGATGAAATCGATAAAGTCGGCGGAATGTCCTCGAATAGAGGCGACCCATCATCTGCGTTGCTGGAGGTCTTAGACCCAGAGCAGAACAACATCTTCAACGATAACTATCTCGAAGAACCATACGATTTATCTAAAGTCCTTTTCATAGCCACAGCCAACAATCTTCAGAACATCCCTGGCCCATTAAGAGATAGACTCGAATTGATCGAGGTTCCATCCTACACCGAAATCGAAAAGATCAAGATTGCCGAGGGCTTCTTGATCAAGAAACAGATGGAGGCGAATGGCTTAAAGCCTGAATCCGCAACGTTTACCGAAGACGGAATCAAAGAAATCATCGAGTGCTACACCCGTGAAGCCGGTGTCCGCAGCCTTGAGAGATTAATCGCATCCTGCTGCCGTAAAGCGGTGGTCCAGCTTTTGACCGACAAAGACACCAAGACCCCAATTGTCATTGATGCCAAGAAAGTTCAGGAATACCTTGGGGTGGAAATATTCGAGGATTCCAAGAAGGAGAAAGAGCCACAGGTCGGTATCGTTACCGGCCTTGCCTACACCGATTTCGGAGGAGATATCCTTCCAATTGAAGTCAATCACTTCCCCGGCAAAGGCGGATTCGTCATCACCGGCCAACTCGGTGATGTCATGAAAGAGAGCTGCGCAATCGCTCTCGATTATGTCAAAGCCAACCATGAGAAGTATGGAATAGATTCCGCAATCTTCGAGAAGAACGACTTGCACATCCATGCTCCAGAAGGCGCTATCCCTAAGGATGGCCCATCTGCAGGTGTTGCCATCACTTTGGCCATCATCTCATCCCTAACCGGAAGGAAGATAGATAACAACGTGGCAATGACAGGAGAAGTCACTTTAAGAGGCTTAGCCCTCCCAATCGGCGGTCTCCGCGAGAAGTCTCTTGCAGCTCTAAGAAGCGGCATCAAGACCATCATCGTCCCAGAAGCCAACAAGAAAGACGTCAACGAACTTCCAAAAGAAGTCAAAGACGAACTCAAGATCGTCTACATGAAATGCGTAGATGATGCTGTAGCAGTTGCGCTTCTCCCGAAAGAAGGTTAAAACATTAGCTCACTTCAGTAGAAGTGGGCTTTTTGTTAATAAAGACCTATTCAAAAAAGAAGTCGGGAATTCACGGGAACAACCGGCACTTTTATATCGATTGTGTTTTTGAAACGTTATCTCTTTATCATCCAGTAGCCGTTTTTATTAGACCCGACTCTAACGATCACCCCTGCGCCAACCATCGATGATATATAACGTTGAACCGTCTTTTCGGATTTGCCGATTTTTTGGGCGATTTCCTCTTTGCTGATTCTTGGGCATTTATCGATTATTTCGTATATTTGTTTCTCGTTTTTGTTCGTAGGGTAATCGACTTTCTTTTCTCCTGCCTTTTTTCTTAGGAAAATGAAAGTGAAACCATATGCTTCTTTTTTGAATTCCCATTCCACATCCTTCTCACTACATATCTCATTCACTCTTTGGAAACCGGTACCCGATTTCTCGACGTCTTTGCTTCTAAAAAGAACATCAAGAATAATCCTATTCCTCACAAAAGAATGAAGATTATTGTCGATGAAATCGAAAGGGGTGAGGTCATCCGGGAAACTTCCGGGATTGTAAATCTCTATCATTCCCGGATGAATGCCGATTTCTATGTCGCCTCCTACTTCATAGTCGGCATGCGCAAAGGCGTTTACGATAATCTCTCTTAAAGCCTTGGTCGGAATCTCTGGAGTTTCCTCCCTTTTTCTATCCGTTATGTCGATTCTCCAGTTGATTCTTTCCTGAATGTAATTCATGGCAATGGTTACAAGATTATAGATGTTCCCGTTCAATAATTTGAGGTCGGAGAAGTTTACTTTACTGTCGGTTAAATAAGTTGCGAGCTTAAGACTGATTTTTGCGTTTTTGCCAAATAACGACACGCCAGCGTTATTGAGTTTTCCCTCATGGAGAAGATTCAGATTTGAAAGGAGCTTATTTTTGTCATATTCTTTCATTTCCAGCCTTCCGCAGTTTATGGCCGACTCATAGAAATCCCTCAAAGCTTCATCATCAATTGAGGTGGAATCTTCTTGCGTCATTTCCTCTTCCCATCTGGACGAATAATCGAAATGCTGGATAAAACTTCTAAGTTCATCGGTTGACATCCTTCTATTTTCCGTTCCTGAACGAATGAGATATTCCCCGTTTACGGAATATGGTTTGTTTTTACCGGAAAAAGAAACCTTAATGACCTTCCTACTTTCTAACGTGATTACTTCAATAGAAGGGGTGATTCTTGGATATATTGATTCATAAATCCAGCGAGATATGTCTTTCTTGGTGCTATCGGAAATTTGCTGTCCGCACACATAACCCTCATCGTTAACTCCAAAATACAGCGTCCCTTTTCCGGATTTGTTCAACATAGCGCAGATTGACTCAAGTCCTTCTCTCTTCTCGCCTGTCGTCTTCTTAAATTCGATTGTTTCAGTTTCTTCACCAATGATCATATGTTGTTTTCCCTCATCCATAGGATATCCGATATAAAGAATTTTGTCCAGATAAATGTCCAGATAAATGTCCAGATAAAAATTGAGTTAAGCAGTCGAATCCACCTTTTTTCGACATGAATGGTTGCATATTCAAAAGTGGTAAACTTTTTATGGAGCGCAATATTGCATATGTTGTGATGCACTAAACGACGGAGTGTGCATTTCTTGCTTGATAAAGAAGGACTCGCAAATATGAATGTGAGGGAACCAAAAGATGAATAAAGTAATTTTTGAAGCATATATCTATATTGGCAAACCTGGAATTTTGGATGCAAAACAATTATTGGATTCTGATTGGGAAGAGATTGCTATACCGGCACCTTATTTTGAGTGTCTTGATTCAGATGATTTTTATGGTGTTTTTCACAAAAGTGTCGATTCTTTCATCGATTTCGGTGAATGCGACATTTTTACCCCATCGCAATCATTCGATATTAAAAAAGAAATAGAGAATAAGATTGCGGACATGGAAGATAAAACTTTAAAGAATGCTTATCTCTTTCTTGTGACAAATCTTGAAAGAGCAATTAATGACGATTCTCTTATTAAATTCGAATTATGATTGGTAAAACTTATCGTTTTTCCTCTCCATTTTCCAAAGTTTGCTATTGAAAAGATTCTCGGTAAAAAACCTTCCATCGTGTATAATTGACCCGTATGATCAACTTCAAAAGCGTCAAATACATCTTATCAGCCCCATCTTACTCTCTCCGTCCCAAAGACAATTTGAAAGAAGTGGTGTTCCTTGGCCGCTCAAACGTTGGCAAGTCGACTTTGATTAATACGTTATGCGGTCAGAAAATCGCCTTCTCCTCCAAGAGTGCGGGCAAGACCAAACTTTTGAATTACTTCCTTATTGATAAGAAATTCTATCTAGTTGACTCCCCTGGGTATGGTTTCACCCTCTATGGAAGCAAGGAAGACTCGAACTTTTCCAAAATGATGGAGAGTTATTTCGAAAACCCTCTACTATCTGGGTGTGTCATGCTTCTAGATTCGAGACGCGACCCAAACGATGATGATATCGACATTCTTAATTTCCTAACCGAAAAAGACATACCGACAATCCTTGTATTTACCAAATGCGATCAAGCGAAGCAACAGGACATCGCTAAATGCCGGAAGATCGCTGACCAAACCGGAATCTCCAAAGTCTATTATTCGAAAAAAGGCATTAAGATTGAGGATCTAAGAAACTATATCGTCAACCTTCTATGAAGAACGCGGATGGCAACCATCCGTTTTTCTTCGATTTTTCTTGTAAATACTTCTAAAACTAACTATTCTAGTCCGCTATGAAAATGAAGTACGACCTCGTAAATTTATCAAACACCATCCTCAAACATTATGGAGCCGAGACTTATCACGATACCATCCCAGAACTCGAGGAAGCGTTAAGCGGGCATCGCAAAATCGCCTTGTTCCTGTTTGACGGAGCAGGGGAACTTGTCATGGAGAAACATCATTTTGCCACCAAATTTTTCCTCCAGCACAAATTCATGTCTATCTCATCTTTGAATCCCGCCACAACCGTTGCCTGCACAACGTCTCTCACCACCGGCAAATACCCAATTGAAACCGGGTATTTAGGCTGGACTTTATATTCAAACGAATACAAGGGGACATTCGAACCATTTAGAAATAGGATGGCAGTCTCTAGAACCGAATTGCCTGCGCATTATATGGAAAAGATATGCCCAGTTACTCATCTAGATACATTGCTGAAAAACGCCGGAGCGAATGCCGAATTCATTCAAAAATACCCAATAAAGGAAGATGGGCCGAAATCTTTGAGGTCCGCTCTAAAGAAGACTCATGAGTTTTATAAGAACGGTGGAGAATTTTTGTATTTCTACTGGCCAGATCCAGACCATTGCTTACACTGCCATGGCACCAAATCGATATTGGTTGGGTTTGTGCTGTGGAAATTGAAGAAATTCCTCGAAAAATTCAGAAAAGAGAACCCAGATGTTTTATGTCTTACTGTGGCGGATCATGGATTAATCGATATCGAAAATGTTCTCGATGTTGCCGACCATCCGGATTTGGCCTCAACCTTAGCCAAACCATTGAGCATCGAAGGAAGAACACCGACTTTCTACATCAAAGATGGTCAGAACGATAAGTTTGTCACCCTGTTTAAAAAGTATTATGGCAACCATTTTGATTTGCTCACAAAAGAAGAGATGTATTCATCACATTATTTCGGTTTAGGAACGCCAAACCCAAAAACCTATGAGTTCATCGGGGATTATCTAGGCATATCTAAAGACGCATCGATTCTCAATAACAGCCTCGACTACGCTGGGCATCGCATGAAGAACACAAAGAAGGCCAATCATGCCGGTAATAGCGAGATTGAGATGACAATCTGCCTATCACTTTACAATTAATTGAACAGCCTTGATTACTAATATTGACATCGCATATGCCGATGTTAAATTAGTCCCATGCTATTTAGTAATTTAAATGAGAGGTAAGTCATTTATGGAACTAAATAGTTGAGGTGTATATGAATAAGAAGCTTAAAACAATCATCATCATTTTGTCATCTATCATATTTTCCGCCGGAATAGCGGTGGGTGCTTTCTTTTTTGCCATTTACAATATGGATGATTGGGGATACTCAATTGATAATTATAATGGAACTTATTCAGGCAAAATAGATAGTTATTTGGACGTAAAATATTTGGAATGCTGCAACCCCCAAAGAAATGAATATCGACAAGGTGTATGGATACGATGAGTCGATTGATTTCAATTCGAGTTACGTGGTCGACTTTGTATCCGGCTTTGAATTTGCTCCGGTCTGGAGAAAGGACTCCATATACGATGCAAGGGAGTTTAAACCGATTTATAATTACATTTTTACGATTGATTTTAGCGATTACGAATACGCACCTAATCCTTATTACAATGGCAAAATAATTAATGCGGTTTTGGGATTTGGGACTGTTAGATATGAATCTGATAAGTATGGCGATGGCGAAAGAAACAATGTGAGATATCTATTGCTCGAATGCGATGGACGAATTGAATCTTTTGTGAATTCTGTCACGTTTTTGGAAAACGAGTCGAATTTAGATGATGACGAAATCGACGAAGTAAACGTTGAGGTTTCTTTTGATAACATCGATAAAAATGCGTACTATGATTCTTTCAACGATTACTCTTTAATTTCTAGAGTTAATGGAACGCTGGTTGATCAAGATAAAACGATTATAGGGCTTAATTATGGCAGGCCAATTTCTCACAAAGTTACCTGTGGATATGTTATTTCTGACCCAAAATATCCATCTCAACGTTCTCTTAAAATGTTTTTCTTTCAGGATATGGCGTTATATCGGGGCAAATTGGAAACTAGTTCCGGAAAGTATGAGCGGAGTGTTGAACCACAAAACATGGAACGTTATATTTCAGACTCCTTGGTTTCAATAAAATCCCCTCATGAATTGGTCGAACCTTATTTAAAGTCATATAAATTATACAGAAACGAAATGGGCGATTCGGTAATGGACGGTAAAAATCGCAGAAATTATGCTGGTAAGGGCTGGGAATCCGTGTTTCGTATAAATAGTTGGTTTTACAATAAGTGCTATACCGTGGTCAGCCATCAATTTTGGAATAGTGATGACGAGATGAATGATTATGTAAAAAAATCTCCTTTAATATTGGAGTTGCAATTAATATCATTTGGAGACGGCTGGAAGCCGTATGAAATAGATTATACAGGCTGCCCTGAATTTACATCTTCAAAAGGAAAAAAGAAAACTATCGTTAACGAAAAACACAGGAATTACTTCTTTTTCTGCTTCAGTTGAAAAAAGACTGCTGATATTTTAGAATATTCTCCGTCAAGAAGAGGGATTGCCAACACTTCCTTAAAAGAGAGCTGTCTATGGTGAGAACGCAGCAAGGAAAGGCGGCAAGAGTCGCTTCAAAACAATTGACCGTATGGCTACGAACAGCCGCAAGAGTGCCTTTCGTCTATAGACCTGAGGAATTAGGGTGGTACCACGCGCCGCGTCCCTATTAGGATGCGGCTTTTATTATGCTGAGGAGACAATCATGTTAGATAAGAACTATGACCACAAACAAGTAGAGCAAGGAAAATATGAGAAGTGGGTGTCTAAAGGCTACTTCATTGGAGGCCAAGATAAGAGCAAACCTGCCTTCTCTATGGTTATCCCGCCGCCAAATGTCACAGGCAAATTGCATTTGGGCCACGCAATGGACACAACGC
>CAVAGP010000050.1:0-16537 GCA_963588175.1 Faecalibacillus sp. | reverse complement strand
CTTTGCCGTTTGTTAACCAAGAGAATACGACTCCGTTCTTTTTGTTGGCAACCATCTTCTTGACGAGGAATTTGGCGAGGATGTCAGGATAGTCACCCAAGATGTTGTAGACTTTTTTGGTTTTTTCAGATAACTCAACTTTTGTGGAATCGTTGTTTGCGTTCACCAAGAAGTCCGTGATCATGATGCCAGGAGATAATCTGCCGATCTGGATGTTATCGCCCATCGTCTCCGATTCTTTGGCTAAAGCGTTCATGAAGTAGGTTAAGCCTCTTTTTGATGTTCCATAAAGCGATAAGCCTAACATCACGGCGTCGTTTGATCCATAGCCATCGATTGCATAAATTTGCCCAAATCCTTGCTTTTTCATCTGAGCATAAGCCACTTTTGCGCCGTAAATAGCCCCTTTGAGGTCGACATTAATCATCAAGTCAATCTCCTTGGCTTCAAGTTCATAAACCGCTTTATTAGGCTGATTTACGCCTGCATTATTGATCCAAATGTCGATGTTCTGATATTTCTCAATCGCAAAGGCGCATAGAGCCTCGACATTGCTGATGTCGGATACATTGCAGGTGCAGCATTCAACCGTACCTTCGCCTGGAATCTCAAGCAACGTCGCCTTGCTTGCTTCGAGCTTCTCGGCATTTAAATCTGATAGAACGACATTATATCCGCTGGATCTAAAACATTTGGCCATTTCGAAGCCAAGTCCTCTAGCGGAACCTGTAATAACAACTGTTTTCATAAGTATCTCCAATCCTTAACAATTATTGACCCTTCTAAGTGCCAAATAAAGAGAAAACACAATTTATATTTACCTCTTTTATTTGAATTCGGGAAATAAAATATCCCACCCCGTTTTTATCCGAGATGGGCATATTTCAAATGTATTAGACTTATCGTCTTCTTCTTTCGTTTGATGGCGGAGGATCATGATGGATGACCCTGGTCTTTGTGTAGAGATAGATATCTTTCTTAACTCTAAGGTCCATGGAATTGTCTCGATAATATAGCGCTGCGCCTTTTTGTTTGACGAATCCCTTGAGTTTCTTCTTGTTGAAGTGGCAGAAGATAAATCCAGCGACCGCACCGAAGATAACCCCGCCGATCAAGCAACCATAGAACACGGTCCAATCCGGATCACCACCTTTGATGGCTAGGTAACCGAACGCTGTGCTTAAAGCGGTGATTCCAAGCAAGAAGATAAAGAACCACATAATCATCTTACCCATTGAACAAGGAAGGTCTGCTTTAACAAGTCCAGTCTCACCATTGACGGCAAAGAGATAAATTTGATCTTTCCATTTGGTGTTGACTAGCCAAGTTGGGAAGAACGCATATTCGTTTGTGCTCTTCTTTATCGCGAGTTGGACGTTTGATACTCCGCATCTGTCATATCCGTAGATAGTCTCCGCGAATTTGTTAACCGTTCCCTCTCTGACTCTGGTTGTTGCACGAGGTTTTGCGTCATCAACCGTGACATCGTATTTATTCGCGGAGAAACCGGCGAGATAAACGGTGTTGAATTCTTTTCTATCCTGAACGTAATGAAATGGCTCAAGCGACTCCATCATCGCATCGTCCATTTTCGTTGAGGCATCAACCGGAACATGGTCAAATCCCACTTCGCCTTCGCGGATGATTTTGTAATAGTGGGTCTTGATGATTTCGTCGTTGCCCCTGCGGTATCTTTCTTCCTTCTCGGCTTTGTACTCTACACGCCCATCAACATCTGCGTCGAATAGCCAATAAGGAACATAGACGCCTTGCGCTTCTTTGATTTCCAACGATTTCTTGAAACTTGAAGGCAGAAATATCTTTCCTTTGAAATAACCTCTTAATGCATCTTTTGCTTCTTTTTCCGTTTTTACGAAAGGAATGACATATTGAGGCTTAACTCCGCCTGAGAGATTACCCATTGCGACTACAGGTGAACCGCAATATGGGCAGAATGTTGAGGCGGTATTAGGATCCGCTACGAGTTCACCGCCGCAAGATTTGCAGTGGAAAACGGTTAGGCCCTTAGCCTCTTCTTCGGACCACATTTCGTGATCGACATCATCCCAAGTATCGTTTTCTTTGAAATCCGACTTCATCTCATCGAATATGGATGGGTCGAATTCGGATCCGCAGTATTCGCATATGACCTTTGTTGCGCCAGGTTTCCAAGAAAGGCTAGCATCGCAACAAGGGCATTTAACGTTTTGTATGTCCGACATAATTATTTCTTGATGTCTTTATCGTCGAAAATATCACCGCATTCTGGGCAGAATTTTGGTGGATTGTGTGGGTCTTTTGGCTCCCAACCACATTTGTCGCACTTATAAAGTGGGGAATCTGCAGGCTTTTTTGCTCCGCATTCGGCACAGAATTTGCCTTTATTGACCGCACCGCATGTTGGGCACTTCCAGCCTGTTTGCTCCTCTGGTTTCTTTGCGCCACATTCTGGGCAGAACTTGCCTGTTGCTGTTGCTCCGCACTTTGGGCATTTCCAAGAATTAGTTGCTGCTTTTGAGGCGGCAGCCTGTTGCTGCGCCTGTTGGTTCTGCTGATCCATGGCAAACATGGCGTTAGCATTCATGCCACCGACATTAGCGGCAACGCCCATGCCGACGAATCCGGTCATGGCGCCCGCTGAGTTATTGGCGGCTGCCTCCATTGCCTTGCCCTGCTGTTCAGCAAGCATTGCGCCTGCCATGCCTGGGTTTCTATAAATTGCCTGGCGCTGAACGTTCTTGATCATCTCTTGATCTTCTTCTGGGAGAGTTAGAGATGAAATGGCGATAGAGACGATTTCGAGGCCTCTTTTCTCACTCCAAAGTTCTTTAAGGGCATCGTTCATCCCTTGTTCTAATTCTTTGGTGTGTCTAACGACCTGGTTAGGTCTGATTTCCAAATCTGATAATGCGCCGAATCCTGGCTGGAGGGCGGAGATGAATTCTGACTTTAATTGAGAATCGATCTCTGAACGTTTGAAGCAATCAGAGACGTTTCCGCAGACATTCTGATAGAAGAGGATTGGGTTGCTGATTCTATATGAATATGTTCCGCAGCACTTGATGCTCACATCGATATCCATTCCAATCTTTGAATCAACGACTCTGAATGGAACTGGGTTCATGGTGCCGAACTTGTTATCCATTAATTCTTTGGTGTTGAAATAGTAGACTCTCTGGTCTTTTCCAGCGATGCCACCATAGCCAATACGTTTCCAAGCGGTCTTGACGATATCTCCGATACCCTTGAAGAAATTCTCTGTGAAACATGAAGGTTCGGTTGAAGCATCCCAAGTGAACTGTCCAGGCTCTGAGCAAATCTCAACGATTCTTCCCTGTTCGACAATGATCATGCATTGTCCATCGGCTACGGCGATGCCTGAGCCTGAGGAAATGATGTTATCCTCGCCCTTTGTGTTGCTTGAACGTCTTGAAGTCTGTTTGGCTCCTTTGACGCATAAAACGTCGGCCGGAATTGATTCGCAATAGAAGAACTCTTTCCATTGGTCGGCTAATGTTCCGCCAAGCGCATTGACGGTTGCTTTGATTAAACCCATATTCGTTTAACCTCCTTACGCTAGTAAAAATATAGAAAAAATAGAGCAGTTTTACAATAAAAATAGGACCCAGCGATTAAATTTTTTTAAATCCCGGGAAAAGCGCCATTTTCCAGTGCGGAGAATACGATTCTAAAAGCCATATCTCTATTGGTTTCAAGGTTCATCTCACTATAACTATCGCTTGCGGGAATGATGTCTCCCGGAGCAATAGCTCACACCGCCTTATCAAGCTGATGACGTCTATGTCTTTTTTATTGGCATAGAAATCACGACTTTTATTTTTTTGGAGGGGGACTCATATGATTTACTCGCTTGGCCTTGTCATTGTTCTTGGGTTGGGAATTGGATGGTTGCTTAATAAAATCCACATTCCCGGATTGGTTGGAATGATTTTGATTGGCTTATTCTTCGGACCACATTTCTTGAACACAATAAGCCCTGATTTGCTGGGCATTTCAAGCGATTTAAGGCAAATTGCGTTGGTTATCATTCTCACAAGAAACGGTCTCAATCTGAATATAAATGACTTAATGAAGGTCGGAAGGAGCGCAGTCATGATGTGTTTTATTCCGGCGACATTTGAAATTGCAGGTGTTACGCTAGGTGCTTACTATTTGCTGCATCTAGGCATATTTGAATCGTTACTTCTCGGATCGGTCTTGGCTGCGGTATCCCCGGTTGTTGTTTCGCCTCGCATGATTAGGCTTATCGAAAATAAAGAAGGAAGCGAACATCATGTTCCGGAACTCATTTTAATGGGTGCCTCGGCGGATGACGTTTATGTCATTGTTCTCTTCTATGGTTTCTTAAGCCTTGTGCAAACCGGTGATTTAATGTTCTAACTGTGTCTCTTGTGCCTGTATCAATCCTTTTAGGGATAGGCCTTGGGATTGCAACGGGGTTTGCCGCTTCCGCATTCTATAAACACACAAATTTGCCAGTGTGGGCAGAAGTGATAGTCACCTTATCCATCTCATTCTTGATGATTGGTTTGGAGAATTGGCTGAAACGTTGGATATCCATCTCATCTTTATTGGGCATAATGGTCATGGGAATGATTATCCTATGGAGAGTTAAAGATAAAGCCCAAGACATATATAACAAACTCTGGAAAGCGTTTGAAGTTCTCTTGTTTGTTTTGGTAGGTGCCTCGGTCGATTTATCTTATCTTCAAAGCAATGGCTGGATGGCCTTGTTGGTGTTATTCATTGGCTTGGGGTTCAGATCCGTGGGCGTTATTGTCTGTGTTTTAGGGGCAAAACTTACATGGAAAGAGAGGCTTTTTGCAGTGTTATCTTACATCCCCAAGGCTACAGTTCAGGCTTCCATTAGAGGAATTGCCGCTTCGCTCGGTTTATCTTGTGGAGGCACGATTTTAACTTTATCTGTCCTTGCGATTATAATAACTGCTCCACTAGGAGCATTGCTTATCGACACTTTGCACCCGATCTTGTTAAAGGAAGGGGCCGGTATAGTTTAAACGTTGGTTCTTTTTTATGCTTGGATTTAATGCGATTTGGCATATTGCAATCGCCCTTATTGCCTAGAAACGAATAGCGTATTTAACCAAGACCTGATTCACTTCAAATAACTTTTTATTCGATTTGTTGATCTCGCTTCTCAGGAATCCGGTCTTTTCTAGAGAATTCAGTATCTTGAATGCTCCTTGCTTGGACATTTCCGTATTTGACCATTTGACGAAGTCCTCGTACGTGAACTTGCCTTTTGATGATATAAGTATTTTCTTCATATAGGTTTTCTCTGTCTCGGTTAAGACGATTGATTTGTTTTTGAAATCGCTGTCTATATGTTCGATGTTTTTATATGTCAGGAAATATTTGACTGAAACCTTATAAATATACAGCAAAAAGTAGGTCAAATCGTTGTGGGAATTCCTTGTTTCTCTTAAAGCGGAATAGTATTCATTCTTCGTTTGGTTGATAGCTTCCGAGACGATTGGAGGCAAATCATTTTTATTCGACAATAAGGAAATCCAATAAGAAACCATCCTCGCCGTTCTGCCATTGAAATCGAAATACGGATGAATGTATAGGATGTAATAATGTGCGATATGTGGCAGGAAAAAGGTTAATGCGTTGTTGCAGAGATTGGAGTTGATGAATTTGAACAATGAATTCATGCACTTCTTGATTTTGGCCGGTGGGCATCCTTCGTAACCATCAATCAAAACATCGTCATGCCTGTAGATATGATCTGGGATAAATTTCTCATCTTCATCCAAGCAGTTCTCGCTTAATAAATTGTAGAGTCTAAACAGGTTCTCCTCGTTAAATTCTGGGCAAGTGTTGACGAATTCAATGGCATTAGCCATATTGTGTATTATTTGCTCATTGTTTGATGCTGGCTTTTTATTCTTAACGATGATGTCATCTAACATTTTTCTTGTGGTTGGAACCGATTCGATGTTTAGAGTGCCCTCAATTTCCGAGAACATTCTCGATTTTGTAATTGTGTCCAGATTCCTGAATGTTAAAAAGGATTTGTTTTCTTCCCTATCCTCCGCGACCAGATTCTTATAATCCTCAAGCATTAGAATCAGTTCATCACAATTTGTGTATCTGAAGCCATGTTTGCTAATTGGCAATAAATCCAGCTTGACAACGCTTTGTTGGTCCTCGCCACAATTGTCTAAATATTCAAGCAACCTGCTATATTCAAATGGCGACATAAAAATTCCAGGGCGGGTGTTATATTTCAAATCCTTGCCTGAGTAATACTTTTCGGTAAGCATCAAAGAGAATACATCATTAATTTTCATAAATGTTGTCAACCATTTCGTAAACGTATTTTAATGAATAAGCACAAAATCTGTCAACCATTTCGTAAACTATTATTACAAGTCACGAATTTAAAAATGCCTGTTCTTAGAATGGTAAGATGAGACAGGCAACCGTTTTTATGAAACGTTTAGAAACCAGACTTGTTTATGGATTTCATTCGGAAAAAAGATGGAATTAATGATTTAAGACATCAAATTGCAGAATGCGTTATCGGTTTATGCATGGCTCGACGGTCTTTTATTTGAAAGAGAAACGGTTATATTTACCGCATTCATTGGCCGTTTTGCATGAATAACCAAATTGAGTAATCATCCGTTGTGAATCATTAATAAAAGGCGTAGCTACCAAAAGTTACGCCTCGCATTTAATCTTTATATTTATAAGGTTTCGATTGCTTCCACTGCCTTATTCATTAAATCTCCTGAGTAGCCATACATCTTTCCGGCGTCTGCCATAGCGGCTAGCTGCGGATCGATAGGGCACTCCGCCAAGAACGGGATGCCGTATTTAGAAGCGATTTCTTCGATATTCGCGTTGCCGAACACTCTTATTTTCTCTCCACAACATGGGCAAACCGCATAAGCCATATTCTCAACAAGGCCCAAGATATTGATATTCATCATATTGGCCATGTTGATGGATTTCTCGACAATCATCGATACCAAATCCTGAGGGGATGTAACCACAATCGTTCCATCAACCGGTATGGATTGGAAAACGGTTAAAGGAACATCGCCCGTTCCCGGAGGCATATCAATCATCAGATATTCAATGTCACCATAGATGACATCGGTGAAGAATTGGGACACCATTGAAGAAATGAGCGAACCTCTCCAGATGATAGGGGAAGTGGATGTTTCGGTTAATAAGTTCGCAGAGATGATTTTGATTCCGTTTGGAGTTTCAGCCGGGAAGATTTTGCTGTCATCATCAGCGAATATTTCCGTTCCCTCCACTCCGAAAGCCTTAGGGATTGATGGGCCTGTGACATCCGCATCCAAGATAGCGACGCTATGACCTTTGTTAGCGAGTGAAGCGGCAATTAGCGACGTGACCATTGATTTGCCGACTCCGCCTTTGCCGGACATGACCGCAATGACCTTCTTGATGTGTGATTTATCGTTTGGCTCTAATTTTTGAATTGTGCGCGATCCGCAGTTTTTGACTCCGCAGGACTCGCAATTATGTGTGCATTCTGACATATGGTTACCTCGTGTGAAATTATAAGCGTTTATTTGTATTTGCTTAAATAAAAACTACAGGATAATTCTTATGGGGAACAATTCAGAACCAGAAAAAATTACGATTGTAGAAATAGAAGCGGTCAAAGATTATCACTAGGAGGTCACATATGAGCAAAATAGTATTCGGCCCAAGCAAGAAACTTGGATATCATATTAAGACTTACATGAAAGAGGCTGGCATATCCCAAAGACGCTTAAGTGAGTCCAGTGGTCTATCTACCAAACAGATATGCCTAATTCTTGGAGGCAAGGCATCGTTCACAGAAGATTTTATGTCATCTATTGAGACTTTAATCCCATCCATGCCTCATTCCAATTGGACATATCTTTATGAATCCTACAAAAAAGATGAATCATCAATTGACGAGGAAGAATATAGAGTCTGGGATGAGGCGTTTAATCTGTCTAAGTATTTCTCAAAACAGCCGAATGTGTCTAAATCTGAACAAGTTGAGATAATAAAAAGGGCATTTGATATTACTTCGCCTCAAGAGAAACGATTCAACGGAATAAAAACCAGTGATGTTTATTTCTTATCAAAAGGCAAATATAGCGCCAAGAACGAAGAATTGCTTGAGACATGGATCGTATTATCTTTAGATAATTTTAATTATGATGGACTTAAACGTTATATTGGGTTTAGCAAGCTTAAAAAGGAACTTGAATCGTTTAAAACGACACTATGCCTGGTAAAGGACGAAATGACAACCTTAAAAAGCATAAACGAATTCACTCAGCGATGCGGCATTGCTTTTGTTGTTGAACCATCGCCGATTTCTTATGTAAAAGGGGCGACGTTTTTCAAAGGATCTAGACCGGTTATATTATTGTCTTATTTTTGGAGAAACACCGAAGAATTGGTTTATGCATTTATTCATGAGGTATTTCATTTGATTCACAACGATATTGGATTTGATGAGATATCTTTTGTTTTAAGCAAAAACCGGCGAGAAGATGCGATGGAAGTATCTGTCTTTGATTTCTTGGTGGATTGGGATAGCAAAAGCCAATTGGTTAACGAAAAAAATCAAAGGGGTTGTATCTCAAAAGAAACAATTATCTCAATTGCCAAACACAACAACGTCTCTCAATCGCTGCTTGTTTATGCATTACAGCAAGAACATATAATCGCTTACTGTGAAAAATGGAATTATCTGCATTCCGTAAAAGTGTAATGTGAACAAGATTTCATTATTAAAAAAACTAATTTGCCTTTATCATTAGGCGGCAATGGAATACGTAGACCTGTTATTAGAAACCTTAATTGATAGCGCAATCATATTCGGCATCGCCTTTGTGATTAATTTTGCTCTCTCTTTCTTAGAAAGCAAAATCGCTAAACTTTTAGAGCAAAAGAAGAAAGTGGCCCCAGTATTTGGCTCCATTGCCGGAGTCATTCCACAATGTGGTATTTCCGTTGTTGGAGCGGACCTTTATAACAAAGGCCATCTTACAATCGGAACGGTTATTGCCATATTCATCGCTTGCTCAGACGAGGCTATCCCGGTTTTATTAGGCAACATTCGCGGAAAGTGGTGGATGACATTCATATTAATTGCCATAAAGGTTGTAATCGGCATGATAGCTGGTCTTGTTGTTGATTTGATCTTCAGAAAACACAACGAGCATGTCAAAGAACATTTGGATCACTGCGAAGGTGAAGATGAAGTGCATATCGGCTGTTGTGGCCATCATATCGAAGAGGATGAGCATCGCAAAGAATCTAAACTCCACGAACATTTTATTCATCCATTGGTTCATTCATTGAAGATATTCGCTTATGTGTATGTGGTTTCTTACGCTTTTGGAGCTTTGATTCTATGGATTGGGGAGGATAACATCACATCCTTCTTGGCCCAGGATGGTGTTGCCTATTGGTTCACGCCTATTTTCTCTATCCTAGTTGGATTGATCCCTAATTGCGCTTCCAGCGTCTTAATATCTAATCTATATATTCAGAATACGATTCCATTTGGTGCCCTTTTAGCGGGGTTAATGGCTAATGCAGGGCTTGGAACGCTGATGCTGTTCAAACACAAGGAGAACATCAAGAACGCCTTCTTGGTATTGGGCATCGTAATACTTGTATCCATACTATCCGGGTACGCCTTTATATGGATTGCTTAAATATGTTGATTGTATTGATTTTGAACAGGTTTTTTATTACAATCAAAACAAGGAATTCCTTTTATTCCTAGAAAGGAGGTTAAAATGATAGAAGTTTCAAAAATTACTTCAAAAGGCCAAATTACAATGCCAATTGAAATAAGAAAAATGCTAGGTCTTAAAACCGGCGATAAAGTTGTATTTTTTGTTGATGATAATGGAAAAATCACAATCTTTAATGCAAGGTCTGCCTCGTTGAAGGTCCTGCAAGAAGAAAACAAAGGCATCGGTAAAGAAATCGGGATTCTTACTGATGAAGACGCGGTCGAAGCCGTCAATGAGTATAGAAATAGTAAGAAATGAAGGTGCTTGTTGATACCAACATTTTAATTTCTGCTGTTTTTGTCCATGATGGCATGGTCTCAAATCTCATTACAAATTCGTCATATGAGTGCACTTTTATAGTGTGCAAATATGTCTTCGATGAGTGCGTTGAGGTTATTCAAAGAAAGAGGCCAAATCTAGTTCCGATTGCCATTAAAATGATTACGTCTGATCCGTTTTGCATAATGAATCCAGATATTAGTGACATCGAACTTAGCGTGCATGTCCGTGATCCGGATGATGTCCCGGTTATTAAAAGCGCCATAGCTTTAGATTGTGACATCATTCTCTCGGGCGACAAAGACATAACATCCATTCAAATGGATCAACCAATGATTCTTAAGCCAAATGAATTTGCATCTATGTGCATTTCCGATGGATCAAAGGCCTAAAACATCCCGAAACACTGTAATATAATTAATCTACAAAGAGGAGAGCGGGCAGCTCTTTTCTTTTTAGATAACCATTTATAAAATAAGGCCATGTCATATAAGAAAGACAAACCCACATGGAGAGATGAACGTCCAGTAAGAACGGGCGAAGATATCGACATGCTTAGGGAACAAAAACAGGATAGAGAGAAAAAAAGCGGTCTGAAATCGGACTCACCTGGTTACAAAGATCATATTGATGGAGCCTAAATTATGTTTGAAACCTACGAATATTCAGATAAGAAAAAAGAGAAGGAAAAGAGGAAGCAACAGTTCTCCGTTAATTATTTCGGAGTCTTATTAACGTTGGGATTAAATCTTCTTTTCTACGTCATCGCCTTGGTCGGTGCGTTTTCTTTGAAATCGGGAAACCTTATGATTGCTACATGGCCTATTGCCGGCGTTCTTTTGGCGGAAGTGATTTTCGTTGGACTGGCGGCGATATTCGAGATTGTTAAGCCTAGAAGTATGCAAAATCTCTTCAAAGCCAGCATATTTAAGTCTGTAGCAAGACTATCGGGATTCCTTGTTGGAGTGGGTCTAATTATATATGGTGTTATCGCTGGAAGGGAGCAAGGGCCTCAGAATGCGGTTGCATATTTGACTTCAACGTATGGGGGAGTTGCAATAATATTCGGCCTCCCGATGTTCATTTGGAGCATGTTCCATTTATCTGCGGCATCTCAAATTAGCAAGGACGTGCCGCACGCTTATAAAAAAGAAAAAGACGATGATGTTGTTGTGGATGTAGAAAAGCCGTCATCCGAGACAACAAACGCAAAATCCAATTCCACGCAAGATGCGATTGAAGTGGAAGTTCACGACATCAACGAAGCATAATCGTTGGTTTTTTATTTAACACTAAATAGGATGGTGCAGTAGTCAACGTTTTGTAGACACTCATTTTTCATTTTTTGATTTTTTCATAAAAAATATATGCAATCAGGTATAAAATTCTACAATCCTAATAAAAATATACCAATCGCATATAATTTAATCGCTTATTAAAGACAATATGCTTTTAGGATATACAGAATTAGACGCCTAATTTGTCTTTAATATCCTTCATGAGGACCTTAAGCTGAACCTTATCTAACCCTGTGTTATCGTTGTTAATAAAGACGAAATCAGTCTTATATTTAGATGGCTCAACATAGGTTAAGTGCATCGGCCTAACAGTTGCTAAATATTGATTAACCACACTCTCTGGGGTTCTGCCTCTTTCTTTGCAATCTCTCATCAATCTCCTGGCGAAACGGATATCGCTATCGGCGTCAACATATATCGAATAATCGAAATATTTCTTAAACTGCGGAATGGTGAATAAGAGGATTCCATCCACCAGAACAATCTCTTTTGGCTCAAACCTTAGAGTCTCTTTCTTGCGGTTATGTACGGCGTAGTCATATTGAGGCAAATCAACTGATTTACCGTTCTTAATCTTGGTCAAGTGTTCAATGAAAAGGGCCTCATCTAATGATTGAGGTGAGTCGTAGTTTATCTTGGCCCTTTCTTCAAACGGAATGCCTGTATTGTCTTTATAATAGTAATCGTAGCTGATTTTACCAATTCTTTCCTTGCCAAAGATAGCTATCAGCTTATCGGTCAAATACGTTTTGCCAGAGCCTGAGCCACCACCAACTGCGATGAGAATTGCCATATGTCCTACCTCGGATAGAAATAATACCATAATTAATATTATTTAACTTGCATAAAAACCAGTGATGAGTAAAATATCTCTTGCCTTGGGGTATAGCCAAGCGGTAAGGCAACGGACTCTGAATCCGTCATTCACTGGTTCGATCCCAGTTACCCCAGCCAAATAATCAAGATGCCGGAGCAGAGATGTCCCGGTTTTTTAATGCTTAATTTCATAGTGAATCTAATGGATAAAAACGCAAAATAGTTATCATAAATATCAAGGGCAATTACATCGATGAGGTACTCAAATGAAACGGCAAAGTTATGTTGATTATCGTTTATGCTCTATCGCTGGCAAAATATTTGAGGCATCAATAATTTCTAGACAATACAGTTCTGCCGTGATTATAAGGTGTTTTATGCTAACCAATATCGCCGCCCTCTTTGAAAGTTGCTGTTATCTTATGATATCAAACGCAATACAAGACGTCTTTGATGAACTAGATGAGCGGTTCGGTCAATCAACATATGGAAAAGAAAAATACCCTGCAAAAGTAATGTATTGGGTGGGCTATACCTATATTGTATTGGTTAGACTCAATAAGTTATCCTGCAAGCAACTCTATAGATTATTCAGTGCTAAAAAATGATTAAGTATTACAACATCATGCACGCATTTAGCACTGAAGGAGCAGTGGAAAGAATGCTTGATAGCGTCAATTACCATGGAAAGGATTATCTGAAGCAAGGTGTCATAAACCTCAGAAGAGTAATACGTTATGACCAGCTAAAAAATACATAAGCAAACGCCTTGACAATCGGTTTATAGAAGATGGGGTAACCTGGCATTTTACAATCGCCAAGATGAGCGATGGCACGAAAGTCTACGTATTCAGGGGAGAGGGAGACGCCGTTATTAGATCGGTTAAGGAAGAAAATAATGGTTATATTTTACTTGCGTCCCGCCCCGATATTCCACTTCAAACTCTGAGAAAATGCTGCAAAACAGACATATCAAACGTTAGATGGATAATTTTATTAAAAATCCAAGTAAAAAGATAAATATCAGCAAAACTAATGTAAGCAACAAAACTGATACAAAATCCTGTATGAATAAGTCATAAAATTGGGATATGCAAAGAATAAATGCGTGCCGAAAATTGCCATAAAATCATCAATTTGGTTTTGAATCCAACTTGTTTTGTGAAAAATATCTTAACAAGATTCTAAATTTTAATTGTGTTTTGCATACATATAGGTGCGAATTACACCTGCGTGTGCATACGCGTCTTTAATTTAGAAATTATGAGTTATATAATAAGGCACCTGCAATTCAGGAGTTTAAGGAGGACACATAATGTCGCTCGAAAATAGAGAAATGGGAGTACAGGAAGTCCAAGCGGAAGAAGAAGGGATAACCTTGAAAGATATATTCCTAATCATTAAGAAACATCTCTTAGCTATCTGCTTATTCATCGTTGTAACAACCGCCGGTGGCTTTGGCTACGCCGTCATCAAAGATAAAGTCAGCCCAACATACAAAGTCTCATCCACAATGCTAGTGCAATTGGACGATAGTTCATCAACGGCCATCACCTCTCAGTATTCATTCGCTAACTATATCGCAGAGACATTTGTCTCATTCATTGGAGATGACGTTGTCCTCGATCCTGTTGCTAAGGAATATAATTACACTGTCAAGACCATTAAGAAGAACCTTACAATAACTCAGACATCTGGCACCCTTATCTTAGGCTTGTCTTATGTTAATAAAGACCCTGATATCGCTGCAAAAATCCTCAATTCCATCATGACAAGCACTGAGACCGTATCTCAGAGCAAGGATGAAAACGGCAACGCTAAATACAAACTCTTAGATAATAATATCAAGACTTTATCAGCCGCCGATTCATCTAAAGCAACGAAAACATCCAGCAAATTGAAGATAACCCTCATCTTTGCGGCAGTCGGCGTTGTCCTCGCCGCCATCTATACAATCTTAAGAGAAATCTTAGATACAACCTTCAGATCGGTTGAGGATGTTGAGAAAGAACTCTCTGCTCCGGTTATCGCCGCAATTCCAGATTATGAATTCGATGATGAGAAGAAGGGAGGAAAGAAATAATGAAACTCTTCAATAAGGAAAAGAACAAAGACGTATCCACCTCCACCCGCAACCCAAGATATAGAATCATAACGCTTGAGGATCCGTCCTCCATTGCCGCTGAAAGCTATAGACGCGTCAAAGTTGGATTGGAATATGCCGAAGTCGACCACAAAGTCCAGACCATCCAGGCTACCTCCTCAATTCAAGGCGAAGGCAAAACCACAATTCTCTTAAACGTTGCAGCAACATATGCTGAAGACAAGAAAAAAGTCTTGGTCGTGGACTTAGACTGGAGACGTCCAAAACTCCATAGAGCATTTGGGGTAGAAAACAAGAACGGCATCGTTGATGTCCTCGCTGGCAAGATCAAATTAGAAGAAGCCATCAAACGCAGCGATAAAATCCCGTTTGACTGTTTGAATAGAGGCGCCAAAACGCCTAATCCAACAGCTTTGCTTGGCTCAAAGGAACTATCAGAAATCATTGAGAAACTCCGTGGGATATATGACATCATCTTGGTTGATTGCCCGCCAGTCCTTGCTGTCACAGATTCGATTCTCATTTCAAATCTTTGCGATGGCGCATTGTTCGTTGTGTCTCAGGCTAAATCCGACAAACAAGCGAGCAAAGATGCGATCAAGATTTTACGCGCCAACAGCGTCCAGATACTTGGCGTTGTCATGGGTGAGGTCAAGACCAAAGGAAACTCATACTACAAACATTACTACAGCTCATATTATGTTGACTCCAGCAAGACGTCATCTGATAAATAACTAGAACCATTATGATTGATATGCACTCTCACATCATCCCAAATGTGGATGATGGATCTAAAACCATAGAAGATTCCTTAAGAATGCTTAAGGATGAGGTGGTGGAGGGTGTTGATACCATAATCCTAACACCCCATCATACGCATGGGGTTTTTATGACTCCAAAGGACAAACTTCTAGAAGGAAAGGCTGTCCTGGACAATCTAATCAAAGAGTACAATCTGCCATTAACTCTCTATATGGGTAATGAGATACATTACTCAGACATCATAGACTGGGTGCCGGAAATCAAAAATGGCAATCTCTTTACGCTTGCTAATTCCAACAAAGTTTTGCTGGAATTCTCTTATACCCATAAACCATCTGAATCATTAGGCGATATTATCTATCACTATAATTGCAACGGCTTAACGGTTGTCATCGCCCACGTAGAGCGCTATAAATGGATTAGAATTGATGACATAAAAGAGGCAATCGCAGAAGGAGCGCTTATCCAAGTGAACGCCAATGCTGTGAATGGCCTAGAAGGGCTTAAATCCAAGTTATTTACCCATAAATTGATAAAGATGGGATTGGTGGATTATATCGCAAGCGATGTTCACTCATTTCGCAAGAACACCTTAGGCCAAGCAATGGCCAAATGGGGTTCTAAGATTAAGAATCCGCCATTGATCGAGGATAAGTAATTATCGATGAGGCATGCTAAAGCGCCCAAGAATCAAAGTGTCAGATAGCCGACTGACCTGTGAACATGCATTTCCAAATGAAGGTCTTTTTTAAGATAAAATGCTGATTTTATCAGTATTCTTCGCCAACTGTTTTGTAGAAGCGCCTTATAAATGAAACAAATTAGAAACTGACTCTCAACTTTTGAATCAGTCAAATTAAGTGTGTACAAAATACACACAAATAATATAATTATGGCGGAAAGAGGAAAACTTTATGGCGGTAGCAATAAAAAACAATAGAATCGATCTCCGAGTCGATGATGAAAGCAAAGCGATACTAGATAGAGCGGCAGGCGTATCTAATCTGTCTCTTTCCGCATACATTCTTATGGTTGCGTTAAAGCAGGCTGAGTTGGATATAAAAGAAAACGAAACTATCACGCTTTCAAATCGTGAAAGGGATATGATTATGAAAATGCTTGATGAACCACAAGAACCAACTGAGGCCTTAAAGAAAGCGATGAAATGGAGATTGTCTCAATCAAAAAAGTGAAATCTGAGCAATTGCAAACCTTTGCTTCTGGTTGCAAGGCCTTGGATATCTTTCTTACAAATTTCGCTAGGCAAAACGACAAAAAGGATATTGCAAAAACGTTTATCGGATTGGAAGGTGATAAAGTTATTGGGTTCTACTCGCTTTGTAATGCCTCGCTTGAGTTTAGTGATGTAACGGATGGATTAAAAAAACATTTATCTCGTTACCCAATTCCATGCATACGCATTGCCCGTTTAGCAGTGGCCTATGATGAGCAAGGTCAGGGAT
>CAVAGP010000049.1:0-16669 GCA_963588175.1 Faecalibacillus sp. | reverse complement strand
TCTTTATCCCGCTCGCTCCGCCACGCTTCGCGCTCCGCTCGCTATCTCTCCCCACTTCTATCGTCTACCTTTTTATTTTCCTTATTATATATCCTTTCCGTACATTTCACTTACAAGTAAACTTTTGTGACAGTCTCTCTAAAATTTTAGCACCAAATTTTTTTTTTCAAAAAATAGCAGCTAGTTCACTTCTAGCCACCAATAATAATGACGGTCAGCTACTCAATTGCTGACCGTCACCTATATCTTCTATTCTGCTTACTCCATACTTCATGACCCGATAAGTGATATCACTTACTAGGCGCGCACCGTCATTTCTCTCCCATAACCAGTACATCCGATTCTTATATATCTTCTCGTCTATCTTGTGCCAAGTGCCGTCCACTCCAAAGAAAGTAGACACTTCAGTCATTAGTCATCATCTCCTTTACATATCGTTCAAACCATTCAATCATATCGTCCTCCTCTACAAAAAATACATCGCATTTTGTCTGCGTGGCGTACCAACCGAAAAAATTACAAATCAGCTGCCCAAAGCGCCAGTCCGGTAAATATTCCTTATGTAAGCTGCAAAATTTTTCGTAAAAATTATCAAGTCTAGAAATTTCTCGCAAAATTTTTTCCTCCCCAATAAGTGATAATTTTTTTGGGAAAAATAAAGTCTCCCTTATTTTTCCCAAAATTTTTAGAACGAGAAGAACCAATCAATAAAATCATCGGCCTTCAAAGACACATGATAAGCCCCATAATCTTTATTAAAAGCTCGTAAAAGGTCATTCAATTCTTCACGCTTTTTCTGCGCGAGTCCTTCAATTTCTTTAATCTGCGCCCGCACCTGTTCAATTTCCTGTGCGCGACCCTTACGGTCAGCGGCGAGCTTATCTTTTTCTGCTTTTTCTTTTGCTTTTTTTTCAGAAAATTCCTTCTCCTTCTCCTTCAATTCCTTTTCAGAATCAAACAACTTATCCAGTTCTTCTGAATAAAATTTCATATCTATATCACTCCTATTTAATATAGAGCGGCCGCATCATTCCTATCTGACACAGCCGCGAATGGTAGGAACACTAGGAATCGAACCTAGACTCGTTCGTTTATAAGACGAATGCTTTTCCACTAAGCTATGTTCCTATATGAGAGCACCTTTCTGCAATTGTAGCGCAAGGACTTTATCGCCATACTCCTCTAGTGTCCTAGCGGACGGCCCAGTGTTTTCATTGAGATTCTCTCACTCTCCGAGGGTGCTTCCTCGGTGCAGTCTCCAAAAGTTAGAATGCTCGAGCTCTCTTGGTTGATATTGGTGCTCTATTTCGGGGGAATGTTAACGTGGCCACCTGACACGAATAAAGTTATTCCTCTCGAATACCATTTTGTTCAATGTGAATCTCTCCGCGCCAGTGATAATCTTCAAAATATGCCACGCTTAAATTACCTTCTTCGTCTTCGCGGACTATCCAATTTTCGCTTTCATATGTCGTTTTAAACATAATAGTATTCCTCTCTTCTAATGTGGCAGAAGCAGAAGGATTCGAACCTTCATCTCTCGGTTTTGGAGACCGATATTTTCCCAATTAAACTATACTTCTATATGGAGCCTCCTATAGGATTCAAACCTATAACCTGTTCTTTACAAGGGAACTGCTCTATTCAGTTAAGCTAAGGAGGCATAGTGGGCTCATTAATAATGAGCCCTTCTTCTTTATTCGCCGGCCTTCGCCGTACTCTCCAACAATATTCGCCCATATTCAATCAGTGGGAAGATAAGTCTGAGCAAAAAGGAGCTACCTTCTTACTTCTTACCCCATAACGACCCCCACAGAGGATTGATTACCTCTAACTTTCACCCGCCATTCAGAACTTGTATGCCAGTACATCTAATGGCTCTAAAATCTCTTCTTTGCGATTGGGCTACTCATACCCTGACCTTACCTTATAGCTCACTCACGTGAGTATCAACGCAAACTTCCTTATTGGCATTACCAAGGTTTAGAACAGTCGCCGGCTAATCTCTAACTTGGCTTCTTCCCCACAAGGGCGTCTATTGCGGAAGCGGCAAGACGGTATCTTTAGGTGCTATTGTGTTCGCACACTTAACTATCCAAACCCATGAGTTTTGTATGGGCGCACACCAATATCGCTATTGATGTATCTTAGATGTCTAGGCTATCGTCTAGACAAGCTTCTATTTGGCGCCGACCATTATGGCAAGCTAAGTTCTCGGCCCGATGGCATTCGGTCTTCACCGAGGTGCGAATAAAGTTTGTAGAATAAAATTTGTCGAAATCAGGGGCACCGTGACAATCAAGTCTGAAGGTTTTCTACTCTACCCCCGTTGCCGCTACCTCCAATCACCTGGACCGACGACCGCGGCGAAAGCGATTATCTCGAAGAAAGGGAGACAAGATAATCTAGAGAACTTTATTTCTCTCTCACTTTCTATATATATTATAGCAAATTTTTGAAGTTTTTTCAAATTTTAAATACTGAAACCTGCATAATCAATAATGACTGGCACACCATCTGCTAAAAAGCCAACGTTACCGGAATGAATATCGGAGATGGGCATATCGACTAATTCTTCTGCAAAATTATCTCCATAGAAAGGGGCAAAAACATAGTAAACAATATCAATATCATCTAAATCTCTAAAGTCATTATATGCATCCCAATATTCTCTGCTATCATCCTCTACTTCTCGACCAGTAGCTCCCTGATATTCTCTAAATCCAGAAACGTAGAAGAGGTCTTCATCTACCTCCGCACGCTCCATAATCAAGAATTCATCACTACTGAAATCAAAGCAAGAATCATCATCCTGCTCTAAAAACCAGCACTCGGCAAAAGCTCCTTGCGTGCGCATATCGCAGGCTGTTTTAAACATATCATATTCGCTCTTGTTGTAGTTGGCGACCTTATTACCAAAGCGATGAGAATTAACTTTTAATACATAGTGATTAGCAATTTCTTCATTCTCTTGGTCAGAGAACAAAAATACCGAGCGAGTCATACCTGCAATAGTGGTAAAGGAAGAATTAGCCATGCCTTGTTTTTCTCTACTTCTGCCGGGACTGCAAAATTCATCATAAAATTCCTTACTGCCGCAGCCTTCGATGTGATAACAAAAAGCAGGATAGCGACTATAAATGTAGTCTAATTGACGGCAGAAATACTCATTAACCAATTCTTTAGTAATCATAACTAATTCTTCCTTTCTTTCTCTCTCACTTTCTATATATATTATAACAATTTTTTAGAGATTTTTCAAATTTTATTTGGTGAAAGCTCCGCAACGATCTCGGAAAAATTCTTTAAGAACTTTCCGCCGACCTTGATTTTTTCGAGCGCATCTATTCTTTGTTGTTCCCACATCGCGTTATTATAAGGCGGCTCTGGATAGCTAATTTTTACATTTGAGATAGAAGCAGAAAAATATCTGTTTACATTTTGTCCATCTGCGGCTTCTTCTATCGCCACTCCACTCCAATAAAGAAGATAAGAAAGAGGAACATAAACGCTGTTCAAAAGGAATAGGTGAAGTCGGTTTACGCTATCTTGCGGTGCATTATCACCTATCGTCTTAAAGTCGTCAAAAAGAAACGACGCAAGATCTCCAGCTAATAGAGTAGTCAAATCTCTTCGATACTTTTCTCCAACTGCGTCTTTCATCGTGTTCATGATTGCACCAATAAACCTGTTGACAGATGTCGCACTTGTATCAGAGCGCAAAGACAAAGATTGATACTTGCTCAATTTAATGTCTTCACCACTTTTAAAACCTTTAAAATTATCTGTGGTTGCAGTCATATAATCCTTAGCATTTACGTAGATAAGAAATCCTTCGTCATAATCGTCTAAAATTTTATCAATCTCTTTTACTAGTTGCTGACCTCTCTCACGGCCTACAGTATCGATAGATTCTTCGAGATCTAGATCGTCTAAATCCCACCCTCCGACAGAAACAATATAGTCGGCCTTTACGTTGGTCTGTCCCGTGTGCACAGCCTTCATGTCGCTATTAAGGACATTTACTAATTCTGTAGCTGCACACTCAGCAATCAAGCCTCCCTGCTGTCCTCCTCCTCTGTTCAAACCTACTTTGATTTGAACTTTGCTTTCAAGAGAGGATGTAAAATATCTGCCGTTTTTCCCCCTCCAGTTAGACGAGATATTGGTGCTAAAATTCTCGCTTAAGCGGTCTATAATTCCATTCAGACCGTATATTTTTTGGAGTCCGGCGCGAAAAACAGCCTTACACTGAGGATTCTCATCTAAAGCCTTTTTAAATTCAAGATAAGGCTGTATTTGGTCTTTGTCTTTGTTTGTTCTTTTCGACCTTAGCATTCTATCAATGGCATCGTCCATAATATCGTCAAGATTAGATGTTAATAAGTCATGGAGGTAGTCTGGAAAGCCCTCTTCATTTATCTCTACTTGATTGGCTAGATCTTCCTTTCTATCTTTAAGAAATTTCGATATAGCATTTGTAAGATAAGTTGGAAAATATCTCCATACAGTCGCACCCACTTTTTTAGAGCCTTCACTGGCGAGGGCGGCAGACATCTTGTAAAGGGCGGACTCAAATATATCTTTAGAACTGAGCATCTCGCTATAAATTTTAATAAAATTCATCATCGAATCTTTATTGCCAAACTCAAAGTCTGCCTTGTGAGTGGCAAATAGTTCAGGATACTTTTGCATCAACAGCTTTTTCTCTTTCTCGAACTCTGCGCGCGCCTGTCTTTTGAGATATTCGCTAGTCTCTTTTATCCGATTATTTCTGCCACTAGTAGTATCTCTTACTCCATAGAAAGAAACCGCACTCTTCGCGCCATAATATGCACGCATCCTAGAGCGTCCTTCAGTAGAATCATCTTTATGGAAGTCGGTATAAATCCGATTATAATAGACATACCCAGGAGATGCCGCATCTCCCATAAAGGTTGAAGTTTGATTAAAATCTATCATAATACTCTATTCTGCCGTCGACTGCAAAATCGACCGATCAAGCACGTCTTCTATTGGTTCAATGTATTGGTCAGAGAACCAAGATTCACCATCTGCGGTTAATCCGCGCGCCTGGTAGAGTGCCGTTCCTTCTACAAATCGCTTTGTTTCATTGGGTGATAAAGTCGCGCAAATATAATCTTCCTCTATTGTCGCATCTTTCGTAATCTTTACGGTGTCTGTTGAAGAATGAGAAGTTTTATATTCCTCTAAAACAGTCATACTTACTCTGCCGCCGGCCGCTGTTTCCGCCGGAACGGGCAGATCTTTAATTGGCACTTTGAAAGTGTAGGTACTAAATCTCTTCATAAAATCCCTCCTAAATATAAGTAGGAGAGTAGACAAAATTATCTACTCTCCTCTGTTTAAACTGGTGTGATGTATTGTTCATTAATGATGCAAGTCTGCGAACCGTCAGGCTGATTAGAGATTTTATAATTGCCAGATAAAGTAAAAGCGGCGCTTGATAATTCTTCATCTGTCATAATCGTATACATTACAGTCTTTTTTACCCAATCAGGAATTAGAGCTCCCGACGGCCAAACCGCTCTCTCACTAATGTGAACTGGCGTATTCAATTTGTAAGAAGTGGCAGCTTGATAGGGAATAGTTTCCTCTTCGTCTGCTACCGTATCATAATAAGTGTTTGCATAATAATCGAAGAAATCAGGAAAAAGCTCAGTGTTGTCTAACTTTATTGTTTCTCCATTCTCTTGGAGAGTCGCACCTGAAATATCAACATTGGTAGGTGGTTCGACTACTTTAGGGGTTGTAGTAGCAGAGGAGCTAGTGGACGCGGCTGCTTTAACAAACTTACAGTACCATAAAGCCACCCATCCTGTTTTTCCTCCATAGGTTGTCTTTCCCCAACTGCCGGACACGCTCGTCACATTCAACGTCGCGCCATTCGGTATCTTAGTCAATATAGAACTACTTGTTGATGCCGAACTTCGCATATTTAAGTTACTTCCTGAACCGGGGGTGGCCGTGTAAGTACCTGCAATATAGGCAGATCCGCCACTCGTCGATGTAAAGGTGACATAGTTGGGATTGGGGACTATGTACCCCTGAAGTGTGCCCCCAAAAACGGTATTCGGATTAACATTAGACTTGTAAGAAAAAGAACCACTATAATTTGAAGCCGAATAATCTATGTTGCCGTTTGAATAAACGGCTTCCACGAATATGACGTGTCCATAGGTCCCATAATTAAAACACGCAATCGCACCAAGAACAGGACCACTTCCCTTTCCTCTCTTTTGATAATACTTGCTGTTTGAACTGGCATTCCCATACATTTTGTTGGCGTTGCCATGCGGCAAATTAGCTATTACCGTCTTTGCAGAAGTGCCATCTCCTGCCCAAGAACCATTAGTGCTTTGGGACTCGGCAAATCTCCCTCTTGCGTAGGGGACGCAGTTGTGTAAAGCGGAGCCAGACCAAGCGCTATATTTGGGAGCGATGCCATCGTTCCAGCCACCGCTCCCAGTCCTTGTATAGTATTTATTGCCGCTGCCTGGCGAACCAGTTCTTTTTTGGAATTTAATGTAGTTCGCCATAGACTAGCTCCTTATTTTAGATAGGATTCATCAGAATAACCGATGTAGGATTTGCCGCCAATGGTAGCCGTGATTTTCTGCCACCCATCAACAGGGAATCCTACAACTGTTACCTTAGCGCCGCTATCGATAACGCCCAGTACTCCGTATCCAGTGCCGGGACCTTTGCGCAGTCTCAGTCGTGTGGTGGTTGTCATGGTTTCGTGCCACTTATCCACGCAAGGACGAAGATAGCCTAGCAGGGTGTAGCCACCAAAAGAACCCTTCGGATTGACGTTCGTCTGATACTTGAATAACGGCTTTGTGCTGTAATTACAATTAGAGAAGTCAACATTTCCATTGCTATATACCTTCTCTACGAAACTAACATGGCCAGAAGTAGAACTCGAATTCTTTTTGTAGAAGGCGATTGCTCCTACTTCTGGAGTATCACTAATATACCAATGCCAGTAATCACTCTTCTTTAGACTATTCCATGCCGCCGGAGGATTCCCGTTTACTCTGTGGGAAAACATTTGCTTTTGGTCTTCCCAAAGTTTGCCATTCTGTGCGGCCGCTTCAAAATAACGACCCCAGCAATACCCCACGCAATTCGCTACCGTGGCGCCCTTGAAAAAAGGATTCTTCAAATCCGTCGTGCAGTTGCTATAGCCGCCATTTGCTGTAGATGTATACCACTTATTGCCGGCGGCAGGTTTATTTTTTCTCTGTGTAAATTTCATTATCCATTCACCCCAATTTCAGCGTCTGTAGAGATAACTTCTTCTTCGGTTGTGTTAGGGTCAGAAGGAGTGGCTTCAATAACTTCTTCTACTGTTCCTTCTTCCCAATTGATTGGCTCATCAGTTACATCCAGTACCTTTTCTTCCTCATCGGTCAGTTTTTCGTCTGTCTTAGTGGAAGCCGTATAAAAGGCATCATTGAAACTAGCAACAGCAGACTCAATCAAAGAACGCATTTCCAATTCCGTTACTGTAATGCCTTTCAACTCTAATCGAGCAGATAAATCTTCTAGTGCCTTCTCCAACTTTTCAGAACCAGACAAAGTCTTGCAGGTCTGCTCTACCGCCAATACTACTTGTTCAGCAATATCTCTCTCAACCTGAGTATTAACTTTCTTCTCATATACTTTCTTTACTTCTGCCCCAATCAATCCTGCAATTGCAGTAATCGCCGCAGCGACTAATGCTACAATGGCGTCAACTAAGCCAGAAGCAAATTGAGTAAAAACTTCAGCAGTCATAGATATAGTCCTCCTTTTTATACCTGATCGGGTATAAATCGTATCTAAAATGTCAATTTTATACCCGATCGGGTGCAGTTTCTTCTTCTATATTTGGAAAAACAGTTTCAAGTGGAAACTCTTTTTGTTCAGGTAAATCTCTTAATTTTTGTCGATAAACAGCCCATTTGCCGGTTAGAATTGCAGCAACCTGCTGTAGAAAAGGTAACCAATCTTCAAAGGAATCCCCCTCTGGGATTGAGTATTCAGTTCTGTCAATGAGCATTTCATCATCACTAGACCTTAAAAGTTTATTACGGATGGTACGGCATAATTTTGCCGCGATTTCACTTTCTTCCTCTTGACAGGCTAAACTGTAGTAAGATTTAAGGTCGTTCAGTGCCATCCCATCTAATTCTGACTGTTCCACATCTATAAAATATTCTTTTAATTCATTATCCATGTTATTCTCCTTTACGAACCAATTGCAATCCATGAAACAGTGGTTGGCGTGTTGCCGGTTCTATAGAAATTCAAAGTAAACCCTGCTGTACTAGAGCTCGTGATACCGCAACTACAATTACCCGGAGCGCTCGTTTTAGCTACCGCCACTACTTGCGGTGTTGATGAAAATGTTTTTGAAAAGCTGACTGAAATTTGTGAAGTACCGCCGCCACTTGGTGCTGTAGCACTAACCGAGCCACAGTCAATATTTTTGGCTGCTATTTTTCCGTCTAAAGACATATTCGAATCATGGTCAATATCGATAGCAGACTGCCAAGCTCCAGTATCATAATTGTATTGATGAAGACAAAAACCTCCGTTGTAGCTACAACGCCAAGAAGGTGTAACACTCCACGCTCTAGTTCCAAACGGAGTCACCGCTTGTAAATAAATATTCCCTTCATTTTTTTGATAATTTATAGACAGATATTGAGTTGTCATAGAGCTAAAAGGCCAAGTAGTTGTTCCTAACTGACTATAACCGCCAGCTTGGTAAGGAATAATACCGTTTTTTGTAGTTCTTATCCATGAACCATCGTCTCCTTCCGACAGTGTTAATCCCACATAAGTACCATCTGTTTTCAGTCCTGGTACAGCTAAATTCGTTCTTGCTCCCGTGACTGTCGAAGCACCTGTGCCGCCGCTCGCTATCGGTAATATACCAGTAACACCAATAGAAGCATTGGCAGAACCATTAAAAGATGCTTTAGCGGTCGAAGCTAGGTCCACCTGTAAGTTGCGGGCGGTCGATAAAGTATCAGCAGAACCAATAAACTTACTAGCTTTTACAGTTCCAGGAAAGATAGCATTCTGCTGATAATCCCACTTATATAAATGTCCACTTCTAGCCATTTCAGACGGATAGGTCCAATAAGTTTCTCCGAAAAATAGCATATTCAGGACAAGGGCGTTTTGATTTTCTGTTGGAGTGTCGGCATAACCAATAGTAAAACGGACAGCTCCTATATTTGTAGTCTGAGAAGTGCTACCACCAAACGCCCACCCAGATATGGGAATCGCATTCCATGCACTCTGTCCACCTAGAGTATAAGTACCTAGAGTAGATGTAAAATTTGTTTCATCCATCCTTTTAGCGGACTCAATCAATACTTTCATTCGGGGATTGCCGTCGGTCGATACATTAAATAAAACAGTTCTCAGTCTCGTATATACACCTGCATCTGCCGCGCGCACTGTAATTCTTAATTTTTCATCAATAGTCCCAGTACTATTAGTCGTTCGCTTCCCAAGATACATAGAAGTGTCAATCCCGCTGACAAAGTCCACTTTTTGTTGGTCTGTGGCTCCATAATCAACCCAAGTTGTTCCACCATCAGTACTATATTCGATATCTATGCCAGCAGGTTTTGCAAATTGGAGTCTATTGGCAGAATGAAGATAAGACATTGCACAACTGAGTGGTCCTACCTCTGCTATTTTATTAGTTCCTCCCCAAGAAAGGTATTTCTCTTTTACCTCGGTAACAGGAATGGAGATATTAGACGAACCATTAAAAGAGGTAGCAGTACCAGTTATCGCACCCGACAGTGATATAGTACGAGCCGTACTTAAAGTCGCCGCTGACCCCGCTCCTATCTTCTCGATGGTTCCGCCATTATTAATGTATAAGCAACGATTTGTCTTATCATAGGCAAGTTCGCCATCGTGGTTTCCAATTTTAGCAGTTGTTGGTGCGCCCGACCCCCGTTTTATCTGTATTACATTTGCCAATTCTCCTTCTTCCTCCTTGCGCTCCGCGCATCAGCACATCAAAAAAGAGACTCAATCTAGACTAACTAGACTGGGCCTCTCCATATATAAACAGGTCATATATAGAAAGACCTGATAAAAACCATCTCTACATAAATATGTAAAGATTAGTTTAATTCTCTTCAATAAGCGAGAGCGAGCGAATTATGCTCGCCCTCTTAATTTCTTCAATCTCCGCAGTCTCTAACTCGGAACTCTATATCAGAGTACTCTAAGAAATTATATTGTCTTTTTGAGTGAGAGTTACTTCGCTTCTTTATTAGTCGTTTTCCGCTAAGCCACATATCTCCTTGTTTGGAGCCGGTGGTAGTTTACTCTCTAAATCCGTGTTAACGACAGCTGTTTTAAGCGAGCTACGCCATTGGGTGCAGGTGCCGGATCCGCCCCGACGTCAACGGCTTATGAGGCCGATATGGTAACTACTCCACTAACCTGCGTTATTGCTGATAATTATCGGCTATCAGCAA
The DNA here is from genome assembly GCA_963588175.1 of Faecalibacillus sp. Lineage (GTDB taxonomy): Bacteria > Bacillota_I > Bacilli_A > RFN20 > CAG-826 > UBA4951. The sequence goes on along the minus strand of CAVAGP010000049.1, from coordinate 6,146 downwards.
ACCATAAAGGAATTTACAGAATTAAACTTAAAACTCTAACTTCATCTAGAGTAAGGTCGAGGTCACCAAAATCTTCAATAGAGAGATTTAAGTCTGGGATATCGATATCTATTTGATTGAGTTCTATAACTCTGGCATTACACTCGTCGGTTTTGCCTTTCTGAACTTTTACTCCGGCGCCGTCATCTGAGGAGACATAGTCTCCCGCTTCATCTCTTTCGGCAAATTCATCGATAATTTTTTGAAATTCATTCTGATAAAAAGTCATGCGTTTTTCAATTTCATCAAATACTAAAGATAACTGATAAGAAGTTTTCAATGGGAGTTTTGCATCTTTCAATTTTGGATAGAGGTTATTGAGTTCTCTAATTTGAAAAAATTTTAATTTCATAAATACTTATCTCCTCTTTCACTTTCTATAAATATTATAGCAGATTTTCACAAGAATGTCAAAATTTAACCATAGCAGAAATATGTTGTAGACCCATAGGGGCTAACAATTACTTCATAGACTTCTCCCTGAACAAACTCCGCCTGAAAGAGAACATTAGATGGACAAATGTCATGATTGCCGTTTGCTAAAAGGTCTCTAGCAATTTCGTAACACTCACTGTCCGGCTTGGCATTCGCAAGATATTTACTTCCTCTCGGATAATATTGATTCTTCTGATAAACAACATCTTCTATTGTATTTGGAAATTTAGAACTATTTACGCGATTAATAACTACACACCCAACCAATTGTTTGTGACGATATGTACATCCGCCGGCTTCGAGATAAATAATTTTTGCTAAAAGGTCTAAATCATTAGAGTCCATTTTTTGGGCGGTCGCGGTTGTAGTAGATACTTCTGTTGTAGTTGTAGTTGTAGTCGTCGTTTCTTCGACAACTTCTATGATGGCGGTCGTGGTGGTTGTATCTTCTTTAACCAATGCTGGTGTAACGGTCGCGCTAGTAATCGAAATCATCACTAGAGAACCAACAACAGCCGTATAAAGTATTTTTAATATATTCACATCATCCCTCCAGTATAAAGTAAATTTTTATTCATTTCAATCTGACATTTTAATATCTAAACAAACAATAGTATTATTACTTAACGAAAAAATTTTCAACACTTTTGCTTTTTGAACCGCTGCGAGTTGAACTCGTCCAAGTTTGTAGAGGTTAATTGGGCGAGAAATCTTATCAATTACATCAAAGTTGCCACAAATGAGCGGTTGTACTTCTTTATAGGTCATATTAATGCCTCCTTACAAACGAATTTTAGTAACTTCTTTATCCATTTGATCTAGCATTGCCGCGGTCGCAGTTGAGCCGCAATGAGGACAGTTCATAAGCGAAGAATCGTATCGAACTCCACAAATCGCGCACTGTTTAAGTTCTTCAATATCAACTTGAATAGCCAATTGTTCCTTTAAAACTTTTTTATCTTCCTCTAAGGCTTCTATTCTTTTTCTCGCGTGTGCAAGCTCCTTGTTCTCCTGATTAATATTAATTATTGCAAATAAAAATAAGGTGATAATTCCGCCGGCAAAAGATCCTAATAAAAAAGATAGCAGATAAGTCATAATTTTTCTCCTTAAACTTGTTTTTTAAGTTCTATATATACGTCATCGGGGCTTATGGCGAGAATCTCTCTATCCAATATTTTTTCTGGAATTTCGCACTTTCCTCCATAATAGTCAGAACCTATTGCTCCGGATTCACGAATAAATAAATTAAAAGGCTCTTCACAGAGAGCCAAAAAATCTCTAATGGTCATTTTAAAAATATCCTTTCTCCAATATCCAACTACTCATCGTTGCAAGTTTATATTCGTCCATGTTCTCACTGATGTATTTACTGGCCTCCGCCACTGTGTGCGGCGCAGATAAATCGAACTTCTCTCTACAGAATTCGTTTATCCATTCAATTAGATCTTTTTGTTTATCTGTCATTTTATACTTTCTTTACTTTAAATGAATAGTAGCATCTGGCGCTCTAACTTCATCAACCGTTCTATCTAAGAGCGCATCTTCTGCTTCATCCAGAAAAACATAACCGTCGTCTGTTGAAATACAAATATTTCCACCGTAGAGATACCGCTTCAGATCTCTTACTTTCAAATCGCAATTTCTAAAATGCTTACAACCAATAGAAAAATAAGTTTCCGCGATAGCACAAACATGAGCATGTATGCAATTTTCACATGGTGTTTCGGGTCTATTATCCATGTATTTTTCATAAGCTAAATCTGCCGCCGCTTTCTCAAGTTCCATACTTATTCTCCCTTCGGTTCTTGAATTTCAATAATAAGACAATCGCCATCTGGACGAAGATAATTTACTTTCCAGTTATTGTAATATTTCATTTCAGAATCAAATAAATCGCCAATTTTTTCTGAAGTGTCTTCGTCAATTGTTTTATACACTTGCCAGTAATCATAAACAGCACTAATTTCCAACAAATCTTTAACTGTCATACTCTTCTCCGTTTCTCTTCATCGAATATTTTCCATGTCTGATAGTAGACTTCTGCGTCGTCGTTGTAGTTATCCAAAAGGTCTTTCAACTCTTTAGCAGTCATTTAGTCACATCCTTAGGTGGCCAGTCATTAAGCCACCATACCCACATTGAATCGATGTATTTTTGAATCCAGTTTCTTTCTGCTTCGTTCAATTTAATCCCCTCCAATCAGTCTTTTATCTTCCTTTATTTTTTCTTCGTGCAAATCAATAGCCTGTTTTGCTCTAGTATAGTTTACAAAGAGACTGTCTGTTCTGTCTACATTGATAACTACGTCCCTTCCAGCAAAAACTTTTTCAACAGAATGAATATCAGATGAGCTCCAATCACCAAAGTTATAAGCGATAACTCTTACATTATCGTCAAAATTATCGAGAAATTTCTTCAGTTCTCCAACGGTCATAGAAATCCTCCTCTACATAAATATCTTTAATATAGCACCCTGGTCCATATTCTAAGATGGCTCTTTCTGCAAGGGTCTCCCTTCTTTTTTTTAATTGACAAATGAGCGCCGTTAATATTTTAATTTCATCAGTTCCGTTTCTTTTCGCGCAAAGTTCCGCATTAAATAAAGTAGCTTCAGTAATCTCGTCGAGTTCCTTGTGTAAAATAGTAGTTTCTATATCCATATTTATCACCTACATTCTAAAAGACAGATAACAGCAATAGCAAAAATTAAGCTATAACAAGAACCATAAATCAATTCCTCTAGTCCAATAAATATTAGAAGACATAAAATGATTATAGCATCAAGACATCCTCTCATATCTCATATCTCCCTTTGCTCACTGGGTTTAAAATCCCTGCATTTTTCAGCAATATCAGTATACACCTTCCAACAGACATCTTCATGGATACATTTGTCACAGAACAATACTAGTGGTTTTTTATTGCGCTCCGCTTGTGTAACTTCATTAAGGAGTTCTCTTAAATCCATAATTATGTCCGTCCTTCTTTAATATATAAAGCGATATCTGTCCAAACCTCTTCTCCGTAACCAATTTTAACAACATCCCAATTATCTACAATCTTTAAACAATCTGCACTCGGCACTGAGCAGAGATAAATTGCATCTCCTTCGGAATCTATTTCAAAAACACTTAAATCAGAAAACCCAACGAATCCTTTAAAATCTTTAACTTTCATTCTTAATAACCCCTATTCAATACACAGTTAGTTAACATTAGCATTTGATATTCTTCTAAATTTCTATCAATATATGCAGTGGCTTCATGAGTCGAACGAGAATAAGACAAGTCGAATTTCTCACTACAGAATCTATTCATATCTTCAATCCATTTTCTTTGAGAGTCCGTCATTATATGTTTATCCTTTCTTTCTTAGTTCTTTATGGTGCCGGCCGCCTTAAAACCTTCTACAAATTTCCGTAACGAATCTAGTCTGTCAATATCAATCTCAGTTAAAGATCCGTCATAGTCACTTTCATCAACATAGTAATAAATTTCGCCATAAATAATTCGAGCGCATAATCCTGCTTCATCATCCCAAATAGAAGTGACATTTCCAGATGGAGAGGTTGAAATTCTATACATGAGATCCATTAACAATCACCTTCACATTTAACTCTTCCAATAAGAGATAAAAAGCCCTTTCATTATAATCAATCGACATCTCTAAAATCGTACAATCATCAAAAACAGACAGCAGTCCGGCATCATATATCTTACAGAGTGTTTTCTTGCCGCCTCCCACTTGGCGCATAGCCACAATGCATGGTAGTCCTTTTGTCATCTTTTTCCATTCTTTTACGGTCATTTACCATTGTCCCTCTTTAAATTCCATTCTCTTTAGGAAAATAATACTAGTAGTATAATTATTTATCATCGTATCAATACATCTATCACAAGCAATAAAGTTTTTATCACGCCATTTAAATTTATACATATACTCCATTTTTCTCTTACAACAGCGACAGTAGTCGTCTTCGATTGGAATAAATTCTACAACCTCTCCAAAAAGTTCATGTCGAGACGATTCCTTCGCATAATACCGTCGCCGCAAAATTTCACCATAACTCATCTTCATTATTCTCCTTCCTCCAACAAGAAAACTACCTTTCCTGGCCAGTCTGAAATTCCACCAACAAACCAACTTCCATAATCTTTAAGATAATGATTGTTCGCGATATCAGTTCTATCCCCAGAAAGTCGCTCTCCTGTGGAGGTATTCTCAATCTCAAATCTTCCACAAATAAAGGGCATTATCTGTCTGAACTGGATTTTTTTAGGCTCTACTTCGATATAAAGATATTGATTTGCCCAAGAGACTATCTTGACCTTCTTCTTTAATTCTTCTTCATTTGGCACGTCATCTCTCGTTAATAAAAATTCTTGTTCAACTCCATTTTCACTAAGTATTAGACCATCTACGCCCTGTATAACTTCTAAAATCTCTCTTACTGTCATATCTACTCCTTTAATTCGATATAGATAATATAATCATCATCTGCTTCAAGATAATCTATTTCTCTTTCATCATAAATTGTAAGTAATTTACTCAAATAAAAAGTTGGAGTGTCTTTTTCTCTTCTATCATAAACTTCAAAGATTTGGTCTTCACTGGCCACACGTCTCAAATCTTTTACCTTCATTGCAAAGCCTCCTTAGCAAGTAAAGTAATAAACAATCCAATATCGACCTTTGTCACGCATAATATCTTCGTTATCCCTAATTTGTTCTACAATTTCGGTGTCATGGCAGAGCACTTCACATTCTACAAAGAAAGCATCATCTAGTTCTGCATCTTCCGGACGATAGCGGCTTAAATATTCTGGTTTCCAATGCCGCCGTTCAATTTTCCATTTCTCATAGGCACTTACCCATCCTGCATCAATGTTAGGTTTATAAGTGTCGTACCAATTCAAATAATCTTCAACCTTCATAAAATGAAAGCCATAATAACCTTCATATTCAGCATATGCCTGTTGTAATTCTTTCGGAGAAAAAGGAGGAATGCCGCTAAATACTGGAAGAAAGTCATCATAGATTTCTTCGCCGCTATTCAGTTGTAATTTTTCAAACCAATCGTAGTCACGACCCATAAACATATCTTTCATAACTACCGCGCTATCATCTTTTATAACCATCATGTCTACGTCTACGCCCATCGCCTCTTCCTCCTTAGATATTTTTTTCAATCTCTTTCATCATTTCCTTTGATACAAATATTATATCATTTTCTTCTCCCAAAGTCAAATATTTTATAGCTAAAAGGTCTTCTCCATAATATTTCTCAATGTAATGAACTGCATCAGTATAGCTCTCTGCTACGCCGACGCCGCATTCACTAATAGCTTCATGGTCCAAAACGTTCATATAACTTATTTCATAAACATAAGGATACATTTTTTTTATTCTCCTCTCATATCTAAATAAAGAGTCATCGCAAAAATTGCTAAATCTACTCCAATTAAAATTCCCAAAACTAAAGTGTAAAAGTCCTCCATTACTTTCTCGCCTCCCAACGGTTGCGCGCCAACCAAAAACGCAAACTAAACCAGTCAATAATTTTTTTAACTCCTAAAGCGATTGCACTGCGAATCATATTAAACCTCCTTAAAATTTGACAAATAAAATAGAATCTGATAAAATAAATAATTTATATAATATATATAATAT